>NZ_LZJK01000078.1 GCF_001667945.1 Mycolicibacter sinensis | reverse complement strand
CGGCCGACATGGCCGCCTCACTCAGCACCACGCTGTGCAGATAGCCGCCGCGGCAGGACCGGAACAGCACATCACCGCTCGGATGGGTGGTATCGAACGCCGGATTCGGTTCAGTCATCAGCGCCCGTCGGTGAGGTGCCGGAAGGCCGCGGCGGAGTCGTCTTCATGCTTGTTCCACGTTGCCACAGCCCGGTTCAGATTGTCCGACACTTGCGAATGCTCGCTCGACTGATCGTCGTAGCAGTTCTTGCGGGCGTCGAGCAACGAGCCGGCCGCCTGGCGAAAGTCGCCGTAGATCGGGCCGAGCGCATTCAGGGTCGTCCGGATCCCCTCGTGGGATGCCGCGACGGTGGCCAGGTAATCCGAAGCCTGCTGGTGGTTCCCGGCGGCGTTGGTCAGAACCGCCTGATCGACGTGGATCTTCTCTGGCATCTCCTACCTCCCTGGCTAATCGACGATGACGGGTGGAACGCGGATTTTCAAGCTCGCGGGCCTCGCAAAAGCCCGGCCGGCCGGGTCGGGGCCGGTTCACCGGTCCCGGTGTGGTCCTCGATTCGCAGATGTTGCCAGCCCAGGAATCCGGGACCGCGCAAGTTAGCGGCGAGGTGGAGCTGTCCGTCGAGCAGTGCCCTGCCGTCCCCGACGGCCACCGCATGGCGGTCGGTGAACACCCCGATGTCACCGGGCCGCAGCCGGGCTTGGTCGACCGGTGCCGTCACCGGGATGCCGGGCGGTGGAATGTCAATCCCCTGACGGCGGAACGCCTCTGCGACGGGCGTTCCGTCGGCGGCGGCCTGCATCGCCGCAGCCAGTCGCGGATCGGCGATGGCGGTCGTCGCACCGTCGGGCAGCGTCACGGTGACGGGGCCGTCGTCGTGCGGGGTTTCCGGCAGGCTGTCGTCATCGGTCTCGTCATCCTCGGCTGCGGCGGTGTCGTCGGCCGGCGACATCTGCTCCGGTTCGACCTCATCGTCGGCGGGTGCATCGCCGCCGACCGGGCCGAATGGCAATCCGGCAGACGGAAACCCGGCAGGCATGGCAGCAGGCATCGCGCCGAATCCCGGGCCCTCACCGCCGAGGCCGGGGACTGTCGGCATCGCCGGCGCCTCCGCCGTCCGCTCCGGTGACAGTGGGTAATCCGCCTCCGCTTCGTCTTCCGGAAGCGGATCGAGGTAGGGGTCCTCATCGCCACCCGGCGCGGAGCGAAGCAATGCCGGATCGTCGTCAGGGTCCGGCGCACGCCCGACCGGCGCCGGCGTTTCACGGTCGGTCTGAGTGGCATACAGTGCCGTCAACGCGGTGGCCAGCGCCTGTTTGGAGATGTCGTCATCGTTGGCCTCTTCGACCACTTGGATGATCGCGGCGAGTTTGGCGATCAAGAACCGCTGGAACTCCCGGGCGCCGGCGGCGGTGCTCAGGTCCCAGGCTTGG
Organism: Mycolicibacter sinensis; assembly: GCF_001667945.1. Classification (GTDB taxonomy): domain Bacteria; phylum Actinomycetota; class Actinomycetes; order Mycobacteriales; family Mycobacteriaceae; genus Mycobacterium; species Mycobacterium sinense_B. The sequence continues at coordinate 24,002 of NZ_LZJK01000078.1, read as the reverse complement.
GCGGCGCCGACGATCTCGATCTGCAGATTGTCCAGTCGCCGACGGCCCTCCAGGGTGGTCTTATGCGCGTGCTGGAGCGCTTCGATGATCTGCCGATCGAACTCCGCGGTCGCCGACAGCTGCTGCGCCAGTGCGGCTTCGGCGGTCTTCATCGCTTGCACCGCACGCCCCTGCTGTTCTTGGACCGCCGCCGCCTGAGCCGGTTGCAGTCCGTCGAGGATGCGGGCGAAACCCGCCTCGGGAAGGGGCAGGGTCAGCGCCGCCTGCGCCATGCGCGTCGCATCGCCCGCGCCGCCGGCCCGTTCGATCCGGTGGATCGCGTCGAGCACATCGTCGCGGGACGTCATGTCCTCAGCCCAACACCGGTGCGACAGGCCGCTGTTCAGGTACTGACCGCTCCATGGCCGGTGACTGTACCGATGCCGCGGTGCGCCGACAATTCACCCGCCGGACCGGTGTGGACAGGGCGGTCACGGCACCGGGCGCCGAATCGCCACGTGCGCGCCCAGCGGGCTGATCTGGACACTCGCTCCGGCATGCGGCGCTTCGACCACCATGTTGCCGCCGATTGCCAGCTGGACGTGACCGGTGCTGGGGAAGACCAGATCGCCAGGGCGAATAGCGGAGCGCGGCACCGGGATTCCGTCGTGGATCTGGGTGTACGTGGTGCGCGACAGCGGCACACCGGCTTGCTTGTAGGCCCACTGGGTCAGCCCCGAGCAGTCGAATCGGTCCGGGCCGGTGGCACCCCACACGTAGGGCCTCCCGAGCCGCGACAACGCGGCGCGGACCGCCAACCCGGCACGAGTATTGGGTAGCCGCAACTGATTCAAGTTCGGCGTCCGGCCCCGTGTCCGGTAGCGGAGTCGTCGCAGCCCTGCTCGATGTGCCTGTGCGCGGTGTCGGGCCAGCAGCACGTGGGCTCGTTGGGCACGCAACCGTGCTGCTCGTCGGCGCATCGCCTCACGCTGTGCCAGCGGGGTATCGGCGACGACGGCCGCGTCGGCACGGGCCGCCGCGACGACACCCTTGGTCTGCTGTCCGGCCCGGGCATGGTCGGCGACTGCGGCGGCAAGCAGGGCCGTTGCGGCGGCATCGGTGCGGGCGTTGGTCAGCAACCGGTTGCGCTGGGCGAGCACCGCCTGCCGGTAACGCTCATGGCCCGGGCCGGTATCCAACTGCGCGGTTCGTTCGAGCAGATCGACATAACGATCCAGCCGCGCATCCAAGGACACCGGCTGCGGGTGGGCCGCGAACAGCCGGTAGGCACGGTTCAGTACCTCGACATCGCCGTCGGTCATGGTTGCCTCTCTCCCTCGGCGAACGCGCGCACCCGGGCTAGCGCGCCCGGGGGGATGACGCCCTTGTTGCGGATGTCCCACATCTCCTCGACGCTCACACCGAGCAGCGACGCGATCACTGGCTCGGGCAGCGACGACCGCGCGCACGCCTCATCGAACCGGGCGGTCAAGCTGGTCGGCATACGCTGCAGCAGCTCGGCGCGGGTGGCCTCCAGGGCCTGCAGGTGCGCCATGAGCCGGCCGGCATGATCCGCGCCCGCGTTCACGGCTACGCGCCAGGAACTCGCCGCCAGCATCTCCGCCTTCACGCACTGCGCGATCACGGAAAGAATATACGTCTCGTATTCGTCTGATGTTTCCGACGGCAGTCGAGCGATCACCGAACGCAACGCGTCGAGCTGCGCCTCGGCGAATCCCTCCAGCACTTCGGTGTCGCTGTGGCGGTCGACGACAACGGTTCCGGCGGGCCGTGCGGGCGTCATCCGGGGTCCGCTCGTGGACATCAGCTGCGCCAGTTCGGCGTCGGGATCTTCGGCAACCAAGAGCCGGGAATAGGTGCCCGGCGGTAAGCCGAGACCATTTTCGACCTTCTGAACAGTGCTTTTGTGGGGCTTACGGGCGCCGCGCTCCAAGTAGCTCAAGCCCATGATGCTGACGCCGGTGGCGGCGGCAAGCTCGGCCAGCGACCAGTCCCGCGCCTCACGCAGTGCCCGAATGGCCGCGCCCGCCGATTCGCGGCTCATCGTTGCGCCCCGACCATGTCCGGATACTACACAGCCTCGGCCATCTCTACTTACATATATGTTTTTATCCCCTTTCGCTTGCGCTAGACCCCTTCAGGTGTATACGTTTCTATCTACGTTATTCGCTCTGTTTCCAGAAGGAGGCTGTCCCATGGAACCGCCCTGCTCCACGAACCCGGAACTGTGGTTCGGCTACCCCGACGCCGACGGGGCCGACGGGGCCGCCAAGGCCCGGGCCTACGAACAGTCCTCGATCGAGGCGCGGCTGCTGTGCCTGCGCCGCTGCCCGCTGGCACAACAGCGCCGGTGCGCCGCTCTCGCCGTCGAACGCAGCGAGGAATACGGGGTGTGGGCCGGCGTGAAGCTTCCCGGCGGCCAGTACCGCAAGCGCGCGGAACTCGCCCGTGCCCACGCCACCCTGCGGGCGATCGCCGCCGGGGAGATCAACGCGCGCGAGCTGCCCGACAACCAGACGCTGCTGGCCAACCACGAAGGTGAGCAGCTGCCGGTGACAGCTGCGGTGTTTCACCTGCCCTCCGGCGGGATCGGCTCCCCCACTGCGGCGTGAGCGGTAGTGTCACCGGCGCGGCTTGGTGCACGGCGCGGAGGTGGACGGTGTGAGCAACCTGGAGACCGACTCTGCTGAATTCGCCTGTGCCGCAGGCCCGGCCGACGGCATTGAGGTACTGCACCCGCGCGAGGTGCCGCTGGGCGGCCCGCGTGCCATGCGGGTGCGCCGCACCTTGCCGCAGCGGCAGCGCTCGCTGATCGGCGCCTGGTGCTTCATCGACCACTACGGGCCCCATGACATCGGCCGTGATGGCGGCATGGACGTGCCGCCCCATCCGCACACCGGGCTGCAGACGGCGACCTGGCTGTTCAGCGGGCTGGTCGAACACCGCGACAGCGCCGGGGTGCACGCGCTGGTGCGCCCTGGCGAGCTGAACCTGATGACGGCGGGTGCGGGCATCTGTCATTCGGAGGTCTCCGTCGACGCGCCGATCCTGCACGGCGTGCAGCTGTGGGTGGCGCTGCCGGACTCCGCGCGCTTCACCGGGCGTGCCTTCAACCACTTTGTCCCCGAACCGGTTTCGTTGCCCGGCGGCACGGCGCAGGTGTTTCTCGGCGAGCTGGCCGGCCGCCGCTCCCCGGTGCCGTCCTTCACTCCCCTGCTCGGCGCCCAAGTCGACCTGGACCCCCGCAGCGAACTCGTGCTCGACGTCGATCCCGCGTTCGAGCACGGCGTGCTGTGTGACCGGGGCGCGGTCGCCCTGGGCGGGGCCGCTGTCGGTGTGGGCGCGGTGGGCTACCAGGGGCCAGGTCGAAAGGTGTTGCCGCTGCGCAATACCGGTGACTTTCCCGCCCGGGTGCTGCTACTGGGCGGGGTGCCGTTCGGCGAGGAGTTGGTGCTGTGGTGGAACCTCATCGGCCGCAGCCATGAGGAGGTCGTCGAGTTCAGGCGGCAGTGGCAAGACGGCGACGAACGCTTCGGTGCGGTCACCGGTTACCGGGGCCGGCTGGATCGGCTGCCCGCCCCGCCCCTGCCGCCGGTGCGGCTGCGGCCGCGGCCGGCGCGCGGTGGCTAGGTGAGGAACGGCTTCAGGAAGGCCCGTCGCCGACGCGACCAGCAGCCCGTGGCTGTGATCACAGCGCTGCACACTGTCAACGTCGTTCCCGCTGACCGCCCGCGCTACGGCGTCAGCAGCACCTTGACCACATCCCCGGAGCGGGCGGCCACAGCCCGGTAGGCGTCGGCCGCCGCATCCAGCGGCATCTCGGTGGTGAAGATGCCGTCCACCGAGAGCCGGCCGGACTGCAGCAGCGGAATCAGCTGCGGCCAGGTCTGCTGCACCGGGGCGGTGGTCATCCGCAACGTGATGCTGCGCACCAGCGCCGGCAACGCCGGGAACGGAAATGGCGCCAAGTCATGTACTCCCACCACCGACACCGTTCCGCCGGCCCGCACCGCGGTGAGCGCATCCGACATCGTCACATCGGAGCCGACCGCGTCGATCACCGCGTCCACCCCACGCCCGCCGGTCAGCTCCATCGCCGCGGCCGTCGCCGACGGCTGCGCCGGGGTGATCCCCATGGCCACCACCCGTTCGCGGCGCTGCGGCACCGGGTCGACGCCGAGAACCGTTGCCGCGCCGAGGAACAGCGCGCTACGCGCCGCGCACAGCCCCACTGCCCCCAGCCCGATGACGGCCACGGTGCCGCCCACTGGAATGTCGGCGCGTAACGCCGCCGCCCAGCCGGTGGCGAGGTTGTCGGTGAGCAGCAGGGCTTCTTCGTCGCATAGCCCGTCGGGGATGCGGGCGAGCTGAAAGTCGGCTCCCGGCACCGCCAGCAGCTCCGACTGCGCACCGCCGAGGGCGCCCGAGCCGAAGATCAACGGACCCGAATGGCAGCGGATCGGGTCCCGGGTGGCGCACCCGGCGCAGTGCCCACAGCCGGCCACCGAGGACACCATCACCCGGTCACCGACGCGCACCGAGGCCACCTCGGGGCCGACCTCGACGACGGTGCCGATCGCCTCGTGGCCCAGCGGTACCGGGTCGACGATGGGGTAGTCACCCTCGTAAAAGTGCAGATCCGAGCCACAGATCGCGGTCGCGGTCACCGCGACCACAGCACCGTCGGCGCCGGGCAACACCGGCTCGGGGCGAGTGTCGACCCGGATCGATCCGGGCGCATCGATTACCACACTGCGCATGGGGTCATCCTTCAGCTAGGGCTTGCACTTTGCCGAGCACATCGGGGTAGCGCTTCAGATGCGCGCCGCCGTTGATGTCGAAGGCGGACCCGGTGATCCAGGCGGCGCGCTCGGAGGTCAAGAACTCCACCGCGTCGGCGATGTCGCGGGGCACTCCGGCCCGCCCGAGCGGGGTGTTCTCCAGGTACTCATCGGTCAGCCCAGGCACCATCGCCAGCCCGGCGACCAGGGGAGTGTCGACCAGACCGGGGGAGACCGCGTTCACCCGGATGCCGCGGGCGGCCAGCTCCAGGGCGGCCACCTGGATGAGCATGTTCACCCCGGCCTTGGCGCTGCAGTAGGCGGCCATCGCGGTCCCGGGCTGCCGGCCATTGAGCGAGGAGACCGCGACGATGCTGCCGCCGTCTTGCAGGGCCCGGGCCGCGTGCTTGATCACCAGCATGGTGCCGGTCAGGCAGACATCGATGGTGGCCTGCCAGCCGGCCAGTTCGATGTCGGGGATGGCGCCGATGATCGACATTCCCGCGCAGCTGACCGCGGTGTGCAGCGGTCCGGCCGTGCAGGCGGCCGCAAACGCCGCGGCGACGCTGTCCTCGTCGGTGACGTCGGCGGCCACGGCGCTGGCCGATTCGCCGATCTCGGCCGCCCGCTGCTGGGCTGCTTCGGCGTTGATGTCGGCGATCACCACGTGGTCACCGCGCGCGGCCAAGGCGTGCGCGGTGGCCAGGCCGATTCCCGAGGCGCCGCCGACGATCAGCGCGACGGGGGCGCGCCCGGTCATGCCGGTGATCCCGTCGCCGCAAGGTATGCGCGTTGTCGGTCGGGGCGCACCCACAGGGGGTCCGCGCCGACCTCGCTGCCCTCGGCGACCAGCAGCCGTTTGAGGATCTTGTTGGTCGCCGTCGCCGGCAGCTGCGCCATCAGACGGACGTAACGGGGCCACGCCTTGGGGGACAGGTCCTCTTGGGCGGCAAGGAAATCGGTGAACTCGTCCTGGGTCAGTCCGGCGTCGTCGCGCAACACCAGCGCGGCCATCACCTGGTCGCCGACGTTACCGTCGGGCACCGCATACACCGCGGCCTGGTTGATGTCGGGATGCCGCATCAGGATGCGTTCGATCGGCGCGGCCGCGAGGTTCTCCCCGTCGACCCGCATCCAGTCGGCGGTGCGCCCGGCCAGGTAGATCCAGCCGTCGGCATCGGCGTAGGCCAGGTCACCCGACCAGTACATGCCGCCGCGCATCCGTTCGGCGGTGGCGGCCTCGTTGTTGTAGTAGCCCGAGAAGAAGCCGGCGCCGGTCGTGTTGACCAGTTCCCCGATCGCCTCGTCGGGGTTGGTCAGCATCCCGTGTTCGTCGAAGATCGCGGGCGCGCATTCGGCGACGGGATCGCTGTGGTAGATCGCTACCCCGGGAAACCCGCGGCCCACCGAGCCGGGCGGGGTGCCCTCGTCGCGGGTGATGGTGACGGCGTTCTCGGTGGAGCCGAAGGCGTCGACGACCTGGACGCCGAACCGCCGGGCGAACTCGCCGATGTCGCGTTCGGAGGCTTCGTTGCCGAAGGCGACTCGCAGCGGGTTGTCGGCGTCGTCGGGTTGCTCGGGGTGGGCCAACACGTAGGCCAGCGGCTTGCCGACGTAGTTCATGTACGTGGCGCCGTAGCCCCGGACGTCGGCGAGGAAGCGCGAGGCGGAGAACTTGGCCGGGGCCATCGCCGCGCCGGCGGCGACCGCGGGCCCGAAGCCGGCGGCGATCGCGTTGGAGTGGAACAACGGCATGGACAGGTAGACGACGTCGTCGGAGCCCAGGCCGAACCGTTCGGTGAGGGCTTGCCCGGCGACCAGCACCATCAGGTGGTTGACCAGCACGGCTTTCGGGTCGCCGCTGGTGCCGGAGGTGAAGATCAGCATGAACGGGTCGCTCGCTTGCACCTGCCGGTGCGGGGTCAGCTCGCCGGCGCCGTCGCACGTCTGCTGCCAGGCCGCGTCGTCGACATCGATGACGGCGACGCCGGTCAGGTCGACGCCCTGCAGCAGCGGGCGGTGTTCGGCGTCGACCAGCAGGATCTGCACGTCGGCGGTGCGCAGGTCGGCGGCCAGCGCCGAACCACGCCGGGTGTCGTTGACCCCGCAGAGCACGTAGCCACCGAGCGCGGCGCCGGCCACCGCGGTGAGCATCGCCGGTGTGTTGCCCAAGAGTGCACCGACGTGCATCGGGCGGTCGGTATCGGCGCGGGCGAGCACCGCGGCGGCATGGCGGGCCGCGCGGGCGATGTATTCGCGCCAGCTCCAGCGGAGCTGCCCGCCGCGGGCATCGTTGTAGAGCACTGCCGGCCCGTCGGCGTCTGCGCGTTCGGTAAGCAGTTGCTGCATCGTCTCGGCCATCGCGCCCTCCTAACCCGTGACGGTAGCGGTCGGTACGGCCAGATGCCTGGCCAAAAAGGCGATCTGGTGATCGACGACGTGGTCGAACCAGTCGCCGCCGGCGAAGACGTCGAAGTGGTCGCACGGATAGTGCCGGACTTCGGCGCGGGCGGCGAACGCCGCCTTCGCCGCGGCCTGCGGGGGAGCACCGCGGTCGAAGTCGGCGATCTGCACCAGCATCGGGCAGCGGATCGCCGCGGCGTGCTTGGCGGCCGGGCGGTAGCCGCCCAACTGCAGGCCGACTCCGGCGTCGACCTCGTTGCGCCAGGTGGGCCCGGCCATCGCGAGGTAGGCCTCGTAGTAGCCCTCGGCGGTCAGCGTGGCCAGCTCACCGGGCCGGCCCACCAGTGGGATCGTCGCGGGCCCGCGGCCTGCCCGCTGGGCCAGCGCACTGCGCCAGCCGGTCAGCGTCGAGCGCAGCAACGTCGACGGTCGGTGGTGCGGCAGCGCCGCGACGGCGGCGGCCGGTCCGCTGACGAGCGGGGTCAGCGCGACGGCGGCCGCCACGCCGGGCGTGGTGGCGGCCACCTCGAAGACGTGCCCACCGGCCAGCGAGACGCCCCATACCACCAGCCGCTGCGGATCGACACCGGGCCGGCGTGCCGCCGCGGTGCAGGCCGCGCGAAAGTCGGCGAGCTGTTCTTTGATCGAAAACCGTTGTCGCGGCTGGCCGTCGGATGCTCCGAAATAGCGGTAGTCGAAGGCGAAGGCGGCGAAGCCGGCGGCGCTCAGTCGTTCGGCAAACGGGATCAGTCCCGAGTCGACGGTGCCGCCGAAGCCGTGCCCGAGCACCACCACCGGAGCCCCGTCGCCGTCGTTGCGCCCCGCGGCGGCCGGGAAGAACCGGCCGACACAGCTGGTGCCGCCGCTGTCGAAACGGACCGTGTTCACGCAGATGCTCCCATCGTGTGCACCCCCGCCCAGGCCGGCGCGCCGAGTTCGGCGGCCCGCCGCGCGCCGCGCGGGATCTCAGCGGTGCGCAGGTCGTGTTCGTAGAGGAAGTAATCGAGTTGCTGGGTGTGCCGGGGCCGGTCGAGCATGTGGCCGGTGTACTTACGCATGTCGGCCTCGATCACCCGGCGCATCTCGGTGACCGGCGGCAGCCGGTAGCGGCCGGCGGCATAGGCGCCGATCAGCCGGGCCTGGGCCTCCACGAACGGAAACAGCGTCGGGGTGGCTTGGGCGAATCCGGCGAACACCAGGTCGTCGATGCCGGGGTAGAAGATCCGCTTGTACAGGTCGATCCGGTTGTCCGGTGCGCTGATGAACTCCGGGTCGAAGAACGGGAAGGTGATGTTGTAGCCGGTGGCGTAGATGATGACGTCGTACGGGCCGCTGGTGCCGTCGGTGAAATGCACTCTGTCGCCGTCTAATCGGCTGATGTTGGGCTTGGCGATGACGTCGCCGGATCCCAGTCGCAACGGCAACTCCACCGATTGGGTGGGGTGTGCCTCGAAGAACTTGTGGTTGGGTGTCGGCAGCCCGAGGTCCTCGGGTTGGCCGGCGATGAGCGGCTGGGCCCACTGGGCGAACTTGCGCTGCCAGGAGTACGGCAGGTAGGGGCTGGTGCGGTAGTACTTGTCGGCGGGCTTGCCGGCCAGGTATTTCGGCACGATCCAGGCGCCCGAGCGCGTTGACAAGGTCAGCTCGTTGTCGAGCGCCTTCGACGACAGTTCCACGGCGATGTCGGCGGCGCTGTTGCCCAGGCCGACGACCAGGATGCGCTTGCCGGTGAACTCCAGCGGTGTCTTGGGGTCGATGTAGTGGTGCGCGTGCAGGGTCTGCCCGCTGAATTCGCCGGGAAAGTCGGGGTAGCGCGGGTCCCAGTGGTGGCCGTTGGCGACCACCAACAGGTCGAAGCGGCGGCGCTGGCCGCCGGCCAGTTCCAGCTCCCACCCACCGCCGGGCAGCCGCTGGGCGTGGGCGACCTCGGTGTCGAACTCGATGTGGCGTTTGAGCGCGAAGGCCTCGGCGTAGGACTCCAGGTACTCCTTGACCAGCGTGTGGTGCAGGAAGTCCGGATAGTGGGCAGGCATCGGAAAGTCTTTGAAAGACAGCTGGTGCTTGGAGGTGTCGATGTGCAGCGACCGGTAGGCACTGGAATGCCCGTTGGGATTGCCGAACGCCCAATTGCCGCCGATCCGGTCGGACGATTCAAAGCAGGTGTAGTCGATCGCGTAGTCCGACAACATCTTTCCGGCGGTTAGGCCGCTGATGCCGGCGCCGATGATCGCGGTGCGAGGTGCGGACACGGGTGAACCTCCGGCGTCGGGGGAGTAGACAGGTTCGGACGAAGTGTCTACCTAATGGGTGGCAATAGTACACAGATCTTCGAATCTGTCTACTCCCTTGTTAGGCTTGCCGGCCAGGAGGTGCCTCGTGGACGCAAAGCCGGGATCGGTGTCGTCGACAACCGATCGGCTGCTGGACGCGACCGAGCAGTTGTTGGCCGACAAGGGGATCCGGGCGACGACGATGATCGACGTCGCCGAGCGCGCCGGGGTGTCCCGCGCCTGGCTGTACCGGAACTTCCCGGACAAGCCCTCGCTGGTCGGCGCCGCGATCATCCGGCTCATCGAGACCAGTTGGGCGCAATCGCGCGCCGAGCTGTCGACGCTGCCCGGTTTCGAGGAGCAGCTGGTGGCCGGCGTGCAGATCGGCCGCCGCGCCTACGACGATCCGGGCACGCTGCTGATGCGGCTGCGCACCGCGGAACCGGAGGAGTTCACCGCGTGTGCCGGAGCCGGGGTACGTGGCCTGGTTCCCGACCTTGCGGCGTTCTGGTATCCGTTTTTGGAGACGGCCGCCGCCGCCGGGGACATCCACCGCGACACCGACTTGCCGGAGGCCAGCGAGTGGATTGCCCGGGTGATGATCAGCCTGGGCAGCGTCCCGGGCAATCACATCGATCCCGACGACCCGGCGGCGGTGCGACGGCATCTGCGCCGGTACGTGCTGCCGGGGCTGCGGCAGGCGCCGGGGGCGGGTCCCTAGCGCTGGGCGCCTGGTGCAGCCCGTTTCCGCAACCGGCCCAGCAAACAGAAAACCCCGGCCGAAGAAGGCCGGGGTGCTGCCGAACGAAAATTGTGGGCGAAGGGGGACTTGAACCCCCACGTCCCGAAGGACACTGGCACCTGAAGCCAGCGCGTCTGCCATTCCGCCACTCGCCCGAGCGACCGGGGGAGCCTATCACGGCTCCCGACGGGTGCTTCCGACCCGGTTCGGTATCCGCAGCCCACCGTAGCGCAGGCTGCCGTGACCCCTTCGTGACCTGCTCTTATCCGATTCTCCGCCGGACAAGGGTGCCGCGGCGGCATACCGGGTCGATACCATGTCCAGGGCGGATGCAGCGCAGCGACACGCCGCAGCGACGCGTCCCCCGGCACGACGATTTGACGGCGGCGAGTGAGGCGGCAGCGGATGGACAGCCAGCGCGGGCTGGTTCAGCGCATCGAGCGCAGGCTCGAATCCGCCGTGGAGGATGCGATGGCCAGGGTCTTCGGCGGGGCCGTCGTCCCCGAGGAGGTCGAGGCCGCGCTGCGGCGGGAGGCCGCCGCGGGGGTGCGGGCGTTGGCCGGAAATCAGCTTTTGGCACCGAACGAATACGTCATTACCCTCGGTGTGGACGACTACGACAATGTGGGCGCCGACCAGGGTTTGACGTCGAAGGCCTTCGCCCGGCATTTAGCGGGATATATCGGCGAGCAGGGGTGGCAAACGTATGGTGATGTGGTTGTCCGGTTCGAACAGTCACCGAGTCTGCGTACCGGTCAGGTTCGCACGCGGGGAGCTGTCAATCCGGACGCCCGCCCCCACCAGACGGTCAGTGAATCCCGCCCGCCACAATCAGATCATGCGTTTACCGCAGAATCAGGAGTGCCACCGATGACCGAAAACCCGAGCTACCGCGGCGCCCACGGGCAACAGGACCGTCCCGGCGACGACTATTACGACCCGCGTTACGGCCGCCCGGCCGACGACGCCCGCGGCGGTCAGGACCCCCGTGGCCACTACGCCCCGGAGCCCGAGCCCTACCAGCAGGACCAGCGCGTCGGCGCCTACCCCGAGGGCCCGGGCGGCCAGGGCGGCCCGGGTGGCTATGCCCCGCCGCGGCGGCCCGAGCAGGGCGGCTACCCCGAGCAGGGCGGCTACCCCGAGCAGGGTGGCTACCCCGACCAGGGCGGCTACCCCGAGCAGGGTGGCTACCCCGGCGGCCAGAGCGGCGGTTACCCGCAGTCCTACGAGCAGCGCCCGCCGAGCGGTTATGGCGCCCCCACCGGCTACGACCCGGGCTACCCGCACCAGCAGCCTCCGCCGGCATACCCGGGCGGCGGCGGCCAGCACGGGTACGGCGACTACGAGCGCCCCCCGGTCCGCCACGACGACTACTCCCAGCCGGGGGCCTACCCCGAGGCCCAGCCCGAGCAGCGCCCCTCCTACCCGGACCAGGGCGGTTACGACCAGGGCGCGCCGTCGTACGGCCGGCAGGACTACGGCCAGCCCGACTACCGCTACGGCGAGCAGGGCGCCCCGGCCGGCTACGACTACGGCCAGCAGGGCGGCTACGGCGAATCGCAAGCGGGCTACGACTACGGTCAGCCCCCGGCGCCGGGCGGCTATGACGCTCCGGGCGGCGGCTACGGCCAGCGCGCCTACTCGGCTCCGACCACGGTCACCTTGCAGCTCGACGACGGCAGTGGCCGGACCTACCAGCTGCACGAGGGCACCAACGTGGTGGGTCGCGGCCAGGACGCCCAGTTCCGGCTGCCGGACACCGGGGTGTCACGCCGTCACCTCGAGATTCGCTGGGACGGGCGGGTGGCTCTGCTGTCCGACCTCAACTCCACCAACGGCACCACGGTGAACAACGCCCCCGTCCAGGAATGGCAGTTGGCCGACGGCGACGTGATCCGGCTCGGTCACTCCGAAATCATCGTCCGGGTTCACTAGGGACAACCGGAGCCACGCCGCCTGGTAGATAGCGAAGCGCTCCCGCTTCGCCCTACGGCCACCCACGTCCAAGTATCGTGACTTTGCCGAAGTGCTCCGCGCGATGAGCACGACATGGACGGCGCAAGGACGGAGAGGACGCCGGATGCAGGGACTCGTGCTGCAGCTGACGCGAGCCGGTTTTTTGACGTTGCTGTGGCTGTTCATCTGGTCGGTGCTGCGGATACTGCGGACCGACATCTACGCGCCGACCGGCGCGGTGATGGTGCGCCGCGGCCTGTCGATCCGCGGCGTGCTGCTGCCATCGCGTCAACCACGCACCGGTGCACGCCACCTGGTGGTGACCGAGGGACCGTTGACCGGAGCCCGGATCGCGCTCGGCGATCAGCCGGTTCTGGTCGGCCGCGCCGACGATTCCACGCTGGTGCTCACCGACGACTACGCGTCCACCCGGCACGCCCGACTATCTCAACGAGGGTCGGAATGGTATGTCGAAGACCTCGGCTCGACCAACGGCACCTACCTTGACAGGGTGAAGGTGACCACAGCGGTACGGGTTCCCATCGGGACGCCGATACGAATCGGCAAGACCGCGATCGAGCTCCGCCGGTGAGCCTGGTTCTGCGGTACGCCGCCCGCAGTGACCGCGGCCTGGTGCGCTCCAACAACGAGGACTCCGTCTACGCCGGGGCCCGCCTGCTGGCCCTGGCCGACGGTATGGGCGGACATGCCGCCGGCGAAGTGGCCTCCCAGCTGGTGATCGCAGCGCTGGCCCACCTCGACGACGACGAGCCCGGTGGTGACCTGCTGGCGAAACTGGAATCCGCTGTGCAGGAAGGCAACTCGGCGATCGCGGCCTACGTCGAGGAGCATCCGGAACTTGAGGGCATGGGCACCACCCTGACCGCGATCCTGTTCGCCGGCCCGCGGCTGGGGTTGGCCCACATCGGCGACTCGCGCGGCTACCTGCTGCGCGACGGCGAACTCAGCCAGATCACCAAGGACGACACCTTCGTGCAGACCCTGGTCGACGAGGGGCGCATCACCGCCGAGGAGGCGCACAGCCATCCGCAGCGGTCCTTGATCATGCGGGCGCTGACCGGTCACGAGGTGGAGCCGACGCTGATCATGCGCGAGGCGCAGGCCGGCGACCGTTACCTGCTGTGCTCCGACGGATTGAGCGACCCGGTGAGCACCGAGACCATCCATGAGGCGCTGGAGATTCCCGACGTCAACGATGCCGCGCTGCGGTTGATCGAGTTGGCGCTGCGCGGCGGCGGACCCGACAACGTCACGGTGGTGGTGGCCGACGTCGTCGACGTCGACTACGGCCAGACCCAGCCGATCCTGGCCGGGGCGGTCTCCGACAACGACGACGACCACACCACCGTTCTCAACACCGCCGCCGGACGGGCTTCGGCGATCTCCCCGCGCAAGACCGTCGCCAAGCGGGTGCTGCCCCGGATCGAGACCCTGGCCGCACCGCCCCGGTCGCGGCGCCGCAAGATCCTCATCGCGATACTGCTGCTGGCGCTGCTGGCCGCCGCGCTGCTGATCGGGCGGGCGATCGTCCGCACCAACTATTACGTCACCGCCTACGGCGGCACCGTGGCGATCATGCGGGGCGTGCAGGGTTCGATCCTGAGGGTGCCGCTGCAGGAGCCCTACCTGCTCGGCTGCCTCGACAGCCGCGGCGATCTGGTGCAGATCAGCTTCAGCCAGTCCGGCGACAAGCTGGCCTGCCGGCTGATGACGTTGCAGGATCTGCGGTTGCCGGCCCGCCAGCAGGTCAGCAACGGCTTGCCCGCCGGCACCCTCGACGACGCGATCACCCAGCTGCGCAACCTGGCGCGGGACTCCCTGCTACCGCCGTGCCCGGCACGTACCAGCGCGGGCAAGGCGGGCGGCAGCGGTGCGACAACCTCCCGCGCGCCGGATCCCGGCCCGGGCCCGACGGGTCCCCGGCCCGGCCCGCCGCAGCCCACCTCGGCCTCCGGGGTGCCACACCTGCCCACGCTGACCAACCTGCCGCCGGCCCCGCCCGAACCGGGGACCGACTGCCGGGCGGCCTCATGACCCGCGCCGGCGACGATGCGGAGCGGGTGATGCGAAGCGATGAGCAGGAGCGGCGCAAATTGAGCACAGCGCCGCAGCCGCCGGTGGCGCTGACCCCGGCGCTGCCGGATCGACGCAACGCCGAACTGCTGCTGCTGTGCTTTGCGACCATGATCATCGCGGTGGCGATGCTGATCGTCGAGGCCGGCCACGAACAGGGTCTGCGCTGGGATCTGGTCGGCTATGGCGCGGCGTTTCTGCTGCTGTTCGCCTTCGCGCACCTGGTCATCCGCCGCTCGGCGCGCTACGCCGACCCGCTGCTGCTGCCGGTGGTGGCGCTGCTCAACGGCCTCGGACTGGTGATGATCCACCGCATCGATCTGGGTGCCGGGCTCGACGGCGCCGGGACCCGCCCGGGTGCCAGCGCCCAGATGCTGTGGACGCTGGTCGGGGTCATCGTGTTCGCCTTGGTCCTCGAACTGCTCAAGGACCACCGCCGGCTCGCCGGCAGCGGCTACGTCTGCGGGCTGGTGGGCCTGGTGCTGCTGGTGATCCCCGCCCTGCTGCCGGCTTCGCTCTCGGAACGACAGGGCGCCAAGATCTGGATCCGGTTGCCCGGCTTCTCGATTCAGCCCGCGGAGTTCTCCAAGATCTTGCTGCTGGTCTTCTTCGCCGCGGTGCTGGTGTCCAAACGCCAGTTGTTCACCAGCGCCGGCAAACACGTGCTGGGGATGAACCTGCCCCGCCCACGCGACCTGGCCCCGCTGCTGGCCGCCTGGGTGATCTCGGTCGGGGTGATGATCTTCGAGAAGGATCTCGGCACGTCGCTGCTGCTGTACGCCTCGTTTTTGGTGATGGTGTACCTGGCCACCCGCCGGTTCAGCTGGATGGTGATCGGGCTGCTGCTGTTCGCGTTCGGCAGCATCGCCGCCTACTTCATGTTCAGCCATGTCCGGGTGCGGGTGCAGACCTGGCTGGATCCGTTCGCCGACCCCGAGGGCGTCGGCTACCAGATGGTGCAGTCGCTGTTCAGCTTCGCCACCGGCGGCATCTTCGGCACCGGCCTGGGCAACGGCCAGCCCGGCTATGTGCCCGCGGCGTCGACGGACTTCATCATCGCCGCGTTCGGCGAGGAATTGGGTCTGGTCGGGCTGGCCGGGGTGCTGATCCTGTACACCATCGTGATCGTGCGCGGCATGCGGACGGCGATCGCGGTCCGCGACAGCTTCGGCAAACTGCTGGCCGCCGGCTTGGCCGCCACCCTGGGGATCCAGCTGTTCATCGTGGTCGGCGGCGTCACGAAGCTGATTCCGCTGACCGGGCTCACCACGCCCTGGCTGTCCTACGGCGGGTCGTCATTGCTGGCCAACTATGTGCTGCTGGCGATCGTGCTGCGTGTCTCCCACGCCGCCCGCCGGCCGCTGAGCACCCAGCCGAAGCGCACGCCCTCGATCGGCGATACCGGCACGGCGGTGATCGAGCGCGTATGAACACCTCCCTGCGCCGCGTCACGATGACCCTGATGGCGCTGATCGTGCTGCTGTTGGGCAACGCCACCCTGACCCAGGTCTTCGCCGCCGACGGGCTGCGCGCCGACCCACGCAACCAGCGGGTGCTGCTCGACGAATACTCCCGCCAGCGCGGCCAGATCACCGCCGCCGGACAACTGTTGGCCTACTCGGTCGCCACCGACGACCGGATCAAATACCAGCGCATCTATCCCGACCCCGCGGTGTACGCGCCGGTCACCGGGTTCTACTCGCTGCGCTACTCCAGCAGCGGCCTCGAGCGGGCCGAGGACACCGTGCTCAACGGGTCAGATCCGCGGCTGTTCGGGCTGCGGCTGGCCGACTTCTTCACCGGCCGCAGTCCCCGCGGTGGCACCGTGGAGACCACCATCCGGCCCCGGGTGCAGCAGGCCGGCTGGGAGGCGATGCGCAACGGCTGCGCCGGCGGCTGCCGCGGTGCGGTGGTGGCTCTCGAGCCGTCCACCGGCAAGGTCCTGGCGCTGGTCTCGGCGCCGTCGTATGACCCCAACCAGCTGTCCTCGCACGATTCGGCGCAACAGGGCCAGGCCTGGCAGCGGCTGCGCGACGACCCCCGCTCGCCGCTGACCAACCGCGCCCTCAGCGAGACCTACCCACCGGGTTCGACATTCAAGGTGATCACCACCGCGGCCGCGCTGCAGTCCGGCGTCGGCGAGAACGAGCAGCTGACCAACGCGGCGCGCATCGCCCTGCCCGACAGCACCGTCAAGCTGGAGAACTTCGGCGGCAACACCTGCGAAGGCAACGAGGCGACCGTGTCGCTGCGGGTGGCGTTCGCCCGATCCTGTAACACCGCCTTCGTCCAGCTCGGGCTGCGCACCGGGGCCGATGCCCTGCGCACCGCCGCCCAGGGGTTCGGGCTGGACATCACGCCCGAACCCATCCCGCTGCAGGTGGCCGAGTCCACTGTCGGCCCGATCCGCGATGCCGCCGCACTGGGAATGACCAGCATCGGCCAGAAGGATGTCGCGGTGACGCCGCTGAAGAATGCGGTGATCGCAGCAACGATCGCCAACGGCGGGTTGACCATGCAGCCCTACCTGGTCGAGGGGCTGGAGGGGCCGGACTTGGCCGGGATCGCGACGACGCAACCGCGCGAACAACGCCGTGCGGTGTCCTCGCAGGTCGCGGCTAAGCTTACGGAACTGATGATCGACGCCGAAAAAGTGACCCAGCAGGAGGGGGCCATCCCGGGCGTACAGATCGCGTCGAAGACCGGCACCGCCGAGCACGGTCCCGATCCGCGGAACACTCCGCCGCACGCGTGGTACATCGCTTTCGCCCCGGCCAGCGCCCCGAAGGTGGCCGTCGCCGTCGTCGTGGAGGACGGCGGCGACCGCCTGGCCGCGACCGGCGGCGCGCTGGCCGCACCGATCGGCCGGGCCGTCATCGAAGCCGCACTCCAGGGGCGATCATGAGTCCGGCGGTCGGCGCGGCGCTGGCCGGGCGCTACCGGTTGCAGCGACTCATCGCCACCGGCGGCATGGGGCAGGTGTGGGAGGCCGTCGACAATCGGCTGGGCCGCCGGGTGGCGGTCAAGGTACTCAAGCCCGAGTTCTCCTCCGACCCCGAATTCATCGAGCGGTTCCGCGCCGAGGCACGCAACACCGCCATGCTCAACCATCCGGGGATCGCCAGTGTGCACGACTACGGCGAGACCGATCTCGACGGTGAGGGCCGCACCGCATTCCTAGTGATGGAGCTGGTCAACGGCGAGCCGTTGAACTCGGTGCTCAAACGGACCGGCCGCCTGTCGCTGCGGCACGCCCTGGACATGTTGGAGCAGACCGGCCGTGCGTTGCAGGTGGCGCACAGCACCGGGCTGGTGCACCGCGACGTCAAGCCGGGCAACATCATGATCACGCCCACCGGCCAGGTGAAGATCACCGACTTCGGCATCGCCAAGGCCGTCGACGCCGCGCCGGTCACCCAGACCGGCATGGTGATGGGCACCGCCCAGTACATCGCCCCCGAGCAGGCGCTCGGGCAGGACGCCACCGCGGCCAGCGATGTGTACTCCCTGGGTGTCGTCGGGTATGAAGTACTGTCCGGGCGCCGCCCGTTCACCGGTGACGGCGCGCTGACCGTCGCCATGAAGCACATCAAGGAGCCGCCCCCGCCGCTGCCGGCCGAGCTACCGCCCAACGTGCGGGAGCTCATCGAGATCACCCTGGCCAAGAATCCCGGCATGCGCTACCGCAGCGGCGGCCCATTCGCCGACGCGGTCGCCGCGGTGCGCTCGGGCCGGCGACCGCCCCGGCCCAGCCAATCGCTGCCGCCCGGGCGGGCCGCGCCGTCGGCGATCCCGTCGACGGCCGCCACCCGGGTCGCGCCCCCGGTGTCGGCACGCGCCACCGCGGCACGACGGGCCCGGCCCGGTACCGGCAATCACCGCCCGCCCGCGCCGCGGCGCGCCTTCACCGCCGGGCAGCGCGCGTTGCTGTGGGCGGCTGGGGTGCTGGGCACGCTGGCGATCATCATCGCGGTGCTGATCGTGGTCAACGCCAAGAGTCCGGGCGGCTCGCTGGCGCCGGCCACCGTCACCGACACCGGTGGACCCCCGATCGAGTCGTCGACCTCTGAGTCGCACCCCGCGGGGCCCCCCGCGCACTCCTCCGGCTGGACCTGGACCAGGAATTCACGATGACCACCCCGCAGCGGCTCTCCGACCGCTATGAACTCGGCGAGATCCTCGGCTTCGGCGGCATGTCCGAGGTGCACCGCGCGGTCGACACCCGCCTGCACCGTGACGTCGCCGTCAAGGTGCTGCGCGCCGACCTGGCCCGCGACCCGAGCTTTTATCTGCGGTTCCGGCGGGAGGCGCAGAATGCTGCCGCCCTGAACCACCCGGCGATCGTCGCGGTCTATGACACCGGCGAAGCCGAGACCCCGGCCGGTCCGCTGCCCTACATCGTGATGGAGCTCGTCGAGGGCGTCACGTTACGCGACATCGTGCACAACGACGGCCCGATGCCGCCCACCCGCGCCATCGAGGTGATCGCCGACGCCTGCCAGGCACTGAACTTCTCCCACCAGCACGGCATCATCCACCGCGACGTCAAGCCCGCCAACATCATGATCGACAAGCACAACGCGGTGAAGGTGATGGACTTCGGCATCGCCCGCGCGGTCGCCGACGCCGGCAACAGCGTCACCCAGACGGCGGCGGTGATCGGCACCGCCCAGTACCTGTCCCCCGAGCAGGCCCGCGGCGAGGGCGTCGACGCCCGCTCCGACGTGTATTCGCTGGGCTGCGTGCTGTATGAAATCCTCACCGGCGATGCACCTTTCGTCGGCGACTCGCCGGTTGCGGTGGCCTACCAGCACGTGCGTGAAGACCCGGTGCCGCCGTCGCAGCGCCTGCCCGGCCTGCCCGCCGACCTGGACGCGGTGGTGCTCAAGGCGCTGGCGAAGAACCCGGACAACCGCTACCAGACCGCCGCCGAGATGCGCGCCGACCTGGTGCGGGTGCACAACGGGGAGAAGCCCGAGGCCCCCCGGGTGCTCACCGACGCCGACCGCGCCTCGATGATGGCGGCCCGGCCCGGCGACGCCCACGCAGCGCACACCGACCCGCTGCCGCGCCAAGAACTCGACTTCGGTCAGGAGCGGCCGGGTTCGGTGGGGCGGTGGCTGGTCGCCGCGATCGTGCTGGCGGTGCTGACCGTCATCGTCACGGTGTCGATCAACAGTTTCGGCGGACGCACCCACCAGATCCAGGTTCCCGATGTGCGCGGTCGGGCGTCGGTCGACGCGATCGCCGAACTGCAGAACAAGGGCTTCAAGACCCGCACCGACCAGCGCGCCGACTCCGAGGTGCCGCCGGATCACGTGATCAGCACCGACCCGCCGGCGGGTGCCCCGGCGAACAAGGGCGACAAGATCACCGTCAACATCTCCTACGGGCCCGAGCAGCGCCAGCTGCCCGATGTGGCGTCGCTGAGCTACGCCGAGGCGGTCAAGAAGCTGACCGCTGCCGGGTTCGGCAAGTTCAAGCAGGTCAACTCGCCGTCGACCCCGGAGCTGAAGGACAAGGTGGTCGGCACCAACCCGCCGGCCAACCAGACCACCGCGGTCACCAACGAGATCGTGATCGTGATCGGCAGCGGCCCGGCCACCAAGCCGGTTCCCGACGTCACCGGCCAGACCGTGGAGTTGGCAAGTAAGAACCTGACCGTCTACGGCTTCACCAAGATCACCGAGGTGACGGTGGACAGCCCGCGTCCGGCCGGCGAGGTGATCGCCACCAGCCCGCCGACCGGGGAGACCGCGCCCGTCGATGGGGTGATCGAGCTGCGGGTGTCGCGCGGCAACCAGTTCGTCATGCCGGATCTGACCGGGATGTTCTGGACCGATGCCGAACCGCAGCTGCGCGCGTTGGGCTGGACCGGGATGCTGATCAAGGGCGCCGACGTCGACGCGGGCGGCTCTGGCCACAACCGGGTGCTCTACCAGAGCCCGGCCGCGGGCCAGGGCGTCAACACCGACGGCAATATCACCCTGCGCTTCGGCCAGTAGCTGGGTCCTACCACCGGCTCCCGCTGCGCCGGACTACGCCCCGCTTGCGATCACCGGCGTGCCCACCCGCGCGGTCTGCACCGTGGCGGCGATCTCGTCCTCCAATCGGCGCACCAGGGCCTCGTCGCACCGGTAGCCGCAGCAGTCCAGCCAGTTGGCCAGCATCCGGTGGCCGCCCTCGGTGAGGATCGACTCCGGGTGGAACTGCACCCCGTGGATGGGCAGCTCGGTGTGCCGCACCCCCATGATCACCCCGCCGCGGGTGCGCGCGGTGACTTCCAAAACGGCGGGCAGCGTCTCGGGCAGGATCGTCAACGAGTGGTAGCGGGTGGCGGTGAACGGGTCCGGCAGCCCCTTCAACACACCGGTGTCGGTGTGGAAGACGGTGCTGGTCTTGCCGTGCAGCAGCTCCGGTGCCCGGCCCACGGTGCCGCCGAAGGCGACGCCGATCGCCTGATGGCCCAAGCACACTCCCAGCACCGGGATCCGTGCCGCCGCGCACGCGCCGACCAGGGCAATCGACGCCCCGGCGCGTTCCGGGGTGCCCGGGCCGGGGCTGAGCAGGACCCCGTCGAAATCCGCGACCACTTTGTCCAGGGCGGCCGGATCGGCCAGGCGGGCGTCGTCGTTGCGCCAGACGGCAGCCTGCACGCCCAACTGGCCCAGGTACTGCACCAGGTTGAACACAAAGCTGTCGTAATTGTCGACGACCAGGATCCGCACGCTCACAGGCTACCGGGCTTCAGTAGTCGACCGGGCCGGCCGGGACGGCGTAGCGCATCCGGGCGGGCCCGGGCGTCTCGGCCACCTGCAGATCGGTGCCGACCTGTTCGCTGTAGCCCAGGCCGAACCGGATCACATACTGCTTGTACAGCGTGACCAGGGGAGCAGCGGCCAGCGCCGCCTGCATCGCGGCCGGGTCGCCGATCGCGGTGATGACATAGGGCGGGCTGTAGGTGCGGCCGCCCAGCAGCAAGGTGTTGCCGACACACCGCGGCGCCGACTCGGCGGTGATCCGCTGGTCCTGCATCTGGACCGCCTCGGCGCCGGCGCTCCACACCGCGTTGAGCACTGCGGAGATGTCCTGCTGGTGCACCACCAGATCGTCGGGGGAGGCGTCGCGGGGAAACCGGCCGTTGGCGTCCCGCTGGGCGTCGGTGAGGGTCACGACCAGGCCCGGTCCGTGCACCGCCTCCAGGCCGGCGGCCTCGGCCATCTGGTCGGTGCGGTGGCGCATCGCCGACAGCGCCGCGCCGGCCCCGCGGCCGTGCACCGATGCCACGGCGGACGCCAGACCGTCCCGTTGGTCGGTCAGCTCCGCCACGGTGGATTGGGTGGCGCGAACCAGGTCGACCAGGCGGGGCGCGTCGCCGCGGCGGATCTCCTTTCCGCCGGACACGCCGTGCGTGGCCGCCAGCAGCAACCCGGTCAGCAGGCACACCACGGGCACGCCCATGCGCCAAGGGGAGCGACGCCCGGAAGGGACCTCCATCGGCTCTCCAATTCTCGGCGGGTTGCCCGGCTGGGTTAATCTCGTACCGACCCAATACTCGCAGCTTCACCGCCGCACTGTCCCGAGGTACCGATGCCCAAGTCGAAGGTTCGCAAGAAGACCAGCTTCAGCCCCTCGGCGGTGAGCCGTACCCCGGTCAAAGTCAAAGCCGGGCCGTCGAGCGTGTGGTTCGTCGCGCTGTTCCTGGGGTTGATGCTGTTCGGGCTGGTGTGGCTGATGGTGTATCAGCTGGCGGCTACCGGGCTCGACACCCCCGCGGCGCTCAACTGGATGAGTGAACTGGGGCCGTGGAACTACGCGATCGCGTTTGCTTTCATGATCGCCGGGCTGTTGCTCACGATGCGGTGGCGTTGAGCGGCCCTGGCCTCGGGTTTTGGTTATGTCGCGGGGTCGGCGATGCCAGCCGGGTAACCAAGCGGTTGCTCAATCACAACGATGTGATTTATCCCCACTGTGGACAACCCCTGTGAATAACTCTGAAATCGCAGGTCGCCTTGTCTGAGAATGGGCACCAGCAAATGGAATGGTCGCCTCCCGCCGCCGGAATCGCTGGTTGCGCGCTTGCCGGCGTGGTGTTAGCTATCAGTGCTGTGACCGTCGCCACAGACCTGCCCGGACGTGTTCTGGCCGGCATTGCCGGGGTCGGCATGCTGGTGTTTGCCGGGCTCTCCTGGCGGGCCCGACCCAAGCTGGCCTTGACCGCTCAAGGTCTGGCCCTGCGCGGCTGGTGGCGCACCCGGCTGCTGGCGCCGGGCAGCCTCACCCGGGTCCGCGTCACGGAGTTCCAGCGGATCGGGCGCACGCAGCGGCTGCTGGAGATCGAGACCAACGCCGACGAGCTGCTGATCCTGTCCCGGTGGGATCTGGGCACGGATCCGCGCGAGGTGTTCGACGCGCTGGCAGCGGCCGGCTACACCGGCCGCTGACGCAAGTTTTAGGAAACCGTCACCGATTCGATGACGACGGGCTCGGTGGGCCGGTCGGCGCGGTCGGTCGCGGTGGTGGCGATGGCGTCCACGACGCGCTGCGAGTCCGCGTCGACGACCTCACCGAAGATGGTGTGCTTGCGGTTCAGGTGCGGGGTCTGGCCGACGGTGATGAAGAACTGCGAGCCGTTGGTGCCGGGGCCGGCGTTGGCCATCGCCAGCAGGTAGGGCTTGTCGAACACCAGCTCGGGGTGGAATTCGTCCTCGAACTTGTATCCGGGCCCGCCCCGACCGGTGCCGGTCGGGTCGCCGCCCTGAATCATGAAGCCGCTGATCACCCGGTGGAACACCGCGCCGTCGTAGAACGGGCCCGATGAGCCGCCGGAGGCGTTGGTGGTCGAGTACTCCTTGGTGCCCTGGGCCAGCCCGACGAAGTTGGCGACGGTCTTGGGAGCGTGGTTGCCGAACAGCGCGATCTTGATATCGCCGCGGTTGGTGTGCAGCGTGGCGGTTGCGGTGGCAATGGGGCTGGTGGTCATGGGATCACAGTGTGCCATTCGCGGCGTAGTGGGCTGCGTCACGGGTAGCGTTGCTCTCATGCGCCTGTCGACCCAGAACCAGCTGACCCACCGCGAACGCCTGACCCGGGGCCTGGCACACACCGCCGGTGGGCCGGTCGACGTAGCCCGGGGCGCTGTCGGGCTCGGGGGGGCCGCGGTGCAGCGCGGTGCGGTCGAACTGCGCCGGCGCTACCGGGAGAGCCGGCTGGCCGACCACGTCGCCGAGGCCGCCGACGCCGCCGCGCGGGAGCTGGCCGCCGCGCAGGAGGTGGTCTCCGGGCTGCCCGACGTACTCGCGTACGGCGAGCCGCGGCGTCGGCGGCTTCGGCGTTCCTGGGTGATCGCCGGCGTCGCCGGGGCGGCGCTGCTGGCCGGTGGGGTGGTGCTGCTGGTTCGCCGCTCGAACGGGGCCGAGGAGCCGTCGCCGCGGCCGCCGAGCGTGGAGTCGCAACCCAAGATTTGACAAGCTTGTGGAGCCTAGGAGATTCGAACTCCTGACATCTGCCTTGCAAAGGCAGCGCTCTACCAACTGAGCTAAGGCCCCTGATGGGACTCGTGGGCCTAGGAGGACTCGAACCTCCGACCTCTTCGTTATCAGCGAAGCGCTCTAACCGCCTGAGCTATAGGCCCAATGTCGACTACGACCGAGCGCCGAGATTACCGCACCCGAGCCCCCCGGCCAAAATGGCCCGCGATGCCGGTCAGTCCCGGTCGGCCAGGGTCACCTCGACACCGCCGACCACATCGGTGCT
>NZ_LZJK01000077.1 GCF_001667945.1 Mycolicibacter sinensis | reverse complement strand
CGGTGGCCGCTTTACGTCCATCACCGACACGATGACGAACCCAGCAACCGCGCTACACCACTATGCGGGACTCAACTACGCCGTTGGAGGCGTCCACGTCGCCCAACTGGATCGGCAGACCCGCCGTGGCGAGGATGTTTGGCTCGTAGAAGATCGGTGTAGTCGGGTCGACGGAGCGGATCGCCGACGAAACTTGGTCATAGAAGGGAGTGAGCTGCTGTGCGTCGAAGAACGAGCTGCCAAAGACGGTCGGCAGGAACTGAGAGCCCGGCAGTGGTTCGTTCATGATCTCGTAGCCGAGCACATTGGAGTTCCCATTGAAGTAGTTCGCCAGGTACTGCATCATCTGCGCGTAATGATTCTGCAGCCCAACCCCATCCGGTCCGGTGGTGTTCGCCCAGAACGCATCCACGGCGTGGTTCTGCGCGGGATCGAAGAACATGCTGAGCGGGAACGGCAAGTTGGCGCTGGGCAGTCCGCCGGTGTCGATCGCCCACGCGGGCCCCAGCTGCTGGTGCAGGTCGAGCAGGCTGACGATGTTGTGGTCCCCGAGGGTCTGCACGGTCTGAGCTATCGACGCCAGGTACGCGTCATCGAAGACGCCGGGCTGGGGCTCCAAAAGGGACCAGTCGACGCCAACCCGTACCGCGTTGAAGCCGTTGGCCGCCAAGAATGCGGCGTCGTCATCGCCGAACCCGACGCTGGCCGGCGAGCCCAGGGGCGGCACGATGATCACCTGATTGAACCCGTGCAGCGTGACAACCTTTCCGTCGCTGTCGGTGAACCAGGTCCCGGTCGTGCTCAAACCGTCGACGCTGCCAGATGGCGGTCCTCCAGGTAGCGTGCCGGCATTACCGACGTCACCGTGGACGCCCAGCGTGCCAGCGTTGCCACCGGCCCCACCGAGGACAGGCAATCCGCTGACGGTATCGCCGGCGCCACCGTCGCCGCCGTTGCCGCCGATACCGAGAAGCGATCCGCCATCTCCGCCATCACCGCCACTTCCTCCGGCCCCGCCATCGCCGCCGTCACCGCCGTTGCCGAACCAGCCCGCGTCGCCGCCGGCGCCGCCGGCCACCCCAGCCTGAGTGCTATCCCAGCCCTGGCCACCGTCGCCAAACCACAAGCCGCCGGCACCGCCATCGGGATGTTCTGCCGTCCCGGCGGCTCCATCGCCGATCAAGAACTGCCCAGAGATCTGGTTGATGAACCCAGCGACTTCCTGACCGAAATCACTGCTGATCCAAGCCTCGACGGCGCTGTGGATCGGGTCGTAGATCAGCTGTTGGAACCACATGTCCGCCGGCACGCTGAGCATATCGGAGGCCGAGGCGATGCCGGCCACCGCCGATGCCTGATCAATGCCTTGGGTCCCAACATCGAGCGCACTGAAGAGACCATCGGCGGGAGCGCTGGCCACGGCGCCAGCTGCTGCCGTCGCATCACCGGCTCCGCCGAACAGCTCAAGGATCCACTCGCCCAGGCCTAGGTCGTCAGCCTGGGCGAGCGGCGGTGCGGACAACGCCGTCATGCCAAACGCCAAGAATGTCCCGACGCCCGTGCCGAGGCCGACTCCGCGACGGCGCCGCTCTTCGGCACCCTTCGAGCGATGATTGCGCTTGTTTTCGCGGTGGCTGACCATCATCTACCTCCGATGCGACGCAGGGCATTCCCATATGTTGCTGAAACCGCGCTTAGCAGCACTTGTGGTGAAGCATGGAGTCGAGGAGTTAAGCGCGGAACGTCACGTTCCATTCAGTGGGAAGCCTGCGCCAGATGCCGGGACCGTCACCGGTACCGGTCGGCGGTATCGAGGTCTACGTCAATGACGTGCCGGCCCTGGACTGCGGGCAGTGGAACCTGCACCCGGTGAGGTGAGTTCCGCGCTACAGCATCACCACGACTTGCAGGATGTCCATAGCGGATCGGATCGGCCGGCCGCAGCTCGGGCACCGACCCGTGTGGCGGTACAGCAACCGGCCGAGGACCGACGGCTGCAATTCTCGCCAGCTGCACTCAGCGGTGTACTCAAACGCCGCGAGATGCTGGGCACACAAGTAGCCGCATGCATTGCCGTGCTCATTGCAGTCGAAGCGTTTGCAGTATCCCACCATATGGAACTCGACATACGCCGCTGCCGGCTCAGAACAGCGAAACCCGCTGTCCAGGAAGGCGACCCAGCATTCGGGGGTGAAATCGAGATGCTCGATCCCCAAGGGGTCGACTAGCGGCTTACGCACGGGAGTGACTCTTGCCGGGCAGCTTCCAGTCCGGCCGGATGAAGTGGCAGGTGTAGCCGTACGGGAAGTGCTGCAGGTAGTCCTGGTGCTCGGGCTCGGCTTCCCAGAATTCGCCGGCCGGGCTCACCTCGGTGACCACCTTGGCGGGCCACAGGCCCGAGGCATCGACATCGGCGATGGTGTCCAACGCGATCTGCCGTTGCTCGTCGTTGAGATAGAAGATCGCCGAACGGTAGCTGGAGCCGACATCGTTGCCCTGGCGGTTGACGGTGGTCGGATCGTGAATCTGGAAGAAGAACTCCAGGAGTGTCCGGTAGTCGGTCCTGTCCGGCCGGTAGGTGATCTCGATGGCCTCGGCGTGGCCGGGATGGTTGCGGTAGGTGGGGTGCGCGTTCTCTCCCCCGGTATAGCCGACCCGGGTCGATACCACCCCGGGTTGTCTGCGGATCAGCTCCTGCATACCCCAGAAGCACCCACCGGCCAGGACCGCTACCTCGTCGCGCACCGTCATGGCCGGTCCTCGCGGACGGCCGCCGGGCCGCGCCGTACCGGAGCCGGTTTGGTGAACAGCTCCAGGTACTGCCCGTAACCCTCGGCTTCGAGGTTGTCGCGGTGGATGAAACGCAATGACGCAGAGTTGATGCAGTAACGCAGGCCGGTTTCGCCCGGGCCGTCGGGGAACACGTGGCCGAGGTGGCTGTCACCGTGGGCCGACCGCACTTCGATGCGCTCCATGAAATGGCTGCGGTCGCGCCTTTCAACGATGTTGTCGGCCTCGATAGGCCGGGTGAAGCTGGGCCAGCCGGTGCCGCTGTCGAACTTGTCGAGGGAGGCGAACAGCGGCTCGCCGGAGACCACGTCGACGTAGATGCCGGGTTCCCTATTGGCCCAGTACTCACCGGAGAACGCTCGCTCGGTCCCGTTCTCCTGCGTCACGTGGTACTGCTGCGGATTCAATGCGTCGATCGCGGCCGCGTCCTTGCTGTACTGGTGCGACATATCTTCTCCTTTTGTCATCAGGTGCGCTGTGTGACCGGACTGGCTAGTTGCGGCCGGCCATGATGCCGCCGTCCACGTTGAGGATCGCGCCGGTGACCCAGCTGGCCTGGTCGGACAGCAGATAGGTGACCGCATTGGCGACATCGGCGGGCGTACCCACTCGCCCCAGCGGATGAAGCGGCGCAAACGTCGCCAGGGTGGCATCGATCTCGTCCTTCGGGATGAACCCTTCATACAGCGGGGTCTTGACGACCGCCGGTGCTACCGCGTTGACGCGAATGTTGTACTCGGCGAGCTCAATTGCGAGATTGTGGGTGAGCGCATGCAGCCCGGCCTTCTGCATCGAATACGCCGACGACGGTGTCCGCCCGATGGCCTGATGTGCCCACATGCTGCCGATGTTGACGATGGAGCCGCCTTCGCCGTTGGCGATCATGCGGGCAACGACGGTCTGCGTCAGGAAGAACAAGGCGTAGTTGAGGTCCATGTATGAGTCGTAGAACTGCGCGTCGTACTCGAGAAATGGTCTCGGGATGAAGAATCCGGCCGCATTGACCAGCAATGTCGCGTCGCGGTGCTCCTCGGCGAGCGCCCGCTGCACGTCGGCGACCGCGGCGCGGTCCGTCAGGTCGGCGGTGATCCCGCTGACCGTTCCGTGGCGGCCGGTCAGCGTGGCTACGGTCTCATCGACCCGGGTCTTGGAACGTCCGACGATCACGGCGCTGCCGCCGTGGTCGACGACGTCGGCCGCAACCTGCCGGCCCATCCCCGCGCTGCCGCCGACAACAATGACCTTCTTGGCCTCGAAGTGCATGCCTGGACTTCCCTTCCTGTCTGACAGTCGATGCCCGCGACGGCCCGTGGGTGCTGCCCCAAGTTCGCCGGGATCCGCTCCCGTCCGAGATTGCCGCCGATCGGGGTGAACCGTCATCACCCCCGTGCTCTGTTCACCCGGGTGATCGAGCCGAAAAAGACTCGCCTGTCGCCTTCCCGCTCGCGGGCCAGCCCGCGTCAGCTTGTGATGCGCAGGGCTTTACGGTCTTCGAGCTCCTCTTCGGTTGCCCATTCGCGGAGCGGCTTCCCGGGAACGAACAGCATTGTGAGTACGAAAGTGCAAGGGATGTCAGTCCGGTTGTTCGCGTCCTGATAGTGGATCTGATCGCCGCCGGGCGCCCAGAAGGCGTCTCCCGCGCGCAGGACGCGGGGAGCGTGACCTTCGAGCTCGAACAGCATCTCGCCGTCGATCATGTAACCGAATGCCGGCCCACCCGGAATGCGATGCGGCGGGTAGCCGGGGGCGCCCGGTGGATGGTTGATGACAACGGTCAGCACCTGGGCATCGTCGGGTATCGTCGGCGGTCGCACCTGTTGCACTACGGTGATCGTTGATTCCGAATGGGAGTCAGGCGGCTTATGCACCATCGGTTATCCCTCTTGTTATCGGCCGGTGGCCGTCGGCGGCCTAGCCTCAGCTGCGCGGGCTGAGGTGTGTCTCGATCCAGTCGGAGTATCGCGTGGTGAAGATGGTGGCGTTCTCCGCCGGCGCGAGGCTGTGATCGTCGATCACCGCTCCGAAGTACGGGGCCTGCACGTCGGTGACGACGCTGCGCCGATCGCCGACGGCGGCAAGGCCTTTGCGGACGAACTCGTCCATCGGCATTGTTTCCGGTCCCGCGATCTCGGTCACCCCATTGGTCGGTCGGCCGACTGCCGCTCGGGCCACAGCCGTGGCGACGTCGTTCGCCGCGATGGGTCTGAATGATGCCGGTGGCAGCGTGACAACATCACCGTCGGTAGCGGAATCGGCCAAGCCGACGGCGAATTCGTAGAACGGCGTGGCCCGCACGATCGAATAGGGCCGGCCCGACTCCCGGATCAGCTTCTCCTGCGCCGCCTTTGCGGTGTTGTAGCCGCTGTCCGGCATGACCTGCGCACCGACCACGGACAAGGCGACATGGTGTTCGACTCCGGCTTGCAACTCCGCGGAGAGCAGGTTCCTCGTCGTAGTTGTGAAGAAGTGCATCACGGGCTCATCGTCGAACAATGGCGAGTCGGCAACGTCGACCAGAGCATCGGCACCGGCAAGGGCCTGCGTGAGGCCCGCGCCGGTGAGCGCGTCAACCCCTGATCGTCGCGAGGCGGCAAGTACGTCGTGTCCCTGCACGCTGAGCTTGGACACCACTTTTGAGCCGATCAAACCACGGCCACCGATGACTACGATCTTCATGATCAGACCTTCCAGAGTTTTGCGTTCGACCGGCTGCCGGTGATCGAGCCTGCGTAGCGAAGCTCGTTTCTCACATGGGTTCGCCCGGGAATTTCAGGCCGAAGCGTCTGCACAGTTCCGGGACACTGTCGACATCCATCTCCAGGTCGTAGCGCGCACAGAGTTCATCGAGCTTCTCCGCCGATATCGTGTCCACACCGCCGAGGGCGGCGACGTCGTCGAAGAACTGCTCAAAGCCTGCGGGAGAGATGATCTCGAGGATACGGGCCGGCTCGTCACCGGCGTTCCAGAAGGTGTGCCACTGGCCTCGTGGCTTGAAGATGAAGTCGGCGGGTCCGCCATAGAGCACTTCGTCGCCGAGCAGAGCGCCGATGCGTCCCTCGATGATCCAGCTGTACTCGTCCTCGTTGTGGTGGCGATGAAGCGGTGCGCCCAGCGCATGCGGCGACATCGGATGTTCGAGAACGGAGAAGCGACCGTCCGCCTGAGCCTTGTCGACGATGTGGCGGGCACCGATGGTGCCAAAGAACACGGATCTGCCTTCGGTGCGGCCGACAGACTTGGCCGGCGGGCCACCTGGCCTCAAAATGTCGTTTGTCATGTCAATCTCTCCCGGTTCAGTTGCGGCCGGCCATGACGCCGCCATCGACGTTGAGGATCGCGCCCGTGACCCAGCTGGCCTGGTCGGAGAGCAGGTAGGTGACGGCGTTGGCAACATCGGAGGGGATGCCGACCCGCCCCAGCGGATGAAAGGGCGCGAATGCGTCGAGCGTGGCATCGATCTCGTCCTTCGGCACCCATCGCTCCAGAGCGGGCGTCTTCACCGCGGCCGGTGCTACCGCGTTGACCCGGATGTTGTGCTCGGCGAGCTCGATTGCGAGATTGTGGGTGAGCGCATGCAACCCGGCCTTTTGCATGGAGTGCCCGATCGATGGAGTCCGCCCGATGGCCTGATGTGCCCACATACTGCCGATGTTGACGATGGAGCCGCCTTCGCCGTTGGCGGTCATTCCGGCAACGACGGTCTGCGTCAGGAAGAACAAGGCGTAGTTGAGCTCCATGTATGAGTCGTAGAACTGCGCGTCGTATTCGAGAAATGGTTTCGGGATGAAGAATCCGGCCGCATTGACCAGCAGAGTCGCGTCGCGGTGTTGCTCGGAAAGCACACTCCGCGCATCGTCGACGGCAGCGCGATCGGTCAGGTCAGCCGCGATGCCCCAGGCCTGGCCGCCCCGGCTTGTCAGTTCTGCGATCACGCCGTCGACGCGGGTCTTCGACCGTCCGATGATCACCGCACTGCCCCCGTGGTTGACGACATCGTCCGCGACCTGCCGCCCGATGCCGGCACTACCGCCGACAACAATGACCTTCTTTGACGCGAAATGCATTTCCGGGCTCCTTTCTGTCCTGGCGTCCCGACTACTCGGCCCTCGGTTGCCTACAGATTGATGGCACCCCCGGCCAGGGCGTGGAAGCATTCCTGCAGCCCTTCACCGAGTGTCGGATGGGTGTGGACGTTTCGCGCCAGTTCGGTGGCGGTGAGGTCCCAGAGTTGAGCCAACGTCAGCTCGGGGAGAAGCTCGCTGACTTCGCTGCCCACCAGATGGGCTCCCAGCAGCTCGCCGTGCGCATCGTCGGCAATCAGTTTGATGAAGCCGCCGCGGTCGCCCAGTCCGTGGGCTTTGGCGCTGGCCCGCATGGGGAAGGTAGCGACTCGAATCCGGTTGCCCGCGGTGCGTGCCTGCTCTTCGGTGTAGCCGAAGCTGGCGACCTGGGGCTGGCAGAAGGTGACTCGCGGCATCATCGGGTAGTTCAATGGCATCGTCTCGACGCCCGACATGGTTTCGGCGGCGATTACCCCTTGCGCCGAGGCAACGTGGGCGAGTTGGACTTTGGCGGTGACGTCACCGACTGCATAGATGTGCGGTTCGGACGTGCGCATGTGGTCGTCGACGTCGATGGCGCCCGTTGCGTTGAGAAGCACGCCGGCGGCGTCGAGCCCGATCCCTTCGACGTTGGGGCAGAAGCCAATGCAGATGAAGGCCCGGGTGGCCTCTGTGGTGGAGGATGTTCCGTCGGCTCCGGTATAGCTGACGGCGACGTGCCCGCCATGGTCGACAACTTTGTCTACCCGGGTGGAGGTACGGATCGTCATCCCGCGCCGCACGTAGTGGCGCTGGAGTTCCCGGGAGACGTCAGCGTCCTCGTTGGGGAGAACGCGGTCGGCGAATTCCAGTATCTCAACCTGCACGCCATAGCTGTGCAGGATGTAGGCGAATTCCATACCGATGCCGCCGGCTCCGATGATCACGATGGACTCGGGCAGTTCAGCGCTGAGGATCTGCTGTTCGTAGGTCACAATGTTGTCGCCGACAGCAACTCCGGGCAGCATGCGCACCCGCGATCCGGTCGCGATGACAGCGTGCCCGAAGGTCAGCGAGCGACGGCCTCCCCCAGGCAGCGCAACACTGAGGCTGTGCGGACCGGTGAAATGGCCACGGCCGTCGATCTCGGCGATGTTGTTCTTGCGCATCAGAAAATGCACGCCGCGGACCCGGGCGTCGGCGACTTCGCGGCTGCGCGACACGGCACGCGCATAGTCGAGACTCACGTCGCCGGAGATGCCGAAGGTAGCGGATTGGTGAGTGATGATGGAAGCGATCTCAGCGTGGCGCAGCAGCGCTTTTGACGGGACGCAGCCGGTATTGAGACACACCCCGCCCCAATAGCGCTCCTCGACGATCCCGACGCTCATCCCGAGTTGGGCGGCGCGGATAGCGCAGACATACCCTCCTGAGCCTGCGCCGAGGACGACGAGGTCGTAATGGTCCTTGGCCGGCGGCGTCATCTCGGGGCTCGGGTGGCGTCGACCGCATCCGCCAGCAGCCACAGCGCCAGGCCGAGCAGTGCGATGTCCTTCATCAAGAACTCCCCGTCGGCGGAGAGCACGGGAAAGCCGCCGGCAGACGCCTCACCGGTGCCGGGGGTCGTGACCATGAAACTCAGCGTGGTCACGAAGAACAACGAGGCGACGATGCCGCCCGCCACGGACACCTTCGGGTACCACGGCTTGGCAGCCAGCAACACCGCGGTTATCAATTCCACTGATCCGTTCAATCGACCGAACGCATCGATGGACATGAAGTGGTAGACCCAGCTCATCGCGGGGCTGTTGGCCACCCAGTGTGAAATCCCGTCGGATTCATAGTGAGTGAACTTCATCGCGCCGAACCAGACCAAGACTATGACCAGGCCGTACCGTGCGAGCAGGGCCGCCATGTCGCTCACGCGAACCTGGACAGCCTCTTCCACCGTCGTCGTGGCCGCACCGCGTGACATACCGCCTCCGTTCTGCATGACTGGTTCCACTCCACGGTCGGAGCACACCGGGTGAGTTGTCCTCATCCGCGCCCGGAATTCACCCGGGTGAGAAGCCCATGCCCCGGTCTGCGATAGGTCTTCGCGGCCCGGTCGCATCCCGCCGGTCATAGCAGTCCCCACCGTTCTTCGCCGTCGGTGTCCTCGTCGACGACCACATGCATCGCGGCTTCCTCAGCCAACGCCGCACCACCGTCGATGCCGACGTCGTAAGCCCGGTAATCGGAGCCGGCGTCGGTGGGATCGAAGTCGAAGGCGACGAGCCGACCGGCCCGCCAGTCGCCGACCTGATCATCGATCGGTTCGCCATCGCTGTCGGCGCTATCGCCGATCCCGTCACCGTCCCCTTGATCGGTCACGTCGGGAACCTCGCGGGCCAACCGGCGCGCCAGACTCTCCCCGAGGCGCGCCTCACGTGCGGTCAGGCCCCATGCCCGTAATTCCAGCGGGCGTTCCGGGGGCGAGTAGCCTTCATCCAGGTCGACACCCGTCAGCTCTGAGTCCACGGCCTCTTCCGGCTCGAGCAGATGGGCCGCAACGTCATCGAATTCAGAAGTCCCCATCGCCGCGGTCTCCGTTCCCTATCCCCTATGTCAGGCCTGCGCAGCGCATCCCAGCGATCCGCCCGGGCAGCCGAACCCGGCCGCGCAAACGTCCGGTATCACAAGCCTGGCCTGCAGGAGGGTGAATTGTCCTCGCCCGTCCCGGAAATTCACCCCGGATGACGACGGCTAGAACAAGCCGAGTTCGCGTGCCCGCCTGACCGCTGCGGCGCGGTGCTCAACGCCGAGCTTGCGGTAGATGGCGCGCTGGTGGGTCTTGACGGTATTGAGCGAAACATACAGCCGCGCACCGATCTCACGGCGGGAGAGCCGGGTAGCGAGCAGCCGCAGCACCTCTAGTTCCTTGGGGGTCAGCTGCTCACCGACCGCGCCCACCACCATGCGCGGACCGCCCGCGCCGGCTGCGCTCGGCTCGACCGAAGCGAGCAATGTCGCGGTGATTCCGGCGTCCGCGCAACCACGGATGAGCGTGCGGGCCTCGTCGAGGACGGCGTTCGCGGACTCCTGATCGCCGAGGCGCTCAAACAACCCCGCTTTCACCAGCAGCGCTTTGGCTACCTCCAGGCTCGCTCCACCGTGGCGCGCGGACATGACGGCCCTGTCGGCGGCCACCGCCGCGGCAGGTATGTCACCGCGCGTGGCCAGGAGTTGGGCCGCGGCAAGCGCCACCATCGCGTCTACGAAGTGTTCCTCGTCTTCCAGGTTTCTGGAGCTGCCGGAAGCGCGGCGGATCTGACGCTCGGCGTCTGCGAGCTGACCACGTTCCGCGGAAATGAGCGCCAGATAGCCGAGTGCGTAGCTGTGGATGCGACGGTCGCCCACCTTCTCGGCCAGTTGCGCGGCCCGCTCGAAGGCGGCCCGCGCCTCGTTGGTGCTGCCGGAAAAATACAGCGCGGACCCATAGGTGCTGTGGGCGCTCGATCGGCTCAGCGGCGCGGCGCGCAGATCGAGAGAGATGGCCCGGCGAGCCCCCTCGAGTGCGGCAGCGACTTCAGCCGTCTTGAATGAGTGGACCGCGCGCAACACCACGACTTGGGCGCTGATCGCGTCATCATCGGCCGCGGCGGCCGCCTCGACTGCCTCGATCCATTTGGCGGCGTCGTCGAGTTGACCCGTGCTCAACGCGAGCCACGCGCGGGCCAGACTCAACCGCGGATCCTGTAGGACGGTGTCTCCGGGAAGCAGATCCAGCCAACCCGAGACGGTCGACAGCCCGCCGCCGTTGAACTCATTGACCCAGTCCCCAGCGATCAGATCGGCGGCATGCACTGTCTCGCCGGCTGGAATCAGGTGGCGGACCGCCTCGTCGACGAGGCCTTCGGCCTCATACCAGGCTGCGGCGCGTCGGTGCAGGTCGGCGACGAGGTCGGGCTCGGCGCGGTGCAGTTCGGTGCGTAGCAGCTCACCGAACAGCTGGTGGTAGCGATACCAGTGGCGCGACATGTCCAGCGGCACCACGAACAGGTTGTCGCGCTCGATCTTGTCCAACACCGAAGCCGAGCCGGACGTTTGCAGCGTGGCGTCGCACAGCGCGCCGCTGAGCCGTCCCAGAACCGAAGTCCGGAGCAAGAAGCTGCGTATTTGCGGTGGCTGACTCTCCAGCACCTCGGCCATCAAGTAGTCGACGATGTGCCGGTTATCGCCTGCGAACGTCCTGATGAACGCTGCGGTATCAGAACGCCCGGCCAGCGACAGGGCGGCGAGGTAGAGGCCGGCTGCCCAGCCTTCGGTGCGGCGGTGCAACAGCTGGATGTCGGCGTCCGGCAAATCCAGCCCGAGCACTTCGTTGAGCAGCCGGTTCGCTTCACCGGCACCGAAGCGTAGGTCGGCGGTTCGCACCTCGGCAAGCTCGCCGCTGGCCCTCAGCCGAGCCAACGGCAACATCGGATCGGATCGGGTGGCCAACACCAAGTGGAGATTTGTCGGCATTCGGCTGATGACGAACGCCAGCTGTTCGTGAACCGTTCGATTCACCACCAGGTGGTAGTCGTCAAGAACGAGCACGATGGGGTCAGTGATCGTCTCCAGATCGTTGAGCAGCGTAGGCAGAACGGCCTGGGTCGGATCGGCGCCCATCGTCAACAGTTCGACTGCGCGACTTCCGATCTGGGCATCGATCTTCTGCAGCGCGGCGACCACGTACATCCAAAACCACACCGGGTCGTTGTCGGAGGAATCCAGCGACAGCCAGCCGAACCGCCGGTCCTCGCCCGCACCCGCGGCCCACTGAGCGAGCAATGTTGTCTTGCCCCAGCCCGCGGGCGCACTCAACAAGGTCAGCTTGCGGCGGCGTCCCGCCGATAGTGCTTCGAGCAGCGGAGCCCGGTGGACGAGCTGGGACCCGAGGGTTGGGACATGCACCTTGGTGTCGAGCAGGACTGCTCGGGCGACCTCTCCAGCATCGCCGTCATCGTGTTCGGTTGAGTCGGTCACGCCCGACCTCCTCGACTCCCTTGAACCCAGAAGCAAAGTCGTGAAACACGGTGTGGAAGCGGCGCCGGTGCCAACCGGCACCTTTCCAGCCCCGTTGGTCTCTGCCGGCCCCGACTGGTCCATGCCCGACAATCGCGGTGATCCCATTGAATCAGACCGGACAGTCAGGTTTACCCCGAGCGCTGGCCGGCGATACTCGTTTGCCGTGTGCCCGCTCACCGTCCTCCCCTTTGCTTCACATGGATGTAATGACTACGTTGGCAGCCTCACCCTGCCGTCACCATCGCCCAGCGGGTGATCTTTAGGGCAGAGTCGGGGTATCTCCAGGCACCCGATATTTGACGATCGGGTCAATCCGTATCGCGCGTGAGCTGTGTCAGTTGAGTCCGGGAGGTGACGCCGAGTTTGGCGAACGCATTGCGTACGTGGGTTTTCACCGTGTGAGGAGAGAGCTGCAGCTGCTGGGCGACGTAGCGGTTGGTCGCGCCTTCGGCGACCAAGTTGATGACCTTGAGTTCGGAATCGGTGAGGCTGTCCCAACCGGTTCTGGCCCGCGAGTGCATGGCAATACGCCGCTGGACACCCAATCGGCGCAGCGTGCGGCCGACCCGGCGGGCATCGGCAGTCGCTCCGCACTCGATGTAGGTGTCAAAGGCGGCGTTGAGCTGATCGAGCGCCTCAGCGTTGCGGTGTCCGCGACTCAGCTCACACCCCGCATCCTCGGCGGCGCTGGCATAAAGAAGCGGGCGCGACGACGCGCGGAGCAACTCCGCAACAGCCACCAACGCCTGGGCATCGTGTTCGAGGATCGCGCGGGCATACCCGGCCACGGTCGCCAACATCGGCAGTGCGGGCCGCTCGCGCTCCAGTATCTCGGTGGCCTGCAGGACCCGCGCGCGCAAGCCGGCATCACCGGCGGCCGAGGCCACCCGCGCACCCAAGACCAGCCGAACCAGTGCATGCGGGAAAAATGGTGTCGCCAGTAGGATGACGTCGCCGAGCCAGCGCATCGCATCATGAACGTCCTCGCGCTGCCACGCCGCCCGCGCGAGCACATACGCCGACCCTCGACGTATGCCGGCGGAGCCGGTGGAGTGGGCATCGCGCGCATCATTGACCATCTGCTGCAGCAAGTTCCGGTCATCGGTGTGCGCCGCCACCTCGGCGAGAATCACCATGCGAAGTACGTCATGCTCGGTTGCCCCCGTCGGCTGTGGGGGCGGAAGGGACTCCGTGGCATCGCGAGCGGCCGACAGCCGGCCCGCAGCGAGGTCGACGAGCCCGCTGAAGACGGCCCACAGGCCGAGGGCCATCGCGTTGCCTTCCCGGCGGGCTTGCTCTATGCCATCGGCGACTCGGGCTGTCGCGTCGTCCAACCGGCCGACCACTGCCAGCAGATTTGCGTCGTACATTCCGGCATAGGCATGCGCCAACGCCGTTTCATTCGTGTGAGCGAGCGGGCGGAGCTCTTCGAAACGGCGTAGTGCGCGGGACGTGTAACCCTCGCCAGCATCGAGCAGAGCGCGGGTGACGTCAGCCATGATCGTGGCCTCGAGATCACCGGTTGCTAACGCGGCCGCGGCAGCCGCGTCGGCGGCCGCGCGCCGTTGCCCACCTTCGTCGAACACCAGGTTGTACGCCAGCCACGCCAGATGCCGGGCCCGGGTGATGTCGCTGATGCCGCTCAACTTGAGCGCACGCCGATTCTCCGCCACCCGCCGCTGGTCAGTGTGCTTGGCATGCACGGGTAGCCGGAGCCGGATCTCGGCCTCGACTTCGGGCGAGGCCGCCTCCGACAACGCCACGACGGCCAATTTTTCCGCCTCGCCGTGTCGGCCGGCCCTGTTGAGCCACTCCACCGTTTCGGCGACCAGGGATCCATGCTCCGCGTCGTCGGTGGGCAACAACTCCAACGCGCGGTGGCTCAAGTCCGCGGCGCCGCTTGCATCGCCGCGGCCCACCGACTGCGCGGCCTGGCGTAGCGTCTCAATCGCCTCCCGGTCGCCGGGCTCGGCGCTGCGTGCCAGTTGGGTGGCCACCTCGGCGGGGCTCGCGCCGATACGCAGCATGAGCGATGCGGACTGGCGCTCCATTGCCCGCCGCAGCGACTGCGGCAGGGCCTGCCGGGTGGCTTCGCGCAGCAGGTCGTGCCGAAACCTCAACTGCTCACCGTCTTCGACGATGAGATCCGCGCGCACTGCTTCCTCCAGCGCCGACAGCAACGAGACCGGCTGGCGGTCCAGCATCGCGGCGAGCAGCCGGACCGAGAACCGGTCGGGCAGCACGGGGGCTACCCGCACGACTTGGCTCGCAGGGTCGGAGAGCTGGTCCAGTCGCTGCTGCATGCTGTCGCTGAGCCGTCGCGGCAGCGTGTCTCCGGTGGCAACCGCGCACCCGCCGGTGACATCGAGCCGGCCTTCCTCGTCGAGTCCCCGTAACAGTTCTGTCAGCAGGAACGGGTTGCCGTGTGCCTTGTCGGCCAGACTGACCAGCGACGCATCCGCGTTGGCTCGCACGGTGTCTTGGACGATATCGACGACCGCATCCGGTGTCACGGCCGTCAACCGCAGAAACGTGGCGTCTTCGTGTTCCAGCGCGCTCAGTGTCTCGCGGACGGCCGGCCCGCCCGCGCCG
This sequence comes from Mycolicibacter sinensis, assembly GCF_001667945.1. Lineage (GTDB taxonomy): Bacteria > Actinomycetota > Actinomycetes > Mycobacteriales > Mycobacteriaceae > Mycobacterium > Mycobacterium sinense_B. The sequence continues at coordinate 13,334 of NZ_LZJK01000077.1, read as the reverse complement.
GTTCGCGCGGTGAGCACCCAGAGCACCGGGGCGTCAGGGCGCGCCGCGGCCAGCGACCGCAGTGCCAAAAGGGTGGCGTTATCGGCCCAGTGGATGTCCTCGAGGACGATCGTCAACGGCGTTCGGGATGCGGCTTGGTGGATCGCGGCCTGCAGATCGCGCACCACCCAGTAGCGGAGATCGGCTGACGAGCCCAAGCGACGCAACGCCTCGGCATCGCCGACCGGGGGATCGGCATGCAGCGTCGCCATGAACAGCGAGAAAAACGGCACGGTCTGCTGGTACTCGAACGCCTCGCCGAACAGCGCCCGAACACCGGCCTTCTCGGCGAGCGCCAAAACCTCGGTCAACAAGCGGCTCTTCCCGATGCCCGGCGGCCCCTCGATGACCAGCGCCCCGCCGCGCCCTCGCGCCACCCCCGCGATCGCGGCGCTGATCGCTTTCAGCTCGTCCGCCCGCCCACGAATCGGCGGTATGCGCATCTTTCCCGAGGCCCTCGCCGCACTCACGCGAATCGCCGCCCGCCAACAAGAAATAGGCGGGTGAAGGATGTCCCCGATGTGCTGTCCACAGTCCTCGTCACCGCTTGCGCTGGCAAACAGTGTAGGCAAGTTCGCCGGCGAGCATCTGCAATCGCAACGTGCGAATCTCACCCGGGTGAGACGGCCCGCCGGGTGATGACGACGCAGGCTGCGTCGGGGCACGCTGCTCACAGGAGGCGGCGGTCAGACCGCCCCGGCTCCGTCACCCACCGAAGGGTCCCGACAGTGACGTTGCGCGATGCGGCCCCGACCAGCCGCGCGATGGTGGTCGCGGTGATGGTGTCGATGGTCGCGTTCCTCGACTCCACTGTGATCAACCTGGCCTTGCCCGCCGTCGAACGCGACCTTGGTGGCGGCCTGGCCCTGCAGCAATGGGTCGTCGACGGCTACTTGTTGGCGATGGCCACGGTTATTCTGCCCGGTGGGTCGATCTCGGATCTGCTCGGCCGCATTCCGGTGATGCGGTGCGGCCTGCTGGCTTTCGGGGTCGGCTCGGTTCTGGCGGCGGCCGCAACGTCGCCCGCGGCGCTCGTCACTGCGCGCATCATCCAGGGCCTCGGCGCGGCTTTCCTCGTGCCGGGCTCGCTGGCGCTGATCAACACGGTGTTCGACAAAGCGGCCCGATCCGCAGCGATCGGCGTCTGGACCGGGTGGACGGGGACGGCCTTCGCGCTGGGCCCTTTGTTGGGCGGGATATGCGTAGATTTTCTCGGCTGGCGCTGGATTTTCGTGTTGTCAGCGATCCCTATGACGGTCGGGTATGCGCTGACGTTCTGGTTGTGCCCGATGTCCGGTCGGGTGGAAGGCGCCCGCGTCGACACCGCCGGGATGGCGCTATCGACGGCGGGGCTGGCCGCGACGGTGTATGCGTTGATCGAAGCGCAACACTACTGCTGGACTGACCCGGAGGTCGTCGCCAGTTCGGTGGTCGGGATAGCCGCACTTGCCGGCTTCGTGAGTTGGCAGCACCGCAGTAGGTTTCCGATGCTTCCGTTGCCGCTGTTCGCCTTTCGTAATTTCGCTGCCGCGAACCTCGTCACCGCGCTCGTCTACGGCGCGTTGATCATGGGATCGCTGGCCATCGCCCTGTACACCCAAGAAGTCGGCGGCTACTCAGCCACCGCCACTGGGGTGGCCACCCTACCGATTCCGCTGCTATCCTTCGCGCTCGCCCGTCGCGTCGGGCGCATGGCAGATCAGGTGGGACCACGCGTGTTTCTGATCACCGGGCCGGCGTTGGCGGGTGTCGGGCTGTTGTTGATCCGGCCGAAACCCGATGGATTCCATGCGATCACCGACCTGATTCCCGGGATGCTCGTGCTGGCCACCGGCCTGGTCGCGACCATCACACCGCTGATGTCGGTCACACTGGCCTCGGTGCCGGCCGAATACGGCGGCCTGGCATCGGCGATCAACAACGCTGTCTCGCGGCTGGCTGCGCTGGTGGCGATCGGGTCCATGGGTCTAGTCAGCGCGGGCACGACGAATGCCGCCGGTTTCGCCCGCGTGTTAGAGGCGGGTGCCGCACTGTTCGCCCTGGCGGCGTTGTGCGCCCGCACTGTTGATCGCCAATCCTCCTGCCGGGTACCGCCCCGTGCCCTGCGACATCGCGGCACTGTGCCGCGACCGGCCGGGTGTACAGCCAGCACTGGCCAGCGGTCCCATGGCCGCGGCGGGGCCGTCCCGGTCGCCGTAGTCGCTCCTTCGGTTCACCCGGGTGAACTGGCTCGCCGGGTGATGACGAATCACCCCGCGTCGGCCAATGCTGGCTTGCTAGACGGCCAGCGGCGCACACGCTTCCGACACCGGAGCCATCGCCAACGGACACACCCGCGCTATCAGTGCTCGTGCACGCAACACCCATCAGAAAGGACCTGCAATGCAAGCCATCATCGTCAAGGACCGCGAGGCCGGTGTCGCCGGCCTGTCGCTCACCGACCAGCCCTACCCCGAGGCGGCCGACAGCGAGGTCATCGTTCAGGTACACGCCGCGGGTTTCACACCCGGCGAGCTCGACTGGCCGCACACCTGGACCGACCGCGCGGGCCGCGACCGGACACCGAGCATTCCCGGCCACGAGCTGTCGGGCGTGGTCGTTGAGTTGGGCTACGGCACCACCAGTTTAAGCATCGGTCAGCGGGTGTTCGGGCTCGCCGATTGGGCCCGTAACGGCTCGCTGGCTGAGTACACCGCTGTCGAAGCCCGCAATCTCGCACCGCTACCATTCGACATCGATCACACGGTCGCCGCAGCCCTGCCGATCTCTGGTTTAGCCGCCTGGCAGGGCCTGTTCGACCACGGACGCCTCACCGCGGGACAGACGGTCTTGATCCACGGCGCCGCAGGAGGGGTCGGGTCACTCGCGGTGCAGCTCGCCCGCGAGGCCGGGGCGCGTGTCATCGCTACCGGCCGGACACCAGATCGGGATCGAGCCATTGCGCTGGGTGCCCATGACTTCGTCGACATGGGTACCGAGACGCTCGAGGACGCCGGCGCAGTCGACGTGGTGTTCGACGTGATCGGTGGCGAGGTCCTCGCCCGCTCAGCCGCATTGGTGCGGGCCGGCGGAACGCTCGTCACGATCGCCGAGCCGCCCGCGACCCGCCCGACGGACGGTCGGGCCGTCTTCTTCGTCGTCGAGGCCGATCGATCTCAGCTTGCCCAACTCGCCGCGCGAGTGCGCGATGGACGTCTCACACCGGTGGTGGGTGCTGTGCTGCCCCTTGCCGACGCTGCTGCCGCCTTCGCTCCCGAACAGCGCATCCACGGCAAAACGATTCTTCGGGTTGCCGAAGGCTGACCCCGGACCCTGAGTCAGACTCCGGCTCTCGGAAGGGAATTGAACTATGGCGCTGAAAATGCGGCTCGCAGTCGTGATCGCCGGTGTGATCCTCGCACCTGCGGCACACGCCGAGCCGACCCCGCAGACGCCAGGCGAAACCCCCGTCGTCCGCACCGTTTTCGATCGACCTAGCAACGTGCCCGGCAAATCGCTTGAAGCGGTGGCCGTCAGTTATCCGCCAGGAGCCAGGAGCGCTGCTCACCACCATGCGAATTCGGCGTTCATCATGGCTTACGTCATCTCCGGGCGAATTCGCAGCCAACTCGAAGGAGAGCCGGTGCGGGTGTATCACGCCGGCCAGACGTGGAGTGAGGCACCCGGGGCGCACCACGTGATCAGCGAGAACGCCAGCGCCACCGAGCCCGCTGAGTTACTCGCGGTCTTCCTTGTCGACACCGGCGATGGCCCTTTGACGACCGACGACAACGCGGAACGCTGAACCTCAGCGGTAAAGAAACTCCCCCTACCAAGGAGCTTTGAGATGACCACCGTTACACCGATATTGACCGGAGTGGCTGCACACATCGCCAAGTACGCCGATGCTGTTGCCGTACCCGGTGGCGGTACCCAGATATTCGTCTCGGGAACGCCCGGGCTGCGCGAAGACGGCACTGCGCCGGAGGACTTCACCGAGGAGGCCCGGCAGTGTTGGGCCAACGTCGAAGCCGCACTCGCCAAGGCCGGCGCCAAACTGACCGACGTCGTCAGCATGCGGCAATGGCTGACCAGCCGCGACGATCTGCCGGCCTACATGGCAGTGAACCGGGAGTTCATCCGCCACGAGCCGGCCGGCATGCTCGCCATCATCGACGGGCTGGTCTGGCCCAACCTCCGGGTAGAAGTCGAAGTCGTCGCTGTCTTACCGGCCTGATCGTGAACCGTTGCCCAATCGTCGACTTGTCGCCCGACGAACTACTGACTACGACGCGCTCGGTGCGCAAGCGTCTCGATTTGACCAAACCGGTTCCCATTGCCCTGATCCGGGAATGCCTGGAGATCGCGGTGCAGGCGCCGACGTCCTCCAACTTGCAGAATTGGGGATTCGTCGTGGTCACCGACGCCGCACAGCGTCGCGCGATCGCAGATGTGTACCGCCGCACATGGGACTGGATCGTTGCCTCCCCGTTCGCGGTCGCCGACCGGTTCAGGAACGACCCCGCGCGCAATCGCCAGCAGCGCAAAGTGTCCGACAGCGCGCAGTACCTCGCCGACCACTTCGGTGACGTCCCCGTTTTGGTGGTCCCGTGCGTCGAGGTCATCGACCGTGACGGCACATTGACGGCTGAAAACGCCAACCAGTATTGGGCGTCGATCATGCCTGCGGCATGGAACTACATGCTCGCGGCCCGTTCGCGAGGACTGGGAACCACCTGGACCGGGGTGACCGTGATGGCCGAGAAGGAGATGCGGAATATCCTCCGGCTGCCCGATAACGTCTACCACGCCACGACGATCCCCACCGCCTACTACACCGGCACAACTTTCCGTCGTGCCGAACGAATTCCGCTTGACGACGTGGTGCATCTCGAAAGGTGGTGAGTCGCCGGCCTGATTCGGGCGGGATGCTCGCCCGGGCGATTTGACTTGCCGGATGAGGACCGCTCACCCGGCTACGGCGAAGGCTGAGTCAGTAGATGACGAACGGAGTGCCCAGTGGAGCCGACGATGTACCGGATCTGCGTTCGGGGTTGCGTCTCCGAACGGCTTGGATCGGCATTCGAGGGGATGCGACTTGAGCCCGGCCCGGCCGAAACGGGATTCGCCGGAGAAATCTGTGACCAGTCGCAGCTTTTCGGCCTTCTCGACCGAGTCCGTGATCTGGGTCTTGAACTGGTCAGCGTGCAACCGCAGGAGGCGGCTGTCCGGCCGGAAGACTCCGTACCGGACGTCACGGTCCAGGACGGCCGATAGCGGAACCTGCGACCGTGAGGTGAAGGAAGGCCGCGGTCTATCTCAGATGCTGGGCGCGGGCGCCAATTCGGCATACACCTTGATCTGTTGGAACTGTTCGAGTGCGTGCGGACCGTAGACTCCCCCGGCCGACGGCTACCTCAGCTCGGCCCGGAACGCCGGCCCGCAGCGCTGCCGGCACTCCGATCGCGCCGCGTCGCGCCCCACAGCCCCACACCGATGCCGACAACCGCTCCACCCAGGCCGATGAGCTGCTGTCCGCGGGTGAGATCGGCATGCACGCTCATCCCGCCCAGTAGGTCGGCCGCGTCGGCGCCACCGGATGCCAGGAACCACCCGCGGGTGTCCCGGCCGCGCAACGCCGCGCTCAGAAGCAACCCTCCGATCAAGGCGTCGCGGTAACCCATGGAACGAAGCAGCAGCCGCGCGGACGGGCCCGGGTCATCCGGCTCGCCCCACCACCGGTTCGCCCGAAGCGGATCCACCAGGAAGGAAAGACCCGAGGCCAGCCGGATGGTGCCCGCGACCAGCGCGGCGCGGTCTTTGATCATGCACCGCAGCCTAGGGCCGGCCGCCGGCTTCCGGGCCTACTTCCAGGCGAACACGGGCTGGCCCAATTCGTCGACCCGGTCGGATCGGCCCTCCAGGCACAGCCACCGCAGCTGCAGCAGCACGGCACCGGTCGGCGCGTGGATAAGGTCATTGCCCAAGGGGATCTGCACGACCGGGCGTGAGCTCTCCGGGATGCTGATGTAGCGCGGCGAATCCTCACGCTGCAGCTGGTGCAATCCGACCCGGTAAACGGCCACCACCTCGTCGGGCGCGGGCCGAGGATCCAGTCGGCCACCGCCCCAGATCACCACCGGCGTGATGACGTATCCCGACCGGGTCGGGTAGTCGTCGAGCAGGCCCAGCACTGCCGAGTCGGGCAGACTGATGCCGACCTCCTCATCCAACTCGCGCAGCGCGGCCTCAACCGCGGTCTCGCCCGGATCCAGCCGGCCACCAGGCAACGCCCACTGGGCGGCATGCGAATTGAGGCGCGAGGCTCGGCGGCACAGAAAGAATGCGGCGCCTCCGGATACGTCGATCATGCGGCCGTCGAGACCGGCATCCGGCAGGGGCCGCCCGGCGATCCAGTCGTCGACCGGCGCCGGATCGACCCGGTCCTCCCCGATGTCGGAGTCCACGATCACCACCGCGACGGCCGCGTGCCGCTTGGTCGGGTCGGTCACGGCCCGGCGGTCGTGCCCACGCAAGTGTGTCCGGATCTGCTGACGCAGTGCCCGGTCGTAGCTGATTGTCACCGTTTGACCATAGGCAGCACACGGACTACGCACTTTCCAGGGCGCGCTCGACCGCACGGGCCGACAATCGTCAATCCCGGATCGCATCAGCTCACTGCGGCACCGATCAACGGTCATGCCGCATCGATCGAGGAGACGACTATGAGCTTGGACAATGCCTTACGCCCCGGTACGCGCGCCCCGGAGTTGGTGCCGTCGCGCTACGCGGTACAGGTCGGCGAGATCGAGGTGCTGATCATCAGTGACGGGGTACTGCCCATCACCGCGGCGACGATGGCCACCAACGTCGACTCCGCGGACCTGACGCGCTGGCTGGACGACAGCTTTCTGCCGCCGGACGTGATCAACTGGCCGCTGAACGTGGTCGTGGTGCGTACCGGCGGCCGAACCATCCTCGTCGACGCCGGCCTGGGCGTGGAGTTCCCGGACTTCCCGCGGGCGGGGCAGACCGTCCAGCGCCTCGAGGCCGCCGGCATCGATCCCTCCTCGGTGACCGATGTGGTGCTGACCCACCTGCACATGGACCACGTGGGTGGCTTGCTGAGCGACGGGCTGAAGGCCCGTCTGCGCCCGGATCTGCGGATCCACGTGGCGGCCGCCGAGGCTGAGTTCTGGGAGGCCCCGGATTTCTCCGGCACCCAGATGCCCGCGCCGGTGCCAGGCGCGCTCCGATCGATCGCGACGCGGTTCCTGGACGAGTACCGCAGCCGGCTGCGTCCGTTCGAGACGGAGCACGAGGTCGCACCGGGAGTGCTGGTCTGCCGCACCGGTGGCCACACCCCCGGGCACAGCGTGGTCCGTCTGGCCTCGGGCGGCGACCGCTTGACCTTCGCCGGCGACGCCATCTTCCAGGTCGGCTTCGAGAATCCGGAGTGGCACAACGGGTTCGAACACGACCCCGAGGAGGCGGCACGGGTCCGGGTTCGTCTTCTACAGGAACTGGCCTCGACCGGCGAGTCGCTGGTGGCCACCCACCTGCCGTTCCCCTCGGTGTGCCGGGTGGCCGCCGCCGGCAACGCCTTCCGGTGCGTACCGGCGGTCTGGGACTACTGATGGCGGGCGCCGGGCCGCCCGCCTATTGTGCAGACGCTGGCGACGCTCGACTAGGCGCCTGTTGACAGGAAGAGTGCCAAGGTAAGCAGCACGACGCACGCGATGCACGTCCAGACTCCCAGGCTCGCTGACGCCATAGGTCGGTTCCTATCTGTGATGAGTCGGTTGGTCTCGGTTGGTTCAAGGCCGGTCTGCGCAGTTCGCGCAGGTGACGGCCTGCCGGATGGTCACCAAGCTAGCCGTACGGCTTGGTGGACGTCAAAAGGGGCCGTCCCGCGACGAAGTCGGCCGGAGGGGTCCGACATGCGTTGCCAGGCGTACCGAGGTTCGCGGTGACCTTCTCAGTCGACGAACTGGTATGGCACTTCGAGTACCCGATAGGTGCGCCTGCTGTCGGGGGTGACGCCGAGCGCCACCCGCAGCGCTTCGGGAATGACCAGCCGGCCCAGGCGGTCCACCCTCAGGTTCATGGCACCGAATCACCGGTTCATTGGCGAATCGGTCGCGGCGGTGCGTTTCCCGGCCGGTAAGCGGGTATAGGGCACCCCGTACGGCACCTGCAGTGGGGCCGGCGGACGGAGGAATCACTGCTGTGGTCACGATGGCGCCATTGCGGCGGCGGCGCTCCGGGCTCCGCCGGATCACCAAAGGTCTCGGCGAGCTCGACGCCGAGGTGTTCACGGCGATCGCGCGCTCACCCAGCCGACTCCTCGACACCACCATGCCGGCGCTGACCCGCGCCGCCGACCACTCCAAACTGTGGTTGGCCCTCGCGGCGGGGATGGCTCTGACCGGCCGCCCCGCCGCCCAGCGCGCCGCCGCCCGCGGGGTGGTCAGCCTGGCACTCACCAGCCTGGTGACCAATCAGGTGGTCAAGCGGATTCGGCCCCGGTCACGCCCGGACATCATGCAGGTGCCGCTGCTGCGCCGCGCCCGCCGGTTGCCGCTGTCGAACTCGTTGCCGTCGGGCCACTCCGCCAGTGCGGCGGCCTTTGCCACCGGAGTCGGGTTGGAGAACCCGCTGCTGGGCCTGCCCGTCGCCGCGCTGGCCGGTCTGGTGGGGCTGTCGCGGATCGCCACCGGCGCCCACTACCCCGGCGACGTGCTGGCCGGACTGGGCATCGGGGCGTCGATCGCGGTCGCTGGGGCACAACTGGTGCCGCCGATCGCGTCCCCGCCGCTGCCACGCGCCGATGCGCTGCGGGTCGACTGTCCCGCACGCCCGGACGGCACCGGCGTGACGTTGGTGGTCAACCCCCGCTCCGGGGGCGGGCGCGCCGGCGAGGTCGCCGAGCAGGTGCGTGAAGCGCTGCCGGGCATCAGCGTCGTCGAACTCGGTCCCGACGACGACGTGACGCAAGCGCTGCGCCGGGCGGCCGAGTCCGCCGAGGTGCTGGCGATCGCCGGCGGCGACGGGTCGGTGGCCGCGGCGGCCGGTGTGGCGGTGGACCGCGGTCTGCCGCTGGCGGTATTTCCCGGCGGCACGTTGAACCACTTCGCCAAGGACATCGGCTGCGATACCACCGCGAAGACCATCCGGGCCATCGCCGACGGCAGCCTGTCGCGGGTGGACGTGGTGCGGTTCAACGCTGAGACGACCGTGGTCAATACGGCCAGCATCGGCGCGTACCCGACGTTCGTGCGCCGTCGGGAGCGGTTGCAGCACAAGGTCGGCAAGCCGGTGGCCAGCGTGTACGCGATGCTGTTGACGCTGCGTCGTGAACAGCCGGTGCGCATCAACTACGACGGCAAGACCCTGCAGACGTCGCTGTTCTTCCTCGGCAATTCGGCGTATCAGCCGGCCGGATTCGCTCCGGCCGTACGGCACCGGATGGACGACGGGCTGTTGGACGTGCGGATCCTGGAAACCGGCCGGCCGTGGTCCACGCTGCGGATTCTGGCGGCACTGCTGACCGGACGGCTGCAGCGCAGCCGGCTCTACCACGAGCTGCGGGTTCCGCAGTTCCGGTTCACCGCGGTCGACGGTCCGGTGCCGCTAGCCCGCGACGGGGAGGTCGACGAGCCCTGCGCGGAGGCCGAGTTCGCCGCGTGCTACCGCGCGTTGCAGGTGTTTCGGCCGCTGCCGCCGGGGCCGCGGTGACGGCCGTCGACGTCGGTGTGGTCGGCGGTGGGATCGTCGGCCTGAGCACCGCGTACGCCCTGACCGAGTTGGGTGCCACGGTGCGGGTGTATGAACGGGGCGTGCCGGGCGACGGGCAGTCCGGCGGCGAATCCCGGATCTTTCGGCACGCCCACGACGACGCGCGGCTGGTGGCGCTAGCGCGGGCAAGTCGCGCGATCTGGACGCAGTGGGCCGAACGCGCCGGCACCGAGCTGGTCTCGTCCGACGGCGCGGTCGCGATCGGTCCCGCGGTAGAACGCCGGCTGGCGGTACTGGAGAAGGTGGGCGGCGTACCGGTGCGCCGCATCGACGGCACACAGTTGCATAGCCTGCTGCCGCCGCTGGCCGGCTACGACGGGCCGGCGATGCTCGACCAGGCCGGCGGCGCGATTCGCACCCGGGCGGCGATCGGCGCGCTGACCGGATGGCTGGGTGAGCGGCTGGTCGCCGACGAGGTGCTGGCGGTGCGCTCGACCGGCAACGGAAGGGCCGAGGTGCTGACCGGCGGCGGGCGCGCCGAGCATTCCGCGGTGGTGGTGTGCGCCGGGCGGGGCACCGCCGGGCTGGCGCGCGGCGTCGGGTTGGCGCTGCCGGTGCGGTTATCCGCGCACGTGCGGCTGACCTTCGCCGCCAAGCAGCCCGCCGAGCGGTTGGCCTGCCTGCAGGACAGCAGCGGGGCCTTCGGGGAGACCGGCACCTACGCCGCGGCGCTGCCCGGCAACCGCTTTTACGCGGTCGGGCTCAGCGAGAGCGTCGGCGTCGAGCCCGACGGCGGCTTCCTCGACCCCGGAGAACTCACCGCATTGGCCGACCGAGCGGTGGCCTACGTGCGCCGTGCGCTGCCCGGCCTGGACCCGGCGCCGGTCGGTTACCGGCACTGCTGGGTGACCCGGGTGCCGTGGAGCGACGACGGTTTCGCGGCCTGGCAGCGGGATGGGTTGGTGTTCGTCGCCGGCCACAACCTGTTCAAGCAGGCGCCGGCGATCGGGCGCGCGCTGGCGCGACTGGCGCTCGGTGAGCAGCCCGAGGTAGACCTGGGGCCCGAGTGCCGGCTGGGCGCGGGCTCCTGATCGGCTATCTCGGGGGACGCAATAGTTTCATGGCGCCCCGCAGCACCGGTTCGGGGATGCGGTCGCGCATCGCCAGTGCGCCGGCGGCGGCGCGGGTGCGCAGCGGCGTGCCGCGGCCGAACATCCGGTTGAGCGGTCCGCCGGTCGGCTCGATCTCGACGTGCAGCGGCGGTGTACCGACCGCGGCACCGAGGGCTTGGGCGATCACCATCCGCTGGATCTCGCTGGTGCCTTCAAAAATGGTGTACAGCTTGGCGTCTCGGTACCACTTCTCCACCGGATGGTCACTGATGTAGCCCCAGCCGCCCAGGGTTTGCACGGCACGCTCGGTGACCCGCACCGCGGTCTCGCTGGCGGCCATCTTGGCCATCGATCCCTCGCCGCGGCTGAACTCGATGCCGTTGACCGCCATCCACGACGCCCGCCAGGTCAGCAGGCGCGCGGCGTCGATCGCGGTGGCCAACTCGGCCAGCGGAAACGCGACGCCCTGGTTGTCGATGATCGGGCCGCCGAAAGCTTCCCGGCGGGTGGCGTAGTCGGTCGCGTATTCCCATGCGGCGCGGGCAATGCCGATCGCCTGCGCGGCGACCATCGGCCGGGTCTGTTCGAAGGTTCCCAGCGTCGCCGAACCCGATGACGCTGCGCTGGAGAGCCTTTCGCGGGCCTTGGCGAGCTTGTGCTCCAGCTTGTCCTGCCCGCCGAGCAGGTGGTCGGCCGGGATGCGGACGCCGTCGAAGCGCAGTTCGGCGGTGTGCGAGGCCCGGCAGCCCAGCTTGTCGAGCTTGCGCACCATCTCCAGGCCGGGTGTGCCGCCGGGGACGATGAACAATGCCTGGCCGCGGTGGCCCAGGTCCGGGTCGACGACGGCGTTGACCACGTGGACGTTGGCGATGCCGCCGTTGCCGATCCACATCTTGTGGCCGTCGATGATCCAGTCGTCGCCGTCGCGACGAGCAGTGGTGCGCAGGTTACGGACGTCGCTGCCGCCTTCGGGCTCGGAGATCGCCAGGGCTGCGAGCTTGAGATGGCCTGGCGTGCCGAAGCATTCGGGCGCCCACTGCAGCATCTGTTCGGCGGTGGCGGCCTGCCCGATCGCCGACAGCGCCAACGCGGGCATCACGATCGCCAACCCGATTCCGGCGCAACCCCAGAACAGTTCTTCCATGAACATCGGCAACGACAATCCCGTCGAGTCTCCGATCAGGTCGCGGTAGAACAGCGGGCTGTAGAAGCCTTGGGAGGCGGCCTCCTCCAGCACCGGCCACGGGAACTCCTGGCGCTGGTCGTAATCGAGTGCGACCGGCCGGATGACCGATTCGGCGAATTGGTGGGCGCGGCGGGCCAGGTCGTGCTGCGCCGCCGTCGGCGTGAGGTCGAAGCCCATGGACCGTCCCTTGAGGCGTCAAGGTCGGCGTCGGCGTCGCCGGCCCGAACACCTGGGATTGCCGGTTCGCCGGCGCGTCAAACGCCGCGGCGGCGGGCGGGTCAGGAGGCGATCACGGCGTCGATCTGGTTGAGCGCCGACGTGGTGCCCTCGATGACGCCCATGTCCAGCACCTTCTGCAGGTCCTCGACCGAGGCGAACGTGGTCACGTAAGTCGCACGGGTGCCGCCGTCGTGCTCGGCGAAGGTGTAAACGTTGCTGGCGACCGGCGTCCCGGGGATCGGGTTGAAGTCGGCGTCGGCGAAGCCGTCGACGAAGGAGAAGCTCCGCGGCTCGTCGACGGCGGTGATCTGCCAGTACCCGGCGTACTTCTCGCCATCGGGCCCGGTCATGAAGTACGTCGTGCGGCTCCCGGGCGTGAGGTCGTGGTCGACCACGGTCGCGGGGTGCGACGGCGGTCCCCAGATCTTCTCCAGCTGACGCGGGTCGGCGTAGATCTGCCAGATCCGCTGCACCGGCGCGGCGAAGTCGGCGCTGATGGTCAGGGTGAGGTTCTCGAGGTCTTGCTGGACGTCGATCACGGGCATGGTTCAGCCCTCCTTGATTTGCTCGGATGAGATGAGTTCGTCGATGCGTGCGATGCGGCCACGCCAAACCTGTTCCAGTTCAGCGAGCATCGAGGCCACCGACCGTACCGCCTCGACGTCTCCGCGGGCCAACTGCTCGCGGCCGCTGCGTCGCTTGGTGAGCAGTCCGGACTTCTCCAGCACGGTTACGTGCTTTTGTACTGCGGCGAAGCTCATCTCGTAGTTTCCCGCGAGCGCGGAAACCGAGTGCTCCCCGACCAGCACGCGGCGCATGATGTCCCGCCGGGTGCGGTCGGCGAGCGCGTGGAACAGGGCGTCCACCCGGTCCTCGTCGAGCACGGCCACGTGCCGATCGTACAACCGAATGGTTGTACGTTGTCAAGGTCAGGCGTCGGGGAACCAGTAGTCGAGTGTCTGCTCGACCCCGCCCCAGTCGATACCCATCCAGTCGGTGAAGAAGCCTTCGATGTTGCCGAAGGCACTGTAGAAGAACGCCACCACCGAGTAGAACAGGCC
>NZ_LZJK01000076.1 GCF_001667945.1 Mycolicibacter sinensis | reverse complement strand
GGTGACACCGAGATGGTCGCCGCATCCCAGGCCGCCGGACGTATTGCCGCCGAGCAGATCACGCCGTACCCGCCCGGGGTGCCGGCCGTAGTGCCCGGCGAGCGCCTCAACACGGCCGTCATCGATTATCTGCGATCCGGGCGGGCGGCTGGCATGGCGTTGCCCGATGCCACCGATTCGACGCTGGAACACATCCGGGTGGTGGCCTGACAGCTCTGGCGCGGGTTTTGCCGCCGCCTGGGCGGGGTAGCCGGTAGCCATGGCACAGACCTCTTTGCACAGCCCGGTCGACGTGGTCGATTTCCTCACCGCCCAGCATGAGCGGATCCGGACGCTGTTCGACGAGACCCTGCGGGCCGCGGGCAATGAACGTGACGAGTCGTTCGTCCGGCTGCGTCGCCTGCTGGCCGTGCACGAAACCGCCGAAGAGGAGATCGTGCATCCGCGGGCCGCCCGCGAACTCGACAATGGCGCCGAGCTGGTCAAGCAGCGGCTGGCCGAGGAGAAGCAGGCCAAATCGGCGCTGAGCGAGTTGGAGAACGTCGACGTCGACTCGGAGTTCTTCACCGAGAAGCTGCGCGAACTGCGCGATGACGTACTCGAGCACGCCGGCCACGAAGAACGCGACGAATTCGCGGCGCTGCGCGCCGAACTCGGTGACACCGAACTGCAGCTGCTGCAACGGGCGGTCAAGCTCGCCGAGGCGGTCGCGCCGACCAGGCCGCACCCCGGAGTCGAGAGCGCGCTGGCCAACGCCTTCGTCGGGCCGTTCGCCTCGATGGTGGACCGGGCGCGCGACGCGATCCTGGGGTACGACTCATGATCGGGCTCGGGGTGGTTCTGCTGATCCTGGGACTGGTGTTCGACGTCTATCTGCTCTGGGCGATCGGGATCGTGCTGATGGTCGTCGGCGCGGTGTTCTGGCTGCTGGGGGCGGTCGGGCGGCCGGTTGCGGGCAGACGCTACTGGTATTGATCGATATGGCCGGTGTACTCGAACGCAATGTCGCCGACGGCGTCCACCGGCTCGGACACGCGGCGGTCAACGTCTACTTCATCGAGGACGACAGCGGCATCACCGTGGTCGACACCGGGCTGCCGGCGACCTTCCGGCACCTGGAGGCGGCGTTGGCGCAACTCGGGCGTTCGGTCGGCGACGTACGGGCGGTGGTGCTGACCCATGCGCACTTCGACCATGTCGGCTCGGCTCGACGGATCCGCAAACGCTGGCAGGTACCGGTGTGGGTGCACGCCGCCGACCAGTATCTGGCCGCGCACCCGTACCGATACGCCCATGAGAAGGCCCGGGTGCTTTATCCGCTGCGCTACCCGAGATCGATTCCCTACCAAGCGAAGATGGCCGCCGCCGGGGCTCTGGTCGTACGTGGTCTCCCCGACACGATGTGCTACTCGGCCGACACCGCCCTCGAGGTGCCCGGCCGGCCCCGGGTGGTGTTCAGTCCCGGGCACACGCTGGGCCACTGCGGTCTGCACCTGGCCGACCGCGACACCTTGATCTCCGGAGATGCGCTGGTCACCCTCGACCCCTACACCGGTGTCGCGGGTCCGCAGATCGTCTCGGGTGCCGCGACGGCCGACAGCACCGAAGCGCTGGCGTCGCTGAGCGCGCTCGCCGACACCGGCGCGAAAACCGTCCTGCCCGGCCACGGCGAGCCCTGGTACGACGGCATCGCGGCCGCCGCGCAGGCGGCGCTGCAGGCCGGGCCGTCCTGAGGTTCGCCCCGGTCAGACTCGTCCGCCCGCGCCCAGGGTGCTCGCCATGTCCGGCTTCATCGCCACCAGCTGGGCGTTCCAGTAGCCCCAGCTGTGCACCCCGTTGCTGTCGATGTTGAACGTGGCGTTGTGTCCGCCCGCGCCGGTGTAGGCGTCGCGGAAGGCGATGTTGCTCTGCGTGACGACCTGCTCGATCACCTGGCCGGGCAGGCTTCCTTCGCCGATCTCCGAGGGGGTGCCGTTGCCGCTGTAGATCCACAGTCGGGTGTTGTTGCCGGCCAGTCGCCCGGCTTGGACGGTCGGGTCGTTGCGCTGCCATCCCTCACTGCCGTCCGGGCCCCACATGTCCTGCGGGTGGAAGCCGCCCTCGTCGTTCATCGCCATGCCGATCAGCATCGGACCGTTGCCACTGGACGGAGTCAGCAGCGCCGAAAGCGACGCGGCATAAGCGAATTGCTGCGGATGGTAGGCCGCCAGGATCAGCGCTGAGGATCCGGACATCGAAACGCCCACCACCGCGTTGCGGGTCGAGCGCACGCCCTTGCCGGCGAGGAAGTTGGGCAGCTCGCTGGTCAGAAACGTCTCCCACTTGTAGGTCTGGCCGTTGGCCGACCCGTACCAGTCGGTGTAGAAGCTGGAGCGGCCGCCCACCGGTGCCACCACCGACATCCCGGAACCGGCGTACTCATTGAACGCCGGCGTTTCGATGTCCCAGCCGCTTCGGTCGTCGCGGGCGCGCAGGCCGTCGAGCAGGTAGACCGCCGCTGGTCCGCCGCCCTGGAATTCCACGGTGATGTTGTGGCCCATGCCCGGCGAGGGCACAGACAGGAATTCCGGCCCCGCGGCGCCGGCGGGCGCGGGCGAAGCGGCCAGTCCGATCACTCCGGGCAGGATCCCGGCCGAGACAATGACGTTGGCGGCCCGGCGTACCCGGCCCGCGGTGTGCTTCCGCATGGTTTCTCCCCTTTCACGCAGACCCGAAAGTCACGGCCTGTCGGCCGGGTGTGCGAGAGGGGAGACGTCGACAGACACCTAGCCTTCTTGTCTTAACAAAGTGGAGGACCGTTGTCCAGAGACCGGCGCCGAAAAATGGGGTAGGAAAAAAATTGAAATCGCGGTTTGAGCCGGGGCCGCGGCGGGCACCTAGTCCGACATGTCCGCACCACCCAACCTCTACTCCCTTGGCACTCTGGCGATAGCGGCTTCCGCTGCCGGTGCCGCAATGCTTTTCGCCCCCGGCGTTCCCGCCGCCGATGCCCAACCGTGCCCCGATACCGAGTTGGTGTTCGCTCGGGGAACCGGTGAGCCGCCCGGTGTGGGACCGACCGGGCAGGCGTTCGTCAACGCGCTCAGTGCGCGTCTTGCCCCTGAACCCTTGTCGGTCTACGCGGTCGACTACCCGGCCACCGACCAATGGGACACCGGCGTCGATGGCGTTCGGGACGCAGCTACCCACGTGCTGTCCCGGGCGACCAACTGCCCCCGAACCAAGATGGTGCTGAGCGGTTACTCGCAGGGCGCCGCGGTGATGGGCTTCGTCACCTCGGCGCAGGTGCCCGACGGGATCGACCCGGCCACCGTGCCCAAGCCGCTAGACCCTGCCGTCGCCGACCACGTCGCTGCGGTCGTGCTGTTCGCGATGCCCAACGAGCGGGCGATGAAGTTCCTCAAGGAGCCGGCTATCGCGATCGGTCCGTCGTACCAGACCAAGACGTTGCTGGTGTGCGCGCCCGAGGACGCGGTCTGCTCCGAGGGGCTGAATTTCGCCGCGCACGACAGCTACGCCGGTGACGACGCGACGATGGTCGAACAGGGGGCCAACTTCGTCGCCTGGCGCATGCAGCAGCTGCAGAACCGGTGAGCAGGTGGCATTCGCCAGCTACCAGGACGAGATCTACCGTCGTGGGCTTGCCGGGCAGAACCCGGCCCTGCCGATCACATTCGCCGATCTGGAAGCCAAAGCCGCTGCGGCGCTACCGCCATCGGTCTGGGGATACGTGGCCGGCGGCGCCGGTGACGAGCACACCCAGCGCGCCAACTGCCGGGCCTTCGAGCACTGGGGCCTGATCCCGCGGATGCTGGTGGCGCCCACCGAGCGAGACCTGTCCGTCGAGCTGTTCGGGGTGCGATTGGCGGCTCCGGTGTTCATGGCGCCGATCGGCGTCATCGGGGTCTGCGCCCAGGACGGCCACGGCGACCTGGCCTGCGCGCGGGCCGCGGCCCGCACCGGCATCCCCTTTGTGGCCGGCACCTTGTCCAGTGACCCGATGGAGGACGTGGCGCCGGCGTGCGGCGACACCCCGGGGTTCTTCCAGCTCTACACGCCGCCCGACCGGGAGATGGCCGCCAGCCTGGTGCACCGCGCCGAGGTGGTCGGATTCAAGGCGATCGTGCTCACCCTGGACACCTGGGTGACCGGCTGGCGGCCCCGGGACCTGAGCGCGGGCAACTACCCCCAAGTGCCCAGCGGCTGCCTGGCCAACTACACCACCGACCCGGTCTTCCTGGCCGGACTGGAGCCGGGTGAGGATCCGACCGACGCGGTGGTACACAAGCTGCCGATCTTCGGTGGCCCGGTGACCTGGGATGATCTGGACTGGCTGCGGTCGGTGACCGAACTGCCGTTGATCCTCAAAGGCATCTGCCATCCCGACGACGCGCGGCGTGCCAAGGATGCCGGAGCAGACGGCATCTACTGCTCGAATCATGGTGGGCGCCAAGCCAACAACGGCCTGCCGGCGCTGGACTGTCTGCCCGGTGTCCTGGAGGCGGCCGACGGGCTACCGGTGCTGTTCGACTCCGGCATCCGCGGTGGCGCCGACATCATCAAGGCGTTGGCGCTGGGCGCCACCGCGGTCGGCATCGGCCGCCCCTACGCCTACGGCCTGGCACTCGGGGGCGTCGACGGCGTGATGCACGTGCTGCGCTGCCTGCTGGCCGAAGCCGATCTGCTGATGGCGGTCGACGGCTACCCGGCGCGGCGCGATCTGGTGCCCGAAGCGCTACGACGGGTGGGGTAGCACTGGTCCGGCGCAGACACCGCCGCCGGCGCTGGCGGCGCGATCAGATCCGGGTTGCCGATCCCGCGGCGATCCGGCGCTCCATCCGCGGCACGGCCATCGGCAACTTCATGGAGTGGTACGACTTCGGCGTCTACGGATACCTCGCCACCACGATCGCGCGGGTGTTCTATCCGGGTGCCGGTGCGGCCAGCCTGATCGGTGTATTCGGCACGCTGGCCGCCGCGTTCGCGTTGCGGCCGGTCGGTGGATTGGTTTTCGGGCCACTCGGCGACCGGATCGGGCGCAAGCGGGTGCTGGTCACCACGCTGATCCTGATGACAGCCGGCACCACCGCCACCGGGCTGCTGCCCGGCTATCGGGCCATCGGGGTCGCCGCGCCGATCCTGCTCATCGTGACGCGGATGGTGCAGGGCTTCTCCGCAGGCGGCGAATACGTCGGCGCGATGGTCTATATCGGCGAACAAGCCCCGGACAACAAGCGGGGCATGATGGCCGGATTCCTGCCGCTGAGTTCCCAGGCCGGCTATGTTGTGGCCGGTGCGCTGGTGACCGGGCTGCAGAACTGGCTGCCCGATGAAGCCATGCTCAGTTGGGGATGGCGAATCCCGTTGCTGCTCAGCGCTCCGCTGGGGCTGGCTGCTTTGTATCTGCGGCTGCGGCTGGAGGAATCCTCGGCCTACCAGCACCACGGGGCAGGTCCCGGCGACGACGACTCGGCGCTGGCGCAGCTGCGCCGCACCACCCGGCGCTGGCGGCCGCTGGCGCTCTGCATCGCCCTGGTACTGACCTACAACGTCACCGATTACCTGCTCACCGGTTACCTGCCCACCTATCTGCAGACCACCGCGCGGGTTCCGCACCCCACCGGGCTGCTGCTCATCGTGCTGACCCTGCTGGTGATGATGGCCGCCGTGGTGCCGGTCGCGCGATTGTCCGACCACATCGGGGTCAAGCCGGTGCTGTGGCTGGGGTGCGCCATGTTGGTGGTCTTGTCGGTGCCCGCGTTCGCCCTCATCGGCTCCGCCGGCAGCTATCCCGGGGCGTTTCTCGGGGTGCTGCTGATCGGGACGATGCTGCTGTGCCTCGATGCCACTTTGCCGGCCACCTTGCCGGCGCTGTTTCTCACCGAGGTCCGCTACGGTGCCCTGGCCATCGGCTTCAACCTGTCGGTGTCGGCGTTCGGCGGCACTACTCCGCTGATCGCCGAGGCACTGGTCTCCAGCACCGACAACCCGCTAGCGCCTGCCTACCTGCTGATCGCAGCCGGCGCGATCGGCGCACTGGCACTGGTCTACACCCCGGAGGTGGCGGGCAGGCGCCTGCCCGGCTCGGGGCCCGCGGTGGAGAGTGAAGCGCGGGCCCGCGAGCTGGTCGAGGGGCGCGAGGCTTAGCTCACCGGCCGGAATCCTTGCACGCCGGCGAGCGCGTCGGCCACCGACGACGTCGTCGGCAAAGCGTTGGTGGGGTCGCAGATCCGCAATAGTCGGGTTACCGCGGGCCCCGGCACCGTCGTGCAGTACACCATGGCGTCGGCGCAGCGGGACGTTATCGCCTTCAGCACCGAAAAACCGGCGGTGCCAATGAATTCCAGGTCATTCAGGTCGAGAACCAGCCATTCGCAGTAGCCCGCGCAACGCTGCACGTAGCCGGCCAGCTCGTCGGCGTTGGAGGCGTCGAGTTCGCCGTCCAGACTGATCACCGCGCCGGAACGTCCCCACCGGGTGACGCACCGGGCGGTGGGGCTCTCCCAGGTATCGGATAACGGGACGGACCCTATGCGCGGCGCCGGGAACACCGACCCGGCGACTTTCAAAGCGGACATGTGATCACTCCATCAGTCGAAACTCGTACTGTGGGATCGCGTCGATGCGAGTTACACCTTCACGGATGAGAGGCAGGGAGTGGGCCTCCCTGACTTGCGTGGCTTGACGCGTCTTCCGGGTGGCTGGGAACTCAACCTGTCAATGAACCTACGCCTGCCCGCACCACTTTGCAACGGTTCGGTAACGGTGCTTATCCCGGTGTCGTTCGAATTCCGTTGCAGCAAACCGCTTCGGTGACCGCTTGGACGTTTAGCCGCAAGCGCCGCGGGTAACAAGCGGTTATGGCGTTTCCGCAGACCACCCCGCGTTCACTGCTCATCTGGCATGTGCACGGCTCGTGGATGGACTCCTTTGTTGCCGGCCGCCACCGCTACCTCATTCCGGTCAACGCCCCACGGGATCCGGACGGCCGCGGGCTCTGCGGGCGCGACTGGCCGCGGGCTTTCGAGGTCCCGACGGCGGAGTTGCGCCACCACGACGTCGACCTGGTGGTGTTGCAGCGCCCGCACGAGCTGGAGCTGGCCACCCGCCTGCTGGGCCGCCGGCCCGGCATCGATGTTCCGGCGGTCTACGTCGAGCACAATGCGCCGCGGCCGTTCGTGGTGGAGAGCCTGCACCCGATCGCCGAACGTGACGACATCCCGCTGATCCACGTCACCGACTTCAACCAACTGATGTGGGACAACGGCCGCGCCGCAACGACGGTCATCGACCACGGCATCGCCGACCCGGGGCACCTCTATACCGGCGACATCGCGGCGGCGGGCACGCTGATCAACGAACCGGTGCGGCGCTGGCGCACCGTCGGCGCCGACCTGCTGGGGGTGTTCGGGCAATCCGCGCCGGTCGACGTCTGGGGGATCGGGACCGACGAACTCAACGACCCGCCCCACCGCTGCGCCGGTGTCACCGGCCACGGCGACCTGCGGACCGGGCCGCTGATGAAGGAACTGGCCCATCGGCGGGTGTACCTGCACACCGCCCGCTGGACGTCGCTGGGCCTGTCACTGCTGGAGGCCATGTTCCTGGGCATGCCGGTGGTGGCGGTCGCCGCGACCATGGCGCCGCTGGTGGTGCCGCCGGAGGCGGGTGTTGTCAGCGCCGACCTCGACACCCTGCGGGCGGCGCTGACCGGGCTGGTCGCCGACCGTTACCTGGCTGAAGTGGTCGGGAAGGCGGCCCGCGACTACGCGACGGAACATTTCGGGCTGGAACGGTTTCTGGGCGAGTGGGACCAGATCATCGAAGCGCAGTGCGCGTGACTATCAGGAGAGGATCGCGATGAAGATCGCCATGGTTTCCGAACACGCCAGCCCGCTCGCAGCGCTCGGCGGAGCCGATGCCGGCGGCCAGAACGTCCATGTCGCCGAGTTGTCGGCGGCGCTGGCGCGCCGCGGCCACCAGGTCGAGGTCTATACCCGCCGCGATGACCCCGGCCTACCGGAGCGGGTCGACACCGAGCAGGGCTACACGGTGGTGCACGTGCCGGCGGGGCCGGCCCGCTATGTGCCCAAAGACGAACTGCTGCAGTACATGGGAACGTTCGGGCGCTACCTGGACGCCCAATGGGACGACGAGCGACCCGACATCGCGCACGCACACTTCTGGATGTCGGGAGTCGCCACCCAGCTGGCCGCCAAACGCCGCCGGGTGCCGACCGTCCAGACGTTCCACGCGCTGGGCGTGGTCAAGCAACGGCACCAGGGCCATCGCGACACCAGTCCGGCCGAACGGCTGAGGCTGGAGACGCGGGTGGCCCGCGAGGCGACGTGGGTGACGGCCGGCTGCAGCGATGAGGTGTTCGAGTTGATGCGTCTCGGCCGGGACCGGCTGCGAATCTCGGTGGTGCCGTGCGGCGTCGATGTGGACCGGTTCTCGCCGCACGGCCCGAGCGCGCCCCGGACGGGGCGGCGGCGCATCGTCGCGGTCGGCCGGTTCGTGCCACGCAAGGGGTTCGACACCGTGATCGAGGCGCTGACCACCGTCCCGACCGCCGAGCTGGTGATCGCCGGCGGTCCGCAGCGCACCGAACTCGACACTGTCCCGGAGGCCTGCCGCCTGCGGCAGCTGGCCGCCGACCTCGGTGTGGCGGAACGGGTTTCGCTCTACGGGTCGGTCGCGCGCGAGGACATGCCGGCCTTGCTGCGCTCGGCGGACGTGGTGACGTGTACCCCGTGGTACGAACCGTTCGGGATCGTGCCGCTGGAGGCGATGGCCTGCGGGGTGCCGGTGGTGGCGACGGCGGTGGGCGGCATGCTCGACACCGTGGTTCACGACGTGACCGGCCTGCTGATACCGCCGAAGGACCCGCGGGCCTGCGCGAACGCGATCAACGCCATCCTGCGGGATCGGCGCGCCGCGTCCGGCTTCGGCGCTGCCGGCCGGGAACGGGCCCGCTCGAGATACTCCTGGGACCGCGTCGCCAGCGACACGCTGCGGGTGTATGACCGACTGCTGCCCGCGGCGCCGCCGTCGCGCACCGCGGCCCGGGCCTCAGGCTCAGGTTGACGCCCGCGAAAGGGATGGTGCGGGACGTATTGCCGCCGCCCGCCGATCGGGGGAACATGGGTAGATCGGTCGGGATTGGGCGGAGCAAAAGCATGGCGGCGGCTGACCGCAGTGACATGATGCGCGAGGTGGCGGGCTTGGTTCGTTCGTTGGATCGACGCGCCCATGTCGATGTGGACGGCGCGCTCGATGACCTGATCGCGAACCTGCTCGGGCATATGACCTGCGCGCAGCACGCCGGAATCACGCTGACGACGTCGAGTGGCGGAGTGCAGACGCTGGCGTCGACAGGCAAGTATCCCGCCCTGCTCGATGACATTCAGCGGCGCCACCGGGAGGGTCCCTGCCTGGCCGCGGCATGGAAGCATCACGTCGTTCGCCTCGACGACGTCACCCGCGAGGAGCGCTGGCCGTCCTACTGCCGCGAGGTGGCCGAGACGACACCGATCCGGTCCGTCCTGGCCTTCGAATTGTTCACCGGTCAGGGCAGCACCGGAGCGCTGAACTTCTACGCCGAAGTGCCCGGCGTCTTCGACGACGAGGCGGTGGAGGTGGGGCTGACCCTGGCCACCCACGCGGCGCTGGCCTGGCACATCGTGCGCCGCGACGAGCAGTTTCGCAGCGCGCTGGCCACCCGCGACGTCATCGGCCAGGCCAAAGGGATGCTCATGGAGCGGTTCGACGTCGATGCGGTGCAGGCTTTTGAGCTGCTCAAACGGCTGTCACAGAACACCAACACCCCGCTGGCCGAGGTGGCCCAGCAGGTGGTCGGCCGGCAAGGCGCGGGCCCGTGAACCTCTCGGCGGCGGCGACCCGTGGCGAGCTGGCCCGGCTGCGAGCCGCGGAGCTGCAGGTGCGGCGCGAAGAACTGGCGGCCGGAATTGCGGTGACGGCGGAGAACGCCGACGTGGCCCGGGTGCGTGCCGACGAGTCGCGGCAGCGCGCTGAACGGGCCCATCGGGACGCCGCCCACCGACACCTGGACGCGGTCACCGCGCATCTTGAGGCCGCCGCTGCGCACGAACAGGCGGCGTTATCGGCCGGCAACGGCGACGGGGACGCTCACCTCGACGCCGCCGAAATCCACCGTGCGCACGCGCAGCTGCACGAACGGGCCGCTGCCGCGCAGGCCCGGGCGGAGCCGGCGGATCACGAGCGCACCTCCATCAGCAACAGCGCCCCGTGCACTCCGCCCTCGTTGGGCGCCTGAAAGCCCGCACACGTCACCCGGACCTTGGCCGGGCGGCCCCGCCGATTGACGGCCTCGACCAGCGCCTCGCCGGGATTGTCCGGATCGACGAACGCGTTGCCGATCAGCGGCCGGATGTCCTCCATCGGCAAGCCGATGTCGAGGCCGGTCAGCGCCGCCCCGAGGGTCTCCTCGGACCGCAATCCCCACAGGTCTTCGCAGCCCCGGTTCCACACCACCACCCGCATCTCCCGGTCGACCACGACCATGCCCAGATGCACCGAGTTGACCAGTGAATCCAAAAAGCTACGGGCATCGTCCAGCTCGATGCTGCGCTCGCGCAGGGTGTCGTTGATGGTGTGCAACTCGTCGTTGGTGGACTGCAGCTCCTCGTTCATCGTTTCGAGCTCTTCGTTGGTCGACTGAAGTTCTTCGTTCGTCGTTTCGAGTTCTTCGACCGTCGATTGCAGTTCTTCGTTCGTCGTTTCCAGTTCTTCGTTGGTGGACTGCAGCTCCTCATAAGCCGCCTCGAGCTGGCGGTTGGTGGCGACCACCTTGTCGACCAGCGCCCGGGTGGCGGTCACGTCGAAGAACACGATCGACACGCCCAGCAGACCGTTGTCGCCGTCGATCAGGGGATTGACGTGGATCTCGAACCAGATGGTCTCGGCGCCGGGGCGCTGCCAGCTGACGTCCTGGATCCGGGCGGAGCGCCGCTCCACCTTCGCCTGTTCCAGATAGGCGCGCAGTTCCACCGGGCGATAGGAGACTTCCAGGTCGCGCAGCAGCCGGCCGATGTCGCGGGCGGAGAGCCCGAACAGTGTTTCGGCCTGCTGGTTGATCATCGCCACGGTGTCCTCACCGGTCACCACGATCTGCGCCACCGGGCTCGCCCGGAATGCCATCTCCCGCACGGTCACCAGTCCGGGCAGGTCGCTGTGCTGCTCATACATCGACGCCGCGGGGTCGTAGCGTTGCAGGCCGCTGTGTGAGCCGGCGGCCTTGCGGAAGATCCGGTGCTTGAGGTTCAGCGGAGTGAATCGGTCGCTGTGGCTCAGCAGCATCTCGGCGTGGCCGAGGAACAAGGTGCCCTGGGGCGACAGCGCGAAATGCAGGCGGTTCAACACATTGCGCTGCGTCTCGGCGTTCATGTACATCAGGGTGTTGCGGCACACCAGCAAGTCGACCCGCGAGATCGGCGCGTCCTTGACCAGGTCGTTGCGGCCGAAGATCACTCCGCGGCGCAAGTCTTTGCGAAAGACGTACCGGCCGTTGGCGGCGTCAAAATACCGGTCCAGATACTGCGGCGGCACCGACTCGACGGCCCTGGCGTCGTAGGTGGCGGCGCGCGCCTCGGTGAGCGCGTCCTCGTCGACGTCGGTGGCGTAGATCTTGACCCGCTGGCGGAACGCCTCCGGGCCGAGCGTTTCGGCCAGCAGCATCGCCAGCGTGTAGGCCTCCTGGCCGGAGGCGCAGCCGGCGCTCCACACCCGGACCGGGTCGTCGGGGCCGCGCTCGGCCAGGATCCGGGGATGACGTCGGAGGCGATGTAGTCCCAGGAATCGGGATCGCGGAAAAACGCCGTGACGTTGATCAGGATGGTGTTGAACAGCGCCGAGAATTCGTCGGAACTGGCCTGCAGCACGTCCAGATACTGCTCGTAGGTCTCAACGCCGCCCTGGCTCATCCGGTGGCGCACCCGTCGCATCAGCGAAGCGCGCTTATAGCCGGTGAAATCGAATCCGCGGGAATCACGCAGGTAGCGCAACAGCGCCTCGAACGCTTCGTCTGGCCCGTCGCTCTTCCCGTCCATCTCGCCCCGTCCGTCCGCCAGAAACCGCTGCGAGGCCAAACACTACTCGCGCGCGCCGTCGGGCCTGCGACTCTAAAGCCGGTTCCCCGGGCCGATGACCGCCCACACCGTCTTGCCGTTAGGGCCCGGGCTGCTACCCCAGGCGCGGCACAGCGCGCCCACCACGGCCAGACCCGAAGTCCGGTCGGGGCCGCCGACCGCTTCGCGGCGCACCGCGGGGGCGGGGTTGGTGTCCTGGACCGCGATGGTGACGGCGGAGTCGGCGCTTTCCAGCACGAGTACCGGTGCGCTGTCGGTATGGCGAAGCACGTTCTCCACCAACGCGTCGACGATGACCTTCCCGGTCGGGATCAGCTCGTCGTGCGACCAGTTGGACAGCCACTGCGCCACATGGTCGCGGGCCCGGCGCAGGCTGCTCACAGCGCGCGGCAGCTCGATGCGGATCCGGCGGCGGGGAGGCGTGCCGTGGGCCAACGACCGTAACGCGGCCGCGACGTTGGGATGCACGGGGACATAGCGGGTCACGCCGGTGTGCGCGATACGCGCGGCCACATCACGATGCGGGCAGACCAGCATGATCGGGATGTCCGGCCAGGTGCTGACATACCAGCGGGCACTGGTGAACACCGACCAGGCCGAGGACGCCGGGACATCGAGGCCGCTCACGTCCACCAGCACGGCCGGTGGTTCGTCGAGCGCCGCTTTGATGACGCGGTCACGCAGTTCGAGGTAGGTGCTGCTGTCCAGCGTCCCGCTCGCAGTCAGCAGACAAGCGCCGGCGGCCGCGGCCGCGGTCACCGTCAGCTGACTCGGAACCCTACTCAGCGTGCTGCTCCTGCCTTTCGTAGAGGGCGGCCAGGCGCTGCCCGAGCACGGCGGTGGCGTGTTCGGCCTCGTCGGCCAGCGCCTCATAACGCTCGCTCAGCACGCCCGGTGTGACCTGAGTTGCCAGCCGGCGCGAGAGCTTGGCCTTCTCCTGCAGGCTGCGCAGCGCGATCCACAGCGCATTGCTCACTTCGTCATCGCGAGCCTGCAGCAGCGCGTCGGCGGTCCAGGCGTGCCCGACGTGGCACCGGTAGTTGCCGCTGCTGACGGTGACGAGGGCGCCGCTGCAGTCGGGGCAGACGTAACCCGACGGCGGCCCCAGGTCGTCACTGTTGAAATCGGTCGCGAACCGACCGGCCATCGCGATCCGGTTCTCCAGCTCCATGCTGGTG
This sequence comes from Mycolicibacter sinensis, assembly GCF_001667945.1. GTDB lineage: Bacteria > Actinomycetota > Actinomycetes > Mycobacteriales > Mycobacteriaceae > Mycobacterium > Mycobacterium sinense_B. Next base: position 72,928 of record NZ_LZJK01000076.1, on the reverse strand, counting down.
TCCGGCTCCATCTCGTCTTCCTCGAACTTTCGGTCCGCCAGCTTCTCCAGCAGAGCACCCACCTCGTGCGCCGGCACCTGATGGTCCACCGTGCCGGCGTCCACAGCGTTCTGCGGCATTGCCGGAAACAGGGCATCAGCCGGCGATTGGGCGATCGCCGTGCCGCCGCGCGACCGGATCGCGGCCAGCCCCAGCACGCCATCGTCCAGCACTCCCGACAGCAACACCCCGACCGCGCGGGGGCCGTGGGCCAGTGCGATCGAGCGGAACAGGGCGTTGATCGCGGGCCGGTGCCCGTTCTCGGTGGGTCCTTCGCTGAGCACCAGCCGGCCGTCCTCGACCATCAGGTGGTGATCCGGCGCGGCGACGTACACGCGACCGTGCTCCAGTCGCGTCCCCGAGGTGCCGGTGCTGGCCGGCAGCGGGCCGTGCCGATCGAGAATCCGCGCCAGCACGCTGGGGGCCCGGGCCGGGATGTGCAGCACCACCAGAACCGCGTACGGCAAGGTGGCCGGTAATCCGGCCACCATCCTCTTCAGCGCCTCGACCCCGCCGGCCGAAGCCCCCACGCCCACGACGTTGACCGGGCCCGGCGTGTCTGCCATCGCACTCACCACCTTTGGGTGGCTACCCGCCGGACGGTGCGGGCAACCTCAGGGCGCGCCGCGGTCTAGCGTAGTCTTCTCGGCGCCGGGTCAGCTCACGGTCAAGAGCGTGTGATCCACCAGCGACACCGAGTCCGGGGGAAAGGTCCCGCTCATCGCCGCCAGGAACCGGGCCGCCAGCTCGCGCACCTTGACATTGGTCTCCTGGGAACGCCACACCAGGATGTCGAACGCCCGCTCGGCGGAGATGCCGTAGGCGGCCATCAGCACCCCTTTGGCCTGCTCGATCACGGCGCGCGACTCGGCGACCTCGGAGACCACGGCGCTGACATCGGCCTGCAGCACATCGGTGACATCGACGTAGAAGCCGGCGGTACCGGTCACCACGCCGGTGTCGTCGAGCATGCGGTCACCGACCACGATCACCCAGTGCTCCTGGCCGCCGGTGTCGATGATCCGGTGCCGGCTGGAAAACGGCTCACCCTGCAGGACCCGCTCCAGCACCTCGGCGACCTGGGGGCGATCTTCTGGGTGCTTGTGCTGCAGCAGCAGCTCGGTGCTGGGCTCAACCGTGCCCGGCTCGTAGCCGTGCATGCGGGCCACCGCGTCCGACCATTCCCAGCGTTGTTCGCCGAGCCAGTACCGGAACCGCCCGACCCGCTGTGGTTCACCCTGTCCGACCACCAGATCGAGATCGCTTTGCGGCTCGGCATCGTCGCCGAACGGCGCGCCGAATTGAGCGTCGAGACCCCCGACCACCCTGCACCTGCTTTCTCGCACCACAACACAGTATGAGCTGAATCCAGACGGCTGGCGGCGAGCCGCGGTCTGGAAACGCAGGAATGCACGGGCGGTCCCGACCGGCGCTGCCTGCTGAACGCCCGAGCTTGGCGTAACTATCCACAATTTCCTCATGCCGCGCAACTGCAACGTGTTTTGCCGTCCGGGGCCCTGGGTAAGCGCTGTGACACGTGCGGCGATGTTCCAGCAAGGCGGACCGCCGCGAGGTAACGACTCGATGGAAGGAGTCACAAGTGAAGCTCTCCACGATGGCAGCCAAGACGGCCGCCGGCGCAGCCGGAATCGCCGCAGTGAGTGTCTTCTCTGCGACCACCGCCATGGCCGAGCCGGCGATCCAACCATTCGGCACGCCCGAACAGCTCGAGGACGGCGCGCTGGCGACCTCCTACACCGTCAGCAATCTGGGTCCGACCAACGTGGTCATCCCCGGATACCAGCCGCAGGGCAAGCTGTACCAGGCTGACGTGACCGCCCATGCGGACCAGGGGACGGTGACACCGCTGGTGAACGACTTCAATGCCCGGGCGGCCACCAGCACCACCTACCACGTGGTGAATAACGTGCCGGTGCCGGGCGGCATCCCGCCGACGCCGATCGCCCAGGGTGGCCAGGCCAGCGGCAAGCTCTACTTCGACGTCACCGGCCCGCCGCCGGACGGCGTGGTCTACAACGACGGCGTCCAGGATGTGCTGATCTGGACGAGCAAGGCCTGACGCCGAACCGAGATGGGCCCGATCGCAGCGGTCGGGCCCACTCGGGTGTGCGTCCCGTGCGTGCGCTCGACCGGGTTCTGGTCACCGGTGGCGCCGGCTTTCTCGGCACCCGATTGTGCGCGCTGCTGCTCGAAACAGGCGCGCAGCGGGTATGGTGTATCGACGACCTGTCTACCGCTTCGGCAGCCAATCGCTCTGCGGTGCAACAACTTTCCGGCATCGAGTTCGTCGAACACGATATCGCCGAAGGGTTCGCCGACCCCGGGCGGTTCGGGCCGCTGGACGCGGTGTTCCACCTGGCCTCGGCGGCGTCTCCGCCGGACTATCTGCGGATGCCGATAGCGACGCTGCGGGCCGGAGCGCAGGGCACCGCCGCCGCCCTCGCCATCGCCGAGGCGTCTCGGGCCCGCTTCGTGCTGGCCTCCACCAGTGAGGTCTATGGTGACCCGCTGATCCACCCGCAGCCCGAAACCTATTGGGGCAACGTGAATCCCGTCGGGTTGCGTAGTGTCTACGACGAGGCCAAGCGATTCGCCGAGGCGTTGACGTTCGCCTATCGCCGGGCGAGGGCCGCCGACGTCGGGGTGGCCCGGATTTTCAACAGCTACGGGCCGGGGATGCGCCTCGACGACGGTCGGATGGTGCCGACGTTCTGCGGTCAGGCCCTGCGCGGCGCGCCGATCACGGTCGCCGGCACCGGCCGGCAGACCCGCTCGCTGTGCTACGTCGACGACACCATCGCGGGGCTGATCGCCCTGGCCGCCCGCGATGTCGCCGGCCCGATCAACATCGGCAGCCCGGAGGAGCTGACTGTACTGGAAGTGGCCGAACTGATCCGCGCCCGGTCCGGCAGTACCTCGCCGATCCGCCATATCGCTGCCGCGCAAGACGACCCGCGGCGGCGCTGTCCGGACATCCGGCGTGCCCGCGAATTATTGGGCTGGGCGCCGAAGGTCGGTGCCGCCGACGGCCTGGATGCCACCATTGCCTGGTTCCGGCCCCAGATCGACGTCACCGCAACGGTTTAGCCAGCCTGCTCCGGTCGCCCGTTTAGCAGCGGTTCTGGTGGGTATCTCCACTGCTATCGAAGCGGTTCTCGCGGTTCGGGGGAGGTTCTCGTGCGAGTACTGGGCATCAACGCGGTCTTCCACGACCCGGCCGCTGCCCTGTTCGTCGACGGCCGGATCGTCGCGGCGGCCGAAGAAGAGCGGTTCACCCGGCGCAAGCACGGCAAGCAGGCGGTGGCGTTCTCCACCTGGGAGCTGCCGGTCCACGCCGCCCGGTGGTGTTTGAAGCAGGGCGGGATCGGCCCCGCCGATCTGGATGCGGTCGGTTACTCCTACGACCCCGCGCTGGCCGAGTCCCAAGAACCCGGCGGCGCGCCGATCGACGGGCAGGACCGCGACTGGGAGTATCTGCGCACCATGTACGCACGCCGGGCCCCGCGGTTTCTGGCCACCGCACTGCCCGGGCTGGATCCGGGCGTGGTGCGCCATGTGCGGCACCACGTGGCCCACGCGGCGTCGGCGGCGCTGGCCTCCCCGTTCGGTGACAGTGCTGTCCTGGTGGTCGACGGCCGCGGTGAGGCCACCTCGATGCTGGCCGGTGAGTATCGCGATCAGAAGCTGGATATCCTTGCGTCCCAAGCGTTGCCGCATTCGCTGGGCCTGCTCTATGAGAACCTCACCGAGCATCTCGGGTTCACCCGGTCCAGCGACGAGTACAAGGTGATGGCGATGGCCTCCTACGGCCGGCCCGTCTACGCCGAGCAGTTGCGGGAGCTGGTGTACTCCTGCCCGGACGGCACGTTTCGCACGCTGCCGGTGCAGTGGTCGGCATTCACCCGCCCCCGTGGCCGCGACGAGCAGGGACTGGACCCGGCGCACGCCGACCTGGCCTGCAGCGTGCAGCGGGTGGTCGAGGAGGTGCTGGCCGACACGGTGGCCTGGCTGGCGCAGCGCACCAAGGCCGACACGTTGTGCCTGGCGGGCGGAGTGGCGCTCAACTGCGTGGCCAACACCGCGCTGTTCAATCGGGGTGACTTCCAAGCGATCTGGGTGCAGCCGGCCGCCGGTGATTCGGGCACCGCGCTGGGGGCGGCGCTGGCTGTGGCGGCTGAGCACGACCAGGAGATCGCGCCGATGCCCTCGGCGTCACTGGGCCGCTCCTTCAACGACGACGAGATCGCCGCCGTACTGGCTGAGGCCGACATCCGTTACGAACGCCCTGCCGACATCGCCGTCGCGGTCGGCGACATCCTGGCCGGCGACGGGGTCGTCGGATGGTTCCAGGGCAGCGCGGAATTCGGCCCCCGGGCCCTGGGCAACCGGTCGCTGCTGGCCGACCCGCGCCGCGCCGGCAACCTGGACCGGCTCAACCGGGTCAAGGGCCGCGAACAGTTCCGCCCGGTCGCACCGATGGTGCTCGCCGAGCGTGCCGCCGAGATCTTCACCGGTGGCCCGCTGCCCAGCCCGTACATGCTGTTCGTGCACGATGTCGCCGAGCCGTGGCGAGATCGCATTCCCGCGGTCACCCACGTCGACGGCACCGCGCGCATCCAGACCGTCGACACCGGCCAACCGCTGCTGCATGCGATGATCAGCGCGTTCGCCGAGCGCACCGGGGTGCCGGTGGTGGTCAACACCAGCTTCAACACCGCTGGGCGGCCGATGGTGGACAGCCCGCGCGACGCACTGGAATGCTTCGGCAGCGCCCCGATCGACGCATTGGCCTTGGGCCCCTTCCTGATTCGGCGGCACGCCCAATGACCCCGAGCTATGCGGTGGTGATCCCCACGATCGGGCGCCCCTCGCTGAATCGGCTATTGGCCGCGCTGCAGCAGGAGTGTCGGCCGCCGACCGGTGAGGTGATCATCGTCGACGACCGCCCGGGGCCGGCCCGGCCGCTGTGGCCGGAGGCCGGATTTCTGCCGGTCACCGTGCTGCGCTCACGCGGTCGCGGCCCGGCCGCCGCTCGCAACGTCGGCTGGCGCGCCGTCCGCGCCGAGTGGATCTGCTTTGTCGACGACGACGTCGTGCCGGGCCAGAACTGGTGCGCCCGACTGGAGGCCGACCTTGCCGCCGCCGGTCCGGATGTCGTCGGATCGCAGGCCCGGATTGTGGTGCCGACGCCGGCGGACCGCCGCCCGTCCGACGATGAGCGGCGCACCCTGCGGCTGTCCGACGCACAGTGGATCACCGCCGACATGGCTTACCGGCGCGACGCACTGGTGGGCTGCGGCGGGTTCGACGAACGCTTCCCGCGGGCCTACCGCGAGGACGCCGACATCGCCCTGCGGCTGACCCGGGCTGGCGGCCGCATCACCGTCGGCTCCCGCGAATCGGTGCACCCGATCGCCCCGGCCTCCGGGATGTGGAGCAGCGTCAAAGCCCAGCGCGGCAACCGCGATGACGCGTTGATGCGCCGCAAGCACGGCCGCGGGTGGCGCACCGCCATCGGCGAGGGACGCGGACGGCTTCCGATGCACGTGATCGCTTGCGGCGCCGGGCTGTTGACGCTGCTGGGCATGATCACCGGCCGGCGCCCGATGCTCCGGGCCGGGGGACTGGGCTGGCTCGGGCTCACCGGGGAATTCGCGTGGCGCCGTATCGCCGCCGGACCGCGAAGCCGACGTGAGATCGCCGCGATGGTGGTCTCCAGCGTGCTGATTCCGCCCGTGGCGGTGGCTCACCGGGTCGCCGGTGCCGTGCGTTTCCGCCACGCCGTGGCCGACCCGCCGCTGGCGGTGCTGCTGGACCGCGACGACACCCTGATTCACGACAACCCGTATCTGGCGGATCCGGACGGGGTGATTCCGCTGCCGCACGCCCGCCGGGCGCTGGCGCGGCTGCGCCGGCACGGTCTGCGGCTGGCCGTGGTGAGCAACCAGTCCGGGGTGGCCAGGGGCCTGATCAGTCCGGAACAGCTGGACGCGGTCAATTCCCGGGTGGACGAACTGCTCGGGCCGTTCGACAGCTGGCAGGTCTGCCAGCACGGGGAGAACGACGGCTGCGGCTGCCGCAAACCGGCCCCGGGGCTGGTGTCGGCGGCCGCCGAGGCGCTCGAGGTACAGCCGCGGCGCTGCGTGATGATCGGCGACACCGGCGGCGACGTGGCGGCGGCGCTGGCCGCCGACGCCGACGCGATCCTGGTGCCCACCCGGCGCACCCGGACCGCCGAGATCGCCGACGCCCGTGCCAACGCCGCGGTCGCCCGCTCCCTGAATGCGGCGGTCTCCTTGGTGCTCAAAGGAATTCGATGAGCACCGCGGTCATCGCGCGGCTCGACAGTCTCGGTGACGTGCTGATCACCGGCCCGGCGGTGCGCGCCGTTGCCGCGGCGCACGACCGGGTGGTGTTTCTGGCCGGCCCGCGCGGCGCCGCCGCGGCCGCGATGCTGCCCGGGGTGGACCGGGTGGTGCGGTGGAGCGCCGGCTGGGTGGACTTCGACGCCGGTCCGGTGACCGCCGCAGCGGTGGCCGAATTGGTCGACGTGCTGGCCGGCGAACAGCCTGACGCGCTGCTGATTCTCACCTCGTTTCACCAGTCGCCGCTGCCGTTGGCGCTGATCGGCCGGATGGCGGGGGTGGCCTGGATCGGCGCGATCTGCACCGACTACCCCGGGAGCCTGCTGGACCTGCGCCACCCCGACCCCGGCGACGTCCCGGAACCGCAGCGCGCGCTGGCGCTGGCGCAAGCTGCCGGCTGGAGTCTGCCGCCCGGCGACGACGGGCGACTGCAAGTCAAGGAATTGCCGCCGCTTTCCCGGCCGCTGCGTGCCGCGCTGGGCGGCGACGACTACGTGGTGTTCCATCCAGGCGCCGCGGTACCGGCCCGGCGGCCCTCGGCCGGCAAATCCGCCGAACTGGTGCGCGCCCTGGCCCGGGCCGGGCAGCACGTCGTGGTCACCGGTGGCGCCGCCGACCGCGAGCTGACCGCGACCGTCGCCGGCCTCGACCGGCCGGTCGCAACTGACCTGGGCGGGCGTACCACGCTGGCCGAACTGGGTGCGGTGTTCGCCGGGGCCCGGGCGGTGGTGGTGCCCAACACCGGACCGGCGCACCTGGCCGCGGCGGTGGGGGCGCCGATCGTCTCGCTGTTCGCCCCGGTGGTGCCCGCCGAGCGCTGGAGCCCCTATGGCGTCCCGGTGATGCTGTGCGGTGATCAGACCGCGCCGTGTCGTGGCAGCCGGGCCCGAAACTGCCCCGTCGCGGGCCATCCCTGTCTGGACGGCATCGCCGCCGACGACGTGGTGGCGGCCGTGACCCGAATCGAAAGTCGAGGTGATCTGATGATCGCACGGCATATGGCCGAGCTGGAGCGAGCGATCGCCCGGGTGCGCCCGGCGGCCGCCCAGCTGTCGGACTGGGGTGCGCGGCTGGCCGAGGTGCTGGCCGGCGGCGGCCGGTTGCTGGCCTGCGGCAACGGCGGCAGTGCCGCCCAGGCGCAGCACCTGACCGCGGAACTGGTCGGCCGCTTTCACGATGAACGAGAACCTTTGTCGGCCATTGCATTACACGCCGACACATCGGCGTCCACGGCGATCGTCAACGACTATGGTGCCGAAGAGATGTTCGCCCGGGGGGTGCGTGCCCACGGTCGTCGCGGTGACGTGCTGGTCTCGCTGTCCACCAGTGGCACCAGCCGCAATGTGCTGGCCGCGGTGAAGGCCGCGCAGGAGATCGGCGTGGTGACCTGGTCGCTGACCGGGCCCGCGCCCAACCCGCTGCTGACCATGAGTGACGACGGCATCGCGGTGGAGGCCGACTCGACGGCCACCGTGCAAGAGATCCACCTGTTGCTGCTGCACAGCCTCTGCATGGCCGTTGATGCGGTGCTGCTCGACACGGAACGGACGCTCGCATGAAACCGCTTGTTGTGGTGGGGGATTCGATGCTCGATGTCGACGTCGACGGTACCGCCAGCCGACTGTCCCCGGAGGCGCCGGTTCCGGTCGTCGACCCGGAACGCATCTGGCAGCGGCCCGGCGGCGCCGGGCTGGCGGCGGTACTGGCCGCCCGCGAGTACGGAGAAGTCGTGCTGGTCACCGCCACCGCCGACGACGCCACCGGCCGCAGCCTGGCCAGGATCTTCGCCGAGGACCACCCGGGCATCCAGGTGGTGCGGCTGCCGCTGAGCGGCGGCACGCTCAGCAAGATCCGGATCCGGGCCGGGGGGCAATCGGTGGTGCGCGTCGACCACGGCGACGGCTACGCGGCCGAGGAGCGACTGCCCGCCGAGGTCGGCGAGCTGTTCGGCGAGGCCGCCGCGATCTGCGTCGCCGACTACGGTCACGGCGTCGCCTCCCACGACGAGCTGCGTTCGGCACTGACCGCTGCCGCGGCACGGACAACCGTGGTGTGGGACCCGCATCCGCGCGGCGCGGTGCCGATCCCGCGGTGTGCCCTGGCGACACCGAACGACGCCGAGGCGAAGATCTTCGCCCCGTCGGCCGGCGGGGGGCAGCGGGCCGACGCGCTGCGGCGGGCCTGGGGCGCCGGCGCCGTCAGCGTCACGCTGGGGGCCGGCGGCGCGCTGTTCGCCGACGCGCGGCACGCCGCGCACCACATCCGCTCGCCGGGTACCACCGGCGGCCGCAGCGACACCTGCGGTGCCGGCGACCGCTTCGCGGTGGCCGCCGCACTGGCCCTGGCCAATGGCGCCGACGCGCTGGCGGCGGCCAGCGCCGCGGTGGCCGATGCGTCTCGCTTCGTGGTGGCCGGCGGCGCGGCCGGCGTGTCCAGCGCCATGCCGATCCCGGGCGGGATCGACCTGAGCACGCCGGGCGGCGCGGTCACCGGCATGGCGGCGGTGACGGCGCTGGCCCATCGGGTCCGGCGGCGCGGCGGCACGCTGGTGGCGACCGGCGGGTGCTTCGACCTGCTGCACACCGGCCACGTCCGGTTGCTGCGGCGGGCTCGCGACCTGGGCGACGCACTGGTGGTGCTGATCAACTCCGACGATTCGGTGCGGGCGCTCAAAGGCACCGGACGCCCGGTGGTGCCCGCCGAGGACCGCGCGCGGGTGCTGGCCGCGCTGGCCTGCGTGGACGGCGTAGCGATCTTCCACGAGACCTCGCCGACTGCGGTGCTCGAGAGGCTCCGGCCCGACATCTGGGTCAAAGGCGGCGACTACGGCGGAGTGGAACTGCCCGAGGCGGAAACGGTGCGCCGCCACGGCGGTCAGGTGCTGGTGCTACCCACCATCCCGGGCTACTCGTCGTCGAAGCTGATCGCCGCTGTCCGCTAGCGAAGGAGTGTGAAAGATGAAGGAACTGGGCAACATCTTGATCGCCGGCGGTGCCTCCGGGCTGGGCGCCGCCACGGTGCGGGCGGTGCAACGCGCCGGTGGGACACCGCTGGTGATCGACATCAACCAACCGGCTGACGACGTCACCTACCGGTGCGCCGATCTCGCCGACACCGCCGCGGTCGAAGAGGCCGTCGCCGACCTGGCCGGCACCGCCGACCGGCCGTTGCAGGGGGTGTTCACCCCGGCGGGCATCGACAGCTGCGGGCGGCTGGATCGCGTCCCGGCCAAGGACTGGGAGCGGGTGCTGCATGTCAACCTGCTGGGCACCGCCGCGGTGATCCGTGCCGCCCTGCCGTACCTCGACGCCGACGACGCCCGGATCGTGACCTGCGCATCGACGCTGGGGATCAAAGCAGTCAGCGACGCCACCGCCTACTGTGCCTCGAAGTTCGGGGTGGTCGGGTTCACCCGGGCGCTGGCCGCCGAACTGGCCGGTGAAGTCGGCGTGACGCTGCTGATCCCGGGCGGAATGACCACACCGTTCTTCGACGGCCGCGCCGAGCAGTACAAGCCGCCGCCCGACGCCAAACTCAACGACCCCGACCTGGTGGCAGAGGCGGTGCTGTTCGCGCTGCGCCAGCCGGCCGGCTGCGAAATCCGGGAGATGGTGGTGTGTTCCAGCGAGGAATCGTCGTGGCCGTAACCGGCAGCGCCACGGTGCTGGTGCTGCGCGCACTGGGGGTGGGCGACCTGCTCACCGGCGTGCCGGCACTGCGCGGGCTGCGGCGGGCGTACCCGTCGGCTCGGATCGTGCTGGCCACACCGGAACCGCTGAAACCGCTGGCCTTGCTGTGCGGGGCGGTGGACGCGGTGGTGCCGACCGCCGGTCTCGGTGCGCTGCACTGGTCCGGTCCGGCGCCGCAGGCGGCGGTCAACCTGCACGGGCGGGGCCCGCAGAGCATCACCGACCTGCTGTCGACCGGGGCGAAAACGCTTATCAGCCACAGCAATTGCTCCTATCCCGCGGTCAACGGACCGCCCTGGCGCGACGACCTGCACGATGTGGATCGCTGGTGCATGCTGCTGGAACACGCCGGAATCGCGTGTCGTCCTGGGGAACTCGGCATCGCCCGGCCACCGGGATACCCGCGCCGCGACGGCGTCGTGGTGATTCACCCCGGCGCCGCGGCACCGGCGCGGCGCTGGCCGGCGGACCGGTTCGCCGCGGTCGCCGCGGCGCTGAGCCGTTCCGGGCACCGGGTGGTGATCACCGGATCGGCCGCCGAACGTTCGCTGGCCGAGATCGTCGCCGCCTACGCCGGACTGAGGTCGTCATCGGTGCTCGCCGGCGAACTGGACCTGCTCGGGATGGTCGCGTTGATCAGCGACGCGCGGCTGCTGGTGTGCGGGGACACCGGCATCGGGCATATCGCCACCGCTACCGGGACCGCTTCGGTGCTGCTGTTCGGTCCGACCCCCCCGGCGCACTGGGGCCCCCGCGGCCCCGGCCCGCACGTCGCCATCTGGGCCGGTGACCGCGGCGACCCGCACGCCGATCGGCCGGATGCGGGACTGCTGCTGATCACCCCGGCGCGGGTCATCGCCGCGGCCCGAGACGTCCTCGCGGAATGCGCATGACATCACGCGTCGGTGTCGTCGGTGCCGGATATGTCGGGTTGACCAGTGCGGTGTGTCTGGCCGCCGCCGGTGTCGACACGGTGTGCATCGACACCGACCGGCGGCGCGTCGCCGAGTTGCGGGTCGGATACGCCGCGATCGACGAACCCGGCGTCAACGACCTGTTGCGTGCCGGGCTGGCGCACGGAACCCTGCGGATCACCGACGACTACGGCCTGCTGGCCGACCGCGACGTCGTCTTCGTATGCGTGCCGACGCCGACCAGTGACGACGGCAGCGCCGACCTGCGAGCCGTCGAACGCGTTGTCGCGCAGCTTGCCGACACGATGTCGCCGGGATCGACGGTGGCGGTCAAATCCACTGTTCCGCCCGGCACCTGCCGGCGCATCGGTGCGCCGCTGGCGGCCCGCGGCATCCACGTCGTGGCCAATCCCGAGTTTCTGCGCGAAGGTTACGCAGTCGAGGATTTCTGCCACCCCGACCGGGTGGTGATCGGAGCCGACGACGGTGCGGCAGCCGAGCGGGTCGCGAAGCTGTACTCCAACGATGCCGCCCCGGTGTTGCGGATGAGCTTGGAGAGTGCGGAGCTGGCCAAGTACGCCAGCAACGCCTTCCTGGCGGTCAAACTGTCCTTCGTCAATTCGCTGGCTCAGCTGTCCAGCCGCGTCGGCGCCGATATCGCCGACATCGCCCGCTGCATGGGCGCCGACCCGCGGATCGGCCCGCACTTTCTGCGGCCGGGCCCGGGCTGGGGCGGTTCCTGCCTGCCGAAGGACAGTGCGGCACTGGTGTGCACCGGCCGGGCGCACGGTGTGGAACTGCGGGAGATCGAATCGGCCCGGCGGACCAACGCCGCCCAGGTGCACCGGATCGCCGCCATGCTGCGGCACCGGGTGGGCCGCCCGCTGGCCGAGCTGAAGGTCGCGGTGCTGGGCTTGACGTTCAAAGCCGGCACCAGCGACATCCGTGACTCCCCGGCGATCGCGGTCTGCGCCGGCTTGCAGGCCGGCGGCGCCCAGGTCACCGGTTATGACCCGCGGCTGGCGATGATCGATACCGCGCACCTGCCGATCCCGGCCGCCGACGATCCCTACGTCGCGGCCAAGGACGCCGACGCGATCGTGGTGCTCACCGAATGGCCCGACTTCGCCGAGTTGGACTGGGAGGCCATCGCCCGGTGCGCCGCTGCCGGTGCGGTGGTCGTCGACACCCGCAACGTCGTCGACCGCAGCGCGGTCGGCGGGGCCCGGCTGGTCTGCCTCGGCAACGGAACACCGGGCGGCTACTGACCTGGGCGGTCATGTTTAGGTACCCGCCTCGGGGGTAAACACCCTCACGCGCCGCGCGCCCGGCGGGGCAAACATCGGGGAGGGGCCAGCATGGTCGCGGGATATCAGATTCTGGGTAGGGCGGCACTTGTGACGTCAATGGCTGTCGGCTGCGCCGCGGTCGCGATCGTGCCGGGCGCGTTCGCCGATCCGGACACCACCTCGACCACCATGACGCCGACGTCGTCCGGCCCTCCGACGACCCGTAAGCCCGCGGACGCGACGCCGACGCCGTCCGACGCTCCGGCGACCACCACGGCGCCCACGCCTACGCCCTGAGCAGCGGGTCCAGACCCGCGGCCGGTGCCGCAGCAGCGGCGCTACGGCTCACCGCCGCCGATCAGCCGTACCGGGACTATCTCCATCACCGATTGCTCCTCCACGCTGTAGGTGGAGAGCTCCGCCGCTGCGTCCTCGCGACGCAGGAAGGCATCCACCGGCTTCCCGAGGTAAGTCAGCAAGAAGACATCGGTGACCTGCTCGGGCATCGCGGTAGGCGCATGTTCAGTCGCGCAGCCGGTGCGCCAGCAGCGACTTGCCCTCTTCGGCGCCCTTGCGGCTGGCGTTCTGGGCGCGCCGGAACAGGTCGGCCAACTCGGTGTCGCCGGTGCGTTCGGCGTCGGCGATGTAGACGTCCATCCGCAGTGCGTTGTCCAGGCAGTTCTCCACGAACCACAACAGGTCGTAGTCGCGGTCCTTGGTGCCGGTGCGCTGGCCGCTCTCCACGTTCTTTACGTCGGCCATCGAATCCCCCCTAGGTCTTGATGTTTCTGCCAATCGGCTACCCAGACGTCTGCGACGACTAACCGACGGCCAGCCGCGAACTCGCTGAGGATTAGCCGACGCCACGACGGGTATGCCTGAGCCATGACGACCCTCGGTTATGCGTTGTCCAGCGAGGAGTTTCACCCCAACGAGCTGGTTCGTCAGGCCACCCGGGCGCAGCGGGCCGGGTTCGAGGCGCTGTGGATCTCCGATCACTTCCACCCCTGGACCGACCAGCAGGGCCACAGCCCGTTCGTGTGGTCGGTGATCGGCGCACTGTCGCAGGCCTGCACGCTGCCGATCACCACTGCCGTCACCTGCCCGATCATGCGCACCCATCCGGCGGTGGTCGCGCAGGCCGCAGCGACCAGCGCCGCCCAACACGACGGCCGCTTCGTTCTGGGGGTCGGGACCGGAGAAGCGTTGAACGAACACATCACCGGTGCACGCTGGCCGTCGGCGGCCATCCGCCGCGGCATGCTCGACGAGGCCGTCGCGGTGATCCGCGAGCTGTTCACCGGCCACCAGGTCAACCACCACGGGCGCTACTACACCGTGGAGAACGCCCGGCTCTACACGCTGCCGCCGAAGCCGACACCGATCTACGTCTCCGGTTACGGCCCGCATTCGGCGCGGCTGGCGGGCCGGATCGGCGACGGGTACCAGTGCAGCATGCCCGACGCCGCGCTGGTCTCGGAGTTCCACCATGCCGGCGGGATGGGCAAGCCCACCCAGGCCGGGTTCAAGGTGTGCTACGCGCCGTCGAAGGAGCAGGGGGTGCGCACCGCGCAGGCGTTGTGGGCCAGTGAGCAGCTCCCCGGTGAACTGGGCCAGAACCTGCCCACGCCGACGCATTTCGAGCAGGCCTCGAGTCTGGTCACCGCCGACATGGTGGCACAGGCGGTGCCGGCCGGCCCGGACGCCAAACCGTATCTGGACCGGATCCGCGAATTCGCCGACGCCGGCTTCGACGAGGTCTACGTGCAGCAGATCGGCGGAGACCAGGAGGAGTTCTTCGCCTTCTGGGAATCCGAGATCGCGCCGGAGCTGGCGGCGTGAGCGCAACGACGAAAGTGCCGGGGGCGCAGCGCTATCTGCCGGAGAAGCGGACGCTGAGCGCACTGCGGGTCGCGGCCGCGGGGTGTCACGGCTGCGAGCTGTACCGCGACGCCACCCAGACGGTGTTCGGCGAGGGCCGCCGCGGGGCGCCGCTGATGCTGGTCGGGGAGCAGCCCGGCGACCAGGAGGACCGGCAGGGCCATCCCTTCGTGGGTCCGGCCGGGCGGCTGCTCGAGCGTGCGATAAGCGACGCCGGCATCGACCCGGGCTTGGTCTATGCGACCAACGCGGTCAAGCATTTCAAGTTCACCCGCCGCGAGGGCAAGCGCCGGATCCACCAGAAGCCCGGCCGCACCGAGGTGGTGGCGTGCCGACCGTGGCTGATCGCCGAGATCGACGCGGTGGGTCCGCAACTGGTGGTCTGCCTGGGTGCTACTGCCGCGCAATCGTTACTGGGCCCGGCGTTCCGGATCTCCACCGGGCGCGGAGAGCTGATCGAGGTGCCGGGCCGATCCGGGCCGCCGGTCCTGGCCACCGTGCATCCCTCGGCGGTGCTGCGCGACCGGACCGACCGGGCAGCGGCCTACCGCGCATTCGTCAGTGACCTTCGGGTGGCCGGCGGCGCTGTGACAGAACAGAACAGCACCGTGGTCTGACGGGCTGTTTGACAACCACGGTGACGGGTAACCGTGTGCCGATAGAAGGGAGCGCACCATGCCGAAGACCGCGGACTTCATCATCGACCGGTTACGCCAGTGGGGGGTGCACCGGATCTTCGGATATCCCGGTGACGGCATCCTGTCCATGCTCGGCGCACTGGACCGGGCCGGAGGCGATCCGGAGTTGATCCAGCCGCGCCACGAGGAGATGGGCGCCTTCATGGCGACCGGGCACGCCAAATTCACCGGCGAACTCGGCTGCTGCCTGGCCACGTCCGGCGGCGGGGCGATCCACCTGCTCAACGGGCTCTATGACGCCAAACTCGACCATCAGCCGGTGGTGGCCATCGTCGGCCAGCAGAAGCGGATGTCACTGGGCGCGGCGTTTCAGCAGGAGATCGACCCCAACTCACTGTTCAAAGACGTCTCGTCGGACTTCATCCAAACCTGCATGGCGCCAGTGCAGGCCCGGCACCTGGTAGACCGGGCGTGCAAGGTGGCGCTGACGAATCGCACGGTGGCCACCATCATCCTGCCCGAGGACGTCGCCGAAGAGGACGCGGTGCCGTCGCCGCCGCGGATGCACGGTGCGGTGTTCAGCAGCGTCGGCTGGTCCCGGTCCCGGATGCTCCCCGCGCAACCCGAATTGCAGAAGGCCGCCGACATTCTCAACGATGCCGAGAAGGTGGCGATTCTGATCGGCGCCGGTGCCGCCGACGCGTCAGACGAAGTGGTGCAGGTGGCCGAGCTGCTCGGCGCCGGGGTGGCCAAGACCTCCCTGGGGCGGGCTTCCCTGCCCGACGATCTGCCGTATGTCACCGGCCCGATCGGGCTGCTGGGCTCCACGGCCAGCGAGGCGATGATGTCCGGCGCCGACACGTTGTTCATGATCGGATCCAGCTTCCCCTACTCCGAATGGCTGCCCAAAGAAGGGCAGTGCCGGGGGGTGGAGATCAACCATGATGGCCGCATGATCGGCGTGCGGTACCCGATGGACGCCAACCTGATCGGGGACTCCAAAGACACGCTGCAAGAGCTGATCCCGCTACTCAAGCGCAAGGAAGACCGGTCCTGGCGCAAGAAGATCGAAGGCGAGGTGGCCGAGTGGTGGCGGGTGCTCGACAAGCGGGCCCACGACAAGGCAAACCCGCTCAACCCCGAGCTGGTGGTACACGAGCTGTCCAAGCGACTGCCCGATAATTCGGTCATCACCACCGATGCCGGCTCGGTGGCCAACTGGTGGGCGCGGCACCTGCGGCTGCGGCCCGGAATGGCCGCCTCGCTGGCCGGCAACCTCGCCACCATGGGACCCGGCACCCCGTATGCGATCGCCGCCAAACTGGCGCACCCGGGCCGCCCGGTGATCGCCCTGGTCGGTGACGGGGTGTTCCAGATGAACGGCATGGCCGAGATGATCACCGTGAAGCGCTACAAGGACCGGCTGTCCAAGGGCCCGCTGATCTTCTGCGTGTTCAACAATCAGGACCTCAACCAGGTCACCTTCGAGCAGCGGGCGATGGGAGGGGAGAAGAAATTCGAGGGCTCCCAACATATTCCAGACGTACCGTATGCCGAATTCGCCAAGCTGCTCGGGCTGACCGGTATCCGCTGCGATGACCCGAAGAACATCGGGCATGCCTGGGACCAGGCGCTGGCTGCCAGCAGCCCGGTGGTACTGGAAGTGGTCGTTGACCCGGATATCGCACCGGTTCCGCCTCAGATCAGGATGGACATTGCGAAGAAGACCGCCAAGGCGATGATCAAAGACCCGGACCGGGTCAGCGTCGCCACCAAGGGCGCCAAGCAGAAGATGCACGAGTTCACCGAGTCGGCCAAGCAGGCGGTACGCGACCTGCGTGACAAGGACGACGACGAGTGAGCCTGCTCGGCCACCGGCACACCGAGCAGATCCCCGCCCGGCCGGACACCCGGTTCGTCGCAGGAATGGCGGCGGTCGACCGGGTCAACGTCATCGGGCTGGAGAAACAGTTGCGCCGCCACGTCGAAGGGGAAGTGCGCTTCGACGCCGGCACCAAGGCGATGTACGCCAACGACGCCTCCAACTACCGACAGGTGCCGATCGGGGTGGTGGTGCCCAAGACGATCGAGGACGTGGTGCAGACCGTGCGCGCCTGTCACGGCTACCGGGCGCCGGTGCTGTGCCGCGGCGGCGGGACGAGCCTGTCCGGGGAGACCGTCAACGTGGCGGTGGTCATCGACTTCTCCAAATATCTGACCGAGATCATCGACATCGACGCGGGCCAACGGTTGTGCACCGTGCAGACCGGGGTGATCAATGAGCAACTCAACAAGGCCACCGGTGAATACGGGCTGGTGTTCGGGCCGGACCCGTCGTCGCACTCCCGGTGCACCCTGGGCGGCAACATCGGCAACAACTCCTGCGGTGTGCATTCGATCCAGGCGCACTTCTACGGGCCGGGGCCGCGCACCTCGGACAACACCCACGCATTGGAGATCATCACCTACGACGGCGCCCGGTTCTGGGTGGGCAACAACGAAGAGTCCAAGATCGACGCGATCATCGCCCAGGGCGGCCGGAAGGGCGAAATCTATGCGGCACTGCGCGATCTGCGTGACAGGTATGCCGACGACATTCGCAAGGGCTACCCGGATGTCGATGAGCTGCCGCGGCGGGTGTCGGGCTACAACCTTGACGAACTGCTGCCGGAGAAAGGCTTCAACGTCGCGCGCGCCCTGGTGGGGACCGAGAGCACCTGTGCGGTGGTGCTGAGCGCGACCATGATGCTCACCCCGGCGATGCTGCACCGCAGCGTCGTGGTCGTGGCGTTCGACTCGGTCGGAGACGCCGGCGATCTGGCGCCGGAGATCATGGAGTTCAAGCCGATCGGGTGCGAGGCAGTGGACAGCCTGCTGGTGCACGACCAGGAGTTGACCGGAACCAACGCGGCCGGTAGAGCACAGCTGCCGCAAGTGGATTCGGCCGGGGCGTGGCTGATGGTGCAGTTCGGCTCCGATGACCCGCGGGATTCGTCGGCGCAGGCGCAGCGATTCGTCGAGTGGTTGCAGCAGAAGAAGGGCTTCGGCTCCGACCGAATCGTGATGGCCCGCAGCAAGCAGGACGGCGGCAACAGCGCCCAGCTGTGGTCGATCCGGGAGTCCGGGCTGGGATCCACGGCGTTTCCGGTGGACAGCGGCAACCACTGGCCCGGCTGGGAGGACTCGGCGGTGCCGCCGGCGCGGGTCGGCGACTACGTGCGGGACCTGCAGCGGCTCTATGCCGAGCACGGGCTGCGCGGCGCCATGTACGGGCACCTGGGGGAGGGCTGCATCCACTCCCGGGTCGGGTTCGATCTGCGCCACAAGGACGGGCTGGCCACCTACCGGCATTTCCTGGAAGCGGCCGGGGATCTGGTGGCCTCCTACGGCGGCTCGATGTCGGGGGAGCACGGCGACGGCCAGCAGCGCGCCGAGCTGCTCGGCAAGCAGTACGGTCCGCGACTGATCGATGCGATGCGCGAGTTCAAGTCGATCTGGGATCCGATGTGGAAGATGAACCCCGGCAAGGTCATCGACCCCTACCGGTTCGACGAGAACCTCAAGCTGGGCACCGATTACAACCCGCCGCGGCCGAAGGTCAAGTTCAGCTACCCGGAGGATCATGGCGACTTCTCGCACGCCGCGCTGCGCTGCGTGGGGGTGGGCAAATGCCGGGTGCCCGAAGCGCAGGACACCATGTGCCCGAGCTATCAGGTCACCCGCGAGGAGAAGCACTCCACCCGGGGCCGTGCGCGGCTGCTGTTCGAGATGCTGCGGGGTGAAGTGATCACCGACGGCTGGCAGTCAACCGAAGTCGCGGACGCACTGGACCTGTGCCTGGCGTGCAAGGGCTGCACCAACGACTGCCCGGTCAACGTCGACATCCCCACCTACAAGTCGGAGTTCCTCTACCACCACTACCGGTCGCTGCGCCGGTGGCGGCCCCGCTACGCCTACGCCTTCGGCTTCATCGACCAGGCCGCCCGGCTGGCCGCCAAGGTGCCGGAACTGGCGAACTTCGCCACCCAGACGCCGGTGCTGTCCCGACTGGCCAAATTCGTCGGCGGCATCGACCGGCACCGCCCGTTGCCGACGTTCGCGCCGATGACCTTGCAGCAGTGGTTCGCCGCGCGGCCGGTGGTCAACTCCGGCGGGCCGCGGGTCATCTTGTTCCCCGACACCTTCAACAACCATTTGCACACCGATGTCGGGGTGGCCTGCGTGGAGGCCATCGAAGCGGCCGGCTGGCAGGTGCTCATGCCGCGCGGTCACATCTGCTGCGGACGCCCGCTGTATGACTACGGCTTCCTCGACGTCGCCAAACACTATCTGCTGGATGTGCTCTCCGCGCTGCGCGATGAGATCCGCGACGACACCCCGGTGGTCGGGATGGAGCCGAGCTGTCTGGCGGTGTTCAAAGACGAGCTGCCCAAACTACTTCCGCACGACGACGACGCCGAGCGGCTGGTGCGCAACAGCTACCACTTCGCGGAGTTCTTCGCCAAGTTCGACGTCGAGGTGCCCAAGACCTCTCGCGTGCGGGCCCTGCTGTGGGGCCACTGCCACCAGCGCGCCACCGGCGGTGTCAGCGCCGACCAGCAAGTGCTGCAGAAGATGGGCGTGGACGTCGAGCCGGTATCCGGGGGCTGCTGCGGGCTGGCCGGGTCGTTCGGTTTCGAAGAGGGCAAATACCAGATATCGATGGACTGCGGCGAACAGGCACTGTTCCCGGCGATCCGCCAGAACCCCGATGCGATGGTGGTGGCCGACGGGTTCTCCTGCCAGACACAGCTTTCCGACGCCGGCGCGGCTTCAGCGCTGCACCTGGGCCAGCTGATGGCCATGGCCAAGCAGTCCGAGGACATCGGATCCGTGCAACCCCCGGGGCGTCCGGCGCCCGGTGCCCGCACGCGGGCGGTGCGGACCGCCGGGCCGCTGGCGGCACTCGGTGCCGCGACGGCGGCTGCGGTGGTCGGGTTCAGGCGACGCGAAACTCACTGAGGTCGGCCTCTTTGACGGTGAGCCCGTGCCCGGGCGCCGTCCGGTCCGGGCGCAGCACTCCGCCCGGCTCCGGGGTGATCACTCCGTCGAACGCCAGGCCTTCGATCCGTACATGGTCGTGGAAGTACTCGAGATGGCGCAGGTGCCAGATCGCCGTGCCGACCTGGCCGCTGATCTGCGGTGCACAATGCAGCGACAGGTCGATGCCGCGGGCGTCGCAGAGCGCACCGACTTTGAGCACCCCGGTGATCCCGAGCGCCCGGGTGACGTCGGCCTGCAGGCAGTCCACGGCGCCCGCGGCCAGCATGTGCTCGAAATACGGTAGGTGGTAACCGTATTCGCCGGCGGCGATGTCCATTCCCGGCGGCCCGTGCTCGGTCAACTGACGCAGCCCCTCGAGATCGTCGGAGGTCACCGGTTCCTCGAACCACCGCACACCGAAATCAGCGAAGCACTGCGCCCACCACAGGGCCTGCTTGCGGTGGTAGGCCCCGTTGGCGTCGACGAACAACTCGATACCCTCGCCGATCGCCGCCCGGGCCGCGGAAACCCGGCCGGTGTCGGCCTCCGGGTCGCGGCCCACCTTCATCTTGACCCGGGGAATGCCGGCGTCGGCCCAGCCGCACAACTGTTTACACAGCGTGGCGTTGTCATAGGAGGTGAATCCGCCGCTGCCGTAGATCGGGGTGGCGTCATGGACAGCGCCGAGGGTGACGGCCAGCGGCTCGTCGAGCAGCCGGGCCCGTAAATCCCACAGCGCGATGTCGACCGCCGAGATCGCCTCGGCGACCACGCCCGGCTTGCCCAGGTTGCGCACCGCGTGCTGCATTCCCGCCCACCGGGCCGGCGGCTGCAATGCGTCCTCGCCGGTGATGACCTCGGCCAGCTTGCCGCCCACCACAGTGGCCACCGCCGTTCCGCCGTAGGTGTAGCCGGTTCCGACCAGACCCCCGGCCCGGATGCTGACCAGCACGAAGGTAGTCGAGTCCCAGGCCAGGGTGCCGTCGGACTCCGGGGCGTCGGTGGGGATCGCGTAGGCCGAGACCTCGACGGATTCGATCGGTATCGCAGTGGCTGCGCGCGAAGTCATGGCTGGTGACTACCCGCGACGCGGAACGGGTATGCCCGGGCAGATCAGTTGCGGGGGAGCGGCGTGCAGCGGGCCACCGGGGTGCCGACCAGCCGGAAGTCTTCGCTGGTATCGATCTGCGGATCGACGCCGTCCTGGAACAAGATGATGATGTCCGACCCGCCGAACTGGAAGTAGCCGAACTCTTCGCCTTTGGCCATGTGCCGGCCTTCGACCCCGGTGAGCACCACCGACGACACGTGCGCCATGCCCACCGGGATGATCGCGACCAGGCCGAGGTCGCCGGCCGCCGACCGCGACGTATCGACGGTCACCACGCCACGGGTCTGGGAGAACTCGTAACCGGTGCTGGCGCTGTCGCTGGCCTGCAACTCGTGGTCTTCGATGGACACTCGCAGGAACACTTCACCGTTGATGCGGAACGACTCCCGGACCAGACCATCGACCGGCAGGTGATAACGGTGATAGGCGTGCACCGGCAACATGTAATGCACGAAGGTGCCGCCGGCGAAGCTCTCGCGGTAGGCGCTGCCTTCCATGAGTTGCTTGATGTTGCCGAACCTTTGGTTCTTCAGCGTGATGGCCGGGATGTTCGAGTCGGCATCGATGTCGAAGGCGTGCTGGAAACGGCAGTCGGCCGGTGAGGTGATCACCAGGTTGCTGCCGGGTTCGGCGATCGGGCGCAGCCCGCCGTTGAGTTCGCGGGCGATGAACTGGTTGGCGGTCAGCCAGCCGCTGGGCGCGTTGGGGGCGCCATCGACCAGGGACTCCTCGACGCGGTATTCCGGTGCGTTGGCGATGAACGACTTCAGCGCCTCCGGGCTGAACGACTCCGGCGTGTCGAGGAAGTTGCCCCACTGCTTGGCGAACTCGGTCAGCCACTCCCGGAAGACGTCGCAGTGCTGCAGTGTCTCGTCGCCGATCTCCTGGTCGACCAGGAAGTAGAAGTGGCTCATCCGGTCGCTGACCTCTTGGGTCTGGCCCTGTTCGGTCCAGGCCTTCGCCGGCGACTCCTGCGGCACCCACCTGACGAAGCGCCGCAGGTAATCCTGGTATTCACCGATGTCACAAGGCCATTCCAACGCCTCGAACAGCGCCGGGCGCAGGTCGGCTTGCGCGCGTTGCCTGGCCTTGCGCAGCGACTGTTCGACCAGCTCTGCCAGGCCCTGCTGACGGCCCAGTGCCTCCTGCAGTTTGTCGATGATCGCGTCCGGCTCGCTCATGCGGTGGAAGTACCCACCGCGGCGGTCCCGTCAACCGTTTGCCCTGGGGCACCGGCGGGTACGCGGAGGCGCATGCATGGAGTCGTCGACGCGGTCCGGGGAGTGCTGTGGGCGCGCCGGCGCCAGCCCGACGACGTTGCGTACTTCGCCGCCTTGGGCCACGAGCGGTTCTCGCCACCGGCGTTGCTGCGGCAGGCGGTGGAGGCGGAGAACGCCGGCTTCGACGGCGTCTGCTGCTCCGATCACCTCGCGCCCTGGTGGGATCCGGCCAGCGGCCCGCCCGCCGCCTGCGGCAACGCCTGGGTGTGGTTGGGTGCGGCAGGGCACGCGACCCGCAACGTGGCTCTCGGTACCGCGGTAACCGGCCTGGTGCACCGCTACAACCCGGTCGTCGTCGCGCAGCAGGTCGCGACCCTGGAATCGCTGTATCCGGGCCGGACGTTCCTGGGGGTCGGATCCGGCGAGGCGATGAACGAGGTCCCGGCCGGGCTGGACTGGCCGAGCGTCGCCGAACAGCAGTGCCGCACCGAAGAGGCCCTGGAGATCATCGTCCGGCTGCTCAACGGCGAAACCGTCGATTTCCGGGGCCGCCATTTCCGGACCGACGGCGCCCGGATCTACCTCGACGTCGAGCGCCGCCCGCCGGTGTTCATGTCCGCGTTCGGGCCGCGTGCAGCCGCTATCGCGGGCCGGCTCGCCGACGGCGTCTGGACGCTGGGCGACCCGGCCAAGGCGCCGGCCGTGATCGGCGCCTACCGAAAGGCTTGCGAGGACGCGGCGAAGCCGCCCGGAGAGATCATCGTGCAGGGGCTGATGTCGTGGGCGGAGACCGACGATGCCGCACTCGAACATTCCCGGGTGTGGAAGGCGGCGCTGGTCGACGCGAACTACGCCGACGACATCCATGACCCCGGCGAGGTCGGGCGGTTGGGGGCGCAGGTGTCCGACACCAAATGGAAGCTGATGGGGGCGGTGTCGTCGGATCCGGCGGTGCATGTGCGTCGGATGAAGGCGATGCGTGCGCTCGGGGCCACCGTCGTCGTGATGATGAACGTCGGCGGTGCCGATCCGGGCGGCGCACTTCGCACCTACGGCACCGAAGTGCTGCCCGCGTTGCGTGAGTGATCAACGGCGTTTGTCCGCGGTGGTGGCCGGGTAAACCGGCTGGGTGAACCCGATTGCCGCTACTCCCGCGACCAGGACCGATCTGCTGACTCCGCTCGGCGTCTATGCCCCGCAGCAGGATTCGCACCTGCTCATCGAGACGATGGAATCGTCGGGCCTGGCCCGCCGCGGCCGGGTGCTCGATCTGTGCACCGGCTCAGGGGTGGTGGCGATCGCGGCGGCCGATATGGGCGCCGGCAGCGTCACCGCATTCGACATCTGTCCCGTTGCGGTGCGGTGCTCCCGGGACAACGCGCGCGCCGCCGGGGTGGACGTGGAGATCCGGCAGGGCCCGTGGACCGGCGCGTTGGCCTGCGAGCCGTTCGACCTGATCGTGTCCAACCCGCCGTATGTGCCCACCCCGCGGCATGCGGACCCGATCCCGGCCGCCGGCGGCCCGGAGTGGTCGTGGAACGGTGGCGTCGACGGCCGGATCGTCCTCGACCCGCTGTGCCGCTCGGCCGCCAGGCTGTTGCGCAGTGGTGGTTCGGTGCTGTTGGTGCAGTCGGCACTGGCCGACGCCGGCCGGTCCCTGAAAGTCCTGCGGGACAGCGGCTTGGACGCCGATATCGTGGCGTCCCGGTGGATTCCGTTTGGTCCGGTGCTCTCGGCGCGGGCCGGCTGGCTGGAACGCACCGGGCGGATGCCCCGCGGCTGCCGCGAAGAGCAGCTGGTGGTGATCCGGGCGGACAAGCCGTGACCGAACCACGGGTGGTTCGCCCGGTCCGCAATGGCCCGGTCCTGGTCCCCGGGCCGGTACGCATCGAGACCCCCGAGGGCGTCGTCGAATCGGACCGGTTCATGGTCGCCATCTGCGCCTGCGGGCGCAGCCGCAATTATCCGCTGTGCGACACCAGCCACCGGCGACGGGAACCGTCCCGCCGCCACGTCGAGGGCGAGGTGGCCGAGCCCGGGTGACGGGTCTGCCGCTACTGCTCTATGTCGTAGTCGTCGTCGGACAGCGGAACGCTGATCGCTTGGTCGATCAGGTCGGCGGGGTTGGCGTCGACCTCGTCGGCGTTTGGCAGATGGGCGGGGTTCAGCCCTGCCTCCTCGTCGGTGGTGTCGGCAGAGGTCCGCTGTTCGGCCAGATCGGCCTCCGGAACGTCGTCGGTCGGCGGCAGCCCCTCAGCGTTCGTCATCATGACCCCTTTCGTTTCCGCGCTCGCGCGTCCCGGTCTCGTCGTTCTGCCCGCTCGGCGACGAGCAGGGCATAGTCCGACTTCAGTTGAGTGTTGTCCAACCTCAGCCGGTTGTTGTCCGACTCCAGTCTGGTGTTCTCCGACTCAAGGCGGGCGTTGCGGGCTTCCAGGCTGAGGATCTCCCCGATACCGGCCACGTTGACCCCGTCACCGACCAGCTCCAGGATGCGCTGCAGCCGCGACAAGTCGTCATCGCTGTAACGGCGCGTCCCGCCCGCGGTGCGCGCCGGGGTGAGCAGCCCGCGTCGCTCGTAGAGTCGCAGCGTCTGCGGACCGATACCGGACAACTCTGCAGCCACGGAAATGCTGTATACCCCAAGCCCGGATCGGGCACTCATGTCTTCGACCAACATACGTCGCTTCCACTCGCGAGAAAATCCTCTTGCACGAACCTACCACCCGTGCTATATAAAAATCTATGTCGGCAGACACAGATAATCTGCCAACGTTCGAGGAGGTGGAGATGATGTTGATGCGTACCGACCCGTTCCGTGATCTCGACCGTTGGACCCAGCAGGTACTGGGCACCGCGGCCCGGCCGGCGGTCATGCCCATGGACGCCTGGCGCGACGGAGACCAGTTCATCGTCGAGTTCGACTTGCCCGGAGTGGCGGAAGACTCCTTGGATCTCGACGTCGAACGCAACGTGCTGACCGTGCACGCCGAACGGCCCGGCCTTGATCAGAACCGGGAGATGGTGTCGGCGGAGCGGCCGCGCGGCGTCTTCAGCCGTCAGCTGTTCCTGGGCGACAACCTCGACGCCGAGCAGATCGAGGCCAGCTACCAGGACGGGGTGCTTCGGCTGACCATTCCGGTTGCGGAGAAGGCGAAGCCGCGCCGGATCAAAGTCGCCAGTGGACACGGCGAGCGGGCCATCAACGCCTGATTGCGAGGGGCCGGGTGGCGGCCGTGTGAAGGAGGTGAGCAGAATGACCACCGACACGTTAACCGCCCACGTGCTCGACGAGGCGGAGCGCATCGTGCGCGCCGAATGGCTGCAACTGCTGACCGCCCCGGAGCACTGCTACGCGGTCCGCACCGAGATGCCCGCCACCCGGCTCCGAACCCCGAAGCTCGCCCTTTGTAGCGCCGGGCCCGCGCGGCCGGGCGCGCCACCACCGGCCCGCCGGGCGCACCGGTCGGCCACCCGGCGGCGTAACACGCAGGTGTGGCCGACGCAGCGGTCGCCTCCGGACGCCCGCCGGATGTGTCCGCCTGCACAGGGGAGGTGATGGCCCCACACGATGAACACCGGAGTTCGGCGTGGCCCCGCTGTGTGTTGCTCTCCCGACAGCGGGGCCACGCCGGCCTACACCAGGAGAGTTCTTCCTCGGTTGCCTCAGTGAGCTTGGTGGCGCGATGAGCGAAAGCCTTGATCCCTATGCCGTACTGGGAGTGACGCCTTCGGCCACTCCAGCTCAGATCAGCCACGCCTTCCGCACCAAGTTGCGCGCCCTGCACCCCGACACCGGCTATGCGCGTTCTCGGCCGCCCGGCGATGCCGAGGCGCAGCTGCAGCAGCTGCTGCGGGCATATGACGCGTTGCGGCACGGCGGCCGCCGGAACGCCGGCGCCGATCCGCCAGGTTCAAGGCGCCCCGCCGCGAATACCCAAGGGCCGGTGAAGATCCGGGTCACCCACGGTCGGGCGGCCGCTGCGGAACGCCGCAAAGACCTGTGGGCCGGGCCGGTGCGCCGGCACCGCGGACGGGATCACTGACCCCGGCGGTGTCACTTCTGCAGCGTGAACTGGTGGACGCTGGTGTAGCCGTCGCGGAACAGCTGGACGCAGCCGTTGAGGTACTTGTCGTAGCGGTCATAGACCTCTTGTGACTGCACGGCGATCGCTTGGTCCTTGTGGGCGGCCAGGGCGTCGGCCCAATCCTGCAGCGTCCGCACATAGTTGGGTCCGATCTCGTGGATGCGGCCGACGGTGAAGCCGGCTTCCGTCGCGCGGTCGGCGACCATAGACACCGTCGGCAGCTGACCGCCGGGGAAGATCTCGGTCATGATGAACTTGTTGAACCGGGCCATGCTCATGGTCAGCGGAAGGCCTAGCCGCTGGGCGTCGTCCTGGGTGATTGCGGTGATGGTGTGCAGCAGCATCACTCCGTCGGTCGGCAGAACGCGGTGGGCCATGGCGAAGAAGTCGGGGTAGCGCTTGTGGCCGAAGTGTTCGAAGGCGCCGATGGATACGATGCGATCCACCGGCTCGTCGAATTCCTCCCAGCCCTGTAGACGCACCTGCACCGTGCGGCGGGTAGCGAGGTCGGCCAGCTTGGCCAGGGCATATTCGCGTTGCCGCTCACTGAGCGTCAGCCCGATGACATTGACATCGAATTCTTCCAGGGCGCGCCTCATTCCGCCGCCCCAGCCGCAGCCGATATCCAACAGTGTCATGCCCGGCTGCAGCCCCAGCTTGCCCAAAGCCAGGTCGAACTTCGCGTTCTGTGCCTCGTCTCGGGTGGTATCCGGATGCTGGTAATACCCGCAGGTATAGCCCATCGTCGGGCCGAGAAACAGCTCGAAGAACTCATTCGAGATGTCGTAGATCGACTGCAGTTCAGCGTACTTGGGCTCCAACTCAGGCATCGATCCTTGAGGGTACACCCAGATGTGGCCGCGCGGGAGACCCTCACACCGCCGTGTCGATCCGGACGTTGTCGAAGCCGATGATGTCGAACAGCCGTTGCACGGTCGGGCGATTGCTGCGCAGCACGGCCACCCGGTCATGGGCGGCACAGCACCGGTCGAGCAGGACGAGCTGTCGGTGGCCGATGAATTCCAGCTCCCGCGCGTCGATGTCGAGTGTTCCGGGCGACAGCAGCGGCAGGATTCGCTGCAAGGTGGTGGCGAACAGAGCCTCGCTGGCGGCGTCGAGGTTGCCGGCGAGTGCGATGGCATTGCGCCGGGCGGGTTGGGTGTAGAGCTGGAACGGAACCGAAGTCGGCCCGGCCCCCGGGTGCAGGCACAACAACCCGGCAACGGCGTCGCCGAGTTCCGAGATGTCGTAGCCGCACAACGCCGCGACGGGCAGCGTGGAGATCCGCCGGTCCCCGAGGAACTCCAGGGCCGACTGGGCGTCGCGCTGGGCCGGCGTCCGAACCACCGGCGTCACGTCGATGACGACCCGCAGACCGCTGTAACCGTCTGCGACCGCTGCGATCGCGGCGGCCGCATAGCGTTCGGCCATGGACTCGGCATCGACCACGTCGCCGCGGAACCCGAAGTGCTCCGGCAGGGTCTTGAGCTCCACCTCGTCGGCGGCAGCGCCGAGGCCGGCAGCAGCCAGGCTGGCCCGGAGCCGCGCGGGTTCGTCGTCGCCGACGTAGACCACGCGCTGGTCCAGATTCAAGCCGATCGCGATGTATTCGGCGGCGCGGCAGAGGAACTCGTCGCGGTCGCGGTATTGCCAGCCGATGTGTCCGAATTCGCCCGACGGGTCGGCCCGGGCGGTTCCCATCACGCCGCCTCCCTCATCCGCAGGTGCGCTTGCACGGTGGTGCCGCTTGACGCGGTGTGGATGCGTACCAGGTCCGCGGTCGCGTTGACCACGAACAGCCCGAACCCCTGATGGTCTTGATGCGTGACCGGCCGCCGGCCGGCCATCGGATCCGCCAGGTGTCCGGAGTCGCGCACCTGGCAGATCAATTGGCCGTCGGTCTCCCAGAGCGCCACCGTGCATGGTCCGCGCCCGTGCTGCAGGCTGTTGGATGCCAGCTCGTTGACGATCAATTGCAGATCGGCGATGTCGGCGGTGGAGAAGCCGAACCAGCGGGCGTATTTGGCGGAGAACGCCCGGGCGCCGGACAGATCTCTGAGCCGATTCACGGTGTAGCTGGCCGCCGTCGGGCTGCTGGGCAGCGGTTCGTTGTAGCGTACCCAGGCCGCCTCGGGGGCGAAGCCCGCGCTCGTTCGCTCCGGACGCCCGGCACCGTCCAGGCGCGGGTGGGTGATCTCGGCGTCGACGAGAATGTCGGAGTCCAGATGCGTTGCGTCGTAAGGGCAGAACAAGGTGATGTCACGCCCGGTGAACGCCCGGTTGATCAGCGCCTCGTGCTGCACGCAAGCCGGATACTCCAGCGCGGAGCGACCATTCCAGATCGGCTCGCCGACCATCCGCATCGGCCCCGACCGATGACGGGCGGCAAACGTCCCCAACACCCCGCCCAGGATGTGCCCGGGGTTACGCCCCACCTGGCTCATGTCCACCAGCGTCACGGCCTCGGCGGCTCCCGCGGGCAGGGCACCGCGCAGCAGCGAGAGCTTGGGTTCCGGCACGCCCACAAGAACGGGGAGTCCGGCGGCAACACCGTCGAGGATGAACGGCACCAGATAATCGAGGTATTCGCGCGGTGACCGGTAGAACAGCGCGATATGCCTGAAGGAGCCGGGATCATCTTCGGCAGCGACAGTCATCGCAAGTGCCCCTGTCATCCAACGTGAGCGGGCGCGCAGAACCTCACCAGTCTAACGCTGCCCGGACAACGCGAGGAGGGCGAAACGGCCGTGGCTCAACCGGGTCGGTACCGGTCAATACCAGTACCGACGGCCGGCGACCGGACGGCCGACCGCACCCAGAATCCACAGTATGGCGCCGACAACCAGGAGAATGATTCCGATCGTCCACAACACGTTGATCTTGAAAACGAGCGCCAGAATAAGGAGGATCACTCCGAGCGCAATCATCACCAATCCCTTCTTTCAGACAACTTGGCCGACCACACCCAGGGAAGAGGGTTGCGGCAAATGACAATCCGTCACGACCGGGTTGTAACCGGCATAGTTCAAGGGGCCCGCCAGGGTAGTGACAGCGATGGTTCCGGCAGTCGCACAACTGGTTTGACCCCCATGGAAATAATCGCGCTGCCATGCGGCGAAGACGCCGATAAGCAGCCATATCAGCACAATCGCACCGGCTAACCCACCGATCCGCATCCGTCCTCCATTCACCTAATACACCGTTCAATTCCCGCTTCTGCCGCGGTTGAAACCTGGCACCCGCATGGGATGTTTGGCGCCGCCAGCAGCGGGGTACTGCGGCCGAATCGGCGAAACCTTTCACAGGAACGGAGCGCAGATGATGCTGCTGGGTACCGGCGAATCCGGTTTGCGGACGGGTAGTCACGCGGAGTGGATCGGCGAAGCCGGAGACCTCGTCGATCACATGCTGCGCAACGTGGCACACGGCCGCTTCGAGAGGTCGTTGTCGGCGATGACCGCGTTCGCCGCGGTGGTGACAACCGCCGAGATCTATCTCGAGCATTACAAAGCCGGCTTCGGCAACAAGTGGATGTGGAGCCCGGTGCTGGTGACGCCGCCGGTGGTGGCCGCCGGAATCGGCGGGGTGTTCTCCCGCCGCTGGGCCAAACGCTGGCTGCCGTTGACCGCCGCGGTCTACGCCGCCAACGGACTGCTGGGTGAGTACCTGCACGCTCGCGGGGTGGCGCGCAAGCCCGGAGGCTGGAAGATGGCGTCCTACAACGTTCCGATGGGTCCGCCGATCGCCGCGCCTGGCCTGATGGCGATGGTCGGCGGGATGGGCCTGTTGGCCGCGGTGCTGCGCCGCGAACGCTGAGGTGCCCATGGCCGACACCTCGCTTCCGGACCACCTGCCGAACCTGCGGGCCGACCGCCAACCCCCACACCCGTCCTGGCTGCCGCGACAACGCCGCGGCACCACACCGCAGATGATCGGGCGCTACCCGGATTTCGACGTACTGCAAACCCAAGACAGCTGGGACGAGGCCACGCAGAAGGTGGTGCTGGCCCGGCTGGAGCCGCCGGGGCCGCTGCGCTTCTTCTCCGCCGCTGAGGAGCCCACCCTGCGGGCATTCTGCGACATCGTGCTGGCCCAAGACCACGAGCCGCGGGTGCCGGTGGCCGAATTCGTCGACGCCAAACTGGCCGACGGCCAGCTCGACGGCTACCAGTACGCCGACATGCCGGATGACCGGGACACCTGGCGCCTGACGCTCAAAGGCTTGGACGAGTCCGCCCGGGACCGGTACGGCAGGCCCTCGTTCGCCGCCGCCGAGGTGGCCACCCAACTGGCGCTGGTCGATGCCTTCTCGCGGGGCTGGCTGCAGGGCGGCAGTTGGTCGCAGTTGAACGTGAGCCGGGCTTGGTCGGTGTGTATGCGGATGACCTTGTCGGCGTTCTATTCACACCCCTGGGCGTGGAATGAGATCGGGTTCGGCGGGCCGGCGTACCCGCGCGGCTTCATGCGACTGGGCGGGCCGAGCGGACCGGCGGCGGTCCGCGAACCTTTCGAGACGCGCGGCGCCACCGGTGAGGACCCGGTGGAGCTGGTGCGAGACGAGGGCCTGTAGTGGGCGATTTCTGGCGCGGCCTGCTCAAGGGATCGCTGGGCCCACCCGCCAATGACTCACGGTTCCTTCTGGATGTGCAGTCGCGGGAGCTGCCCGGCGAGAAGACGATGCGCCGGTATGCCACCGATGACGAAGTCGACCTCGTGGTCGTCGGCGCGGGCGCCGGGGGATCGGTGCTGGCGCAACGTCTGGCGCGGGCCGGCTGGCGCATCGTGATCATCGAGGCGGGTCCCTTCTGGCACCCCGACAGCGACTGGGTCTCCGACGAAGCCGGATCGCACCCGCTGTACTGGACGCAGAAGCGCATCATCGGCGGTGACGACCCGATCGAGTTGGGCAAGAACAACTCCGGCCGGGGAGTCGGCGGCTCGATGGTGCACTATGCCGGCTACTGCCCGCGGTTCCACCCCAGCGATCTGCGCACGCGCAGCCTCGATGGGGTCGGGGTGGACTGGCCGATCTGCTACGAGGACATTCGCCGCCACTACGAGGTGCTGGAGGCCGAACTGCCGGTGGCGGGTCAGAACTGGCCGTGGGGCTATCCGCACCGCTATCCCGCGTCGCCGCACCCGATCTCCGGTGCCGCCTCCAAGCTGTGGAAGGGCGCCTGTACGCTCGGGATCGAGATGCGGGTGGGCCCGGTCGGAATCGTCAACGGCACTTTCGGAAACCGTCCGCACTGCATCTACCGCGGCTACTGCCTGCAGGGCTGCAAGGTCAACGCCAAGGCCAGCCCGTACGTCACCCATCTTCCCGACGCACTGGCGCACGGTGTGGAAATACGGGCGGATTCCATGGCCGCCCGCATCGAACTCGATGACGCCGGGGCGGCGCGTGGCGTCGTCTATTACGACAACCACGGCAGGGAGCACCTGCAGCGCGCCAAGGTCGTCGCCGTCGCGGGATACTCCATCGAGACCCCACGGCTGCTGCTGAATTCGGCCAGTCCCCGGTTTCCGCACGGGCTGGGAAACAATGACGACCAGGTCGGCCGTTACGTCATGGTCCAAGGCGCTGCCCAGACCGCGGGCCGATGGCCGGAGGAGCTGCGGATGTACAAGGCGCCGCCGCCGCAGGTGAGCAGCGAGCAGTTCTACGAAACCGACACCGCCCGTGGATTCGCCCGCGGATTCTCCATCCAGACCGTGTCGCCGTTGCCGATCGGCTGGTCTGAGCACGTGCTGGCCGACGGCCACTGGGGGCGGGCGTTGCGCGAATACATGCGCGACTACAACCACTGGAGCACGATCGGCGTGCTCAACGAATTGCTCCCGCTGCCGGACAACAGGGTCACCCTGGCCGACGAGACCGACGTGTACGGGATCCCGGTGGCCCGAATGGATTACAGCCGCTGCGACAACGACAAGGCGAACATGGAGTACTCCACCAAGGTGATCACCGACATCCTGCACGCCGCCGGCGCACAAGATGTGCTGACCATCCAGCGCTATGCCCACCTGATCGGCGGCGCCCGGATGGGCACCGCACCGGAGAACTCCGTCGTCGACTCCGACCACCGGGTGTGGGGGGTGCCCAACCTGTTCCTCTCCGACGGCTCGGTGTGCCCGACCCAGGGGTCGGCCAACCCGGCACTGACCATCATGGCGCTGGCCTCCCGGCTCGCCGAGCGGCTTGCCGGAAAGCGCATTCTGCAGAAGGGATTCCAGCCATGACCCAGACCGTCGTCATCACCGGGGCCAGCGCCGGAATAGGCCGCGCCGTCGCGCAGCAGTTCGGCGCGCGCGGGGACAGGGTGGCCCTGCTCGCCCGTGGCGAAGCCGGATTACGCGGTGCCGCAAGCGATGTCGAGACCGCCGGTGGGGCCGCGCTGGCCATCCCGACCGATGTGGCCGACTACGCGGCCGTGGAGGCCGCCGCCGACCGCGTCGAAGCCGAGTTCGGCCCGATCGACATCTGGGTCAACGTCGCCTTCACCTCGGTGTTCGCGCCGTTCAGCGAGATCGGTCCCGAGGAGTTCAAACGGGTGACCGAGGTCTGCTACCTCGGATTCGTCTACGGCACCATGGTGGCGCTGGCGCGGATGAAGCCACGTGACCACGGCACCGTGGTGCAGGTGGGCTCAGCACTGGGGGAGCGGTCGATCCCGCTGCAATCGGCGTATTGCGGAGCCAAGCACGCCGTTAACGGCTTCACCGAATCGGTGCGCTGCGAGCTGCTGCACGAAGGCTCGAAGGTGAACATCACGATCGTTCAGATGCCGGCGGTCAACACCCCGCAGTTCTCCTGGGTGCTGTCCCGGCTGCCTCGCCACCCGCAGCCGGTGCCGCCGATCTACCAGCCGGAGTTGGTGGCGCGGGCCGTGCTGCGAGCGGCAGATCATCCCCGGCGCAAGCAGTACTGGGTCGGGGAGAGCACGGTTGCCACCTTGCTGGCGCAGAAGTTCGCCGCCCCCCTGCTGGACCGCTATCTGGCCCGCACCGGCTATGACTCGCAGCAGACGGGCGAATACGTTGACGGCACCGCCGTGCAGAACCTGTGGCAGCCGGCGGACGCCGCCACCGATCACGGCGCTCGCGGCGAGTTCGACGACTCCTCGCATGCGCACAGCCCGCAGGTCTGGGCGTCCCGGCACGCCGGGCTGGTCGCCGGGGCCGCGACTGCGCTGGGTGTAGCGGGGGCCGGCGTGCTGGCTGCGCGCCGGCGTTGATGCTGGGCGGCTGGCTCGCTGCCCGCACGCCGGTGGGTCGGCCCCCGCGCGACGGCGTTGGAGCGGAGCGGCCTGCTGGGCCGATGGGGTGATTGCCCGCCTCTGCGCGACAAGCGAATTCCTTACTGGGTTCTTAAATTCCCGGGCCGGTTTTTTGTCGGTGGTTCGAACTAGTGTTCGAATTGTGGGTAGGGATGCATTCGCGGATCGGGACACCATCATGGGATGTCTCGATGAGCAGGAGGCGATTGCTGCCCGGTTGGCGCAGTGTTCGTTTGATGCGTTGAGCCCCGAGGAGTTGGTGGAGGTGCTGGCCCGCCGGGAGGCGTTGGCGTGGCAGGCGCCGGTGATCGATCATCAGATCTTGGCCCGGTTGGTGGCCGAGGGGCATTCGGATGTGTTGGCGGGGTGCTCGCTGGCCAAGGCGCTGTCGGAGCGGTTGCGGATCAGCACGAAAGAGGCCCGGCGGCGCATCGATGACGCCGCCGTATTGGGGCCGCGCACCGCGATCACCGGTGAGCCCCTGGAACCGGTGTTGCCGGCGCTGGCCGCGGCCCAGGCCGCTGGGCAGGTCGGCCCCGAGCAGGTGGCGATCGCCCGTAAGGCGATGGCCAAGATCCCGGCCGGGGTGCCGGTGGTTGATCGTGAGCGCGCCGAGCGTGATCTGGCGCAGTTGGCCACCCTGTTCGCCCCGGAAACCTTTCAACGCCTGGCTGTGCACCTGATCGCGGTGCTCGATCAAGACGGCGACGAGCCCGACGACCGGCAACGCCAGGCCCGCCGCGGGCTGCGGCTGGGGCCGCAACGCCCCGATGGGATGAGCACCCTGTCCGGCACGATCACCCCGGAGTTGCGGGCCACCCTGGAACCGGTCCTGGCCAAACTCGCCGCACCCGGAATGTGCAATTCCGCCGATGAAAAGCCCTGTGTCAGTGGCACGCCGAGCCAGGAGCAGATCCAGGGTGATCACCGCACCCGCGACCAACGCCAGCACGATGCGCTGTTGGCCGCCTTGCGGGCGACCCTGGCTTGTGGGGATCTCGGGCAGCTCAACGGGCTGCCGGTCACGGTGATCGTCTCGACCACCCTGGCCGAGTTACAGGCCGCAGCCGAGCACCCAGCCCTGCAGTCACCGACCGAGGCGGTCGAACCCCGCATCTGCGGCAAAGCCCACACCGCCGGCGGCTCCTTGTTGCCGATGGGTGATCTGCTGCAGATGGCCTCCCACGCCTATCACTACCTGACGATCTTCGACGGCCAAGGCCGCGCGCTGTGGCTGGGCCGCACCAAGCGGATCGCCTCAGCCGATCAGCGCATCGTGTTGCACGCACGCGATCGCGGCTGCACCCGACCCGGGTGCACGGTCTCGGGATACCTGTCCCAGGCGCACCACCTGGAACACGATTGGGCGAACAACGGCCACACCGACATCGATTCCCTCGCGCTAGCGTGCGCGCCCGACAACCGGATGGCCAGCGAGCAAGGCTGGACCACCCGACTCGGCCAGACCGGCCGGGTCGAATGGATCCCGCCACCCAAACTCGACCACGGCCAACCCCGAATCAACCCCTTCCACTTCATCGAAGCCGTAATCGACTACCATCGC
Source organism: Mycolicibacter sinensis (assembly GCF_001667945.1). Taxonomy (GTDB): domain Bacteria; phylum Actinomycetota; class Actinomycetes; order Mycobacteriales; family Mycobacteriaceae; genus Mycobacterium; species Mycobacterium sinense_B. The sequence goes on along the minus strand of NZ_LZJK01000076.1, from coordinate 37,807 downwards.
CGCCCGCCGCCCGAGGAGCAGCCACCGCCCGACGACGAATGGCTATGGCCCGACGACGAGTGGCCGTGGCCCGACGACCCGGTTCGCGACGACCCGGTACTCGACGACCCACTGTTCGACGAGGCCTCCTACGAAGCCGTGCCCGTCCAGGGCCACCCCCCACCACACCTTTTCAAAGACGACGACTGGGCGGCAGCCGGATGACGACCCGCTTCAGGCCGAGGCGGTCGGCGGGTAGCGCAGCACCGCCGCGACGCCGTCCGCCGGATCGACCGCCTCACCGCCGCCGACGATGGCCGCACCGATCGCAATCGCCCCCCAGGGCAGGGCCTCATCTGCTCGTAGCGTATGTGCCGGGGCGGCACCGTATTCGGAGAGCATGTCCGGGTCCGCCGCGGTGACCGTCAGGTCTGAGTCGGCGACCACGGTCGCATCACCCATGTCGCCGATGATCAGCGTCTCCACCGCGCCCTGGCTCAGCCCGGCGCACACCGCGGCAAGCCCTTCGACCGCCAAGCCGGAGAGCCGGCCCGATTCGGCGGTGAAGCGTTGCACCGTGGCCTGAATGTGGGCGAGTTGCCGCCGCAGGCATTCGGCTTCGATCGCGTTCTGTACTTCGCCGGAGTCGTGCCCACTGTGCCGGGCGCCGACGGAGAGCTCGCATGCCAGGCCGGCGATCCGTTTCGGTAGGGCTTCCAGCAGTGCCGAGCGTGACTGCACCTCGCCCACGACGAACACCGCGTCGATCTCGGCACTGCCGGCGAGTTCGGCGATCCGGGCGGCGACGGCGCGGACGTTCTTGCGGGCGGCTTCCTCGGCATGCGGCTGCGGATCGCCATAACCCGGCGTCTCGGCCCCGGCCGCCTTGTGTACCGGATACCCGCCACCGTCAACGGTTTCCGAGCGCAGTGCGCCGTTGGCGTGAACGGTGATGTCGGCGCCGGTCTGGTCGACCTCGGCCAACACGTAATTCGGGTACTCGTAGCCGTGCTCGACGACCGGGACGAGGTAGGGCAGTCGCGACAGCCGGACAGTGGTCGCGGCCGGAACCTGCAGATGTTCGTTGAGTACCACGCCGTCGGCATCGGCGATCACCGCACGGCCGCTCTTGCCGACCGGTGGCCGCAAGTCCATCACGGCGCGTTCGATGTCACCGACGAGCCGCTGGTCCGCACCCTGTCGCGTGAGCTGTTCGCTCACCTCACGCCAGGTGAGTTCGAGCTTGATTGCCGCGTCCTCGGTGTCGTGCGAGTCCTCGAAGTACACCGAGATGAACGGGGCACGGCCGGTGAGCAATTGACGGAAGCGTTCGGCGTCCACGGCTATTCGGGTTGCCCGGTCTTCGCCCCGGCAAACGTGCTCGCCGCCGGAAATGGTTGCCGAGCCGTTTCGGCGGGTATGCAGCACAGACTGGCTGATTGGAGGTCTCATGCCCAAGACGACGAAGCGCGGCGCCGCCAAGCAAAGCGAGTTGCCCAGCACGCTGCAACGCTCCAGCGCCAAGGCGCAACGCACCTTCGCCAAAGCGCACGACGCGGCCGCCAAGGAGTACGGCAGTGAGCAGCGCGCGCACCGGGTCGCCTACGCGGCGCTCAAGCACAGTTTCGAGAAGGTCGGAGACCATTGGGAGCCCAAGAAGAAGCGCGGCCCCTCCGACAAGCGTGCGGCCGGCGGGGGGCCGAACAGCTCGGGGCCGTCCGCCGAGGGCGTTGATGCCAACGCCAGCAAGCAGCACCTGCTCGACGTCGCCCGGCGGCTGGACATCCACGGGCGCTCGACGATGCGGAAATCGGAACTGGTCACGGCGATCAAGAAGCACAACCGCCGTGTCCGCGGCCGGTAGCAGAGCGGTCGGCGAAACCCTGCTGTGGTGGCTGGTCGCCGCCGCGCTATGGGTGGTGACGCTGACCGAGCGCACCGCCGCGGAGCTGGCCGCGGCGGCGCTGTGCACATTTCCGTGTGCCGTCGCCGCCCGAGCGGCCCGGCGGGCCAACTCCGGTAGCTGGCGGTTTCGCCGGGGATGGCTGCGCTGGCTGCCGACGATCGCCGGCGAGCTACTCACGCAAACCGCGCAGGTGTGGGCCTACGTGCTGGTGCCGTCGCGGCGATCCCGGTCGACGATCGGCCGGGTGACGCTGCCCGACGAGCCGGCGCCGGTGGCCGGCGCTCGCCGAGCTGCCGCAACACTGGCGCTGGCCACCACGCCGGGAACCGTTGTGCTCGACAGTGCTGCTCAGACGGTGCTGGTGCACCGGGTCGGGCAGCGTCCGGGCGCGCTGGAGACGGCGGTGCAACGGTGAACCCGGGGGAGCTGGCCGCGCTGGTGCTGCAGGGCGGGGTCTTTGTGCCCGGTGTCTGGATGGCCGCGCGCGGCGCCCCGCGGCGGCGCCTGGTCGGTCTGGAATTCGCCGGCGTCAGCGCAATCGCGATCCTGATGCTGCTGGCGGTCTCCTGGCGTCAGGACTGGAGCCTGATCGTGCCATTGGTGTTGGCGCTGGTCACCTTTCCCGGGACCCTTGTCTATGCCCGGTTGTTGGCGGGGCGACCGTGATCGCCTGGGTGCTGGTCTTCGCCGGTGTGTCGGTGATGGCCGGCTGCGCGCTGATGGCAGCCCTGCTGCACGACGTGGTCGACCAACTGCACCTGCTGACCGTCACCACATCGGTCGGTTTCCCGCTGACCGGACTTGGCCTGATCCTGCACCGCGGCGCCACCGAGGCAGCTGCGATGGTCGCGGTGATCGTCGCGTTGGTGTTGCTCACCGCGCCGGCGATGTCGGCGGCCACCGCCCGGCTGACCGCGCAGGAAGCCGGTGTGGTGAAAGGAGATTCGCCGCCATGACGGTGCTGATCCTGGTCTCGGTCACGCTGGTCGGCGTCACCGGGACCCTCGTCGCCCTGACCGCTGACCCGCACCGGCAGGCGCTGGTGCTGGCGGTGTTCGGGTTGGCGCTGACCATCTTGTTCGTGGTGCTGCAGGCGCCCGACGTGGCGTTGTCCCAGTTGCTGATCGGCGGAGTGGTGGTGCCGCTGATGGTCATGCTCACCGTCCGCGCGGTGCAGCGCCGGCACCGGGAGACCGGCTGGTGACCCGCGCCGGTCGAACGGCGCTGTTCCTCGCCGGCGCGGCCGGCCTGGGCCTACTGCTGTGGCTGGGATTCGCCGACCTTCCCGCGTTCGGGCAGCAGCACCACCTGTATCGGGATCTCGCAGTGCGGGAAGCGTTTTCCCACGCCACCGCCAACGTGGTCGCGTCGGTGAACTTCGACCAGCGCGCCCTCGACACCTTCGGTGAGGAGACGATCCTGGTCGCCTCGGTGACGGGGGTGATGGCGCTGCTGCGTCCGACCGTCGAGGAGCGCGAATACCACGATAGCGGCCGCAGTGCCGCCTTGGACGCCACCCGATTGGTCGGCTACCTGCTGCTGCCGGTGACGCTGGCGGTAGGACTCGACGTGGTGGTCCACGGTCACCTGACACCGGGCGGCGGCTTTCAGGGCGGCGTGGTGCTGGCCACCGGCCTGCACCTGCTCTACGTCACCGGAAGCTTCCGGGCGCTGGACCGGCTGCGCCCGGTCAACGTCTTCGATATCGGCGAGGCGCTGGGCGCGGCGGCGTTCGCCGGCATCGGAATCGCCGGCTTGCTCACCAGCGGAGCGTTCCTGCTCAACGTGTTGCCGACCGGCACGCGCGGTCAACTGCTTTCTTCCGGGTCGGTACCGCTGCTCAACGCAGCGGTCGGGGTGGCGGTGGCGTGCGGCATGACGGTGCTCCTGGCGCAGTTCCTGGCCCAAGAGATCACCGTCGCGCGAAAGCGGGAACGCTCGTGAGCAGCTACATCTACGGGGTGGCGGGCTGGCTGGTGCTGATCGGGTCGTTCGGAATCGTGCGCAGCCGCAACCTGATTCACGCGGTGGTGTGCTTGTCGGTGGCGCAGGCCGGTACCTACCTGCTGCTACTGACCGTCGGCTACCAGCAGGGCGCGGCGCCGCCGATCTTCGTCGACCCCACCACCGGCCCCGGCCAGCCTGCGCCGGTGGTCGATCCCGTGGTGCAGGCGATGACGTTGACCGACATCGTCATTCAGGCCACCGTCACCGCGCTGCTGCTGGCGTTGGCGATCCAGGTCCACAAGCGCCACCACACCCTGGACCCGGATCAGTTGTCGGCGCTGCGGGGCTGAGCCGCGGTGCCGGCCGCCACCGCCCTGCTGCCGCTGCTGGTCGCGGTGCCGATCCTGATGGCGTGTCTGCTGCTGGCGCTGGGCCATCGGCTGTCCCGGCCGCTCGCCAACGCGGTGGTGGTGGCCACCTCGGCGGCCTCAACCGGTGCCGCCGGTGTTGTGCTGGCCGCCGCGACCGGGCCCACCGTGGTGGCCTGGATCGGTGACTGGCGCCCGCGCGACGGCCTGGCCGTCGGCATCGCCCTGGCGGCCGACCCGCTCTCGGCGGGCCTCGCGGTCCTGATCGGCGCCCTGACCGGCTGCGCGGCGCTCTACAGTCGCCGTGGCCTCGATCAAGCCGGTGCCCGCTTCGACGCACTGCTGTTGATCTTCCTGGCGGCGATGAACGGCTTCGTCATGGCCGCCGACCTGTTCAACCTGTTCGTCTTCCTGGAACTGATGGGCGCAGTCGCCTACGCGCTGACCGGCATCAAGATCGAAGACCGGTCGGCGATCCAGGGCGCACTCAACTTCGGGATCATCCAGTCGCTCAGCGCGTGTGTGACCCTGATCGGCATCAGCATGCTGTATGCCCGCGTCGGTCAGCTCGGCATGGCTCAACTGGGCGCGGCGTTGCGCGACGGCCCGCCCGATGCGCTGGTGGTGGCGGCCTTCGTCCTGGTGTCGGCGGCGCTGGGAGTCAAAGCCGCGATCGTGCCGCTGCACTTCTGGCTGGCCGACGCGCACGCCGTCGCGCCCGCCGGGGTGTGCGTGCTGTTCTCCGGCGTCATGGTCGAGCTCGGGCTCTACGGGCTGTGGCGGGTGTACTGGATGGTGTTCGCGGGCGTGCTCCCGCCGGCGCTGATCAGTCGCGCCTTCATCGCCGCCGGGGTGCTGACCGCGGTCATCGGCTCGGTCATGTGCCTGGCGCAACGACACCTCAAGCGGCTGCTGGCCTACTCGACGATCGGCCACATGGGCTTGTTGCTGGTGGCCACCGCGACGCTGACCCCGCAGGGGGTGGGCGGTGCGGCCGTGTACCTGCTCGGGCACGCCGGAGCCAAATCGGCGCTGTTCTTGATCGTCGGGATCCTGCTGGACCGCCACCACAGCGTCGACGAATGGGAGCTGGCGGGGCGCGGTCGAGGCCAGCCGGTGCTGGCGGCCTGTTACGCGGTTGCGGCAGCGGCACTGGCCGGCCTGCCGCCGTTCGGTACCGCGCTGGGCAAATCCCTGTGCGAGGAGGCCGTGGGCAGCGGCTGGGGATCGGCACTGTTCCTTGGTGTTTCGGCATGCACCGGCGGTGCGGTGCTACGGGCCGGGATCCGCTGCTTCACCGGTGTCGGCGGCCGAACCGAGCCGTCCGACGGCGGCGGGCGCACCACCCGGGGCGACGAGCAGCCCGACACCTGGCTGCAGCGGACACCGCCGAGCATGTACACCGCGGTCGGGCTGCTGCTGGCCGGTTGTCTGGCCGCCGGGGCGCTGCCCGCGGTCGCGCGCGGCGCCGACACCGCCGCACGCCGGTTCGTCGACGCCGGCGCTGCCACCGCCGCGCCCGGCTGGTCGGTGCTCGGCGCGGGGTTGGCTGTCCTGGGCTGCGTGGTGGCGGCGGGGGTGGCGGCCGCCGGGTTGCACCGCTGGCCCGCGGTGGCCCGCCGCACCGCGGAAGCCGTCACCGCGCCGGCGCTGGGCGCGCTGCGCGCAGCGCATTCCGGTCACATCGGCGACTATCTGGCGTGGATGTTCGCCGCGCTGGCGGCGTTCGCCGCCGCGGTGGGCGTGCCATTGACGTGGTAGACGGTGTAGGGCGCCCGGATCAGCGGCTGGGCGACATTGCGCACCGGAACACCGCCGGCGGTGCGGCCCGTCTCGGTCCCGGCGTGCGCGTGGCCGTGCACGGCGAGGTCGGCGCCGGCATCATCGATCGCCTCGGCGAGCAGGCACGAGCCCAGGAACGGATAGATCTCCGGCGGCTCGCCGTGCAGGGTGTCCGCCACCGGAGAGTAGTGCAGCAGCGCGATCCGGTAGTCGGTGTGCAGGCACCGCAGGCCCTCCCGCAACGCCACCGACGCGGTCTTGGTGGCGGCGACGAACGCCTTCATCTCCGGTTCGCCGAACGCGGTGGCACATCTGCCGGCGAACCCGCCGCCGAAACCCTTGACACCGGCGACGCCGACCCGCTGGTTGGCGACCTCAACGGTGTGGGTCTCGCCTTCGAGCACGACGACCCCGGCGTCGCGCAGCACGGCGGTGATCTGGTCCTGCTGGTTCTGGTGGTAATCGTGATTGCCGAGCACGCACACCACCGGTACCGGGCATGCGGTCAATTCGTCGGCGACCACGTGGCCTTCGGTAGCGGTTCCGTGGCGGGTCAGGTCGCCGGCGAGGAGCAGCATGTCGGCCCGGTCGTCGAGATCGTGCCAACGCATCGTGCCGCGCGAGTCCTCGCCCAGGTGGATGTCGCCTACCGCGGCTACCCGGATCACCCGGTCACCTGCTCGACGGGCTCGCACAGCTGGACCACTTCGATGTCGTTGACGACGGTGCGCGGTTGCACGATGCGCCGAACCGCGGTCTCGATCGTCGCTTTGCGTTGGGCTCCGTTGACTGAGCCTGTCAAACATACTGTGTCGGAGTCGATTTCGATCCCGATGCCCAGCTCGCCGATCTCCGGGTCTTCGGCCAGCTTGCGTCGTACGACGGCGATCAGATGAGCCGGCGCCTCAGCGGGCGCGGTGCGGTCGTCGTCGATTATGGACAGCCCGCACAGCAGCTGCCAGAACGCCTGGGCGAACGGTGAGTCCCGCAGCCGCCAGCGCAGCTGGGGCCAATCCACCTGTTCGCGCAGGATCCGTGCGACGACGAGAAGTTCGGCGTAATCGCAGCGGTGGCAGTCCAGCACCGCGAGCTTCTGCGCCATCAGGTCGGTCGCGCTGATGACGTGTGCGGTCATCGAACCGACCGGCAGCACCGGCGCGCGCGAAATCGTCTCGGCGCTGACCGCGGTGTCACCGAGGCGATGGATCAAGTCGATGAGCACGTCGCCGTCGAAGACTTTGAGCAGCCAGTCCTCCGGCGGCTGGAACCGCGACATGCCGATATCGGCGAGGGCGTCGGCTGCCCGCTCGGCATCCGACGGTTCGACGAGCAGGTCGATGTCGTGGTGGGAGTGGGGCCCGCCGCGGGCATACACCGCCGCTCCGCCGGCCAGGGCGAAGGGCACCTCGGCGCGCTGCAGTGCGCCGATGGCCCGGACCAGAGTGGTCAGAAACGCAGCCTCATCCATGTCCGGCCCACCCGTCGGCCAGGTCGGCGATCGGTGTCTGATCGAGGTGTAGCGCCAGATCTTCGGCGTTGTCGAAAACGGCGGTGGCGCCGGCGGTTTCCAACTCGGCGCGGGACACTCCGCCGCTGAGCACGCCGATGCTCGGCACTCCGGCGCGCAGGCACGCCTGCACATCCCAGATCGCGTCGCCCACAAAAACCGCCCGATCGGCGGTTGCTCCGATCCGGTCCAGGGCGATCCCGATGATGTCCGGTTCCGGTTTGGCGACGTCGACGTCGGCGGACGAGGTGACCGCGTCCACCAGATCGTCGCAGTTCAGCGCTTTGCGCAACAGGGCCAGCTCCTCTTCGGGCGCCGAAGAGGCCAGCACCACCGGCAGATCGAGCGCGGCGATGCGTTCCAGCAGCCGGCGGGCGCCCGGCAGCGGCGACAGCAACGCCGCCGACTCCAGGTAGTAGCGCGTGTGCAGGTCCTTGAGCCGCTGGCGGACGTCATCGGGCGCATCGTCGGAGAGCAGGCGCACCAACTCGGATCCGTCCATTCCGATGGCGCGGTGGATGCGCCAGGACTCCACCTCGACGTGCTGCTCGGCGAACGCGCGCCGCCACGCGTGCACATGCAGGTAGTTGGAATCGACCAAAGTGCCGTCGACATCGAACAACACAGCCGATTGGGCGGTCACGATCGGCCCCTCTCGTTTGCGGATGTCCTGGCTGGGATACCCACCCAGGGAATTCCCATACCGTCCCCAGGAGAGAGGACACACACGGTGGCTACCGACGACCCCAAGCAGCGCCAGCTCGACCAGCACCGGATCGACCGGCAGTCCGGATACCTGACCACCCAGCAGGGAGTGCGGGTCGACCACACCGACGACGCGCTGACCGTCGGGGAGCGCGGGCCGACGCTGCTGGAGGACTTCCACGCGCGTGAGAAGGTCATGCACTTCGACCACGAGCGGATCCCCGAGCGGGTGGTGCATGCGCGCGGGTCGGGCGCCTACGGCTACTTCGAGCCCTACGACGATTCACTGGCCGAGTACACCGCGGCACGGTTTCTGACCACTCCGGGCACCAAGACCCCGGTGTTCGTGCGGTTCTCCACCGTGGCGGGCTTCCGCGGCTCGGCCGACACCGTGCGCGACGTGCGCGGGTTCGCCACCAAGTTCTATACCGAACAGGGCAACTACGACCTGGTGGGCAACAACTTCCCGGTCTTCTTCATCCAGGACGGGATCAAGTTCCCCGACTTCGTGCACGCGGTGAAGCCCGAACCGGACAACGAGATCCCGCAGGCCCAGTCCGCCCACGACACCCTGTGGGACTTCGTGTCGCTGCAGCCCGAGACGCTGCACGCCATCATGTGGCTGATGTCGGACCGCGCGTTGCCGCGCAGCTACCGGATGATGCAGGGCTTCGGGGTGCACACCTTCCGCTTCGTCAACGCCAAGGGACAAGGCACCTTCGTGAAGTTCCACTGGAAGCCCAAGCTCGGCGTGCATTCGCTGATCTGGGACGAATGCCAGAAGATCGCCGGCAAAGACCCCGACTTCAACCGCCGGGACCTGTGGGACTCCATCGAGGCCGGCCAGTACCCGGAGTGGGAGCTCGGGGTGCAATTGGTGCCCGAGAGCGACGAATTCAGTTTCGATTTCGATCTGTTGGATGCCACGAAAATCATTCCGGAGGAACAGGTTCCGGTACGCCCAGTGGGTAAAATGGTACTCAACCGCAACCCCGACAACTTCTTCGCCGAAACCGAGCAGGTGGCCTTCTGCACCGCCAACGTGGTGCCGGGAATCGATTTCACCAACGATCCACTGCTGCAGTTCCGCAACTTCTCCTATCTGGACACCCAGTTGATCCGGCTCGGCGGACCGAATTTCAATCATCTACCGATCAATCGGCCGGTGGCGCCGGTGCACACCAACCAGCACGACGGCTACAGCCAACACGCCATCCCGGTCGGTAAGTCGAGCTACTACAAGAATTCGCTGGGCGGCGGCTGCCCCGCACTGGCCGGGGACGACGAGGTGTTCCGGCACTACACGCAGAAGGTGGACGGCGACAAGATCCGCAAACGCGCCGCCAGCTTCGAGAACCACTACAGCCAGGCGCGGATGTTCTACCAGAGCATGTCAGCACCGGAGGCCGAGCATATCGTCGCCGCGTACGCCTTCGAACTGGGAAAATGTGAGACCATCGAGATCCGCCAGCGCGTCGTCGAGCAGCTCAACCGCATCGACCACGACCTGGCGAGTCAGGTGGCCGGCAAGCTGGGCCTGCCGGTGCCCAAAGAGCAGCCGCTTGACCAGGCCGCCGAGAAGGCACCTGTGTCACCGGCGCTCTCGCAGCTGCACAGCGCCACCCTTCCGCCGGACGCGCGGGGCAGCGCCAGCATCGAAACCCGCAAGATCGCGGTGCTGGCCGCCGACGGCGTCGACGTGGTCGGTGTGGAACGCTTCGTCGAGGAGATGCGCCGGCGCGGTGCCATCGCCGAAGTGCTGGCCCCGATCGCGGGCGGGGAGCTGGCCGGCGGCTCGGGCGGCCAGTTGAGTGTCGACCGGGCGATCACCACCATGGCCTCGGTGCTTTACGACGCGGTGGTGGTGCCGTGCGGTCCGGACGCGGTGCGCGCCCTGTCCGCCGACGGCTACGCGATGCACTTCATCACCGAGGCCTACAAGCACCTCAAACCCGTCGGGGCATTCGGGGCGGGCGTGGAGTTGCTGCCCAAAGCCGGCATCGCCGAACGGCTGGCCGAGGACACCGGCGTCACCGTCTCCACCGGAGTGGTCACCACAACCGCGGCGGCGGACGACCTCAACGACGAATTCTTCGACGCGTTCACCACTGAGCTGGCCAAGCACCGCGCCTGGGACCGCGCCGCCGATGCGGTGCCCGCCTAGATCGGGGGCACCGCGCGCAGCGGCCGGCCGGACTTCTGCACGTCGTCCAGGGCGTCGGCCAGCGACGCCACCAGGGGAAGCCGCGCCTGCGGGTCACAGATCCGCAGCACCGCCGACACCGCCGGGCTCGGTATCACCCTCAGCCGGGTCCGCGCGGCGGCACACCTGGCGCTGATCGACTGCAGGGCGGTAAACCCGACCGTGCCGATAAACGACAAATCGGCCAAGTCCAGGATCAGCCATTCGCAGCAGTCGGCGCAGCGCCTGGCGTAATCGGCGAACGGGCTTGCATTGGCTGCGTCGATTTCCCCGTCCGCGGCGACCACTGCTCCCGCCCGTCCCCAGTGCACGGTGAATTTGGCGGTGTGATTCCGCCACGCCTGGGTGGCTTCCGTTGCGGGAGTGGCGAAAGCGGTCCCTGAAGCGGGGGAAATCTTGCTGCTAGTCATCTGCGGCTCCATCAGTCGACGAATCGTGCTGTTGGATCACGTCAGCGCAAGCTCTTCGCGAGCGGCTTAAACACGGTGACGTTCAACTGCGGCTGTGAACTCAACCGGAGGAACCAGACGTTACCGAGGCGTGATCCGATTGGTAAAGGGATGAACCACAAATTCCGCAAAATCCCAGTGAAAGCTTAAGTTTCACATCGCACACAGCGAAGAACGCCCCGCCGACCATGCCGACATCATGAGATCGGCCAGTCGGTTCTCCACCGCGTCGCGGGCACGCATACCGAAAACCACATCGGCCTGCAGGTGCGGGTCCTGGCGGATCAGATCCTCGACCACATCTGTGCGCACCACCTGCTCGTGTACCGCGTCGGCCTCGACGTGTTCGGCGTAGAACGTCACGCACGGCTCGGGTGCGCCCATCCGCCGCAACGCGGCCACCAGGCGGCTGGACCCCGGCGGCGAGGTGATCTCCGTGGAGGCGAAATGCCCCACGGCTGCACCGCGCCACCTGCGGTGTAACCCGAACAACGACATCAGATTCACCACCGCGAGCGACTCGGCGGGCACCACGTCGAGGTAGGCGAGGTACTCGGCGTTCAGGCCGGCAGCGGTGAGCAGATCGGCGAAGAGCTGCTGGTGCACCCGTGGGCCGCGGCCGGCGCCGTACTCGTCGAACTCGACCGCGACAAAGGAGGCCTTGGCCTGGCCGGTCAGGCGGGGGATGGCCCAGGCATGCGGATCACCTTCTTTGAGGTGATACAGCGACCGGTGCACGAAGTACTCACGGGCCTGCTCCCAGGTGCCGTGGTCGCGCAGATACCACGAGGGGCCGCTGCCGTGCACGGGCTCGGTTGCGGCAGCAGCCATTTCGTCGCACGCGGTGGTGTCCGGCGGTATCGGTCCGACATCCTGCCGCACACTATTGAGGAACACGCGCTCCAACTCGGCGCGAAGGTCCAATAAGGTGGCGTCCCATTCCCAGTCCGGGTCCACCCCGGCGAAGCCGCGGTAATGCAGCTCGTAACAGACGTACAGGGCCAGGTGCAGGTCTCGGCCATACGGGTCCGCGCCGGCGGTGCGGGTGGCGAACCCCTCGGTGGCGCCCGCGGGCCGGCGCAGCAGCTCGCAGACCGCTGAGGACAGCGGGCCGCAGGCGACGGGCAGCGCGGGTTCGGTGCGGGTAGGTGCGATCGTCACGCTCGCGGGTACCCCGAGTGGGGCTGCGGCCAAACGGCGTCGGGGCGCCGTGGTCTTCGTTTCGGTGGTCGGCTGTTGGGTACCCGGGGTCCATGACACGGTTCGGCTACACCCTGATGACCGAGCAGAGCGGGCCCAAAGACCTTGTCCGTTATGCCGTTTCCGCTGAAGAACGAGGTTTCGACTTCGAGGTGTGCAGCGACCACTTCTCACCGTGGCTGACTTCGCAGGGCCACGCTCCGAACGCCTGGGCGGTGCTGGGGGCGGTCGCGCAGGCCACCGAACGGGTGGAGCTGTGCTCTTATGTCACCTGCCCGACGATGCGCTACCACCCGGCGGTGGTGGCGCAGCAGGCGGCCACGGTGCAGATCCTCGCCGACGGCCGATTCACGCTGGGCCTGGGCAGCGGGGAGAACCTCAACGAGCACATCGTCACCGGTGCCGGCTGGCCGAATGTCCGGCGCAGGCAGGCCATGCTCGGCGAAGCGATCAAGATCATCCGTGAGCTGCTGATGGGCGAGACCGTCAACCTGTGCGGCGACCACTTCCAGGTCGACCAGGCCCGGCTGTGGGACCTTCCGGAGATCCCGGTGGCACTGGCCGTGGCGGTGTCGGGCCGCAACGGCGTGGACCGATTCGCCACCGCCGCCGACGATCTGATCGCGGTGCAGCCGGATGCGGAACTGGTCCACGCCTGGCACACCGCGCGGCAGGCCTCCGGACTGGACGGCGGCCGGGTCATCGGACAGCTTCCGGTGTGCTGGGACCCCGACCGGGACGCCGCGGTGCAGCGCGCCCACCGGCAGTTCCGCTGGTTCGGCGGCGGATGGCTGGTCAACTCGGAGTTGCCGACGCCGGCGGCGTTCGCGGCGGCCACCCAATTCGTCACGCCGCAGGATGTCGCGGACGCGATCCCGTGCGGCCCGGATCTGGACGCCATTGTCGAGGCGGTGCGCGCCTACTCCGCAGCCGGTTTCACCGACATCGCGCTCATCCAGATCGGCGGGGAGACGCAGGAGGCTTTCCTGGCCAAGGCCGCGGAACCGCTGCTGGCAGCGCTGCGCGCCGCGGCGTAGCGGGGACTGCGAGCGCGGCGGACCCGGGGGAGGTCGCCGCCAGCAGCGCAGAGGGTTTTGCGCCCGTCCGCCGCGGGTATCAGGGACCCATGAGCGAGACCGAGCATCCGATCGATGAGGCGCGCACAACCCGGCCCCGGGCCGGGATGGTCTTCAAGGACCGCCGTGAAGCGCCGGGACTGGCCATGCTCGTGATGGCGGTGCTGGCGCTGGCGGGATTCGTCAGCGCGGTGGCACAGCATCACGCCGGCTGGTCGGTGGGGTTCGGGATCGCCGTCTTAGCGCTGGGGATCGGCGGCGCGGCCTGGATTTTCGTCGGTCGGAACCGCAGCGCACAGGCCTCCCGGGCCGGCAATCACCGTCGGGGTCAGGCCTAGCGCACCGGCGGCGAACCGGGAGACCGCGTCGGCCCCGGTGCGCGCCGCCTGCTCATGACTGGGGCGGCTGCGGGTCGCGATCGCGCCGCAGACCGGGTCCAGGGTCACCTCGGCCAGCAGCTCACCCGTGGTCGGTTCGCAGACCGCCCACAGATAACGCGTGTCATCGGCCCACCCGGTGACCGCCTGGGCTACGTAGTCCGGGTCGGTCTCACCGAGGTCGGCCAGTGCAGGACGGTCATCGACACGAGTGTCGGCCCGTGGCATCCGCAGATACCACGGGCCGGCATTGATCTCGACAGCTTCGATGAGGCCCCGCTACTTGATCTCGCAGAGCACGGTGCCCTGCGTGATGGCGGATCCGGCTTCGGCCGCCAGGCCGGTGATGACACCGTCCTTGTGCGCGGTGACGGGGTTCTCCATCTTCATCGCCTCCAGGACGACGACCAGGTCACCGGCGGCGACTTCCTGGCCCTCCTCGACGGCCACCTTGACCACGGTGCCCTGCATGGGCGCGGTCACCGCGTCACCGGACGCCGCCGCGCCGCCGTGGGCGCTGCGCTTGCGGGGCTTCGGCTTCTTCCTGATGGCCCCGGACGCACCGCCGGGAGCACCACCGCCGCCGAGCGCCAGGTCCCCGGGCAGCGAGACCTCCAGGCGGCGACCGCCGACCTCGACGACCACCTTCTGCCGCGGCTGGGCATCTTCTTCATCCAGCGGCTCGCCACCGGTGAAAGGTTCGATGTTGTTCTCGAACTCGGTCTCGATCCAGCGGGTGTGCACCGAGAAGCCGTTCTCGTCGCCGATGAACGCCGGGTCACGAACCACCACGCGGTCGAACGGGATGACCGTGGCCAGCCCTTCGACGTGGAACTCGTCCAGGGCGCGCCGGGCGCGCTCGAGCGCCTCGGTGCGGGTCGCGCCGGTGACGATCAGCTTGGCCAGCATCGAGTCGAACTGACCGCCGATCACCGAACCGGTCTCCACGCCGGAGTCCATCCGGATGCCGGGGCCGGTCGGCGGGTCGAAGCGGGTAACCGGGCCGGGGGCCGGCAGGAAGCCGCGACCGGCGTCCTCGCCGTTGATGCGGAACTCGATCGAGTGGCCGCGCGGCTCGGGGTCCTCGGTGAGGTCCAGCGTCTCGCCGTTGGCGATCCGGAACTGCTCACGCACCAGGTCGATGCCCGAGGTCTCCTCGGTGACGGGGTGTTCCACCTGCAGACGGGTGTTGACCTCCAAGAAGCTGATCAGGCCGTCCTGGCCGACCAGGTACTCCACGGTGCCGGCGCCGTAGTAACCGGCCTCCTTGCAGATCCGCTTGGCGGACTCGTGGATCTCCTTGCGCTGCGCGTCGGTCAGGAACGGCGCCGGGGCCTCCTCGACCAGCTTCTGGAAGCGGCGCTGCAGCGAGCAGTCGCGGGTGCCCGCGACGACGACGTTGCCGTGCTGGTCGGCGATGACCTGGGCCTCGACGTGGCGCGGCTTGTCCAGGTAACGCTCTACGAAGCACTCGCCGCGACCGAAGGCCGCAATCGCCTCGCGGGTGGCCGACTCGAACAGCTCGGGAATCTCTTCGAGCGTGCGCGCCACCTTCATGCCGCGGCCGCCACCGCCGAACGCGGCCTTGATGGCCACCGGCACACCGTGCTCCTTGGCGAACGCCACCACCTCGTCGGCGTCCTTGACCGGGTCCGGGGTGCCGGGCACCAGGGGAGCCTTGGCGCGGGCAGCGATGTGGCGCGCGGTGACCTTGTCGCCGAGGTCGCGGATCGACTGCGGGCTCGGCCCGATCCAGATCAGCCCGGCGTCGATCACGGCCTGGGCGAAGTCGGCGTTCTCGGAGAGGAAGCCGTACCCGGGGTGAATCGCGTTGGCGCCCGACTGGGCCGCGGCGTCGAGGATCTTCTCGAACACCAAGTAGGACTCGGCCGAGGTCTGCCCACCCAGGGCGAAAGCCTCATCGGCGAGCCGGACGTGGGGTGCGTCGGCGTCGGGTTCGGCGTACACGGCCACGCTGGCCAATCCGGCGTCGCGCGCGGCGCGGATCACCCGGACTGCGATCTCTCCGCGGTTGGCGACGAGCACCTTGGAGATCTTCGAGCTGGCATGGTTCGCCACTGGCCCTCCTGATGGCATGTATAAGAAATGTCTTTAAGAATCTAGCTTCAGGCAGTGTAAAGCGCGACCGCTGAACCTGTTCCAGTGCCCCTTACGCGGCGCGTAAATGCCGCTTGATGCGGGTCAACATGGCCGACATACCCCGTAGTCGCAGCGGGCTGATCAGTGCGGCCAGCCCGAGCTGTGACGCGAAATCCTCCGGCACGCCCAGGATGACGTCGGCCGGTTCGCCGTCGAGGCCGGCGGCCCAGATCGATGCGAAGCCGCGCGTCGTCGGCGCCTCGGGAGGCGCGCTGAAATACAGCCGCACCCGTTGCGGGTCGGCGGCATCGACATGCATAAACAACGGCGACTGGCACTCGGGTACCGGTTCCATGGCTGATTCGGTCAGCTCTTCGGGCAGTTCGGGCAGTTCGTCGGCGAATTCGATCAGCAGCTTGAGCTTGTCCTGGCCTTCGACTTCGGCGAAGTCGGACACCACCTGCGCCAATCCCTCCGGCAGGCTCATCAGCTGGCTGCGGCTCCCTGCGCTGCCGCGGGCGCAGCACCCGGCTCCGGGCCGTCGACGATCGGAACCCGCACGGTGTTGCCCCACTCGGTCCAGGAGCCGTCGTAGTTGCGGACGCCCTCCATGCCGAGCAGGTGGGTGAGCACGAACCAGGTGTGGCTGGAGCGTTCCCCGATGCGGCAGTAGGCAACTGGCTTGTCCCCGGGCTGCAGGAACCCGTAGAGCTCTTCCAATTCCTCGCGCTTGCGGAACCGGCCGGCGTCGTCGGCCGCCTTGCTCCACGGAATGGACACCGCGGTGGGGATGTGGCCGCCACGCAGCACACCCTCCTCCGGGTAGTCCGGCATGTGGGTGCGCTCGCCGGTGTACTCCTGCGGCGAGCGGACATCGATCAGCGGCTCGCGGCCGAGGATCTGCAGCACGTCGTCCTTGTAGGCCCGGATCGGGGCGTCGTTGCGCTGCACCACCGGGTAGCCGGTGGTCGTCTTCGACGGGACGTCCAGGGTGGTCTCGCGGCCCGAGGACACCCACAGGTCGCGCCCGCCGTCGAGCAGCCGGACGTCTTCATGGCCGAACAGGGTGAACACCCACAGCGCGTAGGCCGCCCACCAGTTGGACTTGTCGCCGTAGATCACCACGGTGTCGTCGCGGGAGATGCCCTTGCGGTTCATCAGGTCGGCGAACTGCTCCCCGGTGATGTAGTCCCGGACCGGCGCGTCGTTGAGGTCGGTGACCCAGTCGATCTTCACCGCGCCGGGAATGTGGCCGACGTCGTAGAGCAGCACATCCTCGTCGGACTCCACCACGACGAGACCGGATTTACCAAGATTGCCCGCGAGCCAGTCGGCGGTCACCAACCTCTCGGGGTGGGCGTAGGACTGCAGGGCGGGGCTGGGGTCGGCAGGCACTGGCACGTTGTCGAGCCTACCGTGCGAGAGCTCATCTCCGGGCCCGGTGGATCCGCTGTTCGGGCATGAGGTGTGACCGCACCGACGCGACGTTTGACCGGTCGGCCGGCGGGTATGCGCCCCGGAATGAACGGCGTTGTCGGCGCGGCCCGGCTGGCGAGGCTACACGGAGCGTTCAACGTGGTGGGCGGGCTCTGGCCGCTGTTACATCTGCGCAGCTTCGAGGCGGTGCTCGGACCGAAGGTCGACCGCTGGCTGGTGTACACGGTGGCAGGCCTGATGGTCGCTATCGGCACGGCGCAGCTGGCCTCCGCCACCGATGCCGCCGGCGTTCGCCAGGCCCGTCGGCTCGGCGTGGGCACAGCGCTCACGTTGGGCGGTGTGGACGCGGTGTACGCCCCGCGGGGCCGGATCAGCCGCGTCTATCTCGTCGATGCCGTCGCCGAGGTTGGCTGGCTGCTTGCCTGGGTAAGCACCTTGTTCAAGACACGTCCGGAGGTAACCCGGTAAGCCGCAGGGAGCGTTCCATGGCTGCACGCACCGCATTCGGAGTTGTTCCAGACATCGCCGGTGTCGCCAAGCACCAAGCGCAGGTCGTGCTCGGCAAGGCGGTCGAGGTGTTGCGGCGCCGGGAGCGACCACAATCGCTCACCATCGCGGGTGGCCTGGACGCGGCGAAGGAGTTCTTCCGCGACCCCGCCAGGCTCTCCGAGGTGCTCGGCGATATCGCCGAGGTGAAACAGACCGGTGCAGGACGCTTTCGCTGGGAATTCAGCGGCGGGCCGGCCAGCGGCGCCGGGTGGGACTCCGTCCTCGTCGAGGACGACCGGCGGATGCGCTTCGCCGATGTCGACACATCCCGCTCCCGCAGCGAGATCGTTCTCGATTTCGCCAGTGCGCCAAACGATATGGGCACCGAGGTGACTCTGCGGATCAAGGGCCCGATGCCCTCGCTGCTGTCCGGGGCGCTGGCGTTCAAGGCGCTGTATCGCGCCCGGGCGCTGCTGCAGGCCGGGGAGCTGCCGACGATCAGACACAACCCGAGCGCGCGCCGGTCCGCGCGATAGCCGCGGAGGAGAAACGTCATGCGAGCGCTGTGTTGGAACGGGGTCAACGACTTGTCGGTGGAGACGGTGCCCGACCCCGAAATCCTCAACCCGCACGACGCGATCATCAAGGTGAGCCTGTCGACCACCTGCGGATCCGATCTGCACTTCATCGACGGTTACCTGCCGGGGATGCGGGAAGGCGATGTCTTCGGCCACGAATTCATGGGTGAGGTCGTCGAGGTCGGTTCCCAGCTGAGCCAGCCCCGGGTGGGTGAGCGCGTCGTGGTCCCGTCGTTCATCGCCTGCAACCGGTGCTGGTACTGCCGGCACGACCTGTTCTCGCTGTGCGATACCACCAATCCCAATGCCGAACTCCAACAGCCGCTTTTGGGCTACCCAACCGGCGGCATCTACGGCTATACCCATCCGTTCGGCGGCTACCAGGGGTCTCATGCCCAATACATTCGCGTCCCGTTCGGCGACGCGAATTGCTTTGCGGTTCCCGACGATGTCACCGACGAGCAGGCCCTGTTCCTGTCCGATGCGGTACCCACCGGGTACATGGGTGCGGACTTCTGCGAGATCGACGCCGGTGACATCGTCGCCGTGTGGGGCGCCGGGGCGGTCGGGCTGATGGCCGCCCGTGGTGCGCTGCTGTCCGGCGCCGGTCGGGTCATCGTCGTCGACCGGATACCGGAACGACTTGCGCTCGCAGAGCGGCTCGGAGCCGAAACGGTCGACTATTCCGCCGTCGACAGCGTGCAGGAGGTGCTGCGCGAAAGCACCGGGGGACGTGGTCCCGACGCCTGCATCGACGCGGTCGGTATGGAGGGCCACGGCACCGGTCTTCAGCAGCTCTACGACCGCGCCAAACAGTTGCTGCGGCTGGAGACGGACCGGGCCACCGCCTTGCGTCAGGCCATCCTGGGCTGCCGCAAGGGCGGCATCGTCGCGGTGCTGGGGGTGTACGGCCTCACCGACAAGTTCCCCATGGGCGTGGTCACCAACAAAGGACTCACCGTGAAGTCGGCGCAGCAGTACGGCCAGCGCTACATCGCGCAGTTCTTCGACTACATCCAGCAGGGTGATCTGGACCCGGCCGCACTGATCACGCATCGGATGTCGCTTGAGGACGGGGTACGCGCCTACGACTACTTCAAGAACAAAAAGGACGGCTGCATCCGCGTGGTGCTGCAGCCCTAACCGCCGAGATTGCGGACCGCGGTGTTCAACGCCTCGGCTTGTTCCTCGAGTTCCCGCTCCGAGACCGACTGCCGTCCGTCGGTACGTTCGATCAGCTCATCGCGCGACGCGATGCGCAAGGCGCCGCGATACGCCGGTGAGTCCAGCTCGGCGGCGGTCACCGCCTCGACGCGGCCTTCGATCAATACCAGTACGGTGTCGGGCTCGCGCGCGGCGAGCAGTCGCCGTACGTCGTCTGCGCAGATGTCCATCACCCGCACTGACTTCCCCGTCGGGGCGTTGCCTACACCGGATTGGCCGCCCACAGTGCGGCGACGGACAGGCCGGCCCCGGCGAGCAGCGACCGCAGCAACGGCAGGCTGATCCCGATGACACTGGACGGGTCGCCGTCGACGCCGTCGATGAACCAGCCGCCCAGACCGTCCAGGGTGAAGCCGCCGGCCACCCGTAGCGGCTCGCCGGTGGCCAGGTAGGCCTCCAGGTCGTCGTCGGTGGGTGTTCCGAACCGCACCCCGGTGACCACTGTTTCGGCAGCCTGATGGCGTATCGCATTGTCGCGCAACCAGATCAGGCTATGGCCGGTGTAGAGCTGTCCGGCGCGCCCAGCCATGAACTGCCATCGGCGGCGGGCCTCGTCCACCGACGGGGGCTTACCGGCCAACACGCCGTCGATGTAGAGCATCGAATCGCAGCCGATCACCACGCAATCGGTCGCTACGGCTGGATCCAGACGGGCCGCGACGTCTTCGGCCTTGGCTCGCGCCAGGGCCTGCACCACGTCGGCGGGTCGGGCCTCGGGACCCAGGCCCGCTGCCACGGCGTCCTCGTCCACCCCCGAGACCACCACCAGCGGGTCGATTCCGGCGCCGCGCAGCACGGCCAACCGGCCCGAGGAGGCGGACCCGAGGACCAAGCGCGGCGTCGTCACCGGCGCGGCTTGCGGCGCCGGTTCCTCGGCCTCGCTGGCGCTCGGCGTCGTCACCGGCGCAAGTGAGTGCGCTCCAGCAGGGTCACCCGTTGCCAGCTGAACAGCGGATAGCGGAGTTTGTCCACCGGGTGCCCCCACATATTGCGATCCGGCGGGCCGGTTTCAACAGCACCGCCGCCGGCCGCGCCGAGCACCGCGACCAGCGCCGCGAGCTCTTCGTCGGTGGGGTTGCCCTTGAGGACCTGGATGTGCGGCTCGGCGGCTGCGGCAGCCTCCGGGGTGATGGCGCCGCTCTCATCGCCGGCTGCGCTCGCGCCGCTCACAGGGGGATGTTCCCGTGCTTCTTGGGCAGCGGCTGGACGATCTTGCGTTCCAACAGCCGCAGCGACGTCGCGATGTAGCCGCGGGTGTGCGAGGGCGGGATCACCGCGTCGACGTAGCCGCGCTCGGCGGCGACATACGGGTTCACCAAGGTGTCTTCGTACTCCTGCTGCAACTGCAGGCGCAACGCGTCGACGTCTTCGCCGTTCTTCGCGGCTTCCGCCAGCTGCTGGCGGTAGACGAACCCGACCGCGCCGGAAGCGCCCATGACCGCGATCTGGGCGGTCGGCCAGGCCACGTTGACGTCGGCGCCCATCTCCTTGGATCCCATCACGCAGTAGGCACCGCCGTAGGCCTTGCGGGTGATCACGGTGATCTTGGCGACGGTGGCCTCACCGTAGGCGTAGAGCAGCTTGGCGCCGCGCCGGATGATGCCGTTGTACTCCTGCTCGGTGCCGGGCAGGAAGCCGGGCACGTCGACCAGCAGCACGATCGGGATGTTGAAGCAGTCGCAGGTCCGGATGAACCGGGCGGCCTTCTCCGAGGCGTTGATGTCCAGGCAGCCGGCGAACTGCGTGGGCTGGTTGGCCACGATGCCCACCGTGCGCCCGTCGACGCGGCCGAACCCGACGATGATGTTCTGGGCATAACCGGCCTGCACCTCGAGGAACTCGTCGTCGTCGAGGATCCGGGTGATCACCTCGTGCATGTCGTACGGCTGGTTCGGCGAGTCCGGAATCAGCGTGTCCAGTTCGAGGTCCTCGTCGGTGAGGTTGTCCTCGATCGCGCCGTCGGGCGCCGGCACCGCGTAGTGCGGCGGGTCGGCGTAGTTGTTCGGCGGCAGGTAGCTGAGCAGGTCGCGCACGTACTCGAAGGCGTCCTGCTCGCCGGAGGCGACGTAGTGCGCGGTGCCGGACTTGCCCATGTGGGTGTGCGCGCCGCCCAGCTCCTCCTGGGTGACGTCCTCGCCGGTGACGGTCTTGATCACGTCGGGGCCGGTGATGAACATCTGCGAGGTCTGGTCGACCATCACGATGAAGTCGGTCAGGGCGGGGGAGTACACGTGACCGCCGGCGGCCGCCCCCATGATCAGCGAGATCTGCGGGATCACCCCGGAGGCGCGGATGTTGTTGTGGAAGATCTTGCTGTACAGCCCCAGCGAGACCACGCCCTCCTGGATGCGGGCGCCGGCGCCGTCGTTGATGCCGATCAGCGGCCGGCCGGTCTTCATGGCCAGCTCCTGAACCTTGACGATCTTCTCGCCGTACACCTCGCCGAGGCTGCCGCCGAACACGGTGGCGTCCTGGCTGAAGATGCAGACCTCGCGGCCGTCGATGGTCCCGTAGCCGGTGACCACGCCGTCGCCCAGCGGCCGCTTCTCGGCCAGGCCGAAGTTGGTGCTGCGGTGCTTGGCCAGCGCGTCGAGCTCGACGAACGACCCCTCGTCCAACAGGGCGAGGATGCGCTCGCGGGCGGTCAGCTTGCCCTTGGCGTGCACCTTCTCCACCGCGGCTTCACCCACCGGGTGCAGGGTTTCCTCGGTCCGACGCTTGAGGTCGGCAAGCTTGCCTGCGGTGGTGTGGATGTCGACGACGTGCTTGGCCTGGGCTTCTACCGTGGACTCCCCGGAGTGCTCCGTAACACTGGTCATAAGAAATGATCTTAATCGCGGAGCATCGGTTCTCCCGACCGGACCCGGTTAGCCCGACTTTGCCCTCGTCGCCGTGGTGGGGAGGACTTGATCGGTGCGCGGCTGAGGTTGCAGCAGGCGCGGCCGGCCGTGGCGGCCGATCGTTCGAACGCACGTGCCCTCGGCGCTGCGCCCAGGGCGGGGTAACCGAACCAAAACCGTTGTTACGCAAGCAATATATGTGGCTGGTGGGACGCGGTTTATCGCTTCGGTGTCAGCGGGTATGCGGCGGTGATGAAGCCCCGCATCGCGATCACCCATCCGGACCGGGTGCTCTTCCCGGCCTCGGCCACCCACGAAGCGATCACCAAGGGCGACCTGATCGACTACTACGCCGAACTGGCGCCGGTGATGGTGCCGCACCTGGACGGCCGTCCGCTTACGCTGACCCGGTTTCCCGGTGGCATCGACGAGGAAGGGTTCATCCAGCAGAACTTCGCCACGTCGTTGCCGGACTGGATGGACCGGGTCGAGGCCCCCAGAAGGTCCGGTGCGGGATCGGTCGTGCATCCGGTGGTGGGCCGCGACGAGGCGCTGGTATGGGCGGCCAACCAGGACTGCGTCACGCTGCACGCCTGGCTGTCCCGCCGGCCGCAGCTGGACACGCCGGATCGGCTGGTGTTCGACCTGGACCCCGACGACGACGATTTCGCCGTGGTCCGGGCCACCGCCCGCGCGGTGGCCGATGTGCTTCAGGAGCTGGGCATGACGCCCTACGTGCAGACGACGGGGTCGCGGGGACTGCATGTCGTCGCACCGCTGCGGGGCAGCGCCGACTTCGACACGGCTCGCGGGTTCGCCCGCGCCATTGCCGGCCGCGTCGTCGCCGACGACCCGCTGCATCGCACCAGCGAAATCCGCAAGGCCGGCCGCGGCGGCCGGGTGTATGTGGACGTGATGCGCAACGCCTACGGGCAGACAGCGGTCGCGCCGTACGCGGTCCGGGCGCGCCCGGGCGCGCCGGTGGCCACCCCCCTGGAATGGGACGAACTCGACGTGCCCGGCATGCGGCCGGATGGGTTCACCCTGCGTGAGGTGCCCAAGCGGATGTCCGAGCGCGGCGACCCGTGGGCCGACATGCATCGGCACGCCTGCGCGCTGGCCCCGCTGCGAGACCGCCTGGCCAAGCTGGGCGCGTAGCTCAGGCCACGGCCGTCCCGGGTTCGGGGCCCGGCTCGGGTGGTTCGGTGACTTCGGTGACCTCCTTGACGAAGTCGCCGATGTAGCGGATCGCGCGCCGGCCCTCAGGGAGAACGTCGGCGGCTAGCGGGAAATCGTGAATCTGGCCGTCCCACAAGTGCAGATCGCAGGGCACACCCGCGGCAGCGAGTCGCTGCGCCATGACCTCGGCGTCGGGCAGCAGCAGTTCGTCGGAGCTGGCGTGGATGGTGACCGGCGGCAGTGCTGACAGGTCGGCGTCCACCGGCGAAATCACTTGGGCCCGACGGAGATAGCGAGTAAACGCCGGAAGTGCCCCGCGGGGGAACATCGCACACCGGTAGGCGTTGCGGTGCCGCATCTTTGCCGTCGGATCAGCATCGGTGAACGGCGAGACCGTCGCTATGCCAGCAGGTTTCGCAATTCCGGCCTGCAGGGCGGCCAAGGTGGTCATGAACGCCAGATATCCACCCGCGGAGTCACCGGCGACGACGATCTGCTCCGGGTCATACCCGCGTCGGATCAGCCAGCGCAACCCGCTCAGACCGTCGTCGATCGCGTCAGATATGCGGTGCGACGGCAACATTCGGTAGTCGATGTTGACCACGCAGGCGTCCGCGGCGCGGGACAGTCGTGCCACCAGCGAACGGTGGGTGTTGAGCCCGCAGGTCAAGAACGCGCCGCCGTGCAGGTAGAGAATCGCCCGCTGCGCCGGTGTCTCCGCGGCCTGAACCCGTTCCGCGGCACAGTGTCCCAGCCGGAAGGGTTCGACGGTCACGGTCGGTCGATAGGGTACCCAGCCGGCGAACCGGTCAACCGACGCGAGCGGCCACGCGAGATCCGGCCGGATGGCCCACGCGCGCACCACGTTCTTGACGACGAATCGGCTGGCCAGCGCGACCGCCACCGATTGTGCACTGTGACGACGGTGAATTCGCCGCTTGAGCCCCCTGGTGACCATTCGATCTCCTCCTCCACCACTTCGGGTACCCTGCGCTCGGGCGTTTCAACCGGCGCGGCGACGGCACCGGCCCTAGGCTGGCGAAATGAACTTTGCGCCGCCGCTTGACGCCACCGTGTTACGTGACCAGCTCGTCGGGCCGGGTCAACCGTGGCGGGCGCTGGATGTGGTCGCCGAAACCGGGTCGACCAATGCTGATCTGTTGGCCCGCTCGGCTGCAGGCGAGGACATCGACGGTGTGGTGCTGCTGGCCGAACACCAGACGGCCGGCCGCGGGCGGCACGGCCGGCACTGGGTGGCCCCGCCGCGCAGCCAGCTCGCACTGTCGGTCGGGGTCGCCGCGGACACGGTGCCGGCGGCGGGATGGGGCTGGCTGACGCTGGCGACCGGGGTCGCGGTGGCCGATGCGCTCGCCGAAACCTCGGGCCTGCAGGTCGGCTTGAAGTGGCCCAACGACGTCATCGTGGGCGAGGGCAAGTTGGCCGGCATTCTCGCCGAGGTGGCTGCGCCCAAACAGCTCATCGTGGTCGGTCTCGGCCTGAACGTGACCATGACCCCGCAGGAGGCGCCCGATCCGGCGGCGGTCTCGTTGGCCATGCTCGGCGCCTCGGTACTCGACCGGAATCTCTGGGCCGACAAGGTGCTTCGGCACCTGGCGGGCCGGATCGCGGCCTGGCGGGCGGCCGGCGGGGCCGACGACGCGCTGGCGGCCGACTACCGGCGGCACAGCTGCACGCTGGGCGTCCGGGTGCGCGCCGACATGCCCGGAGATCAGCGGGTCGAGGGCCTCGCGGAGGCGATCGACGACACCGGCCGGCTGGTCATCAACACCGGTACCGAAACGGTCACCGTGTCGGCCGGTGACGTCACCCGGCTGCGGCCCGAGGACCCCCGGCGCTAGGACACCACCGTGGGCTATCCGGACAACGTCCTGGCCGAGGACGAACAGGTGGTGCTGCACCGGCACCCGCACGTCAAACGCCTGATCGGGCCGGTGCTGGCCCTGCTGTTGGCGACCGCCTGCGCCGGTTTCGCGTCCGGGCTCGTCAACCCGCGAGCCTGGGACCCGAACGCCAAGAACGTGGTCTTCGGGGTGATCTGGGCGATCTGGCTGGTGGTGGTCGGCTGGCTGGCGCTCTGGCCGTTCCTGACCTGGCTGACCACGCATTTCGTCGTCACCGACCGGCGCGTGATGTACCGGCACGGGCTGCTGACCCGCAGCGGAATCGACATTGCGCTGGCACGGATCAACAGTGTGGAGTTCGTCCACGGGCTGATCGACCGGATGCTGCGTACCGGGACGCTGATCATCGAGTCGGCGTCACAGGAACCGTTGGAGTTCTACGACATTCCGCGCGTGGAACAGGTCCACGCGCTGCTCTATCACGAGGTCTTCGACAACCCGTCGTCCGCTGCGGGCTGATGCCGGGCCGGGCGGCGGAACAGGGTCACCACACCGGTGTCCGGGCCGCCCTCCAGCGTGTCTTCTCGTGCATCCTCCAAGGCCTCGGCGAGCGCGCCGTCCTCGAGCGTCGCGCCCAGCGCCACGTCCGCGCTGCGGGCGAACTCGTCGGGGAAGACCCAGCGCCGGAACGCCCAGAACCGGAACGCCATCTGCAGCAGGTTGCCGATGATGTACGCCGAGATGAAGTCGGCGATGTTCTCGAGGGTCAGCGACACCATCGGCGCCCGCAGCTGCAACACGTAGCTGGAGAACCACAGCGGCGCCATCGACAGCAGCACGCCGACGCCGCTGACCCCGAAGAACAGCAGCGCCTCGTGGTGACGCTCCCGGCCACCCCGGTCCTTGAAGCTCCACTCCCGGTTGAGGATGTAGGACGCGATCACCGCGACGATGCCGGAGATGACCTTGGCGGTGACCGGCTTGGGCTCCAGAACCGTCAGCTTGAGCGTGTAGAACAGCGCCGAGTCGATGACGAAGGTGGTCGCGCCGACAATGGCGAACTTGATCAACTCGTGGTGGCGTTCGGCCAGTGGCCGGATCACCCGCGGCAGGCGAGCGATCGTGGCGTCGGTAAAAGACACAAGTTGCCAGTGTACGGACTCCGCCTGATCGGCGCTTAACGACTGGATAACGACGCAGAGGGCCGACGTGACACGATATTGCCCGTGTCTGTGCCGTCCACACCCCCGCCAGCGCCGCCGGAGAGCGGGCGGTGCCCCCTGGTCGCCATGGTCGGCGGCGGTCAGCTGGCCCGGATGACCCATCAGGCCGCGATCGCACTGGGCCAGCGGCTGCGGGTGCTGGCCGGCGCGGCCGACGAGCCGGCCGCCCAGGTCACGCCCGACGTGGTGATCGGCTCGCACACTGATCTCGATGACCTGCGCCGCGTGGCCTCCGGGGCCACCGTGCTCACCTTCGACCACGAGCACGTGCCGGGTGCGCTGCTGGACAAGCTGGTCGCCGAGGGTGTCAACGTGGCGCCGCCGCCGGCTGCGCTGCTGCACGCCCAGGACAAACTGGTGATGCGTCGCAAGCTGGCCGCGTTGGGCGCACCGGTGCCGCGGTTCGCTGAGATCGAGACGCCGCAGGCGGTCGACGAGTTCGCCGCGCTGACCGGTGGCCCGATGGTGATCAAGGCGGCCCGCGGCGGCTACGACGGGCGCGGGGTGACGATCGTCGACGACGCGGCCGCCGCCCGTGCCGCCGCGGCCGACTACCTGGCCGCCGGGGTACCGGTGCTGGCCGAAGAGCGGGTCGCGATGCGCCGGGAGCTCTCGGCGCTGGTCGCCCGGTCACCGTTCGGCCAGGGCGCGGCCTGGCCGGTGGCGGAGACGGTGCAGGACGACGGGATCTGTGTGACGGTGATCGCGCCCGCACCCGACCTGTCGGCCGAATCAGCCGCTGCCGCACAGCAATTGGCGTTGCAGCTGGCCGAGGAGCTGGGCGTGGTGGGGGTGCTGGCCGTCGAGCTGTTCGAGACCACGGGCGGTGAGTTGCTGATCAACGAGTTGGCGATGCGGCCGCACAACTCCGGGCACTGGACCATGGACGGTGCGGCCACCAGCCAGTTCGAGCAGCATCTGCGCGCGGTGTTGGACTATCCGCTCGGCGCCACCACCCCGGTGGTGCCGGTGACCGTGATGGCCAATGTGCTCGGCGCACCCGAACCGCCGGCGATGACGATGGACGAGCGGCTGCACCACCTGTTTGCCCGCTATCCCGACGCACGCGTGCACCTCTACGGCAAGGACGAGCGGCCCGGCCGCAAGATCGGGCACGTCAACCTGCTCGGTGATGACGCGACGGCGTCGGCGAAGCTGCGTGAGCGGGCCGAAAGCGCGGCACACTGGTTGGCACACGGGCAGTGGACAGATGGATGGAATGCACATGGCTAACAGCCCCCGGGTCGGCGTGATCATGGGCAGCGACAGCGACTGGTCGGTGATGGAAGACGCGGCTCTCGCGCTGGCCGAGTTCGACATCCCGTTCGAGGTCGGCGTGGTCTCGGCGCACCGCACCCCGCAGCGCATGTTCGACTACGCCCGCAACGCCGCCGACCGCGGCATCGAGGTGATCATCGCCGGGGCGGGCGGTGCCGCCCACCTGCCCGGGATGGTGGCGTCGGCCACACCGCTGCCGGTGATCGGGGTCCCGGTTCCGCTGGCCCGGCTGGACGGTTTGGATTCGTTGCTGTCGATCGTGCAGATGCCGGCCGGGGTGCCGGTGGCCACGGTTTCGATCGGCGGCGCACGCAACGCGGGTTTGCTGGCGGTGCGCATTCTGGGCTCCGCCGACGCGGCGCTGCGGGCCCGGATGACGGCGTTCCAGGATCAGTTGGCCGACCTCGTGCTTGCGAAGGACGCCGCGCTTCAAGGTAAAGTTACCGGCGAGTAGCTTAGGAGGCTGTGATGGCTGGGTGGGCCGGGAATCCGTCGTTTGATCTGTTCAAACTTCCCGAGGAGCACGACGAGTTGCGGGCGGCGATTCGGGCGTTGGCAGAGAAGGAGATTGCTCCGTATGCCAAGGAGGTCGATGAGCAGGCGCGGTTCCCCGAGGAGGCGCTGGCGGCGCTGAACGCCTCGGGGTTCAATGCCGTGCACGTGCCCGAGGAGTACGGCGGGCAGGGTGCGGACTCGGTGGCGGCCTGCATCGTGATCGAAGAGGTCGCCCGGGTATGTGCGTCGTCGTCGTTGATTCCGGCGGTGAACAAGCTGGGCACCATGGGGTTGATCCTGGCCGGTTCCGAGGAGCTCAAGGCGCAGGTGTTGCCGGGTCTGGCCGCCGGTGAGGTGATGGCTTCCTACGCTTTGAGTGAGCGGGAGGCCGGCAGTGACGCCGCGTCGATGCGCACCCGCGCCAAGGCCGACGGGGATGACTGGATCCTCAACGGGTCCAAGTGCTGGATCACCAACGGCGGCAAGTCCACCTGGTACACTGTGATGGCGGTGACCGACCCGGATCTGGATGCCAGCGGCATCTCGGCGTTCATGGTGCACATCGATGACGAGGGCTTCACCATCGGGCCCAAAGAGCACAAGCTGGGCATCAAGGGCTCACCGACGACCGAGCTGTATTTCGAGAACTGCCGCATCCCCGGTGACCGGATCATCGGCGAGCCCGGGACCGGGTTCAAGACGGCGTTGCGGACCCTGGATCACACCCGCCCGACCATCGGCGCCCAGGCCGTCGGTATCGCGCAGGGGGCGTTGGACGCGGCGATCGAATACACCAAGGACCGCAAGCAGTTCGGCAAGAACATCGCCACGTTCCAGGGGGTGCAGTTCATGCTCGCCGACATGGCGATGAAGCTGGAGGCGGCGCGGCTGATGGTGTATTCGGCCGCGGCGCGCGCCGAGCGTGGGGAGACCGAGCTGGGCTTCATCTCCGCGGCGAGCAAGTGCTTTGCCTCCGATGTGGCCATGGAGGTCACCACCGATGCGGTGCAGTTGTTCGGCGGGGCGGGTTACACCACCGATTTCCCGGTGGAGCGGATGATGCGTGACGCCAAGATCACCCAGATCTACGAGGGCACCAACCAGATCCAGCGCGTGGTGATGAGCCGGCACCTGCTGCGCTGAGCGACTCGGCGCTAACCCGAAGCCGATGGCGACCACCTCAACTAAGTTGAGGGCACCATGACAGAAGCTGAGCCGGCCCGAACGTCGAGCATCTACCTGGCCGCCGCCGAGGGCGGCACCGGCAAGTCCGCGATCGCGCTGGGCCTGCTGCACGTGTTGGCCGCCTCGTCGGCGCGGGTCGGGGTGTTCCGCCCGATCGTGCGCTCGCTCGATGAGCCCGACGCCCAACTCGAGCTACTGCTGGCGCATGCCACCGCAAAGATCGACGACCGCGGCAGCTGCTGCGGCGTGACCTACCAGCAGGTCTACGCCGACCGGGAAGCCGCGCTGGGTGAGATCGTCGCGCGCTTCCACGAGGTGGCGCGCCAGTGCGACACGGTACTGGTGGTCGGAAGCGACTACACCGATGTCGTCAATCCGAGCGAGTTGACCTTCAACGCCCGCGTCGCGGTGAACCTCGGGGCGCCGCTGGTGTTGGCCATCAACGGTCACCACCGCGATGCGCAGGCCATCGGCGAGATCACCGCACGCTGCCTCGCCGAAGCGGCTGCCGTACACGCGCACCCCGCCGCGGTGATCGCTAACCGCTGCGACCCGGACCGGCTGGCGGACGTCACCGCGGCCCTGGCCGGTATCGGCGGTGACATTCCGGCGTTCGCGGTTCCGGAGGTGGCCCTGCTGGCCGCCCCCACGATGGCCGAACTCTGCACGGCACTGGACGGCACCGTCTACAGCGGTGACCCTGAGCTGCTGCGCCGCGAGGCCCTCAGCGTCATGGTCGGCGGGATGACCGCCGAGAACATCCTGGAGCGGCTAACCGACGGCCAGGTGGTGATCGTGCCGGCCGACCGCTCCGACGTGCTGCTGGCGCTGGTGAACGCCCATGAGGCACAGGGCTTCCCGTCTCTGGCCGGGATCATTCTCAACGGCGGCCTGCTGCCGCACCCGGCGATCGACAAACTGGTCAAGGGGCTGCGGCCCACCCTGCCGCTGATCGCCACCGGCCACCGCACCTACGACACCGCCGAACTGGTGTCGCACACCGGCTCGCGGATCACCGTCGACGCGCTGCGCAAAATCGACACCGCACTGGCGGTGATGGCCGCCCACATCGACGGCGCCGAATTGGCCGAACGGATCCGGGTGCCGGCGTCGACGGTGGTGACCCCACAGATGTTCGAGTACCGGCTGCTCGAGCGCGCCCGCTCCGACCGCCGCCACATCGTGCTCCCCGAAGCGACCGATGACCGGGTCCTGTTGGCGGCCGGTCGATTACTGTCCCGCGGCATCGTCGACCTGACCTTGCTCGGCGTGGAGGACGCAGTGCGCCGGCGCGGCGCCGAACTCGGGGTGGACTTGGCGGCGGCCCAAGTCGTCGACCCGGCCAGCAGCGGCCTGCTGGAATCGTTCGGCGCCGAATACGCCCGACTGCGCGCCCACAAGGGGATGACCGAGGAACGCGCCCGCGAAATCATGCGCGACATCTCCTATTTCGGCACCATGATGGTGCACCTGGGGATCGCCGACGGCATGGTGTCGGGCGCCGCCCACACCACCGCGCACACCATCCGCCCGGCGTTCGAGATCATCCGGACCGCGCCCGGGGTGTCGACGGTCTCCAGTGTCTTTCTGATGTGCCTATCCGACCGGGTGCTGGCGTTCGGCGACTGCGCGGTGGTACCCGACCCGACCGTCGAGCAACTCGCCGACATCGCGATCTCCTCGGCGGCCACCGCGGCCGCGTTCGGCATCGGTCCCCGGGTGGCGCTGCTGTCGTATTCGACCGGTGAATCCGGGGCCGGGGCGGGCGTGGACAAGGTGCGTGCCGCAACGCAATTGGTGCATCAGCGCCGGCCCGATCTGCTCGCCGACGGGCCGATCCAATACGACGCCGCGGTCGACGAACAGGTGGCGGCGGCCAAAATGCCGGACTCGGCGGTGGCCGGGCGGGCCACCGTGCTGGTGTTCCCGGACCTCAACACCGGCAACAACACCTACAAGGCGGTGCAGCGCAGCGCCGGTGCGGTGGCGATCGGGCCGGTGCTCCAGGGATTGGCCAAACCGGTCAACGACTTGTCCCGCGGCGCACTGGTCGACGACATCGTCTACACGGTCGCGATCACCGCGATCCAGGCGCAGGAGGCGGCTCAGTGACCGTCGGCGGCACCGGGCTGGTGTTGGTGCTCAACTCCGGCTCCTCGTCGATCAAGTTCCAGGTGGTCGATCCGGTGGCCGGCACCGCGGTGGTCTCGGGACTGGTCGAACAGATCGGTGAGCCGGAGGGGGCGATACCCGATCACGCCGCCGGCCTGCGCCTGATTCACCGCCGGCTCGTCGAGTCCGGCGTTGACCTCGGCGCGGTCCGGGCAGTCGGGCATCGGGTGGTGCACGGCGGCACCAAGTTTCACACGCCGACGCTGATCACCGACGCGGTGCTGGCTGAGATCGAGCGGCTCGCCGAGCTGGCGCCACTGCACAACCCGCCCAACGCGATCGGCATCGAGGTGGCGCGCGCCGACTTCCCGGATGTGCCGCACGTGGCGGTGTTCGACACCGGTTTTTTCCATTCGCTGCCGCCGGCCGCCGCCACCTATGCGATTGACCGCGAGGTGGCACGCGACCACGGGATCCGCCGGTATGGGTTTCACGGCACCTCGCACGAGTACGTCTCCGGCCAAGTGGCGGTGCTGCTGGACGCCGACCCCGGCGCGCTCAACACGATCGTGCTGCACCTGGGCAACGGCGCATCGGCGTCGGCGGTACGCGGCGGGGTGGCGGTGGAGACCTCCATGGGGCTGACCCCGTTGGAGGGTCTGGTGATGGGGACCCGCTGCGGCGACATCGATCCGGGCGTGCTGATGCACCTGCGGCGCACCGCCGGGATGGGGGTGGAACAGCTCGACGAACTGCTCAACCGGCGCTCCGGGCTCAAGGGAATGTGCGGGATCAACGACTTCCGGGAGCTGCTCGAACGCATCGACGAGGGTTCGGCACCGGCAAAGCTGGCCTACGACGTCTACATCCACCGGCTGCGAAAATACGTCGGCGCCTACCTGGCGGTGCTCGGCCGTGTCGACGCGATCGCCTTCACCGCGGGGGTGGGGGAGAACGTCGCCGCGGTGCGCGAGGACACGCTGGCCGGCCTGGACGGACTGGGCATCGTCGTCGACCCCGAACGCAACCGCACCGGCAAGGGCGCCCGGGTCATCTCCGCCGACGGCTCGCGCACCACCGTGCTGGTGGTCCCCACCAACGAGGAGCTCGCGATCGCCCGCGCCGCATGGGAATTCGTGTAACGGCCATGCGCCAGGATCCGGATGCGACCGTGCCGCTGTGGTGGGCGGCGCAGCTGTTCCGCTTGCTCAGTTGCCTCTACGCCCTCGGCTTTCAGATCGCGATCAACGACGACCTGACCCGGCCCGGGATGGCCTGGCTGCTGTTCGCGGTGCTGATCGCCTGGAGCATCGCGTGCGCGATCGCCTACCTGCGCGGCTTCGGCCGGCGCCCGGGCTGGGTGATCGCCGAGTTGGTCGTCGTGGTGGCGCTGATGCTGACCACCGAACTGGTCGCCTCCCGGTCCTGGGCGCTGGACAACCAGACCTGGCCGACGACGCTGTGGGCCAGCAACGCGGTCATCTCGGCGGCCCTGCAGTTCGGTCCGGCCGGCGGCCTGCCCGCCGCGGTGGTGATCACTGCCGCCAGCGCGTTCGTGAAGGGCTATGTGAGCCTGAACTTCGGCCGCAACGCCACGGTGATCGTCGAATTGGCGCTCGCGCTGGCGGTGGGCATGGCCGCCCAGACGGCCCGTCGCGCGCACGACGAGCTGCAACGCGCGGCCCGGCTCACCGCGGCCACCGAGGAACGCGAACGGCTGTCTCGCCACGTCCACGACGGCGCCATTCAGGTGCTGGCGCTGGTCGCTCGCCGCGGCCGGGAGATCGGCGGCGGCGCAGCGGAATTGGCGGAACTGGCCGGCGAGCAGGAGCGCGCGCTGCGGCGGCTGGTGAGTTCGGCGGAGTTCGCCCTGGAAACCGCCGCCGACACCATCGATCTGCGGGCCCTGCTGAGCCGCCGCGGGGACGACCGGGTGTCGATCAGCCTGCCCGCCACCCCGGTGATGCTGCGCCGGCGACGGCGCCCGGGCCTTCGTGCTCTGCGAGGACCTCGGCGAGGCCGTGACCGTCAGCGTGCGCGACGACGGGGTGGGCATCGCCGCCGGCCGATTGGCAGAGGCGGTCCGCCAAGGCCGCATCGGGGTCTCGAAGTCGATCGTGGGCCGGCTGGCGGCGCTGGGCGGCAGCGCCGTGCTGCACACCGAGGTCGGGGAGGGAACCGAATGGGAACTGAACATCCCACGGTGATGGTCGTCGACGACCATCCGATCTGGCGGGACGCGGTGGCCCGCGACCTGGCCGAGGCGGGCTTCACCGTGGTCGCCACCGCTGACGGGGTGGCCACCGCGCGCCGCCGGGCCGAGGTGGTCAGACCCGATGTGGTGGTGATGGACATGCGACTGGCCGACGGCGACGGTGTGGCGGCCACGACCGCGGTGCTGCAGGCCTGCCCGTCGACGCGAGTCTTGGTGCTGTCGGCCTCCGACGAGCGCGACGACGTGCTGCAGGCCGTCAAAGCCGGCGCCACCGGATACCTGGTCAAAAGCGCCTCGCGCGACGAGCTCACCGCCGCGGTGCAGGCCACGGCCGCCGGGCGGGCGGTGTTCACCCCCGGCCTGGCCGGGCTGGTGCTGGGCGAATACCGTCGGCTGTCGCGCAGCCGGGACTGCGGGCCGGCGACTCCGGCGCTGACCGAGCGGGAGACCGAGGTGCTGCGCTATGTGGCAAAAGGGCTGTCCGCCAAGCAGATCGCGGCGAAGCTGTCGTTGAGCCACCGCACCGTGGAGAACCACGTGCAGGCGACGTTTCGCAAGCTGCAGGTCGCCAACCGGGTGGAGCTCACCCGGTATGCCATCGAGCACGGTCTGGACCAATAGCCGCCCAGATCAGGTAGTCCTAC
Source organism: Mycolicibacter sinensis (assembly GCF_001667945.1). GTDB lineage: Bacteria > Actinomycetota > Actinomycetes > Mycobacteriales > Mycobacteriaceae > Mycobacterium > Mycobacterium sinense_B. The sequence continues at coordinate 3,447 of NZ_LZJK01000076.1, read as the reverse complement.
TCATCCGCGCGGCCCGGGAAACCGGCATCGTCACAGCCATGACCGAATCACGTGCCACGACCCTGCCGCTGGGTTTCCCCGGACCCGCCGAACTGGCCGCCGCGACACCGCCCGAACGCGACCGCGCCGTCGACGTCATGCGGATTACCGCGCTGATCGGCGTGGTGACCGGCCACACCGTGATGGCCACCAGCGTCATCCGCGACGGCGTACTGATCTGGGACAACCTGCTCACCACCTCGACGGCGTTGCAGGCGCTGACCTGGATCTTCCAGATCATGCCGCTGTTCTTCTTCGCCGGCGCCGCGGCGTGTGTGACCTCGTGGCGACCCGATGCCGACTGGGGCGCCTGGCTGATGAAACGTTGCCTGCGACTGTTCCGCCCGGTCTTCTACTACCTGGCGTTCTGGGCCTGCGCCCTGACCGTGCTGCACCCGGTGTTGCCCCGGCACGTCTACGAACCGGTGGCCGGGGTCAGCATCCAGCTGCTGTGGTTCCTCGGCGCCTACGTGCTGGTGTTGGCCGCGATGCCGCTGCTCTACCGGGTGACCACCCCGGCTCGCCTGGCCGCGGGGGTGGCCGGCATCTACGCCGGCATCGCCGTCGTCGATGTGCTCCGGGTACATTGGCCGGCGCTGGCGCCGCTGGGCTATCTCAACCTCGCCGTCTGGCTCATTCCCGCGATGTTCGGGGTGGCCTACCGGCGCGGGCTGTTGGCCCGGCGGGCGCCGCTGGCCGTGGCGGCGGCGCTGCTGGCGGTCAACGTGGGGCTGCTGTGGTTCGGCCCCTACCAGCCGAGCATGGTCGGCACCGGAGCCGATCGGCTCTCCAACACCAGCCCGCCCTCGCTGCTGCTGGCCGGGCACGCGATCGTCATGAGCGCCCTGGCGATCTGGGCGGCACCGGCGATCACCCGGTGGGCGCAGCGCCCACGGGTGTGGTGGCTGACCGCGATCGGCAACTCCGGGGCGATGACGCTGTACCTGTGGCACATTCCGGTGCTGCTGGGCGTGCATCTGCTCTTCGACGGCCTGGGCCTGCCGCGGTATCCGGGCCTGCCGCACTTCGTGGCGTTGAGCGTGGTGCAGCTGCTGGCGGTGGCCGCGGCGGTGGCGGTGGCGTTCGTGGTGCTGCGGCCCCTGGAGAACACCCCACTGCCGGGCTGGGACGCCCCGGTAGCGGTGGCGCCGGGCCGCAGCGCGGCCGTGGGCGCACTGATGATGGTGGCCGGGGCGGCGACGCTGGTCGGCATCAAGTGGGGGCTCAAGGACGACGGGCTGATCTGTGTCGCGGTGCTGCTGACCGCACTGGTGGGCGCCCGGGTGCTGGCTAGTCAGCCCTCGGCGTGCCGGCGAGACAGCCAGCTGATCAGCCGCCCGACCAGGATCAGCAACAGCACGAAGACGATCAGCAGAAACGCCGCGTTATAGGACAGGTCGCGGGCCGACTTCGACGGCAGGTTGTAGAACGTCCAGATCGGATAGGTCAGGTAGCCGACCGGGGAGTGGGTGAGTTCGCCCGTCGGCGCGGTGTTGGACCAGCCCGCGGTGTAGAGCATCGGTGCCGTCTCGCCGATCGCCAGCGCCAGCGCCACCAGCATTCCCGTGACGATCCCCGGGGTCGCCGATTTCAGCACGATCTTGCGCAGCGTCCAGCCGACCGGCAGGCCGAGTGCCTCGGCGCCCTCCCGGTAGGACGTCGGAACCTGACCGAGCGCAGACTCGGTGGCCTTGGTGATGTAGGGGATGGACAGCACCGACAGCGTCAGCACCCCGGCGGCCAGGGAGAACCCCCACCCGAAGAACACCACCAGCGCCAGGTAACCGACATAGCCCAGCACGATCGATGGGATGCCGGCCAGCACTTCGTAGGCGCCGCGCAGGATGGACTTCGTTCTGCCGTGGGCGAATTCGGACAGATACAAGCCGGTGAGCACGCTGACGGTGCCGCCCACCAGCAACACCCCGAGCCCCAGCACCGCGGTGCCGATGATCGCGTTGCGCAGACCGCCGCCGTTGCCGCGGGTGTTGTCGGTCAGCACATGCCAGTCGAACACCGGCAGGGCGCGCCCGACGACCTCGATCAGCATCCACAGCGTCGGCACCACCACCACCGCCAGGCAGAGCGCGCAACCCGACCAGAACGCAACGTTGACGATCTTGCGGCTGTTCATCGCTAGACTCCCCGGCCCACCGGCAGCGCGGTCCCCGACACCCGGCGCACCAGGATGCGCGCGGCGATATTGGTGAGCAGCGTGATCACCATTAGCACCAGACTCGCCTCGGCCAGTGTCTTCACCGCAAAGTCGGTGAAGTCCGTCATCGCCGAATCAAGCTGGGAGACAACGGTGGCGGCGATCGTGGTCATGGTGGAGTAGATGGTGGTCGGCATGGTGCCCAGCACGGCGCCGGAGACCATCGCCACCGCCATCGTCTCGCCGAGCGCCCGCCCGAGCCCCAGCACGATCGCCCCGACGATGCCGCTGGACACCCACGGCAGCGTGACCCGGCGGGCGCACTCGAAGTCGGTCATCCCCAACGCGAGTGCGCCCTCGCGGGGCAGCAGCGGCACCTGCCGGATCAGGTCGCGACTGGTGCTGGCGATGATCGGGATGACCATCACCGCCAGCACCAGCCCGGACACCAGCAGTCCTTCCCCGTGACCTGGGTCGCCGCGAAAGTAGCGCAGCAGCGGCACATCCGGGGCGTTATGGGCGATCACCGGCGCGACGTGATGAGCGATGAACGGCCCGAACGTCATGGCGCCCCAGAGTCCGACGATGACGCTGGGGATTCCGGCCAGCAGTTCCAGCACCATCCCGACCGCCGACGCGAGCCCTTTCGGCAGCCGCTCCGCGATCAGCAGGGCCGCCCCGATCGACACCGGAACCGCGATCACCAGAGCGATCGCCGAGGTGGCCAGGGTGCCGACGATCAACGGCAGCGCCCCGTAGTAGGCGCCGGTCGGGTGCTCGACGCCGCGGGTGACCGTCGCCGAACCGTAGGTGTTGCCCGGGTTCCAGTCGGTCGCGGTGAAAAAGTGCACCCCGTTGACGGCGATCGCGGGTAGCGCCTCGATCAGCAGCGTCGCCAGCACGAACAGCAGTGCCAGCAGCGGGATCGCGGCACCCGCCGCGCCCAGCAGGGCGACGGCACGGCCCTGCTGGGCCCCGGAAGGCGCTCCGGTGCGGCCCACAGCCGGCTTTACTCGGCGCTGATCTTGGCGATCTGGGCCTGCGACTGTTTGGCGACGGCGTCGGGCAGCGGCTGGAAGTGCACCTTGTCCAGGAAGGTGGGAGCGTTGCCGTCGGTGATCGCCCAGTGCAGGAAGGCCTGCAGGGTTTGCGCGGTGGCGGCATCCTTTTGGTGGGCGTTGACGATCGCGTACTCGTAGTTGACGATCGGGTAGGCGTCGGGGGCGGGGCCGTTGATCAGCGAGACGGCCTGG
>NZ_LZJK01000075.1 GCF_001667945.1 Mycolicibacter sinensis | reverse complement strand
AATGGCAAGTCACCCGCCGCTACCTCTCCGATATCTCCATGGACGAACTACGAGTGGTCATCGCGAAGAAGCACGCGGCGGCAGCACTTGCCAAACAACACCAAATCACCTAGCGTTCAACATGACTCGTTGATCGCAACGCGTGAACCACGCCAGATCCGAAGTCCACCACTCCCCGGGACGCTATCGTCCTTCGCCCGGATTTCAGTGAAGTGGCTTTCCGGATGAATAAGACCCGCAACCCCTTCCGGCGCCATTGACCGCCACGTCCGTTCCATAAAACAGCGGTAAAGGTCCGTCCGGAGCCCCGCCAAGACGGGTCGGTCCACGCCAGAACCGAGATGCTCGGTGACCCCGGTCTGTTCGGCCCGCTCGTCGAGAAACCAGTCCAGCGCCCCCGGCTGCGCCAACGTCTCTTCACGCTTACGAACCTTGACCGGCTCGGCCGGCTTCTCGGTCAACGCCCACCAGGGGTCAAACTCCGCAAGCACCCCGGCTTCGTCCCAGTCGGGCCGCACCCACGGCGGGTTTCCAACTTGCAGGTCGAAACCACCACGGGCGAACACCGGCGCGAAGTCGAGCTCCCAGTGGAAGAAGCCTTGCGTCTCGGCGATCGAATCGCACACCCGCAGCCACGGAAACCCGTCCAACGCCTTGCCAATCGGCAGTGCTTGGCCGAAGGTGCGGTCGGTGTCTTCGGCTACATCAAGTTCATGCCAGGTCAGATCACCGGCCAAGCTGGTCTGTCCATACTTCTCGAACTTGCCGGCCTTGGGCGGCACACCCAACACCGCTTCCAGCCCACCAACCCACTGGTCCCAGTCCGGTGGTTCGATGTCGGTGGTCAGGGGCCAAGACCACAGCGCACACCACGCATCCATCACCCGGCGCAGCCGCCGGTAGGCGCCGTTGTCGTCATGCAGGACGGCTTCGATCTGTTCACGGGTCACCACCGGCTGCGGCTGATCAATCGGCGGTTGCCCCCACAGGTGGATGTCGCGGCGGATCTCGGATTCGGCGATGGTCAGCCGGCGTTGGGCAAACTCCCATAAGGTTTCCACCCGCTGGGCGAGTGCGGCCAGCCGCTTCTTGATACCCCCGCTCGGGTTGCAGCGAATACTGTTGCGCCACAACCGTAGACCTTCGCGTTTCTCGTGAGCGTAGGTTTTGGCTTCGGGAGTGTCGATCACCGCGCCCCAGCCCTGGGCGGGAAGCAGGAAGTGGTGGATGCCCGCGCCTATCTCCTCGCCCAGCGGCACATCTTTGGGTACTTCTTTGAGCCACGCCCTCTTGGCCAGCAGCGTCGGCGCATAGACCGCACGACGGGCCCCGATCAGCGAGTTGCCGCGGCGCAGGTGCAGCCCGAACCATGGGGCACCCAGCCCAGCAACCATGGTGTCGAGCCAGAGCGAGATTTCGGCGAGCTCAACCGCAGTCGCGTTGAGGTCCACCCCGTACACCTGGTGCAGCGCCAGGTAGGCCTTCACCTTTTGCAGTTCGACTTGGTATTGGTCGGCATCGATAACTTCGCCGCGGTCTTCCTGGGCGCGTTTGAGATATTCGACGGCCAGCTGGCGTACCGCTTCGATGGCGAACGCCCCAGAGCCGAGCGCGGGCTCGCAGATGGTCAGCGCCAGAATCTGTTCGGGGGTGGTGCGCTGCCCGTCCTGATCCAGCAGCTCCGCGAGTGCCTGGGACACCACGAATTTCGTCAAAACTTCGGGGGTGTAGTAGGAGGCCGACTGTTGGCGTTCCCTACCGGCTAGCCGGAACACGAAGGTGCCTGCCGGATGCATCACCGCTACCGATTCGCCGGTCACCTCGTTCGGCTTCATCACGAAGTCGGATTTCGACAAGTGATCCGACCGTGACACCGGCACCACCCAGGAGCCCTTCTCCGGGTCACCGTTTTTCGCGACTTCGTAGAGGTCTTCGTCGGCGAAGAACCCGGTGTAGGACATCAGGCCCTCATACACCGCGCCGAGCTGATTGATGCCGAGTTCGGCGTAGGAGATGAATCCGCGGTCAGCTCCCTTGCGGCCCTTGGATTCTTTGGACAGCAGCAGGTGTTCCAGCACCTGCTGGGTGGCTTCGTTGCTCAGCCTGACCTGGTCGATCAGCGCGGTGGCTTCTTTGGCGAATAGGTCGGCGCGCAGCGCGTTGAACTCCAGGCCGGGAGCCGGGTCGTCGACAATGTCAGCTTTGGGCGGGGTGTGGCCGGCGTCGACCAGCCGGAATAGCGTCGCCAACGACTCATACAGGTGGGTGCCGGATTTCGCCGCCGAGGAGACTAGCTCGGTCAGCGTCAGCTCCCGCAGCCGGTCCAACCCGTAGCCCTCGCCGTATTCGGGTGCGCCCGAGGGCAGCACCCGCAGCTCGGGGGATGCTTCGGCGTAGAGCAGGAACAGGATGCGGTAGAGAAACCGCAAAGCGTGCTTGGCCAGCTGTTGGGCGTCGATGTCATCGAGCGGCAAGCCCCGCTGGGCGCGGCGGGCCACCACGTCGTTGGCGATGATCTCGATCGAGAGCCGAATGCCCTCCCGTAGATCCTTCGACACCCCGACGGTGTGTTTGATCGAGTCGTCGAGAACACCTGCCCACCAGATGTTTCCCTCGGCATCGGGCAGCAGGGCTTGGCTGCCGAGGATGGCTGCCGCCCGGTCGATCTCGCCGCCGCGGGTTTCATCGCGTCGTTCGGCCACCACCAACAGGTCCACCGCAAGGTAGCGGCCTTCGGCCCAGCGTTCGGCTTCGGCGAGCAGCACCCATTGGCCGGCTTGCACCAGCACGAATGCCGGTGGTTCGTCGGCGCGGAATGCCGCCGAGATCGCCTTGGAGACCGCTTCGATCGGTTTGCCGTCTTCCTCCCCGGCGTCCAGCAGCTGGCTGGTTTGCGGGTCGAGCAGATCATCGATCGACTCGACCGGGTGGGCTTGCAGCAGCAGAACACTGCTGACACCGGGCGGTTGAGCGTTCGGCAGCCGCAGCTCGGTTCCAGCTCGTTCCCCGGTGAACTCGGTGAGAGTCTCGGGGTAGCCGAGGGTGCGGCGCACGAGAGTGTGCGCGTCGCGGGCAGCATCGGGGTTTTCTGCCAGTGTCGACAGCGTGGTTTGCAGCTCGCGGGTAGCAGCCAGCAGCCGGTGTCGGATGGTCTCGCGGCCTTCCTTGGCTTCGGCGTCCCACTGCTTGCGCAGCTCGATCACCTTGCCTTGGAAGGATTCCCGGGCCGAGTCGGTGGTGAAGTAGTGCTCGCTGATCCAGTCCTCGCCGACGACGATCGAATCGTAGGAGGCCACGGTCTATCGGTCCTTTCCAGAAACGATCACCAGCAGCGGACGCACCAGCTGCTGGGTGGGAGCCAGCAGGTCGGCCAGCTGTTGTTCTTCGGTGATGCGTCGGCCCAGTTTGGTGACCCGGGAGCGTTGCGCGCCTATCGCTTCCAGGTGCTTGGCGGCCTCATGCCAGCGGTCGGCGCGTTGCCGCCATGCGGTGAGTCGCGCGGTGGTGGCTTGGTCTTGCGCGTCGAGTACCCGGGCCATTTCACGCTGGGCGTGCTCGACCGCGACCGGGATCAGGGCGCGGTAGCGTTCGGCGTCAGCGATCGGTCCCGGGTTGGAGGATCCCGGTTTGAGGCCGGTGTCGGTGGTGAGGAAGGCCAGGTCTTCGAGCGCTTCGACCAGGCAGAAGCTGGGGTTGTTCGGGTTGGGGAATGTCGCGGTGGAGAACACCCGTGAAATCAGTTGGCCGCGTTTGTTGGTCAAGGTGCCCATCAGCAGCACGGTGGGGGCGTCGACGTCGCCGCGGATGGCGAACACCTGGTTGCGCCCGAGTGCGGCCAGGGCGCGGTCGGCCGCCCAGTCCAGCACCGGGTGCAGCGGGCCGAGGTAGTGCGCTTCGGGCCAGGTGGTGTTGTTGACGCCCTTGCCGTCGCGGGCGGCGCGCAGCTGCGCCTCCCCCACCGCGGTGGTGGTGGCCAGCTTCAGCCGTTCGAGCACCCGGCCGTGCAGTAGGTAGTTCTGCGGGAGCTGGCCGAGCCGCTGCCCCAGGTCTTTCGGCGGGGTGAACTCGGCGATGCCGTGCGCGGGGTTGACCTTCCAACCCACGCCGCCGTTGTTCGGTGGCGCGTGTGGCACGTCGTGGAACGCCGCGTGCAGGGCTTCGTTGAGGAAGGTCAGGTCGTCGGCGTACAAACTTTGCCGGGGTGCTTGCGGCAGCGGGGCGGGCGTGTCGTCAACCGCGTCGAACTGGGCGAAGAACGCATCCAGGTCGTCGCCGTCGGCGACCTGCTCGGCGGTGCGGACCGCGTCGTCGAGGTTGCGGCCCTTGGCCAACACGTCGCGGATGACGTTTTCTTCCTCGGTGACGCTGTGTTTGCCCATCAACGAAGCAACATCGCCGAGGGTGGTGTGCGCCTGAGTCTCGCGTTCCAGCAGCTTCGACAGCACCCGCAGATCACCGGAGAACTTCTCGTCATTGGGGTCGAGGATCAGCGAGGAGATCACCGGCGGATGCTTCTGGCCGTAGCGGTCGATGCGGCCGTTGCGCTGCTCGATGCGGATCAGGCTCCACGGGATGTCGTAGTGGATCAGGTGGTGGCACTGCGCGTGCAGGTTCACCCCCTCCGAAGCCACGTCCCCGGTGACCAGCACCCGGATCGGGGAGGTTTCCAGTTTGAAGCTGTCGACGATCTCCTGCTGTTCGACGTCGGAGAGCCCGCCGTGCAGCATCGCGATGTTCTCCGGTTTCAGTCCGGTCGCCGTGGGCAGGTGATCGCGCAGCCAGGTCAAGGTGGCGACCCGTTCGGCGAACACCACCGCGCGGGTTGGCTTGTCTTTGCCGACGCCGATCTCTTTCAGCCGATCGGTGAGCGCGGTGAACTTGCCAGCCGGGGTGGCGAGCGCCTTGGCATTGAGCTCGTCGAGGGCGTTCAGGGCTTCCAGTTCTGTGTTCTGCGCTGCGTCGCGACTGTTGAGTTTGCTGCGGCGGGCTTTGATCGAATCGTGTAGCGCCGCCGGCGACGACAGGAACGCTTTGGCCAGGGTCCACGGGAACAGGGCTTTGGTATCCCCGGAGTACGGAGAGCTTCCGGCGGGCGGGTACAGCCAGGTGGTGGAAAGCTCCGCGGCCACCGCATCCTCAGCCGGGGAAGGCGTAACCAGCCGGTGTACCGGTTCCGCGCGTTCGGCCCAGTCCCCGCCGACCTCTTTGGCAACGTCGGGGCTGTGCCGGTGCCGGCGGATCAGCAGCGACTCGACGTCCTGTTTGGTGAAGCTGCCGTCGGGATTGACCACGGTCGGGTCCAGCAGCCGTAGCAGCTCGGCGAAGGACTCTTCGCGGCCGTTGTGTGGGGTGGCCGAGGCCAGGATCAGCGCTTCGGTGTTGGGCGCCAGCACCCGGGCCAGCTCGTTGTTTTGGGTGCCGATGTTGGTGAGGTTGTGCGATTCGTCGATGACCACCGCATCCCACTGCTGGCGTTCCAGGTGCGCCTTGTAGCGGGGGCTTTTGAGCGTATCGATCGAGATGATCGAGCGTTTGAAGTAGGTGAACGGGTTGCGGGTGGCCGGCAGCTTCTGGCGCACCTTCTGGATGCCGGCGGAGTCCAGCCGCACGAACGGCAGCGCGAACCGGCACCACAACTCGTGCTGCATCTGTTCGAGCACATGCTTCGGGGTGACGATCAAGATGCGTTCGCCGCGGCCGCGTCGCACCAGCTCGGAAAGGATCATCCCGATCTCGATGGTCTTCCCCAGCCCGACCGCGTCGGCGATCAGGATGCGCGGGCGGATGTGGGCCGGGTCGAGCGCGGCGGTGATCGCAGCTTTCTGGTATTCGAGCGTATCGGCGAGCATGTGGGTAGAGACCGTGATCGCCTGATCGCCGTACGGGACGGGGGTTTTGCGCAGGAGGGCTTCCAGCCAGAGTCTCGCGTCGCGGTAGCCGGATGAGCCGTCGGCGATGACGTTGGCTTGTTTGGGGTCCTGCGGCTCGATCTTGTCGAGGCTGGAGTAGAAGGCGGCGGTGGTGTCGGCGACCAACTCGGACAGGCCACGCACCCGAACCAGCCAGCCGTCGGCACCCTGCTCGGCGGAGGTGACCAGCCACTGCTCGTCGCGGATGACCACGATGGAGCCGGGGGCGATGTTGAGGTCTTGCGGCGGAGTCGTCGGCGTCTCTGCCGTAGTGGTCACGTCGTCTCCAGTGTGCGGTGGCGGGTCGGGTTCATCGTCGGCTGAGTTTTCGCCGGCAGCGATGAACGCTTCGAGGACGATAGCCCGAAGGTTCTTGGCGTTCCGCAGATCCCGCAGATACTCCAGCTGGTCGCGCCGTTTGGTCAGCGTGCCGTCCTCGTGGCGAGTCTGCCGCAGGGCGGTGACAATCCAGTCCTGGGACTCCTTGTCGTGTTTGAGCCAGGTCTCTAGCAGGGTGGGCCAGGCCTCGCGGACGAACTCGTCTTTCGGTCTAGCGCCGTAGACCTCACGGAGCGCCTCGGCAGGGGCACAGTCGTCGCCGCCGGCGATCAGGGTGTGGCAGAGAGCGCCGAGCACGTCGGCCGGCAGATTCGACCAGCGGAACTTGTAGCTAGGCATTGGCCGGCCGCCCGAACTGCCGCCGGTGCGGACCGCCGCCCCACGCCCTGCCCATGTCGCCCCATCACGTCTACGTCGTGCTTCGGCGGCAATGCTAGGCGCGACGTTGGACCATCGGGGCGCGATCGCGCCGAAAGATCACCGCCATGGCCCGAGCTGTCGGCGGTCCTGCTTACACTCGGCAAAAATCCATCAGTGGAGGCCGCGGTGAACGATGACGCAGACAACCTTCCGGTACTTGCTGCGGACGGCGACGTCGTCGTGGCAATGCAGCCTGAAGGTCTTCTCGTCGGGGGCGACCCCACGGCGGTCGAGTCCTACCTGGAGCGTCTTCGCACGTCGGCTGGGCACGCAGTTCAAGTCACCGGCATCGGCAAGTCCTCACTGGGTAACGCCACAGGACTGCTCACCGGCGTCGCCGCGATCCTGGGCCAATCAGGCAAGTACGTGCAGCTACACCCCGACAGCATCAAAGCCGTCCAGCAAGGCAGGCTGATACCCGGCACCGACGGCTTCTTCCGGATGACGACCCGCGGCGCGGGCAACAAGTTCGTCGAGCAACTGCAATGGCGTCCGACCGCGATGGGCCCCCAGACACTCGTGTCGGCGCAAATGGTCGCGATGCAGTTGGCACTGAAATCCGCCATCGCCGAGGTTGAGAATGCCGTCCGCCGCGTGGAGGGCAAGGTCGAGCAGGTGCTTCAGCTTGCCCAAGCGGATCGAGCCGGCGACGTATTGGGCACCCACGCGGTTGTCAGCCGCAAGGTCAGCTATCTGGAGAAGCACGGCTCGCTGCCGGATGCGGACTGGGATGCTGTCGCGGGGCTCGGTCCGGCGCTCAACATCACGATCGAACGGCTTCGCAGCCACGTGACCAGGGTTCTGGACTCGCTGGCTCCGGGGTTGCCCGTCCAAGAGCGCGCGAACAAGCTGAAGGCCGTGGTTTCCGACAGTCTGATCGATGAAACCCTGAGCCTGCTGGTGGTTGCCGAGGAGTCGCTGTACAAGTGGCAGCGGGTGCGGCTGGCGCGGATTGAAGCCAACGAGGTCGATCACCTTTCACACGCGATCGATGATGCTCGTGATCTGCTCATGCACCATCTGTCCGAGGACGCCAAGCTGTACCGACGCGCACGCGACGTCATCGACGCGTTCGCTAAAACTGACGCGATCGATGGATTCCGGTTCGTGTCGGTAAAGCAGCTGGCTCGCGACCGCAACAAGCTCCAGGCGGACCTTGGCGCTTTTGCCAAGGCCCGGCGGAATCAGGTCGATATCTGGACGGCGTTCGAGGCGCCCAGCATTGGCGATGCCGCGGAAGCGGGTGTCGAATTGGCAAAGGAGACCGCCCGGAAGGCCCTCGCGGCAGCCGGGCAGGGGTTGATTAATATCAGCGAGCGGCTGGCCCAGCGAGCCGCGGAGAAGCAGCCCATGGAGAAAAGGGAGTCTCAGGCGGGCGAGGCGGCTGAATAACCACTAACCAGTCGACCGGCTCGTGCGGTTACGGCGAGGCGGTCGAAAAAATCCGTCCGATGTTGGCCCCCCCAACCGGCGACCTATCACCGGTGTTGCGCGAGGTGGTCCGACCGGCCGCATCGGATCGTCAGTTCGACCGAGACTCTCCGCTGGGCCGCGAGCCGTTGTTCGCCTTCGCGGGTTGGGACGCCGACGCTGGCGGCGGCTTCATTTCATTCCAGGGGACACTCGCCGACAAGTATCCACCCTTGGGCTCGAAACGGCCTTCCCGATTCTTCTTGCGCATCGCGGTGCGCCCCTCTCGTCGAGTTCAGTACCAGCTTACGTGTCGTAAAAGTCCAGGTACTGCACCTCGTTCCATCGGATAAGCAGGCCGCTCTCCCGGCGGTGCGGCTGCCCGTCATCGCCTAACCTAAAGCGTCCATCGGCGGTCAGCGCTACCTGCCTGGACAGGTACAGGTCCTGGTCGTCTGGATAGCCGGCGGCATACGAGCCATTCCACGCACCCCCGACACGACTTCCATCTTTGAGATGCAAGATGATCCAGCCCTTCCGGCTGCGATCGCTGAACAGGTAATCCCACGCACGCGGCGCCGGTGCTGCATCGGTATACAGGTTCACCAGCCGCACGACGGCTCGCTCCCACGTGGAGGCAAGCTGCCCGCTGCGATACCGATGCCCAAGCGCGGTGAACCGACCGAACACGAACGGAACCACCAGGTAGGCACACAGCAGCGCCCACAGCCAACCGCTCACCGGCCGGCCTACGCGAAAATGTCCCGTGACGACGTAGCGCGCGTACAACCAGTAGGTCAGCGGTGCGATGGCCACCTGGAATACAACGGAAAACGCCAACAACCCAAAGACCTGGTCAGCGCCGCGCAGTCCCCACCGTCCGGAACGTTGCTCGCGCGCCAACTCATATAGGGCGCCCGGCAAAAGAGCAAGGAGCGCAACCGCGAGCGCCTGAAAAGTCGACGGCATGAGGACAATTTACGGCCGTACTCGGGTGCTCGCGAACGGTTGCCCACAGCCAAACCGCGTCGAGGTCGACTGCTGTCAGGCGCTGATAATCAGGCCGGCCCCGGTCTGAGCCAACAGCCCCTTGGTCACCGCGCCCTCCAACGCCTCCTCCAACCGCGCCTCAATGCCCGCCGTCATCCGCTTGCCGCCGAACAGCCCGAGTGCCTCCCGCTTCAACTCCTCGGCCTCGATACCCCCGGTCTGCTCGGCGATCACCAGCATGGCGTTGCCGATCTCGATCAGGCTGACTTCGTCGATCGGCCGCACCACGCCCTCGGCTGGGCAGCGCACCGCCCGCCAGGTCTCCGGGTCGAGACCTGCCGGCCAGTAGAAGCCCTCGGGATCGGAGCGACGGTAGTAGTCGGCGGGCGCCAGCTGCCGGATCGCTTTGCGGCGACTCTCCGCCACCCGGTTGAGCCCGAAGGCACCGGCTACCAGTTTGGCCAGCCGATCGGGGTGGATCGGCCCCTCGGCGGCGATCACCTCGTGAATCACTACGCGTACCTGTTTTTTGGCCCACTCCGTTGCCAAGTCGTCCAGCACACTCAGATCCCCGTGGCGTCGCGGCACCCACTCTCGATACGTTTGCAGCATCGGGTGCCGCTTAGGCGCAGGCGCCACAACAGGTGCCGACCGCAGCGGCGCCAATTCCCGGGGCACCTCCACCACTGGCGGGGGCGTCACCAACACCTCCACCGGCTCGACTTCAACATCGACCGGCGTGGCCTTGCGTTCCCGCGCCTCCTCGACGGCCCGCCGCAGCCGCGCCACGGTCGCCTCCCGGCTCTGCAGCCATTCCGGCAACCAGACCCGTTCCACGCCCGGCCATTTCAACAGCCCCGACAACACATCGACCGGCAGCCCGTCCCGGTCGGCAACGGTGCGTCGGGAGTACCAGCCCGGCCCGTCCAGCAGCACCGCCACCAGCGGCTCGTCGGGTGCCGAAGGGTCGGCGAGCACCAGGTCCACCCGGAAATCCGACAACCCGACATCCGCCGACACCGGCAACCCGGCAGCGCGTAAAGCAGCAGCGATGTCGTCGCGGTGGTAGTCGAAGACCGGCTGGCGCCGGCCGCCCCCGCCAAGCGCGTCGACTCCGCGGGCAGCCATCTCCAGATAGGCCTTCAAATGTTTGGTGCCGACTTGGCTGGTCTCCTCGGCGCGCAGCGCCGCCGGATCAAAGCTGGAGTACAGCACCACTTCCCGCCGGGCACGGGTGATCGCCACATTCAACCGCCGCTCCCCGCCCGGCCGGGACAGCGGCCCGAAGTTCAACGGCACCACGCCCTTGTCGTTGGCGCTGAACGCCACCGAGAACAGAATCGTGTCGCGTTCGTCGCCCTGGACGTTCTCCAGGTTCTTCACGAACAGCCCGTCGGGCTCATCGAGGGCCGCCACCAGCCGGTCATCGCCGGCGTCGCGCAGCAGGTTCTCGATGAAGTCACGCTGCTGGGCGTTGAAGGTGATCACCCCCAGCGACGGCGCCACCACCGGCGAGGCCGCGAAGCGGGCACGGATGTCGGCGACGATCCGCTGCGCCTCAACAGCGTTGGTGCGCAGCGTCTTTCCCTTACCGGAACGCTCGAACACGCCGTCGACCCGCACCAGTGACACCCCGTGCCCGGGACCGCCGGCGTGCGGCGCCGGGAAGGAGGCCAGCCGGCCCTCGTAGTAGTTCTGGTTGGAGAACGCGATCAGCGCCTCATCCTGGCTGCGGTAGTGCCAGGACAGCCACTGCCGCGGCACCTGGGACTGGACGCATTCGGTGAGGATCGACTCCTCATCGACCACAGTGTCCGGCGAGTAATCCTCGTCGTCGTCGGAAACACCGGCTTCGGCGAAGCTGGTGGGCGGCATCTGCTTGCTGTCGCCGACCACCACCACCGCGTTACTGCGGCCCATCGCGCCGATCGCATCGGCCACCCGCACCTGGGAGGCCTCATCGAACACCACGATGTCGAACAGCCCGGGCTTGGCGGGGAAGAACCGGGCCACCGAATCCGGGCTCATCAGCGTGCACGGCATGATCGCTGTGATCAGCTCCCCGAAGTTGTCCAACAATGCCCGGATGCTCATGCCGCCGCGTTTGCGCTCCAACTGCCGGCGCAGCCCGCCGACTTGGCCGCTCTCCGACCACGCGTCGAAGCGGCGCTGCGCCAGCAGCGCGGCCGGGATCGCCCGGGGCAGTTCCTCGCGGATGGCGCGGGTGGCGTCGGCGAAGCGTTGGATGGTCTTGCCGTGCGCGGCCACATCGAAACCGGACAGGGCGTTGGCGTCCAGACGCTCGCCCACCGACACCGCGGCCACCCCGCGCTCGAATCCGAGTGCGGCGTCCTCCGGCAGCACCCGCCCGGTCAGGATCGCGGTTCGTGCGGCGGTCATCCCGGCGGCACGCAGCGGTTCGACGTGGCCGAGTAGCCCCACCCAATACTGCAGCGCGGCAGGGGTTTCCAGCCGTCGCGCGGCGCGTCCCGCCCACCACCGTTCGAAGAATGCACCGTCGGCCCAGGTGCGCTGGGCATCCGTCGTCACCCCGCTGGCCTGACCCAGCCCGCTCCAGGCGGCACCGAGCCGCTCCAGCGGCTCGGCCAGCGCCCCGACGGGCGTGCGGGTGTAGAAGTCGCGCAGGTCGGCGACGTGCGGACCGGCCGCCGTCAATGTGGCGACCAGCCAGGCCAGCCAGTCCAGGCCGGCGGCCAGTTGTGCGGCGGTCTCAGCGATCAGCGGATTCCAGTCCCCGCCAAGCAGATTGACCGGCAGCGCCGCTACTCGCGTGCGCAGATCGCTGACGAGCGCGTGAGTTTCGGCCATGGCCGCGGTGCCGGTCGACAGGCCCTTGAGGTCGATGGTTGCCGCATCGACCACCAGCACGTCGGCCAACTGGGCCAGCACGGCGCGGCGGCGCTTCTTGCGTCCGTAGAACCCCGACTCGTCGGCGGCCAGGGCGGCGGCGTGGATCGCCGGGATGTCCAGATCCATCGCGGCCGGGCCGGCGGTGTCCAGCCAGCCCGGTCGGTCCGCCGACACCTGCGCCACCAACCGCTGCAATGCGGCCAGCGCCGCAGCCCACGCCAGACTGTTCAGGGCATCGATGCCGGCCAGCGGATGTCGCGGCGCCCCCGCCAACCGAGCCCACTCGGCCAACGCGGCAGGTTCACCCACCCGGCCCAGCTGCGTCAACCCGAGCCCGTGGGCTGCCCCGTCGTCAAGCATCCCGGCCAGCGCGGCATCGAATTCGGCTGCGGCACGGTAGGTTCGGTCAACATCGGCCGGGACCGCATCCAGGAATCCCCACGGGTGATCGGCACTCGGGCGGGCCAGCTCGGCCACCGCCGGCAACGCCCGCAGCAGCTCCCCGAGCTGCGTCAGGGTCTCGGGGCTCGCGGTAGCCACCAGTTCGCGGGGCACCTCCAGGGCGGTGACATCCTGGTCGGCGGCGAGCTCTTTGGAGCGCGCGGTGTAGGCCGAGAGCCCGGCGGCATTGGGGGCGTGCAGCCGTTCGGCGTAGCGATTCAAGGTGGTGCGGGCCGCGGCGGCGATCTGCCGGTTGGTGGCCAGCCGCTCATCATCGGCGGTGACCCGCAGTTCCAGGGCGGTGCGGATCTGTTCGCGCACCGCGGCCGGGCGTGCGGACTTGTCATGCAGGTTCAGCGCCAGCTCACCGAGCCCGACGGCGTCCAGCCGTTTTTTGACCACGTCGAGGGCGGCCTTCTTCTCCGCGACGAACAGCACCCGCCGCCCCGAGGCCATGGCGTGGGCCAGCAGGTTGGTGATGGTCTGGGATTTGCCGGTTCCCGGTGGGCCTTCCAGCACGAAGGTGCGTCCGGCGACGGCTTCGGCGATCGCCTGCAGCTGTGAGGAGTCCGCGGGCACCGGCATGTGGGGCCGCAGCTCGTTGAGGTCGACACCGTCGGGAGCAGCCACCGGGTCGGTGTAGGCGGCCAGTGGGGTGTCGATCAGGTGGCGCACCAGGGAGTTGTCGGCCAGCTGCTCCCAAGATTCATCGAGGTCTTTCCACAGCGGGAATTTCGCGAATTGCAGGATCGCCAGCGCCACACTGTCTTCGACCCGGAAGGGTAGATCGGCGGTGTTGATGGCGCGACGCACCGCGTCGAAGGTGCCGGCCAGGTCGATGCCGGAGGCGTCCTCGGTGGGGTTGGTCAGCTCGGGGATCTCCAAACCGAAAGCGGTGCGCAGCTTTTCGATCAAGCAGTAGTTCGGGGTGGAGGCGCCGGCCTCGTCGATGGACAGCACATAGCGCTCGCCGCGGTTGGTGGTGGACAGCGTCACCGGCACCAGCACCACCGGCGAGCGCAGTTCGCGATCACCGAAGCGCCAGTTGAGCATCCCGAACGCCAGGTAGAGGTTGTTGGCGCCCGTCTCCTGGGTGATGGTCTTGGCCTTGTAGGCCAGACTGCGCAGCCGAGACTTGTAGGCCGCGGTGGTGACGTCGAGGTAGGCGCTGTGTTTGTCGGCCAGCAGCACGGTGCGCTCGGCTTCCGGCAGCTCCCGGCCGTAGCGGATGCCTCGCGCCGCGTCCACATGGGAGACCTCATCGGAGGCCAGCAGGTTGATGCGGGCGCCGGCGTTGACGCTGTCTTCGAAGCGGGCCAGCGTCGGGCCGGGCACCGCCAGCGTGTACCCGGCACGGTCGGTGTAGTTGATCAGCCGGTTGCGCAGGCTCAGGTCCAGCAGCGCGTTCTTCCACTGCCGCACCCGATCCGGCACCGTGTCTTTCGGCGCCTGCTGCACCGTCTCGGGGCGCTTGTACGGTTCGATGGTCGGGCCGGCGCCTGGCTTGTACTCGATGACGGTGACGTTGCCGTCCTCATCGGTGCCGCGGCTGGGCAGCGGGTAAATCCGGGCGGCGCGGGCCTGGCGAATATCGGTGATCCCCAGGATGTTCGACAGATCCGCCTGGCACTTGGCCCGTGCGGCGGCGGTCGCGGTGGCGAAGTCGCCGGCTTGCGCGCCGCCGGTGAGCAACGTGGTCTCTACCAGCCGGATCTGATCCAGATCCACCAGGTTCACCACGTCAATGGCCTCGGTGGTGGACACGTTGGGTAGCGCGGCGTCGACGCGCCAGTAGCCGAGGAATGCGTGGCCGTCCAGCACCCAGATGGTCGAGTTGATCCCGGCCTGCTCCAACACCGCGGCCATGGTCAGCGTGGTGTCCAGGCAGGTGCCCAGACGCCCCTCGATCACCTCAGCAGGCGTGCGGACCTTCTGGCCGTCCAGTCCCCAGCTGGCCGGCGGCTCGGCGTAGCGAATGTCGTTGTCGCGCATGGCATCGTAGACCGCGTGGGCGATGGCGTCGGCGCGCACCGGGTCGTCGCTCTGATAGCCGTCGATCGCCGAGCTGCCGGTGAGCGCCTGCAGCCGATCGGAGACCTTGAGCATCAGGGTCATGACGGCTTGCGCGTTGGGCTGCACGTGGGCGGCCAGCATCTCCAGGGCCAGCTGCAGTGGGCGGGCCTTCCACTGGTTGCCGGCCAGGACCGTCACGTCTTTGTCGGCCTGGGCGCGCACGGTGCCGTCGGCGTCGCGCAGCACGGCGCGGATGGTGCCCGGCCGCGGGTCATCGACGGCGAGCATCGCCGCCGGATCCAGCAACAGGGCGGCGTCGCGCAGCACGGTGGGTGCGTGGCCGGCCAGATCCAGGTGGAGCTCGTTGCTGCCTTGGGTGCCGCCGGCGCTGGTGACCTCGAGTTGCAGTACCGCGCCGCGTAATTCTTCACCGTGGTTGGTTACGGCGATGTGGTCGATCACCGGGATACGGCAGTGCGCCATCGGGTAGCTCAGGTCGGTGACGGCGTGGATCTCGATGCGCGGGGCTTCCGCGGCGCTGGCGAGCGGTTCGGGTTTAGCGTGCCGGCCGTGGGAAGTCGCCGATGCGTCATGGTCGGCAGCGGTCACCGTCGTGCTCCTTGGGGCGGGGCGGCACCGACAAGGTGTCGCATTGCCGAGCAGCCTAGAGGTCGGTGCCGACACCGTTGCCCAGGGTCGCGGACCATGGCCGCCGCGGTGTCGGCGAAGTCGCACCGAGGTATCAACAGCCCCATTCGCCCCGCTGGCACCGTCGGGTCGGGGTAGGAGGTGGTCGAAAGCGATAACGCGGGCGCTATCGCCGCCCGACCCGCCTTTGGCGGTCGTACCCCGGGGATAGCGTCAGGCCGCTGACACCCGCGGCTCACCGGCCACGTTTTCCATTCGATTTGGGCACCTTGACGAGCTTGACCGCATGAACTTGACGCGCTTGACGTAGCATGGACGACGAGCCCCACCACACCGGAGATGACCCGCAATGACCGACCTTGCCGCCTTCGAGCAACAGGTGATGCGGCTGGTCAGCCAGAAGGTGCACGCACGGCTGACGAAGGCCGACGAAGCGCAGCTCAGCCCGGACGCCTTCGGCGATCCCGAACGCGTCGCGGACGCCATGGTCGCTGCCCTGCCCCTCGGGCATGTTTTCGACGACATCTCCGGCCCGTTCTACGACACCAGTGGCTTGATCCGCTGGCTGGGCATCTCCCGCCAGGCCCTGCACCAGAAGGTCACCCGGCACGCAGTGCTGGCCTGCCCCCTCGACGATGGAGGAGTCGTCTACCCGACGTGGCAATTCCTGGACAGCGGCGCGACCATCCCGTCGTTGGCAGAGGTGCTCAACTGCCTGGTGGCCGGTACCGACGATCCCTGGATGATCGCGTTGTGGATGCGCGCACCCAGCGACGACCTCGCCGGCGCCTGCCCCAGTGACTGGCTGCGCAGCGGCGGTGACCCCGAGCAGGTGCTGGCCATGGCACGTCAGACAGTGTCGGGTTGGGCCGCGTGAGTGGTTCGCGTCAACGCCTCGCACTCGGCTTGCCGCCGGCCGATCTCTCCGGTTTCCCTCGCTCACGCCTGCTGCCCACCGCGATCTTGCACCGCGCCCACACCGTCGGAAACCCACCCTGGTGGTTCTCCTCGGACCTATCGGGACGCTTCGATCTGATCCGGCCCAACGGGACGTGTTACCTGGCCACCGACCTCGACACCGCGCTGCGGGAACGATTCGGCCACGACCTGATCCGACAGGGGGTGGTCACCTTCCAGGCGGCCGCTCGCACGCAGGTATCGACCCTGAAGCTTCCGTCCCAGCGCTGGCTGGCGAACACCTGCACGACAGCAGCGGCAGCCTTCGGGATGACCCGCGAGATCGGGACCTGCTCGTCGTACGACATTCCGCAGTTGTGGGCAGCGGCCTGGTTCGTCAGCGGCCGGCACAGCGGCATCCGCTACCAGACCCGATTCAGCACCGGGGCAAAGCCCAATGCGGTGGCGCTGTTCGACACTGCCGGGCAACATGATTGGCTCACCGACCCCAATCCGGTTCCCGGGGTGCAGGCGTGCGCACAAGTCGGCGTCGCCGTGGCTCACCGGCCCACCCGCCGCCAGGTACGCGTGATCGCCCCGCCGCCGACCTGACTCGTAGGCTCACCTGACGATGACCGACAGCGACGACCCCGCCACCGAGCCGCCAGCACCCCCGCTGCGCCGCCGCCTGTTCAACGCCCTCACCAGCGCCCCAGTCGTCGCGATCAGCGTCATCGCGATCTTCGTCGCCCTGTTCTGGGTCAACCACACCCACCCCGTCGGCCACCCGATCCCCACCCCGACCGCCAAGACCCTCGGCCCCGGGATCGGCATCAACGTCACGCCCGCCGACGGCTCCGACAACATCAGCTGCACCGCGGGCTTCCTGGTCCGCACCAAAGACGGCCAGCCGGGGCTGCTGGCGGCCGGGCACTGCAACAAGCCCGGCGGGCCCGGCACGGTGGCCGTGCACCACGGCGGGCTCTACAAGTATCCGGTCGTGGGCACCTTCACCGAAAGCGTCTACGACGGCAACGGCTGGAACGACTACGACATCGCTCTGATCACCTTGGACCACCCCGGCAAGATCCCGCTGAGCTCCGAAGTCGACGGGCATCCGGTGACCGGGCTGGCCGAAAACGTCGAAATCGGTGACACCCTTTGCCATTTCGGGATCCGCAGCGGGGGCGCGATGTGCGGGCCGGTGGTGGCGGCCGAGGAGAACAAGGTCCGGTTCACCGCCACCGGCACCTGCGGCGACTCCGGCGGGCCCGTCTACAAGATCCTGCCCGACGCCACCGCGCAAGCCGTCGGGATCTTCACCGCGGTGTCCAACGGGGATTACTCCGAGCCCACCTGCGACGGACCGCATCAGTACTCCGTCGCGCAGACGATCAAGCCGTGGCTCGCCGCCTGGGAGCTGACGCTGGTCACCACGACGCGATAGAAACTAGCGACCCCGTCAAAGACTCGGCTGCCCCTGCCACCACAAGCCCAAGCGGCGCACACTGGAAACGCGGGCCTCAAGCCGGCGCAAACCAGAGGTGAACCGAACGCCCCGCTGCCTCGTGTCTCTTCCGGGAGGCTGGTCTATGGATCTAGGCGAAGCCAGCAATAGATGGATACCCGACCGCGGGCAGGCCGCGGCCGCCCTGCCGCATGACTTCGCCCGAACCCTGGTCACCGACGCCATGGCGCAGCTGTCCTCCGACAACCGGGTGCTGCTGCAGCGCGCCTACTATCACGGCTGGACCACCGGCCAGATCGCCGCCGACCTGGGCATCGCCGAAGCCAGCGTGAAAGCCCAATTGCACTACGCGCTGCGCACCCTGCAGCAGACCCTGCGCGACATGGGGATGGCGCCATGACGACCCCCCGTCACGAATACGCCATGTGGGACGCCGCCTACGTGCTGGGATCGCTATCGGAGTCCGATCGCCGCGACTTCGAAAACCACCTCGACGAATGCCCGTCCTGCCGCGACGCCGTCACCGAGCTGTCCGGGATGCCGGCGCTGCTGTCGTTGTTGACGCGCGACGACATCGCCGCCATCGACGACGTTCACCGAAGCGCCCGCCCGCTGGCCACCGTCGCCGCGCACGGCGGCTCAGAGCGCGCGGAATCCAGCGCCCCGGTCGCGGTGCTGCAACCGCCGGAGACCGTCTTCCCGATCTTCCGCACCGGCAACTACGCGCCGGTCCCCGACGAGCTCACCGCGTTCGACCTCCCCGTCGAGGGCCACATCCCCGCCGAGTTGAACGGCTGGTATCTGCGCAACGGACCCAACCCGCGCGCGGCGGGCGGGCACTGGTGCACCGGCGACGGCATGGTGCACGGGGTCCGGCTGGAGAACGGCCGGGCGGCTTGGTACCGCAACCGGTGGGTGCGCACCGAAAGCTTCGAGCGGCCGCTGGCGCTCTACAACCCCGACGGCACCCGCAACCTGCACTCCAGCGTGGCCAACACCCACGTGATCCGCCACGCGGGCAAGACCTTGGCGCTGATGGAATCCTCCCTGCCGTATGAGATCACCAACGACCTGCACACGCTGGGCGTCTACGACTTCGCCGGGAAGCTGGCCGATTCCATGGCCGCGCACCCCAAGATCTGTCCCGCCACCGGCGAGCTGCATTTCTTCGGCCACGGCGACATCCTCGACCCGCACGTCAACTACTACCGCGCCAACGCCGACGGTGAGCTGATCATCCGCCGTCCGATCGATGTGCCCGGGATGACGCTGATGCACGACTTCGCCCTGACCGCCGAGCATGTCGTGTTCCTCGACCTGCCGCTGGTGTTCAACCTGGCGATCGCGCTCACCGGCCGCTACGAACGCGACCTGCCCTACCGCTGGGACGACGACTACGGCGCCCGGCTGGGCGTGCTGCGCCGCGACGACCCCTACGGTCCGGTGCGCTGGTTCGACATCAACCCGTGCTACGTCTTCCATCTGGCCAACGCGTTCGACACGCCCTCGGGTGATGCGATTGTGCTGCAGGCGGTCCGTTACCCGGAGATGTGGCGACACAACAGCGATTTCGAAACCGACGCCACACTGTGGCGCTGGACGATCCACCTGGACTCCGGTGTCGTCGACGAGGACCAGCTCGATGACCGCGACATCGAGTTCCCCCGCATCGACGATCGGTTGGTCGGTGCCGACGCGCGCTACGCCGTCACGATCTCCCAGGACAGCCTGGTCCGCTACGACCTGGCGCACGGCGGCGCGCAGGTCCACCGGTTCGGCGTCAACGGCCTCTCGGGTGCGCCCGGCGAAGCGGTGTTCGCGCCGGCGCCGGGACAGGCCGACGAATCGGCCGGCTGGTATCTGAGCTACGTCTACGACCCGGTGCGCAACGGCAGCGACCTGGTGATCATCGACGCTGCCGACTTCGACGCCAAACCGGCCGCCCGGGTGCGGCTGCCCCGCCGGGTGCCGCACGGATTCCACGGGAACTGGATCCCCGACTGATGCTCCTAGCACGCGGTGCCGCATGAACTCGGCGGGCGCGCACCCCGTGTCACTAGGCAGGAGGTGATCACCCGTGCCTCGAGTCGGTATCCCGCCGGACCCTGAAGCCGCGCTGATGAAGACGCTCTACGACGAGCACGCCGCGGTGTTGTGGCGCTACGCGCTGCGCCTGACCGGCGACCGGAGCCGCGCCGAAGACGTCGTGCAGGAGACGCTGCTGCGGGCCTGGCAACACCCGGAGGTCATCGGCGATGCCGAGCGGTCACCGCGGGCCTGGCTGTGCACCGTCGCGCGCAACCTGATCATCGATGAACGACGCAGCGCCGCGTTCCGCAACGTCGTCGGGGTGTTCGACGAATCGGACACACCCGAGCAACCCACCCGCGACGAGGTGGACACCGCCCTGGACCGGATGTTGATCGCCGACGCCATGACCCACTTATCGACGGACCACCAGGCCGTGATCGAGCGGGCCTACTACCGGGGCTGGACCACCGGACAAGTCGCCGAAGACCTCGGGATCGCCGAGGGCACGGTGAAATCACGCCTGCACTACGCGGTGCGCGCGCTGCGACTGGCTTTGCAGGAGATGGGGGTGACACGATGACCGCGTATTCCAGGCCTGACCACCCGTACGCGATGTGGGACGCCGCCTACGTGCTGGGTTCGCTGTCCGCCGCCGACCGTCGCGAGTTCGAGGACCACTTGACCGGCTGCCCGGCATGCCGGGACGCGGTCGCCGAGATCAGCGGCGTGCCAGCCCTGCTCTCCCAGCTTGAGCACGCCACGATGGCCGATATCGCCGACGGCACCGTAGTAGCGCACCCGCCGGAGGAGCTGCTGCCGTCACTGCTGAGCACGGTGCGGCGACGACGCCGCCGGGCCCGCCTGATGTCCTGGGCAGCAACCAGTGCCGCGGCCGCTGTGTTGGGGATCGGTGTGCTGGTCGGCATCGACAGTCATCCTTCGCCGTCGTCCCAGCACGCGTCGTTGCCGATGACGCAGGTGGGCACCACCGCGTTGGCCTCGACGGTCGCGGTCAACCGCATGCCCTGGGGCAGCGTCATCGACTTGAGCTGCGTCTGCCTGGCCCCGGTGACCGCCCACCACGACACCTTGGCGCTGGTCGTCGTCGACCGTGACGGCACCCAGACCCGTCTGGCGACGTGGGTGGCCGAGCCTGGGCACACCGCCACACCGGCCGGCAGCATCTCGACACCAAGCGACCAAATCGCCTCGGTACAAGTGGTTTCCGCCGACAACGGCAAGGTGCTCCTAGAGCGCATCATGTGAACCAATACCGGTCGCGCCGAACTACGCCGTCGTCGACCACATCGTCACCCAACTGCCGGCGGCGCCAGTGCGACACATCTTCGGCGTCGACGGCGCAAACCTGCTACGACGCGGCCTATCTCCGGATCGACATCGCCGGCACCGGCTGCAGGTCCACCACTATCCCGATGCAGCGGTGCGCGTCCCGATCGGCGCCGGCGTGTCCCGGACGGTGGCGTCCATCCTCGATCGGACACTCAGTGCGCCAGCAGGTGTACCGCGCGTTCGAACACCCCGGGCAGCAGCGCACAGGCCGGCACCAGCGCCCGTCGGCTCGGCGGGATCGCGCCGGCCCGCACCAGTGCCCGGGTGAGCAGCCGATAGCGGCGGGTGATCGCCGGCCAGGCCCGCTCGTAGGCCGCCGGATCGTCGTCGACGATCGCGGCCACGGCGGCGGCCGCCTGCTTGACGGCCAGGCTGATGCCCTCCCCGGTCAGCGCGTCTTCGTAGCCGGCGGCGTCCCCGACCAGCAGTATCCGGCCGGCGACCCGCCGCGAAACCCGTTGCCGCATCGGGCCGCAGCCGCGGGCCGGTCCGTGGTCGGCACCGTCGAGGCGGGCCGCCAGCTGCGGGAACCATTCAAGTTGTGGGCGATGCGGCGAGAGGATCGCCACCCCCACCAGATCCGGTTCCACCGGGGTCACATACGCCTCACCCCACCGGGACCAGTGCACCTCGACGAACTCCGACCAGGCCGGGATCCGGTAGTGCCACCGCACCCCGTAGCGCCGCGGCGTGCCGGCCACACACGCGATCCCGACGGTCCGGCGCACGGTGGAGTGCAGCCCATCGGCGGCTACCAGCCAGTTGCCGCGCACCCCGCCCGCCGTCACTCCTCGGGCGTCCTGGTCGACGACGCCAACTCGCTTGCGGACCCATTCGACGTCGTGCTGCTTGGCCTGATCGGCCAGTGCGGCGTGCAGGGTGGTGCGGCGCACGCCGCGGCCCGGCCCGTCGCGAAAAGGCGCTTCGACCCGGCGCTGCTCGTCCAGGTAGGCGATGCCCCGCAACGGCGTACCGGCCGGATCGACCGCCAGCGACGTCAGGGCGGCCAGCCCGCCCGGCATCAGACCCTCACCGCAGGCCTTGTCGATCGGGTTCTCGCGCGGCTCGACGACGATCACCGAAAGCCCGTGCTGGCGTGCATATAACGCAGTGGCCAGGCCCGCTGGTCCGCCGCCGACGACCAGAAGGTCAGCATCGGTGGCGCTCACCGGTACCCCAGGGCGGCGTTCTCTACCCGGATACGCACCCGCAACACCGCCGCGTTGGCGAGGGTGAACCCGATCGCCGTCAGCCAGGCGGTGTGCACCAGCGGCAGCGCGAACCCCTCGACCACCACTGCCACATAGTTGGGATGGTGCAACCACCGATACGGTCCACGGCGGACCAGCGGAGCCTGCGGCATCACGATCACCAGCGTGTTCCAACGCCGGCCCAGGGTCGCGATGCACCACCACCGCAGCCCCTGGCTGGCTAGCGCGGCGGCGAGCATGGGCCAGCCCAGCGCTGGGATGAAGGGCCGGTGCAGCAACCCCACCTCGACCACACAATTGAACAGCAGGGCCGCGTGGATGCTGACCATCACCGGATAGTGGCGGTGACCGAACTCCGTGCCGCCGTGGGCGAATGCCCAGCGCGCGTTGCGGTCGGCCACCACCAGCTCGGCCAGGCGTTCGGCGCCGACCGCCAGGATCAGCAGGTAGTACATGGCTACCAGCTCAGCAGCACGAGTTCGGCGGAGAACCCCGGCCCCATCGCGATCATCAGGCCGATCGAGCCCGGCGCCGGCGGGTCGGTTTCGGTGTCGTGCAGGATGTCCAGCACCGAGACCGAAGACAGGTTGCCGTGGTCGCGCAACGAGTTTCGGGTGCGGTCGAGCGCATCCGGGGGAAGATCCAGCACCTGTTCGACCGCGTCGATCACCTTCGGGCCGGCAGCGTGCACAATCCAGGTGGAGATGTCCTCGGTCACCAAGCCGTAGTCGGCCAGGAAGTCGCGGACGTCGTCACCGAGGTATTTCTCGACGACGGTGGCGATCTCGACGGACAACACGATACGAAAACCGTCGCTGCCGATGTTCCAGCCCAAGATCTCCTCGGTGTCGGGATAGGTCCGGCTCCGCGTCGCCA
This sequence comes from Mycolicibacter sinensis, assembly GCF_001667945.1. GTDB lineage: Bacteria > Actinomycetota > Actinomycetes > Mycobacteriales > Mycobacteriaceae > Mycobacterium > Mycobacterium sinense_B. The sequence goes on along the minus strand of NZ_LZJK01000075.1, from coordinate 46,648 downwards.
GCACCTTCGGCCCGGCCGGTGCCCGGCCGCTGCCCGTCGCGACGACGGCCGCGACACCGTCGCCGAACAGGCTGGAGGCCACCAGGTTTCCGATCGAATGATCGGTGCGCTGCACCGTCAACGAACACAGCTCGACCGCCAGCAGCACCGCCACATCTTCGGGGAAGGCGCGCAGGTAGTCGTGCACCCGGGCCAGGCCCGCCGCGCCGGCGACACACCCCAGACCGAACATCGGGATGCGTTTGACGTCGGCCCGGAGTCCCATCCGCGTCACCAGCCGCCCCTCCAGGGAGGGAACGGCCAGCCCGGTGACCGTGGTCGAGAACACCACGTCGACGTCGGAGGCGACCAGACCGGCCCGATCCAGGGCCGACTGCAACGCGCGTTCGCTCAGGTCGAGCGCGATGTCGAGGTAGGCGCCGTTGGCTTCGGTGAAGCCACTGAGCTTGGGGTAGCGCGACAGCGGCAGCGCCAGCTGACGTCTCGAGACGCCGCTGCTCGCGGTGAACCGCGCAAACTCCGGTCCGGCGAAATCGGACAGGGCCGCCATCACCTGGGCTTGGCTGCTTTGGTGGGGCGGGAATTCGACGGCCACAGCGGCCACGGTCGGGGTGTTGTTCATGTCGAGAGTCACGGTGCGGGCGGTGCTGCGGTTCAACGGTGCCGCGCGACACCTGTTGCGGCGACAGCGACTTGGCGGAACTTGTCGCTGAAAGGCGGGCGCGTGCCCGGCCATCCGGCGGCTGCGCGCGTCCGGTGCCGGGTTTGAGCGGTGAACCGTACCGGCCCCCGATTCGTGTCACTGTTCGGTGGGGGTGCCAGCGGCACCTCTCGTCGACCATTTCGGCGGAAGGTTGCTGACGTGCTGCACCGGATCGCACTGCTGGCCCTCGCCGTTCCGCGACGCGTCCTCGCCGGGGCCGCCGTGGTGCTGATCGCCGCCGCGGTCTTCGGCATCCCGGTGGCCGACAAGCTGTCCGCGGGCGGCTTCCAAGACCCCACCTCCGAGTCGGCCCAGGCCACCCGGACCTTGACCGACCGGTTCGGCCAAAGCGACCAGCAGCTGCTGCTCCAGGTCAGTGCACCCGGTGGCGCCACCACCGAACCCGCCCGCACGGTCGGCACCGAAATCGCCGAGCAGCTGCAACGCTCGCCGTTCGTCTACAACGTCACCTCGCCGTGGGCCGGGCCGGCGTCGGCCACCTCCCGGCTGCTCAGCACCGACGGTGCTTCCGGGCTGATCGTGGCCAACCTCAAAGGCGGCGAGAACGACGCCCAGAAATATGCCCGCATCCTGGCCGATCAGCTCGCCCACGACCGCGACGGGGTCACGGTGCGCGCCGGCGGCGGCGCGATGGTGTACGCGCAGATCAACCACCAGAACGAACACGACCTGCTGCTGATGGAGTCGATCGCGATCCCGCTGAGTTTCGCGGTGCTGGCGTGGGTGTTCGGCGGCCTGCTGGCCGCGGCGCTGCCGGTGGCCCTGGGTGGGCTGGCGATCGTCGGGGCGATGGCGGTGCTGCGGTTGATCACGCTGGTCACCGACGTCTCGATCTTCGCCCTGAACCTCAGCACCGCGATGGGCCTGGCGCTGGCGATCGACTACACACTGCTGATCATCAGTCGCTACCGCGATGAGCTGGCCGACGGTGTTAGCCCGGATCGGGCGCTGATCGCGACCATGACCACCGCCGGTCGCACCGTGCTGTTCTCGGCATGCACGGTCGCGCTGTCGATGGCGGTCATGGTGCTGTTTCCGATGTACTTTCTGAAGTCGTTCGCCTACGCCGGGGTGGCGACGGTGACCTTCGTGGCGCTCGCGGCGATCGTGGTGACCCCGGCGGCGATCGCGATGCTGGGCCCGCGCCTGGACGCACTCGACGTGCGCCGGCCCGCCCGCCGGCTGCTGCGCCGGCCTGCGCCGCCCGTGCGCCCGGTCGAGCTGGGGTTCTGGTACCGGTCAACGAAATTCGTGACACGACGCGCGGTGCCGATCGGCCTAACGGTGGTGACGGTCCTGGTGGCGGTCGGGTTGCCGTTCCTCGCGGTGAAATGGGGTTACCCCGATGACCGGGTGCTGCCGCGGTCGGCGTCGGCGCATCAGGTCGGTGACGCGCTACGCCACGAGTTCGCCGACGACTCCGACCGGGCGGTGCCGATCGTCGTTCCCGACCTGCACGGCGTGCCGGCCGACGAGCTCAGCCGCTACGCCGCGGCGCTGTCCCGGGTGCCCGACGTCTCGTCGGTGTCGGCTCCGACCGGCACCTTTGTCGGTGGTGTCCGGGTCGGTGAACCCGCTGCGGCCACCGGAATCGACCCGGACACCGCGTTTTTGACGGTCGCCAGCACCGCGCCGCTGTTCTCGCAGCGCTCTGACACCCAGCTCGACAACCTGCACCGGGTGCCCACGCCGGGCGACCGGCCGGTGCAGCTGGCCGGGTTGGCGCAGATCAACCGCGACAGCGTGCGCGCGATCACCGACCGGCTGCCGGTGGTGCTGGGCCTGATCGCGGCGATCATGTTCACGCTGCTGTTCCTGCTCACCGGCAGCGTGGTGCTGCCGGTCAAGGCCCTGATCCTCAATGTGTTGTCGCTGGTTGCCGCGTTCGGTGCGCTGGTCTGGATATTTCAGGACGGGCATCTGTGGGCATTGGGGACAACGCCCACCGGGACGTTGGTGGCCAACATGCCGGTGTTGCTGTTCTGCATCGCGTTCGGGCTGTCGATGGACTACGAAGTGTTCCTGGTGTCCCGCATCCGGGAGTACTGGCTGGCGTCGGAGCGTACTCGCGCCGACAACGACGAGTGCGTGTCGCTGGGCGTGGCCCGGACCGCGCGGGTGATCACCGCCGCGGCACTGGTGATGTCGATCTCGTTCGCCGCGTTGATCGCTGCGCAGGTGTCGTTCATGCGGATGCTCGGCCTGGGCCTGACGCTGGCGGTGTTGGTGGATGCCACCCTGGTTCGGATGGTGTTGGTCCCGGCTTTCATGCATGTGATGGGCCGGTGGAACTGGTGGGCACCCGCGCCGCTGGCGTGGCTGGCCCGCCGGTTCGAGATCCGGGAAAGCAGTTCGACGGGGCGGCATCGTTGGCCCCGCCAGGCACCCGCACCAGCGTTTCCACCGGGGTGAGATCGCCGCCACCGGCGGCGCCTACGCTGACCGTCATGGCGAACGAGGAACAGCAGCAGGCGTGGGCTGCGCAGGGCATCGACTGGGTGGACAACGCGGCGATCTTCGAGGCGGTACTGGCGCCGTTCGCTGACGCGGTGCTGCAGGCCGCCGATATCGGCGCCGGTGCGCGGGTGCTCGACATCGGTTGTGGCTCAGGGACGCTGCTGCAGCGTGCGGCGGCGCTCGGAGCGATCCCGTTCGGCGTCGACATCTCCGAGCCGATGGTGCAGGCCGCACGCCGTCGGGTGCCGACGGCCACGGTGTCGCTCGGTGACGCCCAGACCCTCGCCCTGCGGCCGGCCACCGGCGAGGCCTTCGACCGGGTCGTCTCGCGGTTCGGGGTGATGTTCTTCGACGACCCGGTGGCTGCGTTCGCCAACATCCGCGACGCAGCGGCGCCGGGCGCCCGGCTGGCGTTCGTGTGCTGGCGGGAAGGCGACAACCCGATGTTCACCGCGGGCGTCGACATCCTGGCCGATCGGCTTGAAACACCACCCGCCAAACCCGATCCCGACGCGCCTGGTCCGCTGGCCTTCGGCAACGCCGAGCGGGTGCGCGCCATTCTGGCCGGCGCCGGCTGGAGCGACGTCACGGTGACGGCCTTCGACGGGATCTGCGACTTCGGCATCGACGGCAGCGACGGCGTCGAGGAGCGCCTGAGCCTGATCCTGTCCAATTCCACCGGCCGCCAGGCCCGCGCCGAGCTGCCGGACCGACTCGGCACGGACGGCTGGGCCGCGGTCATCGAGGAGCTGCGTGACGAGCTGCGCCGTCACCGTGTCGACGGTGTGGTGAGGTTCCCGGGCCGCACCTGGGTGGTCACCGCGGTCAATCCAGGCTGAGCGCCGTCACGTCCCGCAGAACGTCCGATACCCACCGAACTCCGGTGGCGCCGGCGCGGCATAGTCCTGAAGGCCGTCGCGCTCCCGGCACGGCTCGGCGAGCACCTCCAACAGCTGCTGCACCGGGGCAAGATCCCCGCGCATCGCCACGGTCAGCGCCTGCTCCACCAGGTGGTTGCGCGGAATGTAGATCGGATTGACCCGGTCCATCGCCTCGACGTTGGGGCCCAACGCCCGCCAGCGGGTCAGCCAGTCACCAAAGACGTTGCCCGGCAACGACTCTTCACCGCGACCCGCGGCGCTCAGCGCCCGGAAGAACGAGGTGTAGTCGACGGCGTGCTCGCTCATCAGCGCCAGCGCCTGATCGATCACGCCGGCGGCCTCCATACTCTTGGACAGCCCGAACTTGGCCAGCATCCCAGCCGACCAGAATCCGTGATAGCGCGGCATGAACCCTTCCAGGATCTCCACCGCTACGTTGAGGGCCTGGTCTTCGTCGTCGTCGAACAGCGGCAACAGGGTCTCGGCGAACCGGGCCAGATTCCATTGCATGACCAGGGGTTGGTTGCCGTAGGCGTAGCGCCCGGCATGGTCGATGGAGCTGAACACGGTGGCCGGGTCGTAGGCCTCCATGAACGCACACGGCCCGTAGTCGATCGTCTCCCCGGAGATCGTGGTGTTGTCGGTGTTCATCACGCCGTGCACGAAGCCGACCAGCATCCACTGCGCCACCAGCGACGCCTGGGCCTCGGCCACGGCGGCAAACAGCGCGATGTAAGGGTTTTCGGCCTGCGCGGCGGCCGGGTGATGGCGTGCGATGGCGTGATCGGCCAGCCGGCGCAGCAGGGTGAGATCGCCGGTGGCGCGGGCCTGCTGGGCGACGAGCTGAAACGTGCCGACCCGCAGGTGGCTGGCCGCGACCCGGGCCAGCACCGCGCCGGGCAGCAGTCCCTCGCGCTGCACCTGCCGGCCGGTGGCCACCACCGACAGCGAGCGGGTGGTGGGGATGCCCAGGGCGTGCATGGCCTCGCTGATCAGGTACTCGCGCAGCATCGGGCCGACCACCGCCAGCCCGTCGCCACCCCGGGCGAACGACGTGCGCCCGGAGCCCTTGAGGGTCAGGTCGCGCTGGTGGCCGTTGCGGTCGGTGAGTTCGCCGAGCAACAGGGCCCGGCCGTCGCCGAGCAGGGGGACATAGTTGCCGAATTGGTGTCCGGCGTAGGCCTGCGCCACCGGAGTCGCGCTGTCGGGAACCGTCGTCCCGGTCAGCAGACCGAGACCGTCCGGGCCGCGTAGCCACTGCGGGTCCAGGCCCAGGTCGCTGGCGAGCGCCTCGTTGAGCAGCAGCAGCTGCGGCTGCGGTGGGGTCTCGGCCTGCCAGCGCACCGAGAGCTCCGGAAAGTCGCGGGCGAAGTCGGCGGTCAGGTCCGGGAGCGGCATATCCGCCAGCCTACGGGTTTCGCGGCTGGTGCTGTCGTGGCCGCAATTGGCGGTCCGACGACGACCTTCACCGTCCCATGCGCCACATCTGTACCCGGTGAGTTGGTATGTGTGATGTCGGAAATCGTCAAGGACTGAGCGCCACGGGGTGAATACCCGCGCGGGCGCCGCTGCGTTAACCTCCCGAATATGCCAGCGGAGACCGGCGCCCACGCCGACGCGGCGCGCGCCCGAGAGGCCGTGCTGGTGCGGCGCCTGCATACCTCCGTGGCCACCGACCGGGCCTTTGCGGCGACGCTGCACGACGCCTACCGGATGGCGCTGGCCAGCCGAAAGCGGTTGGACGCCATCGAGGCCGAGATCCGCGGTGTCCTGGCCGATCAGCGTGCGCTGGCGTTGGACACCCCGGCGGGCGCCCGCCAGTTCCAGCGGTTCCTGACCGCCAAGACCCGCGACATTCTCACCGTCATCACCGACGCCGCCGCCGACAGCGCGCAGAAGGCAGCCCTGCTGCGATCACTCGGCGGTGGGTATGCAGTCGACAAACCGCACCGACCGGAGATCCAGGCCGTCGACCACACCGTCAAACGGTCCCCCGCCTCCGGCGACGAGCGTCGGCAGAATCAGATCGACGCCTTCCGGGAGGTCTTTGGCCGCGATCCGGTGTCGACCTCCGACTGGACGACAGCCGCGGCACTGGACTCGCACACCTACGACCCGAAGTTCCAGGGTGTGGAGTCCGAGGTCCGCGTGGCCCGGATCGAGCCGGTGCCCGGGCAGGGAGTGGTGCGGGCGTCGCAGTGGATTGAGCAACCCTGGGTCAGAGGCGGCCGGAGCTCACGCGACGCCGGTAACGGCAGACGCCCCGACGCGCGCTTCGATCCCGAGGACACCAAGGTCACCACCTATATCGACTTCGACAACGGCATCGTCGTGATGCGCCAGAACCCGTCGGTCGAACTCCGCCCCGATGGCTCCTCGGTGCGGGTGAAATGCGGTGCGCCACAAGGCAGCGTCATGCAAGCTCCCGACGGGTCGGTACGGATCAAATACGATGCCGGCAACCCACTCGTCCCCAGCTTCACCACCGACCGAACCGGACCTCTCAACGACCACCGGTTGAGCGTCAACGGCGACTTGGTCTTCGCCCCGGGCTCGGGCGGCGTGCACGTCGACGGCACGCGCACCGATTACCCCTCGTTGGAGGTCTACCAAGACCTGCCCAACGGCGGCGCTCGGACGGTATTGATCGACCCCGCGCGGTCGGGAGGGAGCACCGGACCGCTGTTCAATCTGCCCTTCCATCACGAGGTCGGGCTGGGTAGTTTCGTCTTCGACCAGTTCGACACCGAAGCAGCAACCGATTTCGGGCCGAGGTATTCGCCGCCGTCGGTACCGACATCGTCACCGTTCAACAAGAGCAACGGAGCGCTGCCATGACCACCAAGAGGAGCGAGAGCGACCTCGACGTGTGGCGCCGCGCCACCTGGCTGATACCGGTCGCCATCCAGCCGACCTTGGCGCTGCTGGCCGTCGTCACCTCGCTGCTGACGGACCGGCTGCTGGGCCCGGATCTGGGTTTCCGAGCGGTCGTCTTGATCGCCACGGCTATCACGACCGCAGTGTCGGCGGCGATCGGCGTGGCGCTGACGCCGTCGGCGTCGGTGCGCCGCCGGGCTTTCGGGTTCAGTCTTGTGGGGTCGGGGTTGGCGGTCTTGATCGGCGCGACCACCTACGCACTGTTCCTGATGTTGCCGTCGGATGCCGCGGTGCGATGACAACTCCGCAGAGCTCGCAGCGCTCGGCCCGCTATGGCCCGTACGGCTTCGTCGCCGCGGTGGTGACCATCGCGGTCGTCGAGACTGCGACGTGGGCGTGGTTTCCCTATTGGATCATCGAGCTGTTCTTCTTCGGCGTGGCAACAGTCATATTGGGGTCGGCGGGGCTGTTCCTGCGCGAAATGCCAGGGGAACAAGGCGAAGTTGGCCGAGGAATCCTCATCGGCCTTCTCGCCACTCCCCTGACGGTCGCCCTGACCGTCATCCCGACCTTCGTGGTCACCCAGCTACTGCATCTGGCCTGAAGTCACCGGCGCGGCCCGGATCGTCGTACTTGCCGGTGAGCAGCTTCGACACCGTAGCCGGCTTCCAGTGCCGGCCGGTCGGAGTGCGCTGCCCCGCCGAGTTCAGCACCCGCGCGGTGGCCGCCTGGGTGACACCGCAGCCATACACCAGCCAGCTCGCGTAGAACTTGAGGAGCCGCTTGCGCTGCGGCCACGGCACCGACGGTGGCGGCAGCACCGGGGGCAGCGAGTGTGCCGCTGTAGTACCGCGATCCGGCAGTCTCCGCACCGCCGGTGTGGCAGCGGTCTTGGCCAGCGCCAGCTCGATCTCACGGCTCAGACTCGTGACCCCGGCCGCCGCCAGCGCCGCACGGTCGAGCTCGTCGACGGCCCGCACCTCCAGCCGCAGCGCCTGGTCGATCTCGCTGATTCCGCCGTCGGTGGGCACCCGGAAAAGCTCCCGGTAAACCAGCAGATTCAGGCCGTGGCGCTGCAGCACCAGGCTGAGCCGTCGCAAGTGCTGCTCGCGCAGGAAGTCCGGGCCTGGAAATGGCACCCAGATGTCGATCCGGCCGGCGATTGCGCGGCTCAGTGCGTCGACGACGGCCTCGACCTGGGTCAGGTCGTGTTCGCGGGCGGCCGCCCCGTCGTCGAATCCGAAGGTGTCGACGATGGTGTAGCCCCGCTCGCCGGCGTCGGTGGCCAAGTCGGCGCGGTGGGCTGCGGTGTCACGGTCTCCGAGCAGAATGACGGGTGTGGAGTGTGGCATCGATACCTCCCGATTTGTCAAGCCCCCGTGGGGAAGTGCTGGTGAAAGGAATGTATCGGCGGCCACCGACAAGTTCTGCCGGCCGGCTACCCGGGGGTAGCCGCTCACTCCTCCCGTTCCCCGGCGTTCCACTCGCGGGCGACGGCACGCAACTCGGTGCGCACCGCGGAGCGGCGGCGCTCCGGGCGGTGATGGCAGTGGCACATCCAGCAGCTGCACACGTTCGTTCCGGTGTAGACGAATTCCCAGTAGCAGCGGCCGATACGGCCGATCGACCAGCCGGGATCGGGCGCAGGCAGCTCGCAGTCGAAACCGGCGCAGGAATGTACTGCGCAAACGCGGACTTCACGGCGAGCGAGGCGGACGCGGTAGGGGCTGTGGGCATCGGTGCGGGACACGACGGTCTCCTCGGGCGGGGTAGCCCCCGCCGAGCCCACGGTTGGTCCGCGGGGCGGGGGCTACGGCATGAGCGGGAGACCGCCGGCCGGGAACAGCGCGTGCATGAGAAGGGATCGTACGGGGAGGGGAGTGCCCCATTGTCGGGAGGCAGCCCAAGTCACGAAGCCTCCTCGGGGAATTCGGGAGTCCGCTCCGACCGGCGGCGGCGTTCTTCGACAGCACGACGGTCACGAGTGTTGTGCGCCCGGTAGTAGGACGATGGCAGTGGGCATCCAGCCATTCCGTGATGCTTGTACTCTTCGCCCGGGTAATACTCTCGCGGAGGTTGCGGCTCCTCGATCCATCCCTTTTCGGCGCTCATCGCTGCCCCGGCGCCAACCGCCGCAGCACCTGCCGGAAGTAGCCAACTGGTGACGAATCCCGCAGCGCCGCAGACAGATCCGCCAATGCTTCATCGCCGCCGGCGCCCTGCCTTCGGGTCTACGGAAAGCCGCGATGGCTGTCGTCGAACTCATCGGGTGCGCCCTTGGCCAGGATCCGGTCCACCAGCTGGATCAGGCCGCGCGCCCGCAGGCCCGGCCAGCCGCCGAGCAGCAGCCGCCACTGCGACGGCACCGCCGACGCCCCGTAAACCGCGCCGAGTAGCCCGCCGGCGATCGCGGCGACCGTGTCGGTGTCGCCGCCGCCGCGCACCGCGGCCTCCAACGCCAGCCGCAGGTGATCGGCGCGACACACTCTGGCGGCGGGATCCTCCTCGGGAACCGCGGCCCCGCTGATTGCCGACCACGCGCCCTGCAAGGCGGCGACCACCCACCCGTTGTTGGATGAAAAAGTGCTCGGGTCAGTGTTTTCCGCCTCGTCGAGACGCTCGCTCCACAGCGCACGAGGCTCGGCGCCGAGGTGCCCCAACCCGATCCGGGCATCGAGCTCTCCGGTCAGCACGCCGTGGCGGATCGCGGTGCACCACAGCACGCACGCATCCCCGGCATCGGGGTCGTAGTGGGTGAGCTCGCTGACCGCGCGGGCGGCGGCGACCAGCCCGGCCTCGTCATCGAGGTAGGCCAGCGCCACCGGCGCGGTACGCATCAGCGAGCCGTTGCCGGCGCTGCGGCCGGTGTGCTCGTGCAGCGCCACGGACTCCTGCCACGCGCTTCGTGCACCGATGCCGCGCCGCGCCGCCGCCGAGAGCACCGAGCGGGTCTGCACGCCGACGTCTTTGGCGGTCGTCGACCACTCATGCCAGCGCCGGACCACGACATCCAGCGCCGCCTCGTCGCGCAGGTCGGCGCCGGTGGCGGCGACCTCGGCGATCGCAATGGCCATGGCGGTGTCATCGGTCCACTCGCCGGGTTGAAACGGGCCGAGTCCGCCGCCGATCATGCCGACCGGCTCGGCCGGGCCGCGCGGGGGATCGAATTCGTAGCCGGCGCCCAGGGCGTCTCCGGCGGCGGTGCCCAGCAGTGCCCCGCAGGCTCGATCACGCTGTGCAGCAGTAAAGTCCATGGCAATCCCCTTTCGCGTGCGTCAGGGTATCGGCGACCACCGACAGCGTCGGGCCGCTCGACGTCGCCGACGGGCTTTGTCGGCAGCCGTCGCTAAGTTCACCGATATGGACGAACCACCCCTAGATTGGCCCGGCGTGCTGGAACCTTCGCTTTTGCCGAAGGATGCCATCACGGCCGGGCATCGACTGGCCGATGCGGCCGAAGCCGGCGACTGGCCGGCGTTGTTCGATCTGTTAGATGCCACACCGGCGCTCAGCGTCAACCAGGGGCGGCCCGGCGGTCCGGAGTGGCTTACCCCGTTACACCAGGCTGCCCGCCACGGCGCGTCGGCGAAAACCATTGCGGCGCTGCTCGATCGCGGCGCGTTGCGCTGTCTGCGCGACGCCCGGGGATTCACGGCGAGTGACATCGCCGACGACGCCGGGCACCCGCCGGCGCTGAGTTCCCAACTGGCCCCACCGCCGTCGCCGCTGTCGGCCGAGCGGATCCGTCGCCTCGATGCCAACCTGGAGTGGGCGATCGACGGTCTCCTCCGCACCGCGCAACTCTTCGAGGGCTGCAGCGACCACGACCTGCGCACCATGCTGCGCTATCCCCCGGTGGCGGTGCTGCACGAGGCGCCCGGCCGGTCGGTGCGCTTTGTGATCCCGGGGCTACCCGGCGGAATCCGGGTCACGCTGCGGTGCGGCTACCTGGAGGCCGTGAGCGGAGTCCGGCCCAACGACCAGACGCAGGTGATCACCCATCGGGGCGTGGTGCTGACCACCGAAGGCCCGCCCTGACCGTCGCGTAACGTGACGAACATGGCTTTCCGACTCGCCGACACACCCGACCAGCACGGCCGCACCTTCGTGGTGACCGGCGCCAACGGCGGACTGGGCGAGGTCGTCACCCGCACCCTGGCCGCCAAGGGCGCCACCGTGGTGATGGCCTGCCGCAACACCGCCAAGGCCCAGCAGATCGCCGATGGCATCGCCGGCGACGTCACGGTGGCGGCGCTGGACCTGGGCAGCCTGGCCTCGGTGCGCGACTTCGCCGCCCAGCAGGGCAGCTTCGATGTGCTGGTCAACAACGCCGGGATCATGAACATCCCGATGCGCCGCACCGTAGACGGCTTCGAGATGCAGTTCGGCGTCAACCACCTCGGCCACTTCGCGCTGACCGGCCTGCTGCTGGACCGCATCGGCGACCGGGTGGTGACGGTGTCGAGCATCGCGCACAAGCAGACCCCGAAGTTCTGGATCGACGACCTCAACTATGAGCACCGCTTCTATCAGCGCAACCTGGCCTACGCGCAGTCCAAGCTGGCCAACCTGATGTTCGCCCGCGAACTGCAGCGCCGGCTGATCGCCGCCGGCTCGCCGCTGCGCTCCTACGCGGTGCACCCGGGTGTGTCGGACACCGAGCTGTTCGACAACGACAAGACGCTGCCCGGTCTGGTCACCAAGTACAGCCTGGCGGTGATCGGCCAGGCCCCCGAGCGGGCCGCCGAATCGATCGTGCTGGCCGCCACCGTCCCCGACGTCGACCCGGACACCTACTGGGGGCCGACCAAGCTGAACCAGGCCCGCGGCCCGGTCGGGGCGTGCCCGTCGAGCAAGCTGTCGCGCGACCAGCGGCTGTGGCGTCGGCTGTGGGAGGAATCGGAGCAGATGACCGGGGTCCACTACCCGCTCTGACCCGGCCTCGGGGATATGGGGTTGCGCCCGCCTGTGCGCGACAACTGACGTTATGTCGGGTACCGCCCGGCGGCATGGCATCAGGCGGGTCAACGCGACCCGATTTGTCGCTACAAGCCGGGCACACACCACACCCCCGTCCACCGGTGACAGCTGTGGCAGACGGGACTCAGACCCGGTGACGCGGCGACCGGGCGCGCAGCAAATTAGCCCCGCACCCCAGCTCACCGGTTAAGTTGTGGCGAGCCGCAATCGACGGCACCAGATGAACCGAAAGTGATCATGCGAGTTGAGGGACGCGAGGTCGCCGTCACCGGCAACCTGCTGCAGCCGCTGACCCGACGCACCAACGACATCCTGCGTCTGGCGCTGGCGACCCTGTTCCTCGCGACCGTCATCACCAGTTCCCTGGTCACCCGCTACGAGTGGGTGTCGCTGGAACGCTCGGTCTCCCAGATCGTCGGGGTGCTCTCCCCCACCCACGCCAACCAGGTCTACCTGGCCTACGGCATCGCGATCGTGGTGCTGCCGTTTGCAATCCTGATCGGCCTGGTGGTCTCCCGGCAATGGAAACTGCTCGGCGCCTACGCGGTCGCCGGGCTGCTCGCGGTGGCGTCGCTGTCGATCCGCAGTAACGGATTGGCCGCGCCGCGCTGGCACTTCGACCTGTCCGAACGGCTGGCCACCACGCTGGCCCAGTTCCTCGACGACCCGCGGTGGATCGCCATGCTGGCCGCGATGCTCACCGTCTCCGGGCCGTGGCTACCGGCCCGCTGGCGCCGTTGGTGGTGGGCGCTGCTGTTGGCGTTCGTGCCGATCCATCTGGTGGTCAGCGCCATCGTGCCGGCTCGCTCGCTGCTCGGCCTGGCCGTCGGCTGGTTCGTCGGCGCCCTGGTGATCCTGATCGTCGGCACCCCCGCCCTGGAGGTGCCACTGGACGGCACCGTGCGCACCCTGGCCCGCCGCGGCTGCACCATCACTGAGCTCACCGTGGTCCGCCCAGCCGGCCGCGGCCCGCTGGTGCTGTCCACCGTCGGCAGACACCCGGCGATCATCGAGCTGTACGGACCGAACCAGCGCAGCGGCGGCGCACTGCGTCAGCTCTGGCGCAAACTGCGGCTGCGCACCACCGAGACGGCGCCGCTGCACGCCTCGCTGCACCGCGCCGTCGAGCATCGGGCGCTGATGGCGATCGCCATCGCCGAGTCCGGCGTCGCCAACACCGACACCGTCGCGGTGGCCTCGCTGGACCGGGGCTGGACGCTGTACGCGCACACCCCGCCGCGCGGCGTGCCGATCGCCGAATGCGCCGCCAGCACGCCGGTGGGCAAACCGTGGGAGGCTTTGCGGCGGCTGCATGACCAGCAGATCTCCCACGGCGATCTGCGCGCCAAGGAGATGACGGTCGACGGCGACCGGGTGCTGTTCGGCGGGTTCGGCAACGCCGAGTACGGCGCCACCGACACCCAGCTGCAGTCCGATATCGCCCAGTTGCTGGTGACGACGTCCTCGTTGTACGACGCGTCGGCGGCGGTGGCCGCGGCCATCGAGCATTTCGGCCGCACCGCGGTGTTGGCCGCCTCCCGCCGCCTCACCAAATCGGCGGTGCCGTCGCGGCTCCGCAAGGCGGTGCCCGACGTCGGCGCAGTGATCGCGGCCGCTCGCGAAGAGGTCAAGCGGCAGACCAACACCGACGAGATCCACACCAAGACCATCACCCGGTTCACCCGCAGCCAGCTCATCCAGTTGGTGCTGCTGGTCGGACTGGTCTACGTCGCCTATCCGTTCATCAGCCAAGTGCCGACGTTCTTTTCCCAACTGCGGCACGCGAACTGGTCGTGGGCGTTGCTGGGGCTGCTGGTGTCGTCGCTGACCTATGTCGGTGCCGCCGGTGCCTTGTGGGCCTGCGTCAACGGCTTGGTGAGCTTCCGCAATCTGGCGATCATGCAGGTGGCCAACACGTTCGCCGCCACCACCACCCCGGCCGGTGTGGGCGGATTGGCGTTGAGCACCCGGTTTTTGGTCAAGGGCGGGCTGAGCACACTGCGGGCCACCGCGGCGGTCGCGTTGCAGCAGTCGGTGCAGGTGATCGTGCACGTGATCCTGCTGATCGTCTTCACCACCGCCGCGGGCGCCCGAGCGGATCTGTCGCATTTCGTGCCCAGTGCCACCATGCTGTATCTGATCGCCGGTGTGGCACTGGGCGTGGCGGGCATCTTCTTGCTGGTACCCAACCTGCGCCGGTGGTTGACGACGGCGCTGCGCCCCCGGCTCACCGAGGTCACCGGCGACCTGGTGGAGCTGGCCCGCGAACCCAAACGGCTGGCATTGATCGTGCTGGGCGCGGCCGGCACCACTCTCGGTGCGGCACTGGCCCTGTGGGCCAGCGTGGAGGCCTTCGGCGGCAACACCTCGTTCGTCACCGTGACGGTGGTGACGATGGTCGGCGGCACACTGGCCTCGGCCGCCCCGACGCCCGGCGGGGTCGGCGCGGTGGAGGCCGCCCTGATCGGTGGCTTGGCCGCGTTCGGTGTCCCCGCCGCGCTGGCGGTCCCGTCGGTGCTGCTGTATCGGGTGTTGACCTGCTGGCTGCCGGTGTTCGTCGGCTGGCCGGTGATGCGTTGGCTCACCGAGAACGAGATGATCTAGGCGCCGCCCGCACCCGCGGCCGCATACACCCGGCTGACCTCCGGCTCGGCGTAGCCTGCCCCGATCACCGCAGCGCGCACCGCGTCGCCGACTTTCAGCGTCAGCTCGGCCGGCACCAGCGCGATCACGCACCCGCCGAAGCCGCCGCCGGTCATCCGGGCACCCAACGCCCCGGCGGCCAGTGCAGCATCGACGATCAGATCGAGATGCGCGGTGGTGATCTCGAAGTCGTCGCGCATCGAGGCGTGCGACGCGGTGAGCAGCCGCCCGGCGGCGACGAAATCTGAATCCGAGAGCGCCGCAACGAAATCCAGCACCCGGTCATTCTCGGTCAGCACGTGGCGGGCCCGGCGCACATCGACCGGGTCGCCGATGGCGTCGAGCACCTCGACGCCGCGGTGCTGCACCTCGCGCAACGATGCCACGCCCAGTGCGGCGGCGGCCAGCTCGCAGGATGCTCGCCGCGCGGCGTACTCCCCGTCGACGTGGCCGTGGCGCTGACCGGAGTCGAACAACAGCAGCGCCACCCCGCAGGCATCGGGGTCAAACGGCACCGGGTGCACCGCCACATCACGGAAGTCGATCAGCAGCGCGGTGCCAACCTCCCCGAACAGCGACGAGAGCTGGTCGAGCAAACCCGTTGGGGCGCCGACGTAGTCGTTCTCGGCGCGCTGCCCGAGACGGGCCTGCGCAAACCGGTCGAGCTGTGCCCCGGACGCCAGCGCGCCGAGTACCGCGCATTCCAGGGCCGCCGACGACGACAAACCCGAACCGATCGGTACGTCGCTGCTGATCGACATGGTGCCTCCCGGCACCGGGAAACCGTTGCCGCGCAATGCCCAGACCACCCCGGCGACATAGGCGGCCCAGCCGGTGACCCCGCCGGGCGCGGTGTCCAGCGGGATACGCACGGCGGCGTCGGCGCGATCGGACCGCACGGTGAGGATGTCGACCTCGGCTGGGGTGAAGGTGACCGTAGTGCGCTGCGGCAGCGCGATCGGCAGCGCGAAACCCCCGTTGTAGTCGGTGTGCTCGCCGATCAGGTTGACCCGGCCCGGCGCGGAGTAGGTGATCACAGCTCACGCAGCCTGGCCGCGACGGACTCGGGGGTGACGTCGGCGATGAACGCGTCCATCGCCGACTCCGAGGCCGCCAGATATTTCAGCTTGGTGGCACTGCGCCGAATCGACATCAACTCGACGTGGAAATACCCCTCGCTCTGCGCCCCATCGATGCGGTATTGGTGCAGGGCGGCCATATATGGCAGCGGCGCGTCATAAATGCGGTCGAAGCGGCCCAACAGATTTCGGTAGAGCACCGCGAAGTCGTCCAGCTCCGCCTCGGTCAGCTCGGTCAGGTTGTGCACCCGCCGATTCGGATACAGATGCACCTCCACCGGCCAGCGCGCCGCGAACGGCACGAACGCGGTGAACAGCTCGGTGCGCGCCACCACCCGGGCACCGTCAGCCAACTCGGCGGCCAGCAGATCGGCGAACAGATTGCTGCCGTGGTTGTTTCGATGACCGCGGGCCTGATCCAGCATCGTGGCGGTGCGCGGGGTCAGATACGGATAGCCGTAGATCTGGCCGTGCGGGTGGGCCAGCGTCACCCCGATCTCTTCGCCGCGGTTCTCGAAGCAGAACACCTGCTCAACGCCGGGCTGCGCCAACAGGTCGGCGGTGCGGTGCCGCCAGGCCTGCACCACCAGCCGGGCGTGTGCGGCCGGCAGGTCGGCGAACGAACCGGTGTGATCGGCCGAGAAGCAGATCACCTCGCAGCGGCCGATGCCGGGCTTGGACACAAAGTCGGCGCCGATTCCGGCACTGTGCGCCGGCGTCGCAAGACTCGGCCCCGCCCCGGCCAGGCTGGGGAAGCGGTTCTCAAAGACCACCACGTCGTAGTCGGGCGCGGGCACCTCGCTGGTCAGCCCGGTCGGTCCGGGACACAGCGGACACGCCTCGGCGGGCGGGTGATAGGTGCGGTCCTGGCGCTGCGCGGCGATGATCACCCACTGGCCGGTGGTGCGGTCGAACCGCAGATCAGAAGGTTGGGAGTCGCGTGGTGGCAGCGGCCGGCGGTCCGGCACCGGCGCCGGGGTGTGGCCGGGCAGCGAGAAGAACAACAGGTCACGGCCGTCGGCGAGCGTCCAGCGCGTCGGGTGGCTCACGCGACCAGCCGCGGATGCAGCCGCTGCGGGGCGATCTCGACGCCGGCCGCCAGATCATCGGCGAGGGTGGTGGCGAACCCCAACAGGCCGGCGAGATCGATCCCGTAGGGCGCCGGCGTGGGCACCGCCGCCAGGTGGTCGGCGCCGCGGCGCAGCAGGCTGACCGCGCCGACGACGTTGCCGCGCTGCACGTGGGTGACCCCGACGGCCAGCTGCGCCAGGCCCTGCCACAGATCACGTTCGGCGTCGGGCCGGTGCTTCCAGGCGGCTTCGAGCACCTCGTGGGCGTTGAACGCCAGACCGTCGTCGAGCAACAGCTGCGCGTAGGCCAGCGTCTGCGCCGGCGGCAGGTCGAGATCGTCGGGAACGCCTTCGACCCCACCCTTGCTGCCGCGCGGCAGCGGCCGGCCCAGCCGATCCCGCGGGCGGGCGTTGCGGGGGCGGCCGGCGTCGTCACGGTCGCGGGTTGTCACCCGTCCATCATCGCAAGTGGGTCAGGCGGCCGGTTTGGCGGCGATCACCTCGATGGCGGCCATGTTGTTGCGGTGACGGCGGAACGTCGCGCGCATGTTGAGCACCCGGGTCCGCGCGTCGGCGTCGCGCAGCACGTTGAACACGAAGCGCGCCGCCCCGAACAGGCCCTCGTCGGCGATCAGCCGGTGCGGTTCGAGCAGCGCCATCGGCGCATAGGAGATCTTCTCCACCTCAAAGCCGGCCTCGGTGAGCAGCTCCGCCCATTCCGCGGCGGTCAGCGGGCGGGCGTTGACCTTGATGGCGCGGGCCAGCGCGGTGCGGACCTCGTCCTTGACGGCCTCCGGCACGTCGACGGGCTGCAGCACCATTTCGTGGATGGCGTAGCGACCACCCGGGCGCAGCACCCGGAAGGCTTCGCGCATGATCTCGGACTTGTGCGCGTTGGTCTGCATGGTCAGCATCGCCTCACCGATGACGACGTCGGCGCTGGCGGCGTCCAGGCCGGTCTCCGACGCCTCACCGGTGACGACCTTGCCCTTGTCGCCGACCACCGACCGGACCACGCTGGCGGCGTTCGGGTCGGCCTCGACGCCGGTGTAGGTGCCGGGCGTGCGCGCCAGGATCTCTTTTGCGGTGCGCCCCATACCGGGCGCCAGTTCGACGACGTCGGCACCGGACAGTTGCGCATCGGCGAGCATCCGGTGGGTCAACCCGAGACCGCCGGGCCGCAGCACCCGTTTGCCGAGCCGCGCGAACAACCAGTGGCCGGGGAGATCAGCGGTTTTGCGGTCGGGCATCGGAAGCGTCATGCGACGAAGGTTAGCCTTACCAGGGTTGAACCGCTAGAGGACTTTAGACCCCAGATTTCCGTTAAATCGGTGCCCGGTGTGGTGCGGCGAGCTGGGACCGACTCCTGGCGGAATAGCCCCGAGACCGCCGCTGTTGGTGTCGGCATGCCGAGACCCTTGACCGAAACCGAACGTCAGCAATTCCTGGCCGACAAGCATGTCGCGGTGCTGTCCGTCGACGCCACCAACGGCCGGCCCCCGGCCAGCGTCCCGATCTGGTACGACTACACCCCCGGCGGCGACATCCTGGTCAACACCGGCGCCGGCAGCCGCAAGGCCAAGCTCATCGAGCAGGCCGGGGCGGTAACCCTGGTGGTGCAGCGCGAAGATCTGCCCTATCAGTACGTGGTCGTTGAGGGCACCGTCGTGGAGACGGCCAACCCGGCGCCGCTGGAACCCCGGGAAGCCATCGCCATCCGCTATCTCGGCGAGGAGGGCGGTCGGGCATTCGCCGCGAAGATGGACGGCGCCTCCAGCGTGCTGTTCACCATCCGGCCCGACCGCTGGTTGAGCGCCGACTTCTCCGACGAGCTCTAAACGCAATCAGGCCCCTCCGAAAAGGGGCCTGACCGGGGTGGCAGGTGCAGGATTCGAACCTGCGTAGGCTTGCGCCGACGGATTTACAGTCCGCTCCCATTGGCCGCTCGGGCAACCTGCCGTATCGCGCCTAGCAGACTACAACGAAGATGTACCCCGAACACAAACGGGCCAGCACCTGCCGAATGGCATGGAGAAAGGACGTCTCGTGGCCGACTCATCGTTCGACATCGTCAGCAAGGTCGACCGCCAGGAGGTCGACAACGCCTTGAACCAGGCCGCTAAGGAGCTGGCCACCCGGTTCGACTTCCGCGGCACCGACACCACCATCGCCTGGAAGGGCGAGGAGACCATCGAGCTGGTCAGCTCCACCGAGGAGCGCGTCAAGGCCGCCGTCGACGTGTTCAAGGAGAAGCTGATCCGCCGGGACATCTCGATGAAGGCGTTCGACGCCGGTGAGCCGCAGGCCTCCGGCAAGACCTACAAGGTCAGCGGCAGCCTCAAGCAGGGCATCGACGGCGAGCACGCCAAGAAGATCAACAAGCTGATCCGCGACGAGGGACCCAAGGGCGTCAAGACCCAGGTCCAAGGTGACGAGATCCGGGTGTCGTCGAAGAAGCGCGACGACCTGCAGGCCGTCATCTCGCTGCTCAAGGGCGCCGACCTCGACGTGGCGCTGCAGTTCGTCAACTACCGGTAGCGCAAACCCTGGCCCGCCGAGCCGGGCGGTGCCTAGGCTGGGGGGCGTGACCACCGAAGATGTCGTCGACGTCGTGATCATCGGAGCGGGCATCTCCGGTATCGGCGCGGCCTACCGCATCAGCGAACGCAACCCCGGCACCCGCTACGTCATCCTGGAGCGGCGTGAGCGCATCGGCGGCACCTGGGACCTGTTCCGCTACCCGGGTGTGCGCTCGGACAGCAGCATCTTCACGCTGTGCCTGCCGTATGAGCCGTGGACGGGGCGCGCACGGGTGGCCGACGGTGACGAGATCCGCGGGTACTTGACCGACGCCGCGCGCAAGTACGGCATCGACTCCCACATCCGGTTCAACAGCCACGTCGTCGCCGCCGACTGGGATTCGTCGACCGACACCTGGACGGTGACGGCCGACGAGGGCGGGACGCAACGGGTGTACCGCGGCCGGTTCGTGTTCTTCGGGTCCGGTTACTACAACTACGACGACGGCTACACGCCGGACTTCCCGGGCGTGCAGTCGTTCACCGGCACGGTGGTGCACCCCCAGCACTGGCCCGAGGACCTGGACTACACGGGCAAGAAGATGGTGGTGATCGGTAGCGGCGCCACGGCGATGTCACTGGTCCCGGCGCTGGCCGAGCGCGCCGGCCACGTGACCCTGCTGCAACGCACCCCCACGTATTTGATCTCGGCGTCCAAATACAGTCGTTTCGTCGACGCCGTCGCGAAACTGTTGCCGCGCAAGGTGGCTCACCCGATCATCCGGTTCACCATGGCCCTGTTCGAGGGCCTGGTGTGGTTCCTGGCCCGCAAGACGCCGCCGGTGTTGAAGTGGATGCTGCGCCGGACGGCCGTGCAGAACCTGCCGCCGGGTTACGACGTCGACACCCACTTCAAGCCGCCGTATCAGCCATGGGACCAGCGGCTGTGCCTGATCCCCGACGCCGACCTGTATGCCGAGATCAGCGCCGGGCGCGTTGAGATGGTCACCGACCGGATCGACCATTTCGACGCCGACGGGATCACGCTGCAGTCCGGCGCGCACCTGGATGCCGACATCATCGTGACCGCCACCGGCCTGCAGCTGCAAGCACTCGGCGGGGTGCGGATCAGCCTGGACGGCAACGAGATCAAGCCGACCGACCGCTTCGTCTACAAGGCGCACATGCTCGAAGGCGTGCCCAACCTGTTCTGGTGCGTCGGCTACACCAACGCCTCCTGGACACTGCGCGCCGACATGACGGCCCGGGCCACCGCAAAACTAATGGCGCACATGGCTGCCCGCGGGTACACCCACGCTTACCCGCATCGCGGAGACGAGCCGCTCACCGAGAAACCGGCCTGGGATATCCAGGCCGGCTATGTGCTGCGGGCGCTGCACGCACTGCCGAAATCGGGCACCAAGCGGCCCTGGAACGTGCGGCAGAACTACTTCGCCGACGCGCTGGACTACCGCTTCGACCGGATCGAGGAGGCGATGGTGTTCGGGCGAGCCGGCGAAAGCGTGCCGCTGGCCGGCTAGGCCGGGGTAACTTCGCTGCATGCCAGCTGCTACTCGCACACCCAGGGTCGTCGTGCTCGGCGGCGGATCGTTCGGGACCACGGTGGCGTCCATCTGCTCGCGGCGCGCGCCGACGCTGCAGTGGGTGCGCTCGGAATCCACCGCTGCCGACATCAACGACAACCACCGCAACAGCCGCTATCTCGGCAATGAGGTCGTGCTGTCCGAGACCTTGCGCGCCACCACCGATTTCGCCGAGGCCGCCCACAGCGCCGACGTCGTCGTCATGGCGGTACCGTCGCACGGGTTCCGCGGCGTGCTGACCGAGCTCGCGGGCGAGCTGCGACCGTGGGTGCCGGTGGTCTCGTTGGTCAAGGGCTTGGAGCAGGGCACCAACATGCGGATGTCGCAGATCGTCGACGAGGTGCTGCCCGGGCATCCGGCGGGCATTCTGGCCGGGCCGAACATCGCCCGCGAGATCGCCGAGGGCTACGCGGCCGCGGCGGTGCTGGCGATGCCCGATCAGCATCTGGCGGCCCAGCTGGCATTGCTCTTCCGCACCAAGCGGTTCCGGGTCTACACCAGCGACGACGTGACCGGCGTCGAGATGGCCGGGGCGCTGAAGAACGTCTATGCGATCGCGGTGGGGATGGGCTACTCGCTGGGGATCGGCGAGAACACCCGGGCCATGGTGATGGCACGGTCGGTGCGGGAAATGTCCAAGCTCGGCGAAGCGATGGGCGGGGCCCGCGACACCTTCGCCGGCTTGGCCGGCATGGGCGATCTGATCGTCACCTGCACCAGCCAGCGCAGCCGCAACCGGTATGTCGGCGAACAGCTGGGCACCGGCAAGCCGATCGACGAGATCATCGCGTCGATGAACCAGGTCGCCGAGGGGGTGCGGGCCGCCAGCGTGATTATGAAGTTTGCTGCGCAGTACGGGCTGAATATGCCGATCGCCCGCGAGGTCGACGGCGTGATCAACCACGGCTCGACCGTCGAGCAGGCCTACCGCGGGCTGATCGCCGAGGCGCCCGGGCACGAGGTGGAGGGCACCGGGTTCTGAGGTTCTGGCCGTGAGCCACTGCCGTCCCCGTCACAGGAGTCACTTGCGCACCTCCGGAGAAGGGGTGTGATGAGTTCGAATCGGATAGCGCGGGCGATATCACCAGTCCAGCAGGCCGCTCGGCGGGCGGTCAGCGAGCTTCTGGACGATCCAGTGGTTCATCGACACGTTCTGATCGGCGGCCTCGACGGCAAGCCGGGCGTGCAGCGACGGTGAGGTCCGGACCAGGAACGTGCCACTGAACTTCCGTTCGGTGATCGGCTCGGGCACGCCTTCCCCCTCCCGCTCGGCCAACACCTCGTCGACGGCCGCCTCGACACCGGCGACGGCTTCCCGCATGGTCGGCGCCCAGTGCGTCAGCCAGGGCATTTCGATGCAGCGGCCGACGTACTCGTCGTGCTCGCGCGACCATTCGGCCCGGTACGTGTAGTGGTTCATGGCCGGCAGTAGCGCATGCGCTATCCGATTCGACAAGACGTCTATCCCCAGGCGAAGGTGCGGAAGTGACCGGTGGGACGCCGGGGACGGCAGGGACGGCCCGAAGGCAGCGGCTGGGGAGAACTACCCCCGGGCCATCTCCTCCAGCCGGCGGATCCGGTCGGCCATCGGCGGGTGGGTGGAGAACAGCTGCCCGACCTTCTCGCCCGCCCGGAACGGGTTGGCGATCATCAGGTGCGACTGGCTCGCCAATTCCGGCTCGGGCGGCAGCGGCGCTGCCTGCACCCCGTCGGAGATCTTGCGCAGCGCCGACGCCAGCGCCAGCGGGTCACCGGTGAGCACAGCGCCGGACTGGTCGGCCTGATACTCCCGCGACCGCGACACGGCCAGCCGCACCACCGAGGCCGCCAGCGGCCCCACCAACGCGACCAGCAGCATCGCCAACGGGTTGCCGTCGCGGCGGTTGCCCATGAACATCGCCATGTTGGCCAGCCCGGTGATCACCGACGCCAGGGCACCGGCCACGCAGGAGATCAGGATGTCGCGGTTGTAGACGTGGGACAGCTCGTGGCCCAAAACCGCGCGCAGCTCGCGCTCGTTGAGCAGCCGCAGGATTCCGCTGGTGCAACACACCGCGGCGTGGCGCGGGTTGCGGCCGGTGGCAAATGCGTTGGGGGCGTTGGTGTCGCTGACGTACAACCGGGGCATCGGCTGATGCGCCGCGGTGGCCAGCTCGCGCACGATCCGGTAGATCTCCGGCGCCTGGACCTCGGTGACCGGCTGGGCGCGCATCGCCCGCAGCGCCAGCTTGTCGCTGTTGAAGTAGGTGTAGGCGTTCATCGCCACGGCGAACAACACCGCCACCCACATCATCCCGGGTCCGAAGGCCCGACCGACCAGGACGATCAGCCCCGACATGAGGAGCAGCAGCAAGAACGTCTTCGCCGTGTTCTGATGCGGGTGCCAGGTCATCGACTCCTCCTTAAAGGACCTTGAAGAACCTCGGTCTTGCTCATTAAACGCCGCGGGCACAACGCGGGTTCCGCACTGTGCTCAGCCGTGGCGGTTGACGGTGTAGTCGACCAGGCCGGCCAGCGCCGCACGGCCGACGCAATCGGGCAGCGCGGCCAGCTCGGCGCGCGCCTGCGCGGCGTAGTCGGCCACCGTCTCCTTGGCCCTCGCCATGCCCGCCGATGCGCGCAGCAGCGCCAACGCCTCGGCCAGCACCGCGTCCTCGGTGACCGGGCCGGCCAGCAGCGTACGCAGCCGCTCGGCGTCCGGGCCGTTGTCCTGCAGCGCGTAGAGCACCGGTAGGGTGTGCACCCCTTCGCGCAGATCGGTGCCGGGCAGCTTGCCGGACTCGTCGGGGTCGGAATCGATGTCGATGATGTCGTCGGAGATCTGGAACGCGGTGCCCACGATGCCGCCGAGACGGGCCAGCCGCTCGATCTGATCGTCGTCGGCGCCGGAGAACGTCGCCCCGAACCGGCCCGATGCCGAGATCAGACAGGCCGTCTTCTCGTAGACCACCTTGAGGTAGTGCTCGATCGCGTCCGCCCCCTCGGCGGCGCCGCGGGTCTCGCGCATCTGGCCGGTCACCAGCTGGGCGAAGGTCTCGGCGATGATCCGCACCGCCTCCGGGCCCAGCCGTGACACCAGCCGCGACGCCGTCGCGAACAGGTAGTCACCGGCCAGGATCGCGATGTTGTTGCCCCACCGCGCGTTGGCGCTGGGCGCCCCGCGGCGGATCTGCGCCTCGTCCATCACGTCGTCGTGATACAGCGTGGCCAGGTGCACCAGCTCGATCACCGCGCCGGCCACGGTCACCTGCCAGGCGTCCGGCTCCGGTCCGAGCTGGGCCGAGAGCACGGTGAACAGCGGACGGAAACGCTTGCCCCCGGCGTCGAACAGGTGGGTGACGGCTTCGGTCATCAGCGCGTCGCCGCCGCGCAACTCGGTGTCCATCAGCTCTTCGATGCGCGCCACCCCGTCGCGGACGTTGCCCGCGAACGCCGGGTCGCCCAAGCCCCCGAAATCCAGCCCCGCCACCACACTCGCCGGTGTCCTCACGGCTCCAACATACTGGTCAGTGTGAAGTCCAGCGCTGAGATGGTGGCCGAGGTGGTGGTAGTCGGCGCCGGACCGGCCGGATCGGCAGCGGCCGCCTGGGCCGCCCGGGCGGGCCGCGACGTGCTCGTGGTCGACACGGCCAGCTTCCCACGCGACAAACCCTGCGGCGATGGGCTGACCCCGCGCGCCGTCGAGCAGCTCGAGTTGTTGGGGCTCGGCGAGTGGCTGGACAGCCACATCCGGCACCGGGGACTGCGGATGTCCGGGTTCGGCGGCGAGGTCGAGGTGAACTGGCCCGGGCCGTCTTTCCCGTCGACCGGCAGTGCCGCACCGCGCACCGAACTCGACGAGCGGATCCGTAAGGTCGCCGAGGAGTCCGGCGCTCGGATGTTGTTGGGGGTCAAGGCCGTCGGCGTCCACCATGACTCGGCCGGGCGGGTGCGTACGGTGGTGCTGGCCGACGGCACCGAGGTGACCTGCCGGCAGCTGATCGTCGCCGACGGCGCCCGCTCCACGCTGGGCCGGGTGCTGGGCCGTCAATGGCATCAGGAGACGGTGTACGGGGTGGCCGCCCGCGGATATCTGGCCTCCCCGCGCAGCGACGAGCCGTGGCTGACGTCGCATCTGGAACTGCGCTCCCCCGATGGCACGGTGTTGCCGGGCTACGGCTGGATCTTCCCGCTGGGCAACGGCGAGGTGAACATCGGCGTCGGCGCACTGGCCACCGCCAAGCGGCCCGCCGATGTGGCGCTGCGCCCGCTGATGTCCTACTACGCCGACCTGCGCCGCGACGAATGGGGCTTCGAGGGCCCGGTGCGCGCGCCAGCCAGTGCGCTGTTGCCGATGGGCGGGGCGGTTTCGGGGGTGGCCGGGCCCAACTGGATGCTGATCGGCGACGCCGCGGCCTGCGTCAACCCGCTCAACGGCGAGGGCATCGACTACGGGCTGGAGACCGGGCGGCTGGCCGCCGAGCTGTTGGACGGCGGCGACCTCACCCACGCCTGGCCGGAGCTGCTGGCCGCCCGCTACGGCCGCGGGTTCTCGGTGGCCCGGCGGCTGGCGCTGTTGTTGACGTTCCCGAAGTTCCTGCCGGCCACCGGCCCGCTGGCGATGCGCTCGAGCACGTTGATGCGAGTGGCGGTGCGGGTGATGGCCAACCTGGTCACCGACGACGACGCCGACGTGGTGGCGCGGGCCTGGCGCGGCGGGGGCCGGCTGTCCCGGCTGGTCGACCGCCGCCGGCCGTTCGGCTGACACGCCTGACACTGAAGACACATAAGCCCCCTGACAGCGCGTGTCAGGGGGCTTAGACCTGTGCTCCACCGGTGGTATCAGGACGATTGACATATATCAGCTCGGTTGATATACCGGATGCATGAGTGAATCATTGGATTTTCAGTTCGACGCCGCCTACCGCGGTGAATCCGAGCAAATGGGTCTGGGCGCCAAACCACCGTGGAGCATCGGCGAGCCCCAGCCCGAGCTGGCGGCCCTGATCGAGCAGGGCAAGTTCCATGGCGACATCCTCGACGTCGGCTGCGGCGAGGCCGCCATCTCGCTGCACATGGCCGAGCGGGGCCACACCACCGTCGGCCTGGACCTGTCGCCGACCGCCATCGACCTGGCCCGCAGCGAAGCGGCCAAGCGCGGCCTGACCAACGCCACCTTCGAGGTCGCCGACATCAGCAACTTCACCGGCTATGACGGCCGGTTCGGCACCATCGTCGACAGCACGCTGTTCCACTCCATCCCGGTGGAGGCGCGCGAGGGCTACCAGCAGTCGATCGTGCGGGCCGCCGCGCCGGGGGCGTCGTACTTCGTGCTGGTCTTCGACAAGGCCGCGATCCCGGAGGGCCCGCCGTTCGCGGTGACCGCCGACGAGCTGCGGGACGTGGTGTCGAAGTACTGGGTGATCGACGAGATCAAGCCGGCCCGGCTGTACGCGGTGTTCCCCGACGACTTCCCCGGCTTCGGCGGCGTGCCGCTGCGCGACGAGCCGAACGGCCGCAAGTCGGCCGCGGGATGGCTGCTCTCGGCGCACCTGGGCTGACGGCCATGGCCAACCTGAAGCCACCGCGCTGGCTCAAGCCGGTCAACAAGGTGATGATCGGTCTGCAGAAGCTGGGCGTTCCGACCGGGCCGCCGATGGTGCTGACGGTGCCCGGCCGCAAGTCCGGGCAGCCGCGCAGCACCCCGATGACACCGTTCACCGTCGACGGGCAGCTCTACACCGTGGCGGGGTTCCCGAACGCCGACTGGGCGCTCAACGCGCGCGCGGCCGGCTCGGGCACGCTGCGCCACGGCCGTAAGACGCGGCCGGTGCGCATCGTGGAGCTGTCACCAGAGGCGGCCCGCCCGGTGCTGCGGGCGTTTCCGGCGCAGGTGCCGGTCGGCGTCCGCTTCCTCAAACAGGCCGGCTTGGTCGCCAACGGCACGCCCGACGAGGTCGAGGCGCTCGCCGGGCGCATCTCGGTCTTCCGGTTCGACGCGCTACCCGGCTGAGTCGGCCGTGTCCCCGGTCTATCTGACCGCCACCGTGGCGGCGATAGCACTCAACGGGTTTTCCGGGGTGGCCGCCCTGCTGCGGTTTGCACCGATCATTCCCGGCATGCAGGCCGCCGGCGTGCCGGAGGCGTGGCTGAGGTTTCCGATCGGCACGTGTAAAACCGTCGGGGCGCTCGGGCTGCTCGCTGGGCTATGGTTCCCGGTCATCGGGGTCGCCGCGTCGGCCGGGCTGGTCCTGTTCTTCGTCTGCGCGATGTACACCCACGTGCTCGCTCACGACATCTCGGCTCAATTCGGGCTCGCCACAGGCTTTCTGGCCCTGAACTGCGTGGTGTTCGCGCTGTCAGTCCAGCGGCTTGTGGCCGGTGTGTAGTGCGACGATGCCGCCGGTGAGGTTGCGCCAGCTCACCTGCGACCAGCCCGACGCGGCGATCTGCTCGGCCAGCGCCGCCTGGTCGGGCCAGGCGCGGATCGACTCGGCCAGGTAGACGTAGGCCTCCGGGTTCGACGACACGGCGCGCGCCACCGCCGGCAGCGCCCGCATCAGGTACTCCTTGTAGACGGTGGCGAACACCGGAACGTTGGGAGTGGAGAACTCGCAGACCACCAGCCGGCCGCCGGGTTTGGTCACCCGGGCCATCTCCCGCAGGCCCGCCGCGTGGTCGACGACGTTGCGCAGCCCGAAGCTGATCGTGACCGCGTCGAATACCCCGTCGCCGAAGGGCAGCTTGGTGGCATCCCCGGCCACCTTGGGCACATAGCGTTTGCGGCCGGCGGCCAGCATGCCGACCGAGAAGTCCGCGGCCACGCACCACGCGCCGGATTTCGCGAGTTCGACGGTGGACACCGCGGTGCCGGCGGCCAGATCCAGCACCTTCTCCCCCGGCTGCAGCCCGAGCGCTTTGCGGGTGGCCCGCCGCCACGCACGATCGCGGCCCAGCGACATCACGGTGTTGGTGAGGTCATAGCGGCGCGCGACACCGTCGAACATCGATGCCACCGCGTGGGGGTCTTTGTCCAGGCTCGCGCGGCTCACGGTGTCGACGCTACCCGCCTCCGATAGGGTGCTTGGAATGCGGTCTTGGCTAGGCACATTGGCAGTACTGGTGATGTTCGGCGTCGGGTTGGCGGCTCCGGCAGCCGCCGACGTAGCGCCGGGCACCGTGCTGGCTCCCGACCACTTCGGGGTGTTGGCGGGCTCGCCGGACGCCGCTGTGCAGCTGGAGATCTTCTGCGACCCGCAGTGCTCGGAGTGCGCGAAGTTCGAGGCGGCCTCCGGTGACGACCTGGGCCGGCACCTGGCCGCCGGGGACGTCGCGGTGACCTACCGGTGGATGACGTTTCTGGACGCCCGGCGCGGCAACGACACCTCCGCCCGGGTCGGCAACGCGTTGATGGCGGCCGCCGACCCGGCCACCGCGGCGGCGACCTATCAGGCGTTCGTGAACGAGCTGTACCGCAAGGGCGGGGCACCGAGCCTCGAGGACATCGCGGTCACCGCCCGCGAGAGCGGTCTGCCCGCCCACGTGGTGGACCGGATCGCCGCGGGTCAGCAGGCCGTCGACCCGACTTCGATGAACGCCTTCAACCGGGTTCAGCTGCTGGCGGCGAACCCGGACAGCCCCGGCACCCCAACGGTTTTCGATGTCGCCACGAGAACTGTCGTCGACACCGACGACGCCGGCTGGCTGGACCGGCTGGTGCAAGAGCGCTAGTCGCGGGCCCGGCGTCGCTCGACGAAGGCCAGCCCGGCCAGCGCCGCGGTGCCGACCAGCAAGGCGATCACCACGATCGAGCCGGCCGGGATGATCGCCAGTACGGCGGTGCGGTGCTGGACCCGCACCAGGTCCGGGTCGGCCTTGTCGTATTCGACGTAAATGCGCATCCCGGTTGCCAATTCGGACGGATAGAGCACCCCGAGCTCGGGGCGGTAGGTGATCCGCTCCGGGGTGACGAACTCGATGGTCGAGCGCCGAAAGCCCGCGTTGAGGACTTCGGCCTCGGCCACCCCCATGTCGCGTTCGATGGCGATGTCGTTGCGCCAGGCCCCGGCCACCAACAGCACCGACTGCAGCGTCACCACGGCCACCATGATCAGCACTCCCATGCGGGACCAGCGCAGCACACGCCCGGCCGTGGTGTTGGGGGCGATGGCTCCGGCGCCGTGAATCAGGCTGTGCAGCACCGGCTTCAACGACGTGAAACGCGGTAGTCTCACAGCGCGGCCTTGATCGCGGCGTGCAGCGCGCGCAGCGAAGACCGGTCGGCTTTGACCTCGATTACCCGCATGCCCCCGGCGGGTTCGGCCAGCGCGGCGGGCAGTGCGTCGACCTCGATCTGTTGCGACTCGATGTGATAGGCGCGGCACAGGGCGCCGACGTCGACGTCGTGCGGGGTCCCGAAGATGCGCGACGACACGTCGGCGAACCGCGGGTCGCCTTGTTCCAGCAGCTCGAAGATGCCGCCGCCGTTGTCGTTGGACACCACGATGGTCAGCCGCCGTGGTGTCGGTTCGGTGGGCCCGATCAGCAGCCCAGAGCTGTCGTGCACGAACGTCAGATCCCCGATCAACGCGATGGTGCGGCCATCGGCATGCTCACGCTCGTGCGCCAGCGCCGCACCGATCGCGGTGGACACCGTGCCGTCGATACCGGCGACCCCGCGGTTGGACCGCACGGTGATGGCTCGGGCCGCCTCGACGTTGCCCAGCCCCACCAGTGCGGCGTCCCGCACCGGGTTGGAGGCACCCAGCACGAGCTGATCGCCGGGCCGCAGTGCGTCGGCGACGGCCGCGGCCACGTGCAGGCCCGTGGTCAGCGGGTGCGCCACCAACTGCTCACGCACGGTGGCGTTGGCCTGGGCGTTCAGCTCGGCGCAGCGGCGCAGCCAGGCCGTATCCGGCGCCCCGGAGGTGACCGCCCGGGTGCCGGTGGCCTGCGAGTTGCCCGACACGTCGGGCCAGCGCGGCCCGGTGGTCAGCGCGTAGACCGGCACCGTCGGGTCAGCCAGCAGCGCCGACACCGGCCGGTGCAGGGTCGGCCGGCCGGCCATGATGACCTGCTGCGGGCGCAGCAGCGGCAACGCCAGCGGGTGCAACGGGTTCTCCGGCACCGGGGCCGTGGGTTCGGCGACCGTGGGCAGCGCTGCCAGGTTCGGGTGCACGCCGGCACCGTGCCCGGCGATCACCACGGTGTTCGGCGTCAGATCGATCTCCAACGGCTGATCGAAGCTGACCGGCGGGGTGTAGGTCCAGGGCCGGCCGTCCGGGCGGCCCGGCGGCAACGAACCGGAGTCATCCGGGTCGGGAACCAGCGGCTCACGCAGCGGAATGTCGAACTGCACCGGACCGGCATTGGCGGTACGAGATCCGTTGGCGGCCACTAATACTCGGCATACCGCCGAACGCCAGGTGGCGTTGAGGGCGTCCATCCGCTCGGGAGCGTCCTCGGCGAGGCCCAGGCTGATCGTCGCGCGCACCTGGGTGCCGAAGTAGCCGAGCTGCTCCATGGTCTGGTTGGCGCCGGTACCCAGCAGCTCGTACGGCCGGTTGGCGGACAGCACGATCAGCGGGACCCGCGCGTAGTTGGCCTCGACCACCGCGGGCCCCAGGTTGGCCACCGCGGTGCCCGAGGTCATCGCCACGCACACCGGCGCGCCGGCACCCACGGCCAACCCGATCGCCAGGTAGCCGGCGGTGCGCTCGTCGATGCGCACGTGCAGGCGCAGCCGACCGGCGCGGTCGGCATCGTGCAGCGCGAACGCCAGCGGCGCATTGCGCGAACCCGGGCACAGCACTACGTCGCGGACGCCGCCGCGGATCAGCTCGTCGACGACGATGCGGGCCTGTGCCGTCGAGGGGTTGGTCATTGGTACCAGGTTAGTCGTGTGCCGACGGCGGAGGTGCCCAGCGCAACGGCCTGCCGTCGACCTCGGCGAGGAACTCCAGCGCCGCCTTGTTGACCTGGTCGGGTTTCTCGATGAACCCCAGGTGGCCGGCGTCGGGAATCTCCAGGTAGCGCGCGCCCGGAATGGCGTCGGCGACCTCGCGGCTCAGGTGCGCCGGAGTGACGACGTCGTCGCCGAACCCGATCACCAGCACCGGCTGGGTGATGTTGGCGTAGACGGGCAGCCGGTTGGTCAGCGGCGCCACGTCGAGCTGACAGCGCAGCCCCGGGGTGTTCTTGACCGGCCACATGGTGAACATCGCGATCCAGTCTTTGATCGCGGCGTCGTCGCTGAGCGTCTTCGGCGAAAAGCTTTCCAGCATCCGCACTTTCGCCTCGTACTCGGCGGGCAACGACACCCCGGCCTCGGCGAGTCTGACCTCGGCCTGGTAGAAGAACTCCCGGGCGCGGTCGTGGCGGCCGCGGGTGGCCATCAGCACGGCAGATTTCACCAGTTCGGGCCGCGCCAGCATCAGTTCCTGGGCGATGAAGGCCCCCATCGACACTGCGACAATGCGCACTGGGGCCAGGCCCAGCGATTCGATCAGCTGCGCGGTGTCGGCCACCATGGTCGCGGTGGTGAACCCCGAGGCGTTCTCAGTGGCGCCGATACCACGGTTGTCGAAGGTGATCGGGCGGTAGCGGGCGAGCTGGAAGTCGCGGACCTGATGCAGATGCCAGCCGCGGCCCGCACCGCCACGCCCGGCGATGAACAGAACCGGATCGCCATCCTGATTACGGTCGTCGTAAGCGAGGTTGGTCACGGGTGTGAAGGTACGCGACCCGCCGACGCCTTATGGTGTCAGGATCGCAACTGCGCAGCTGGGGACGGTGATGCGGAGACGGACCGCGGGGGTGGCTTGCACGCTGGTGCTGGCCTGCGCCATGCTGCCGGGCTGTTCGCGGGTGACCGGCGGTCGGGCGGTGCCGGCCGACCACGACGGGCCCCGGCCGGTGGCGGCGTCGATGCTGCCGGATCTGCTGTTGGACGCCTCCACCGTCAGCGACATCATGGGGTCCTCCGGTATGCGGGTCAAAGACTCGAGGTCGCGGATGTTCGACTCGGGCGGGCAATTCCCCGACCACGACTGCATGGCCGCCTGGATGCCCGTCGAGCAGTCGGTCTACACCGGCACCAATTGGACCGCCACGATCGTCCAGACCCTCTCCGAACCCGACCTGGACCACTTCGTCATCCAGGCGGCGACGGTGTTCGTCAACCGGGCCGATGCGCAGGGCTTCTTCGACGCGACCGCCCGGCGGTGGGCGCCGTGCGGCGAGCGGTCTTTCACCACCACCAAGGACGGCTACGGCGATACGCCGTGGACGTTCGACACGGTCGCCGGCGTCGACTCCACGGTGTGGATGACCCAGCACCAGGACGACAGCGCGGGCTGGTCATGTCAGCGGGCGCTGCGGGTGGCCAACAATGTCGCCATCGACGTGTTGGCGTGCAAGCTCTACGTCAGCGACGAGGCGGTCACGATCGCGAACGGGATCGACGCGCGCCTGCCCAGCGTGTGAGTTGTGGGCGGCCGGTGACGGGCGTGTCGCGGGTTCGACCATGTGGTGTTGTGCCCGGCTCTGCGCGACAACTTGCGGCGCGTCGCGAACTCAGGCGGCCAGCAGCCGATGGCAGGCCTTGATCCGGTCGATCCACCACTGCCGCCGCTGCGGCGAGGCGGCCAAGGCGTGCAACCTTTCTAGGTCCGGGGTGATCGACTGCACCGGCAGGTAGCCGTCGATTTGTGGCGGCGTTTCCGCGACGTCCTCGACGAACAGTGATCCGGTGCCGAGCCCGCAGGCGTGTTGCAGGGCGGGTAGCGCTGCCGCGGCGTGCAGGCCGACGCTGATACCGACCGCGGAGTCGATAGCGCTGGAGATCACCACCGGGATGCCGATCTGGCCGGCGATGGTTAGGAGTTGTGAAATACCGCCCAGTGGTGCGACTTTCAGCACGGCGATGTCGGCGGCGCCGGCTCTGGCGACAGCCAGCGGGTCGCCGGCCTTGCGGATGCTCTCGTCGGCGGCGACCGGGGTCTCGATGCGGCGGCGCAGCTCGGCGAGTTCGGCGACGGTGGCACAGGGTTGTTCCAGATACTCCAACGGCCCCAACGCCTTTGCCGCTTGCACCGCCTGCTCGACGCTCCAGCCTCCGTTGGCGTCCGCGCGGACGGTGGGGATCACGGCGCGGACGGCCTCGACGCGCCCGACGTCATCGGCAAGGGTCTGGCCGGGCTCGGCGACCTTGACCTTGGCGGTTGTTGCGCCGGGGAATCGTGCCAGCACCTCGGGGACTTCGGCGGCGTCGACGGCGGGGACGGTCGCGTTGATCGGGATACGGTTACGACGGGCTGGTGGCGGATTTTGGTAGGCGCTTTCCAGAGCGGCGGCCAGCCAGTGCGCCGCCTCGGGGGGTTCGTATTCGGGGAATGCGCCGAACTCTCCCCAGCCGGCCGGGCCATCGATCAGTGTCAGTTCGCGAACGGTGATACCGCGGAACTTAACGCGCATCGGCAACGCCACCACGTGCAGGCGGTCGAGGATGTCGTCCAGGGGCGGCGGCATGGGTCTATGGTGCCGGTGCGGCGGTGAGTTGCGCCAGGTGGGCGCGCGTGGTCGGGTAATTATGATCAGCAGGTCGTCAGAGTCAACGCTGCCGCGATGAGGGGAGCCCATGGGCCTGTTCAAAAGGAAAAAGCAGCAGACCGGAACGCCTCCCACTGAGGCCAGTGTCTACTACTCCACCCCCTTCGGAGAGACAAATGACGGCGAACAAAAGCTCTTTTTGCTCGAACGCGACGGCATGCGATTTTTCCCCGTCTTCCGTAGCGTCGAATCGATAAAAGAATTCTATGCGCTAAAGAATCGCGCCGGTTATCTGATGATAGAGGGTGACATCCCGAGCGTAATGAAGACGATCCGCTCAATCGAGCTGCTGAAAGACACGGGAATTGTAATCGACCCTTTGAGCGAACGTCCGGTTGAGATCATGCCCGAGGTTTGACGTACGCATGCTCTTCCGGCGAGTCGTCATAATGGTTCGCCCATGGCGGGAAGTAGCGCAATATCCTCCGGCTGCCCATTTCTGAACATCTCAGCGAGCTCGCGGACTCGTCTTTTGGACCAAGCGACGCTGAAATCGCTTAGCACCTCGTACTCGTAAACAAAGCGTTCCGCGCGGTCACCCACCGCTTTGGAAGCCTGACTTGTGACAATGTCCTCACAATACCAGTAAAGAAGGTCATCAAGATCACCTGCTTGGTCAAAGCCAAGTTTCCCGCGTTCGTAGCAAGCAAAGTGGTAGGAGCCATCATCGGCAACAAATATGTTCAGCCCGTCATTAGTCCGCATCCCGACGGGAATCGAGCGAACTCCCAACTCCTCCGACAGTCGATCTATTTCACTTTGAAGCTCTCGAGATTTATCGTCCGAGGGGCGGTCCGTATTCATTCAGTATCCCCCTATCGACTAGTTCCTTAACGGTCGCTTTTACGCCATCGGACCCACGATCATGTATTGAATCGATCCGGGTGATGGCGTCTGCCCGTAGAACGGCTCAACCGGCCCTTCTACAATTTGCCACCCAGAGGGCAGAGGCTTCCCGGTAACGATGTATCTATTGTAGTTCCCTCCTACGGATTCGGGAGCCAATGAACGATCCGAAAATGGCGTGCCGTCTGGCGCGAGATAGCGGCCACGGTTGGGACCAAATCGGTCGATAATCGAACCTTCCGGCAGCTGCGCAGGCTGCGGTACGTACCCCGGCGGAAACCCGTCGTTGCCCGGCCAGATCCGGTGTTCTGGGGTGCCAAACCGGGCTTCAAACTCCGCCGACGGCATTCCGCCGGTGGGGTGCCAGTCCCGCAGAACTGCGGCGGGCTCGCCGCCCGGAGTAAGGACCTCGGCCGGAAGCCCCGCCCGGACCATGGCACCTTCCCCAGCGAACGGAAGGGTGGCCGCAGCGGAGCCGGCATCGAAGGTCTTCTCTCCGAGGTAGTACGGGAGACTGGGCGCCTCAGCGCCTCTTTGACTTCCGCGACGCCGGCGCCGACGGGGTTGATCATCGCACTGCCGACGCCCTTGGCCATTCCGCCCCAGGATTCCAGCACACCGGGGGCGCCCGGTCCGCCCTGGCCTAGCAGATTCTTCACACCTTGTTCGGCGGCTCTCCACCGGTCACCGAAGCCGTCGCCGAACCCGGGCGCCGGCCCCCGCTGCGGCGCCGGCGGGATATAGCGCGGCAGCGGTTGTTGGGCGGCGACCACGGCCGCGTTGATCCGCGCCTCGATCTGATCCGGCGGAACACCGTCGTTGGCCAGTACCTGCCTAGCCGCTACTTTGAAGCTCTCGACGTCCTTGGGGTTCAGCGGCACCGGGGGGACGGAGCCACCACCCTGCCGCGCCTGATTCAACAGCCACGGCAGACTTCCGGCCGCTGCATCACCAGCGGCGTCGCCCGGGGTACGCGACGCGCCGGTCGGCGGCACCTGCTGAGCGGTCGTCGTGCCGTTGTCGGGCATCGGCGGGCCGAATATCGCGCGACCGTCCACGGTGACCTTGGTGTCGCCGACCACTGCCCGGATGGCGGTGGCCAGATCCTGATCGGTCCTGCTGGCGTCGGCCATCAGCTTGGTCAGCCGACGTTGCAGCGCATCGAAGTCATGGCGGTTCTGGGACGTGACTTTCCCGCTCAACCGCCCATCCGGACTGATCGCCCAATCGTTGCTCGCCGCAGCCGATTTGATAGAGGACCACTCCGTCTTGCACGCCGCGACCTCTGCCCGGGCAGTGTAGAAAGCGTTGGCGATCGAGGTTGCCTCACCCTGGTGATCGGCAATGTCAGCGCGGTGCTTGCCCAGCTCCTGTCGAAATGCGTCGCCGCCGTGGCCTTCCCAGTCCTTGAGTCCGCTGCCGGCGTCACCTAACGCCGCACCGAAGTCGGCTTTGCGCGCGGAGCGCTCCGTGGCGATCTCGAATACGGTGTCCAGAGTTTCGAGGTTCCACTTCTCAATGCCGTCGGTGGTGATCGTCATCCGCTACGAGGCGCCGGTACCTCGGGGAACGAGCACGGTGAACCTGCCGGCGTGCTCTTCCTCCATCGCCGTGTAGTGGCGGCCGCCGTCACGCATCGCCTCGGAGAAGGCGTGCACCCGCCCGTGCAACCTCGCGTCGGCGGCCTCCCAGTGCGCGCTCAACTCAACCAGGGCTTCCGCGGAGGACCCGGCCCAGGCCGCGGCACATTCGCCCAACTAGCCGGCGTGTCTGGCCGCGAATGTGCGTGACACCTCGGTCGCGTCGGCCACCCGCGAGGCGTGGGCGTGCAACTGCGCCGGATCAACCGATAGCTTCGTGGGATCACTCGGTACCGAAGCCATGCTCACACTTCCGTTGGAGCTGTGAGCAGAAAGCTAGCAAGGTTAATGGCCGTTCCGCCAGTCACCCGTATATGCGACTGACCAGTTGAAGGCGGCTATTCGCCCGAGTGTCCGATCTCCAACTTGAACACCCGCTCGGCATTGCCGTGCAAATAATCCGCCCGCGCCTCGTCATCGAGGCCGACATCGTCCAGCCCGTCGAGCGCATGATCGGGCATGATCATCGGATAGTTGGTGCCGAACAACACTTTTCGTTGCCCGGTCCGGGTTTTCATGAACCTGATCAGCTCGTCCGGCAGCCGCTTAGTGGTGTAGGCCGAGGTGTCGATGTAGACGTTCTCATGCTTACGCGCCACGGCGACCATCTCCTCGGTCCAGGGATAGCCGACGTGCCCGCACGCGATGACCAGTTCCGGAAAGTCCAGTGCCACTTGGTCGATGTAGGGAATCGGGCGACCGGTCTCCGAGGGCCGCAGCGGGCCGGTGTGGCCGACCTGGGTGCAGAACGGCACACCGAGCTCGACGCATTCGGCGAACAGCGGGTAATAGCGCCGGTCGGTGGGCGGCGCGTTCCACAGCCAGGGCACCACCCGCAGGCCGACAAACCCGTCGTCGCGCACCCGGCGCCGCAGTTCGCGGACGGCCTCCATCGGGTGATCCAGGTCGACGGTGGCCAGGCCCGCCAACCGGTTCGGGTGCGCCCGCACCCAGCCGGCGACCTCGTCGTTGGACACCAGGTCCATGCCGTTGGGGCCACGCCACGCGCTGAGCAACCCGAAATCCACGCCGGCCGAGTCCATCGCCGACACGGTGGCCTCGATCGGGATCTCATCCTCGGGCATGGACCCGCCGGTCCAGCGACGCAGGGACGCCAGCATGTCGTCGGCCAGGAAGCGACGGGTCGGGTGCTGCATCCAGACGTCGATGGTCATCGTCCCCACCGTAGCCACCTGACTCAAGCGGTGGCGGCAACTCCGGCGACCAGCAAGTCCAGCAGGCGGCCGGTCTGCTCGGGTGAAGCGCTGGTCAAGAAGATGCCCACCAGACTGGAGACCACATCGTCGGCCTGCACGTCGGCGCGCAGGCTGCCGTCGGCGGCGCCGGCGCGCAACAGGAGATCGACTGCGCCGGTGATGCTTTCGCGGGTCTCGTTGGTCGTCACGGCACCGGATTCGACCATGGCGCGCAACGATTCCGCCATGCCGCGCTTGGCCGCCACGAAGCCGGCGTAGCGATCCATCCAGCGTCGCAG
Source organism: Mycolicibacter sinensis (assembly GCF_001667945.1). Taxonomy (GTDB): domain Bacteria; phylum Actinomycetota; class Actinomycetes; order Mycobacteriales; family Mycobacteriaceae; genus Mycobacterium; species Mycobacterium sinense_B. The sequence continues at coordinate 9,245 of NZ_LZJK01000075.1, read as the reverse complement.
CGCAACCTTCGGCGGGTGGCGGGTGAGCAACTGTTCGGCCACCGCTGCGACGTCGCCCAACTCGGCGCGGTAGACGGCCTCGACGAGCGCCTCGCGGTTGGGAAAGTGGCGGTAGAGGGTGCCGATCCCCACCCCGGCCTCGCGGGCGATCGCTTCCAGCGGCACCGGGCTCCCGTCCGAGCCGCCGAACGCCGCGGCGGCGGCCGCCAACAGCCGCTCCCGGTTGCGGCGCGCATCGGCACGACATTTCCCAACCAAAGCGGAGGAACCTCCGTTTCTGCTACGCTGCCGAAGCGGAGGACCCTCCGCATATCGTCCAGTGTCTCACTTCCCGCCAATAGGAGCCACCATGACAGACCAGCCCCAACCCGGCCGCATCGGCACGCAGCACGTGGCCCGCATCGGCTACGGCGCCATGCAGCTCGACGAGAGGATCTCCACCGACGACGCCGTGGCGGTGCTGCGGCGCGCCCTGGAACTCGGCGTCAACCACATCGACACCGCCTCTTTCTACGCCGGCGGCGAGGTCAATCACCGGATCCGAAAAGCCTTGGCGCCCTATCGCGACGACCTCGTCATCGTTAGCAAGGTCGGCGCCGCCTACACCGGCGTCGGCCCCGTTCCGCTGACCGCCGCGCAGAAGCCGGCCGAGCTGCGCGCCGCCGTCGAAAACGACCTGCGCCAACTGGGTTTGGACACCGTGCCGGTGGTCAACCTGCGGCGCTACGATCTCGGCCCCGCCCCCATCCCGGAGGGCGACCAGAACGTCGGCCTGGACGATCAGCTGGCCGAGATGATCGCGCTGCGCGACGAGGGCAAGATCGCCGCGATCGGCATCAGCAGCGTGGGCCTGGACGTGGTGCAGCGGGCCCTGCCGGCCGGGATCGTCTGCGTGCAGAACGCCTACAGCCTGCTCGACCGCACCCAGGAGGAGACGCTCGACTTCTGCGCCGACGAAGGCATCGCCTGGGTGCCCTACTTCCCGCTGGGCTCGGCGTTCCCCGGCCTCCCGAAAGTCACCGACAATGCCGTCGTCCGTGAGATCGCCGGCGAGCTCGGCGCCACACCGGCCCAGATCGGGCTGGCCTGGCTGCTGACCACCTCGGCGAACACTTTGCTGATTCCCGGTACCGGATCCATCCCGCACCTGGAGGAGAACATGGCCGTGGCCGACATCGTCTTGAGCGACGACGCCATCGCCCGCTTGGATGCGATCACCGCACCGGGACAGGGACCGGACTACGCGGCGAGCCTGCACGACACGTTCCGGGAAGCTCCAGCGACCTAACGGCGACGCCCCGGTACGGTCGCAGGCGTGAGCAGCAACCCGTTCGATGAGAGCATCTGGCGGCCGGTGGACGGCTTCGCCGACCTGACCGACATCACGTACCACCGCCACGTCACCGACGCCACGGTGCGGGTCGCGTTCAACCGCCCCGAGGTGCGCAACGCATTTCGCCCGCACACCGTCGACGAGCTGTATCAGGCGCTCGATCACGCCCGGATGTCCCCGGACGTCGGCGTGGTGCTGCTGACCGGCAACGGGCCCTCCCCGAAAGACGGCGGCTGGGCGTTCTGCTCCGGCGGGGACCAGCGCATCCGCGGGCGCAGCGGTTACCAGTACGCGAGCGGCGAGACCGCCGACACGGTGGACGCCGCCCGGGCCGGGCGGCTGCACATCCTGGAGGTGCAGCGGCTGATCCGATTCATGCCCAAACCGGTGATCGCCCTGGTCAACGGCTGGGCGGCCGGCGGCGGGCACAGCCTGCACGTGGTGTGCGACCTGACCCTGGCCAGCCGCGAGCACGCCAAGTTCAAGCAGACCGACGCCGACGTCGGCAGCTTCGACGGCGGCTACGGCTCGGCGTATCTGGCCCGGCAGGTGGGCCAGAAGTTCGCCCGCGAGGTCTTCTTTTTGGGCCGGCCCTACACCGCGGAACAGATGCATCAGATGGGTGCGGTCAACGAAGTGGTCGACCACGCCGAGCTGGAGGCCACCGGCGTGCAGTGGGCCAAGGAGATCAACGGCAAATCCCCTCAGGCGCAACGCATGTTGAAGTTCGCCTTCAACCTGCTCGACGACGGGCTGGTGGGCCAGCAGCTGTTCGCCGGCGAGGCTACCCGGCTGGCCTACATGACCGATGAGGCCGTCGAGGGCCGTGATGCGTTCCTGCAGAAGCGCGACCCGGATTGGAGCGCCTTCCCGCGCTACTTCTGAGCGGGCGCTTCGCCCCGCACAGACCCGCATAGAGTGGCTATTTATGAGCAAGAGCCCGTTACGCCGCCTGACCGATCAGCTCACGCTCGCGACCATGCGCCCCCCGGTCGCCGCGCAACTGATGCACCGGCCCGGTGCCAAGCCGATCGACCTGACCGGCAAGCGGGTGCTGGTGACCGGCGCGTCGTCGGGCATCGGGGAGGCCGGCGCCGAACGCTTCGGGAAAGCGGGGGCCACGGTGATCGCGGTGGCCCGGCGCCAGGAGAACCTCGAGGCGCTCGTCGAGCGGATCACCGACGCCGGCGGCACCGCCCACGCCATCGCCTGCGACCTGTCGGACCTGGACGCCGTCGACGCCCTGGTCAAGGACGTCGACGAGCGGTTCGGCGGGGTGGACATCCTGGTCAACAACGCCGGCCGGTCCATCCGTCGGCCGCTGGCCGAATCCCTGGACCGCTGGCACGACGTGGAGCGGACCATGCAGCTCAACTACTACTCGCCGCTGCGGTTGATCCGCGGGTTCGCCCCGGGGATGCGCGAGCGCGGCGACGGCCACATCATCAACGTCGCCACCTGGGGCGTCTTCACCGACTCCTCGCCGCTGTTCGGGGTGTACAACGCCTCCAAGTCGGCGCTGAGCGCGGTGAGCCGGGTCATCGACAGCGAGTGGGCCCGCTACGGCGTGCAGTCCACCACGTTGTACTACCCGCTGGTGGCCACCCCGATGATCGCGCCGACCGAGGCGTTCCAAGGCAAGCCGGCGCTCACCGCCGACGAGGCCGGCGAGTGGATGATCGACGCGGCTCGCTACCGCCCGATCCGCATCGCGCCGCGGCTGGCGCTGGCGTTCCGCGCCTTGGACAACCTCAACGCGGGCTGGGCCACCGCCCTGGTCAAGCGGAACCGGATCGAGCCCGTCGAGAACTGATGGAGATCCTGGCCAGCCGGGTGCTGCTCCGGCCTACCGATTACCAGCGTTCGCTGCGGTTCTACCGCGACGAGCTGGGGCTGGCGATCGCCCGCGACTACGGCGCCGGCATGGTGTTCTACGCCGGACAGTCGCTGATCGAGCTGGCCGGCCACGGCAACCCGGAGCGTCCGCAAGCGCCGTTTCCGGGGGCGCTGTGGCTGCAGGTGCGCGACGTCGCCGCCACCCAGTCCGAACTGGAGAGCCGCGGCGTTCCGATCGCCCGGGCCGCCCGGCGGGAACCGTGGGGGCTGCATGAGATGCATGTCACCGATCCGGACGGCACCACCCTGATTTTCGTGGAGGTTCCGCCCGAGCACCCGCTGCGCCGGGACACCCGCCAGGACAAACGCGCCGAAGGTTAACGGCAGGCGAACAGTTCGGAACGTCTCGAAGTACAGCGGCGTTTCGCGCCCATGATCGTTAGACAACAGCATCGCCGCCCGCCAGAATTGGCGCTGTGATGCTCTCGTGAGCCTTGATCTGTTCCTTTTGATCATCGTGGTGGTCACGGCGCTCGCCTTCGACTTCACCAACGGCTTCCATGACACCGGCAACGCGATGGCAACGTCGATCGCCAGCGGTGCGCTCAAGCCCAAGGCGGCAGTCACGCTGTCGGCGTGCCTGAACTTGCTCGGCGCGTTCCTGTCGACCGCGGTGGCGGCGACGATCGCCAAGGGTCTGGTGGACGCCCACCTGGTGAGCCTGGAGCTGGTCTTCGCCGGCCTGGTCGGCGGCATCGTCTGGAACCTGCTGACCTGGCTGCTCGGTATCCCGTCCAGCTCCTCGCACGCCCTGATCGGCGGCATCGTGGGGGCGATGATCGCCGCCGTCGGCGGGCACGGGGTGATCTGGAGCGGTGTGGTCTCCAAGGTGCTGGTTCCGGCGGTGGTGGCCACCGTGATCGCCACGCTGATCGCCTCGGTCGGCACCTGGCTGGTCTACCGGCTGACCCGCGGGGTCGACGAAAAGCATTCCGAGAAGATGTTCCGGCGCGGCCAGATCGGCTCGGCCGCGCTGGTTTCGCTGGCGCACGGTACCAACGACGCGCAGAAGACCATGGGAGTGATCTTCCTCGCGCTGATGTCCTACGGCGCGGTGAGCAAGTCCGAGACCCTGCCGCCGCTGTGGGTGATCGTCAGCTGCGCGCTCGCGATGGCGGCCGGCACCTACACCGGCGGCTGGCGCATCATCCGCACCCTGGGCAAGGGCCTGGTCGAGATCAAACCCCCGCAGGGCATGGCCGCCGAATCGGCCGCCGCCGCGGTCATCCTGCTGTCCAGCCACTTCGGCTATTCGCTGTCGACCACGCAGGTCGCCACCGGGTCGGTGCTGGGCAGCGGTGTCGGCAAGCCGGGCGCACAGGTCCGCTGGGGCGTCGCCGGCCGGATGGTCTCGGCCTGGCTGGTGACGCTGCCGATGGCTGGCGCGGTCGGCTCCGGCGCCTACGGGCTGGTGCACGGGATCGGCGGCTACCCCGGGATCATCGTCGGCGTGGCGCTGCTGATCACCGCCACCTTGGCCATCTGGCTGCGCTCCCGCCGGGCGCGCATCGACCACAACAACGTCAACGCCGAATGGGACGGCACCCTGACCGGCGGCCTGGCCAATTTGGACGGTCACGTCCCGGCACCGGCGCAGAGCCCGCTGGTGGAGCAGGCCCTGCGGACAGCGTTCGACGCCGACCCGGAAGTGCCGCAGCTGACCGTCGTCACCGGCGACGACCCCTCCGCCCGCGAAGTCGTCCGGTCATGAGCGAGTGGTTCAACTACGCCGCAACCCTCAAAATCCTGGTATTCGGGCTGCTGGTCGGCGGGGCACTGCCGGCGCTGTTCGCGGTCGGGGTGCGGGTCAGTGCGATCGGCAGCAGCGTCTCCGCCACCGCTGATGGCACCGCGAGCGCGAAGCGGCCGGCGCTGCTCGCGCTCAGCTGGGCGATCTTCCTGGTAGTGCTGGCCGTGGTGGTCATCGGGGTGTTGTTCATCGCTCGCGACTTCCTGGGCCATCACTTCGGCTGGTACCTACTCGGGGCGAAAGCGAAGTAACCCGGTTCGACAAGGCGGGCGGGCAGCTGCAAAAATTCGCCCGGTGACCTTGGAGCTGTTCTTGTTGATCACGGTCGTGATCACCGCCCTGGCTTTCGACTTCACCAACGGCTTCCACGACACCGGCAACGCCGTCGCCACCGGGATCGCCAGCGGCGCCCTCAAGCCGAAAACCGCCGTGACGCTTTGCGCCACCCTGAATCTGATCGGTGCGTTCCTGTCGACGCAGGTCGCGGCGACCATCGCCAAAGATCTGGTGGTCACCCATCTGGTGACGCTGGAGATCATGTTCGGTGGTCTGGTCGGCGGCATCGTCTGGAACCTGCTGACCTGGCTGTTCGGCATCCCGTCCAGCTCGTCGCACGCGCTGATCGGCGGGGTGGTCGGCGCGATGCTCGCCGCGGCCGGCGGGTCCGGCGTGCGCTGGGACGGCGTGGTGTCGAAGGTGCTGGTCCCCACCGTGGTGGCCGTGCTGGCCGCCACCCTGGTCGCCACCGTCGGGACCTGGCTGGTCTACCGGCTGATTCGCAACGTCTCCCCCCGGCGCACCCGGCGGGAGTTCCGCCGCGGCCAGGTCTTCTCGGCCGCCCTGATGTCGCTGGCGCACGGCACCAACGACGCCCAGAAGACGATGGGCGTCATCTTTTTGGCGCTGATCTCCTATGGCGCCGCCCGCAAGACCGACGTGATGCCGCCGTTGTGGGTGATCGTGAGCTGTGCGCTGGCGATGGCGGCCGGCACCTACTTCGGTGGCTGGCGGGTGATTCGAACCCTGGGCAAGGGGCTCGTGGAGATCGAATCCCCGCAGGGCATGGCCGCCGAATCGTCATCGGCGGCCATTATTTTGCTCTCCAGTCACTTCGGCTACTCGCTGTCGACCACCCAGGTGGTGACCGGCTCGGTGCTGGGCTCGGGGCTGGGCAAACCCGGCGGCGAGGTGCGCTGGACGGTGGCCCGCCGGATGGCGACGGCGTGGCTGGTCACCCTTCCGATGGCCGGCGCCATCGGGGCGCTCACCTACCGGGTGATCCACACCATCGGCGGCTACCCGGGCACCATCGTCGGGCTGGTCCTGCTGGTGGGCGTGTCGGCGCTGATCTGGCAGCAGTCCCGCAAAGTCCCGGTCGATCACACCAACGTCACCGCCGACTGGGGTAACCACATGACCGACGGTCTGGATGTCGTTGCGCCGCAACCGCACCCAGTGTCCGGATCGTCAGGTGATGTCGGCGCGGAGGAGATCGGCGCATGAACACGCTCAGCACCTGGTTCAACTATGTGGCCACCGCCAAGATCCTGATCTTCGGTCTGCTGATCGGCACCGCGCTGCCCGCACTCTTCGCAATCGGGGTACGCCTGGGCGCCGCCGCGGACGGCCCCACCGGGCACCCGCGGGCACTGAACGTGCTGCGGTGGGCGGTCTTCACGCTGTTGTCGGTGGCGGTGCTGGCCGGGGTGTTGTTCATCGCGCGTGACTTCATCGAGCACCGCATCGGCTGGCAGTGGGACGACTGGGGCGGCTGGGACGACGTCTTCGGCCTCGAATAGACGTAATATCGATCCCGACATAAGCCTCGGCGCGGGGAAGTTGAGTATGAACAAATTTCTCACCTCGATCGTGGCCTGGCTGCGCGCCGGATATCCCGACGGCGTCCCGCAGACCGACTACGTGCCGCTGCTGGCGCTGCTGTCCCGGCGGCTGACCAACGACGAGGTCAAAGCGGTCGCCGGGGAACTGATCGGTCGCGGTGAATTCGACCGCATCGACATCGGGGTGCTCATCGCGCGCCTGACCAACGAACTGCCCGCCCCGGAGGACGTCGAGCGGGTGCGGGAGCGGTTGGCCGCCAAGGGCTGGCTGCTGGACGACGCCCCCACCAGCGGAGGGACCCCATAGCCGGCCTGCGTGCGCTGGTCGTGCCACCCGACGGTGCGGTGTCCACGCTGTTACCCGCCGTGGCGGCCGTCCTGGACGGCCACGACGCCGCATTGACCCCGGTTGCTCCCGACGCTGATCCGTCGGTCCTGACCGCGCTGCGGGTGGGAGAGCCGGTCGAGAACGACGTCGCGCTGGTGGTGACGACGTCGGGAACCACCGGGGTGCCCAAGGGGGCGCTGCTGACCGCCGCGGCGCTGCAGGCCAGCGCGGCCGCCACCCAGGATCGGCTGGGTGGCCCGGGCCGCTGGCTGCTGGCGTTGCCGCCGCACCACATCGCCGGAATCCAGGTGGTGGTGCGCAGCCTGATGGCCGGCACCACCCCGGTGCAGCTCGACGTGGCAGCGGGTTTCGACGTTTGCCGGCTGCCGGCGGCGGTCGCCGAACTCGGGTCCGGGCGGCGCTACACCTCCCTGGTGGCCACTCAGCTCGCCAAAGCGCTGACGGCTCCGGCCGCAACGGCGGCGCTGGCCGAACTGGACGCGGTGCTGCTGGGCGGCGGGCCGGCGCCGCAACCGATCCTGGACGCTGCGGCTGGTGCGGGGGTGCGAGTGGTGCGCACCTACGGCATGAGCGAGACCGCCGGGGGCTGCGTCTACGATGGCGTGCCACTGTCGGGGGTTCGGGTACGGATCGGTGCCGATGGGCGGATCGCGATCGGAGGGCCGACGCTGGCCCGGGGTTACCGCAATCGCGTCGACCCCGACCCGTTCGCCGAACCAGGGTGGTTTCACACCAACGACGTTGGCGCCCTGGATGCTTCGGGACGCTTGAGCGTGCTGGGGCGCGCCGACGACGCGATCAGCACCGGCGGGCTGACCGTGCTACCCGGCCCGGTGGAAGCCGTATTGGCAACCCATCCGGCGGTCGCCGACTGCGCGGTGTTTCCGGTCGCCGACGATCGGCTGGGGCAGCGGGTCGCGGCCGCGGTGGTGGTGGCGGGTGCTAAGCCGCCGACCCTGGAGGCGTTGCGCGCCCACGTCGCAGAATCGCTGGACGCCACGGCAGCGCCCCGTGAGTTGCACATCGTGGATGCGCTGCCGCGCTTGGGGATCGGGAAGCTGGACCGAAAAGCGTTGGCGCGTCGGTTCGGTCAGTGACCGCCCGAGCCGCCGCTGGATCCGCCGCCCGAGTCACCGCTGGCGCCGCTGCTGGATCCGCCGCTCGAGCCACCGCTGGAGCCGCCACCGGAGTCCGACGAGCTGGAGCCGCCGCCGCTGGAGCTCCCGCCCAGCCCACCGCCGGAACCGCTGCTGTCCGAACCTCCGGAGCTGCTGCCGGATCCACTGCCGCCGGTACCTCCCGACTCCGTACCCGACCCACTACTGCCGGATCCGCCACTCCCCGAGCTACTCGAATCGCCACCGGAGCCACCACTGCCAGATCCACTGCCCTCGGACGCGCCCGCGTCACTGCCCGACCCCGTGCTGCCCGAGCCGCCGGATGTGCCACCGGAACCGCCGGGATGACCACTGGCCCCGCTGTCGTCGGAACCGCCCGAGTCGCTGCCGCTACCCGACCCGCCGGGGCTGGTGCCGGAACCGCCCGCACTGCCCTCATCTCCACCGGTACCGCTACCGCCGGAATGGCTTCCGCCGGAATCGTTGCTGCCCGAACCGTTCCCGCCCGAGTCGGTTCCACCAGAACCGGTACCACCCGAACCGCTCCCGCCCGAGTCGGTTCCACCAGAACCGGTACCACCGGAACCACTACCACCAGAGCCGGCATCGCCACCGGCCCCGGATTCACCGCCGGGATGGCTGCTACCGGTGTGTCCGCCACCGGCGCCGACGTCTCCCCCGCCGCAGGCACCGTTGCCCAAACCCGCTGTGGCCCCGGTGCTTCCGGAACCACCGGCTGCGGTCGCCCCTCCTCCGGTGGTGGCCCCGGTTGTGCCGCCTGCCGTGCCGTCAGCCCCGGCGGTGATCCCGTTCCCGATTCCGATTCCGATCATCACCGGACCGATTGGCGGCGGCGGCGGTGGGCGGGGCGGCTCGGGTAGCACCGGCTGCGGTCGCCCCTCCTCCGGTGGTGGCCCCGGTTGTGCCGCCTGCCGTGCCGTCAGCCCCGGCGGTGATC
>NZ_LZJK01000074.1 GCF_001667945.1 Mycolicibacter sinensis | reverse complement strand
TGCGCACCGCGCTCGAACCGCTGTGCACCGAACTCGACATCGCACCGGCGCCGCGGCTGACCGGCACCGCCGCGGTCTGGCACCTGAGCAGCCCGATCACCGGCCGGCTCCGCGACACCGCCACCACCGCACTGGATTTGGCACTGGCGCTGCACCCGACCGCGGCGGTCGGCGGGTTCCCGACGGCGGCCGCGCTCGACCTGATCGAGCGGCTGGAAGGCGACCGGGGCTTCTACGCCGGGGCGGTCGGTTGGTGCAATGCCGTCGGCGACGGGCGGTGGGTGGTCTCGATCCGCTGCGCGCAACTGTCCGCCGACCGGCGATCTGCGCTGGCCCATGCCGGTGGCGGAATCGTCGCCGAATCCGATCCGGACGACGAGCTGGCCGAAACCGTGACGAAGTTCGCTACGATCCTGTCCGCGCTGGGCGTTGCGCCGCCCAACGCAGCGCCGCCGGGCTGAACAGCGCCGCCAGTACCGCCGCCGCCGCCACGCCCACCACCGCGCCGTAGCCCCACCGCTGCGAGCCGACTCCCAGGTACCAGGCCACCGGCAACAGGGTCAGGTTGACGAACACCGCGATGCCGCGGCCGAGCCGCCGGCCCCGCAGCAACCCCGCGCCGGCGGCCAGCACCGCAGCCCCGACCAGCGCGAACCACGCCGCGGTGCCGTAGCCGTTGACCAGCCGCTGATCGGCTCCGGCCACTGCGCGCACCACCAGCACCACGGCCACCGCCAGCCCGACCGCCCCCTGTACTGCGACGATCAGGCCCGCGCCCCGCACGGCGCGCGGCGGGTCAGCGACAGCGTTCACGCCGCCAGCCTAACCACGGCCCTGTTATCGCCCCGATGCCCATAGACTGGTACCCCGTGCGTGCCGTGCTGATCGTCAATCCCAATGCCACCTCGACGACCGCGGCCGGACGGGACCTGTTGGCCTACGCACTCAAGAGCCGGCTCGACCTGAGCGTCGTGCACACCGACTACCGCGGCCACGCCATCGAAATCAGCCAGGCCGCGGCCCGTGACGGCGTGGACCTGGTCATCGCGCACGGCGGCGACGGCACCGTGCACGGTGTGGTCAACGGCCTCCTCGGAAAACCCGGTTCAGCGCCGCCGAAGCACCTGCCCGCGGTGGCGGTGGTGCCCGGCGGCTCGGCGAACGTGTTCGCCCGTTCGCTGGGGATCGCCGCCGACCCGACGGTGGCCACCACCCAACTGATCGAATTGATCAATGGCCCTGGCGGGCAACCGAATTGGCGCCGGATCGGGCTGATCGACTGCGGCGAGCGGTGGTCGGTGCTCAACGCCGGGATGGGCGTCGACGCCGAGGTGGTGGCCGCCGTCGAAGCCGAACGCGAAAAGGGCCATGCCGTCACCGCGCTGCGCTACGTCCGCGCGGCGGTTCCGGCCGTACTGGCCACCACGCGCCGGGCGCCGACGTTGACGCTGCAGCTGGGCGACGACGAGCCGGTTGCCGGGGTGCACTTCGTGTTCGTCTCCAACTGCAGCCCGTGGACCTATGCCGACGAGCGCTGCGTGTGGACCAACCCCGACACCACGTTCGAGTCCGGGATGGGGGTGTTCGCGACGACCAGCATGAGGGTGCTGCCCACCTTGCGGCTGGTCCGGCAGATGCTGTCGAAGCGGCCGAAGATTCGCGCCAAGCAGCTCATCCGGGACGACAACGTGACCGCACTGCGCATCGACGCCGGCGACACGCCGATCGCCACCCAGATCGACGGGGAGTACCTGGGGCTGCGCACTACGATGACGTTCCGCGCGGTGCCCGACGCCCTCACCGTCGTCGCTCCCCCAGCAAAAAACTCCGCTGACCTGCGCGGATGATATTTCGCGCGGCCGCGGAGCACACAGTTGAACCCACTGTAGTACACATCGGCGGCCGGCCTGGGAGCAGCCCCACGCACGCGTGACGTTGGCCACGTGATAAGGCACACTCTTGACATCTGTCCAGGCTGTGAAACGATCGAGCGATCGGATGCAAGCCGTATTCATTTCTTGCCGCCGCTTATTAACAGTCGAAAAACAAGGGTGCGCCCTGCTGCGCTCTACAGTGAGGAGTTGGAGACTTATGGATTGGCGCCACAAGGCGGTCTGTCGCGACGAGGACCCGGAGCTGTTCTTCCCGGTGGGAAACAGCGGGCCGGCACTCGCCCAGATCGCTTCCGCTAAGCAGGTTTGCGCCCGGTGTCCGGTGGTCACCGAGTGCCTGACCTGGGCGCTGGAGACCGGCCAGGACGCCGGCGTGTGGGGCGGCATGAGCGAGGACGAGCGGCGTGCACTCAAGCGCCGCAACGCCCGGACCCGGGCGCGCAGCGGGGTCTGATCCCAGCGGGCAACTTGCGACGCGGCTCCGACCAGGTCGGGGCCGCGTCGTTTTGCGCCGGGCACCCCAGGTGCTCACGGCGCCGGACGGGTCCGCCGGCTGCCGACCGGAATCCGCAGCACCATCTCGGTGCCGCCGCCGGGGGCATCACGCGCGGTCAGCGAACCGCTCAGCTCCGCCGACACCAGGGTGTTGACGATCTGCAGGCCCAGCCGGTCGGAGGTCTCCAGGCGGAACCCGGCGGGCAGGCCGTGCCCGTCGTCGCGCACCACCACGTCGAGCCAGCGCGCCGACCGTTCGGACCGGATCGTCACACTGCGCCGATCCGCGTCCGCGGAGAAGGCGTGCTCGATCGCGTTCTGCACCAGCTCGGTGATCACCATGACCAGGGCGGTCGCCCGGTCGGCGTCGAGCGCCCCGAGTGTTCCGGTTCGGGCCACCCGGATCGGAGTGTCCACGTTGGCGACGTCGTTCATCATCGGCAGGATCCGGTCGATCACCTTGTCGAGGTTGACCACCTCGTCGACCGACATCGACAGCGCCTCGTGCACCTGCGCGATCGAGGAGACCCGCCGCACCGATTCCAGGAGCGCGTCGCGTCCTTCGGTGTTCGTGGTGCGGCGAGCCTGCAGGCGCAGCAGCGCCGCCACGGTCTGCAGGTTGTTCTTCACCCGGTGGTGGATCTCGCGGATCGTGGCGTCTTTGGACAGCAGCGCCCGGTCACGGCGTTTCACCTCGGTGACGTCGCGGACCAGCACGGCGGCGCCGGCCGGCCGGCCGTGCACGATCAGCGGCAGGGTGCGCAGCAGCACCACCGCACCGGCCGCATCAACCTCGAACCGCATGCTCGATCCGCCGGCCAGCGAATCGCGGACATGCTCGGCCAACTCGTGTGCCTCGAACGGGTCGGAGATCAGTGGCCGGGTGACGGCGACCAGGTTGTGGCCGGCGAGTTCGGCGGCCAGCCCCATCCGGTGGTAGGCCGACAACGCGTTCGGGCTGGCATAGCTGACCGTGCCGTCGACGCCGAGGCGAATAAAGCCGTCACCGACTCGCGGACTCGAACGCGACACCGCGATGTCGCCGACGTCGGGGAAGGTGCCCTCGGAGAGCATGTGCACCAGGTCCGCCGCGCAGTCCAGATAGGCCGCCTCCAGCCGGCTGGATTCGCGCCCGCCGGTCAATGCGGTCTGGTGGGTGAGCACGGCCACCACCCGGTCGCCGTGGCGCACCGGGACGGCCTCGGTACTGCGTTGCCCGGCAGCGTCTTCCGGGCTGGCCCGGCCGATAACGCCCGATTCGAACGCCCCAGCCACCAGCGGCAGCGACTCCGCGTCGGCGACGGTTCCGACGGCGTCGGTGAGCAACACCGTGGGCGCGGTGTTGGGCCGGCACTGTGCGACGCACACCAGTGCGCCGCCGGCCGCCGGCTCGCGGCGCACCCACATCAGATAGTCGGCGAACGACAGGTCCGCCAGTAGTTGCCACTCCCCGACCACGGCATGCAGGTGGTCCACCGCATTGCCCGGCAAAACGGTGTGTTCGGCAAGCAGGTCACCGAGGGTGGACATGGCTCATGTCACGCCATGGGAAAGCTGCGCTCAGCTGATCACGGCGATGAGGTCGCCGGCCTGGATGACATCTCCGACCTTCACGGCCACTTTGCTGATGGTGCCCGCGGACTCGGCCAGCACGGGGATCTCCATCTTCATCGACTCCAGCAACACCACGGTGTCGCCCTCGTTGATCTGTTCGCCCTCGTGGACCACGACCTCGAGCACGCTGGCCACGATCTCCGCGCGAACGTCCTCGGCCATCTTCACCTCGTTCATCACCAGTCAACGATTCCCTGATCACCCAAAAATTCTTCGTCTTATGGAACCACAACCCCGCTGCGTCGTTGAGCGGGGCGCGCACTTGGCGCCCCGCGGTGTCCGCCCGCAGCGCCGATTAAGCGAACTCCAAGACACTTAAGCGGATCTAGAGAGTTGGATCCGTGACCGTGTCGTGTTTCTACTGTGACAATTGCATAGCACCGTTACTCCAGTGTTTCTAACGCGTGACGTATTGGCCGTGACGCGGGGGACGAATCGAAGTCGAGCTGAGGAGTACGCGTTGTCTGAGAACCGTTTTGCAAACCCGCGAGTCCGGTTGCCCCTGGTGTGCGCAGCCGCCATGACCCTGGCCTCCCTGGGGTTCGGTGTCGCCTCCGCCAAGGCCGCCCCGGCCCTGGTCGATGACCCGATGCCGCTCCCGGCCCCGATCGGTGCGCCGGCGCTGCCCGGTGCGCCCGGACCGGCCGCCGGCAGCTCGGCGGCCGGTGTGAACGCCGCCAACTCCTTCCTGCAGGCGCTCAACGGCATGCTGAACCGCGTGGTGCCCGGGGTGGGCTCGATCATGCCCAGCGACGTCAGTTCGCTGACCCCGCCTGCGGGGGGCGTGCCCGGGGCGCCCGCGGTCGGGACGCCGCCGCCAGGAACTCCGCCGGCCTTCGGCGCTCCCACGGCCGGCGCCCCGGCCGCACCCGTGCCGCAGACCCTGGCGGGGGCGCGGTCCTTCCACTGAGGTGCGCGCAATCGGTGGCGGGGCCGGTCAAATCCAAGGCCCCGCCACCGGTGTGAGAGACTGTCCAGCCGGAATACCTGCTAGGAGGGTCAATCATGGCAAAGCGTGGCCGCAAGAAGCGCGATCGCAAGCACAGCAAAGCCAACCACGGCAAGCGCCCCAACGCTTAACACGCTGTCGGGGCCGTCGCCGGCCCGGCCCTAGCCGTCGCGGTGGATGATCGTGGTGCGGCTGATCTCCAGCCGGACCCGCTCGTAGAGCTGGCGGGGCGCCTTTTCGCCACTGCACTTGCGGGCGATCAACGCCTTGATCCGTTCCTCGACCCCGTAATGGCGCAGGCAACCCGGGCACTCCTCGAGGTGCCGGCGCAGCTTCGCCTTGGTCTCTGCGGTGCACTCACCGTCCAGCAGCGTCCATACCTCGGCGATGACCTGGGAACAGTCGGTGACCGGCCGGTCGGGATCCGGCGTAGCGCACTCTCCGGTGTACTCGGTCACGACGACACCTCCTCCGATGCCTGGCCGTCACGGATGAACCCGCGGTCTCTGGCGACGTCGGCCAACAGACTGCGCAACTGGCGCCTGCCGCGATGCAGGCGCGACATCACCGTGCCGATCGGCGTATCCATGATCTCGGCGATCTCCTTGTACGGGAACCCTTCGACGTCGGCGTAGTACACCGCCATCCGGAATTCTTCGGGAAGCTGCTGCAACGCCTCTTTGATCTCGGTGTCGGGCAGCAACTCCAAAGCCTCGACCTCCGCCGACCGCAGACCCGTCGAGGTGTGCTCGGCGGTGGCGGCCAGCTGCCAGTCGGTGATCTCGTCGGTCGGGTATTCGGCGGGCTTGCGCTGCTTCTTGCGGTAGCTGTTGATGTAGGTGTTGGTCAGGATGCGGTACAGCCACGCCTTGAGGTTGGTGCCCTCCCGAAAAGACCGGAACCCGGCGTAGGCCTTGACCATGGTCTCCTGCAGCAGGTCCTCGGCGTCCGCCGGATTGCGCGTCATCCGCAGCGCACCGCCGTAGAGCTGGTCGAGCATCGGGATCGCGTCACGCTCGAAGCGCGCCGTCAGCTGCTCGTCGGTCTCATCGGAACGAATCGGGACCGTTGTCTCTGCCGCAGTCTCGGTCCCGGTTTGGGTCGCACTGTCGCCGTCAGCCATCGTGATCGCTGCAGTCCCTTCTGTCGCGGTGCCCACAACCGTCGATGGCTCGATTTCCAGCAGACCGATCGCCGTTGACACCCGGACTCCCTCCGATCCTAGGACTGTGGACATCGGCTGCGCGTGGTGGCCGCGCGCTGCCTTGCTCAACAGCGTCGGCGATGACGCTATTTCCCGCCGTTATCCTGGCCCGGTGAGTCGCGCGGCAACCCGGGCCATCGCCGCCTTGATCGCCGCGCAGGTACCGCACGAAGTGCTGCGCTACCGTCACGAACCCGACCAGCGCTCGTTCGGAGCCGAGGCCGTCGAGCAGCTCGCCACCGCAGGGCCGGCTGGGGTGCGACCCGAGCAGATCTTCAAAACGCTGGTCGTCACCGTGCCGCGCGGCCTGGCGGTCGCGGTGCTGCCGGTGCCGGCGAAGCTGTCGTTGAAAGCCGTCGCCACCGCGCTCGGCGCATCCAAGGCGGCGATGGCCGACCCCGCGGCGGCCCAACGAGCGACCGGTTACGTGCTGGGCGGGATCTCGCCGTTCGGCCAGCGAAAGGCACTGCCGACGGTCGTGGACGCCTCGGCCGCGAACTTCGATCGGGTGCTGTGCAGCGCCGGCCAACGCGGTTGGGACGTGGCCGTGGCGCCGGCGGATCTCATCCGGCTGACCGATGCGGTGGTCGCTGACATCCGGGCCGGGTGACCAGCGTCAGGCGCTGGACCCATCGACCGGCCCGGGGTCTTCCCGCGGCGCGTCGTCGAGCGCCTCGTCGAGCGTGGCGCAGAACGACAGCTCGCCATCGAAGCCTGCCGCCTTGATGACCCGGCCGACGATCGGTTGGCTGCTGACCAGGCAGAGCCGGACGCCCCGGCGCCGGCAGCTGGTCGCTTCCTCGGCCAATGCGGCAAAGGCGCAGACGGCCATGAACTCCAGCCCGCTGGTATCGACGACCAGCGGGCCCGGTGCGGCAGTAATCGCGGCGGCCTCGCCGATCAGCTGGCGCCAGACGGCCACGTTGGATGCGTCGACGCTGCCGCCCGCGCAGACCAGCAGCGCTGAGCCGGTGCGTTCCAGAACGACGCGCACCTCGTCGTCATGAGGAGCCACCACGTAGGCAAGTGCGTCCTCGGCGGGATGGCCCGTCGCCGACGTAGCGGCCGCTGCCGTTCCCGCCGGATCCGACGCCGCCCCCCGGCCGCGCCATACCGCGCAGCGACCGAGTTTACGGCGTAAACCGAACAGCATGCGGATGAAGCTACGCCAGTTCGTTTACGTTGTAAACCCGACGGCGGCGGCGACGAGCCCGAGGGCCACCAGCGTCACAACCAAGGCGCGCCGGCTCGACAGTGCGGACTGGCAGCCGGCGACGTAGTTGGTGTGCGGGACACCCTGAGTGGCCACCAACACGGTGGCCACGCTCTTGGCGTTGGCGTCCAAGGCGCCAGAGATATCCGTCGCCGCGATGCTGCCGCAGCCGATCGAACCGCCATCGCCGTCGGAGATCGACACCGGTGCGAGCAACACGATCGCCCCCACACACAGCACGGCCAACCCCACCGGCCGAATGAATCGCCACACCATCTGCCGCCCCCCGTTTCCGCCCGGCACGATGTTGTCGCCGGGCGGTGCCGCCGCCCGGCGCGAGATGCGCATTCTCGGGTGCCTCAGCCCCGGAAGGCGTCTTTGATGTGCTCGCCGGCCTTCTTCAGGCTGGACTTGCCCTGGTCGGCCTTGCCCTCGTTCTTCAGCTCGTCATTGCCGGTCGCCTTCCCGGCGGCCTCTTTGGCCTTGCCCGCAGCATGCTGCGCGGCGTTTCTCGCCTTGTCCGTCAGTCCCATGCGACGCTCCTCCCGATGCGCGCCAACCGTGTGATGCACAACACAACATACCCACGGTGTTTACGTCGTAAACCTGTGGCTCAGTGTCGGGCAAGCAGCAGTTCGAGCCGGTCAAGCATGGCTTCTAGCGCCTCTTCGAATTCGGCGCTGCTGTGGTCCTGGGACAGCATCGGCTGCAACCGCTGCAGGTGCGGATAACTCGTCAGGTCGCGCACCGGCCGGACGCTGTCCTCCAGCAGCGCCTCCTCGGGATGCAGCTCCGCCCCATGCTCAGAGACCTCCAACAACAGGTGCCCGATCAGGAACGTGGTGTAGGAGCGGTAGGCGACCACCGCGGCGCCGTCGTCGAATCCGTAGGAGATCAGCGTGTCGAGGAAGCTTTCCATCCAGCGCAGGCTGCGCAGCGGCGGCCGAACCCACGGCGCCTCGGGAGCCTGCGTGGCGACCAGTGGGAAGACCTCCGGATGGTCGAGGGCGATCTGGCGCACTCCGTGCGCCAGCCGCATCAGGTAGTCCTGCCAGCCGTCTTCTTGTCGCCGCGCGGCGAGCTGGTCGGCATAGAGCCGGTCGATGATGTGGTCGACGACCCCGGTCAGCAGGTCACCGCGGCCGTGCACGTAGCGGTAGAGCGCCATCGCCTCGACGCCGCAGGCCGCGCCCAGCGCACGCATGGTCAGCTTCGCCAGGCCGTGGCGGTCGATGAAGTCGATCGCCATCTCCAGGATCCCGTCGCGGCTCAGCTGTGACGGCGGGCGCTGACCGTCGCCACTGCCGGTTACCTCGGCGTCCAGCAGCCGCTGGCCATCGAGATCGTCGGCATCCAACCGGACCACTTCCTTTTCACTGCACCCGCAGGCTCTGATCGGCCGAGTCATCACGTCGCCGCAAGCGTGCCGAATGGTCACCTAGTTTACGGCGTAAGCCGGCCTGGGCATGCCGGGAACCGCCCAAGCGGCGTCAGCCGCCGTCACCCATCACCCATCTGCCCGGCACGCTCACCGCGCGCCGCACGGCGGCATAGGGTGACACCCATGCCAACCCCAGGACCACTCTCCGGTAAGACCATGTTCATCTCGGGTGCCAGCCGCGGGATCGGCCTGGCGATCGCCAAGCGGGCCGCGCGCGATGGCGCCAACATCGCGCTGATCGCCAAAACCGCCGAACCGCACCCGAAGCTGTCCGGGACCATCTACACCGCGGCCGCCGAGATCGAGGACGCCGGCGGGCAGGCACTGCCGATCGTCGGCGACATCCGCGACGGCGATTCGGTGACCGCTGCCGTGGCGGCGGCCGTCGAGCGGTTCGGCGGGATCGACATCTGCGTCAACAATGCCTCGGCGATCAACCTCGGGTCGATCCTCGAGGTGCCGCTGAAACGCTTCGACCTGATGAACGAAATCGAGGTACGCGGCACGTACGCGGTGTCACAGGCCTGCATCCCGCACATGATCGGCCGGGACAACCCGCACATCCTCACCCTGTCCCCGCCGATCCGGCTGGAGTCCAAGTGGCTCAAGCCGACCGCGTACATGATGGCCAAGTTCGGGATGACGCTGTGCGCGCTGGGCATGGCCGAAGAGCTGCGCGAGCACCAGATCGCGTCCAACACGCTGTGGCCGCGCACCCTGATCGCCACCGCCGCGGTGCAGAACCTGCTCGGCGGCGACGAGGCGATGGCCCGGGCCCGCACACCCGAGGTGTACGCCGACGCCGCCTACGCGATTTTGACCCGCCCGGCCGGCTCCTACACCGGCAACTCGCTGCTCTGCGAGGACGTGCTGCTCGAGTCCGGCGTCACCGACCTGTCAGTCTATGACTGCGTCCCCGGCTCCGACCTGGGCGTGGACCTGTGGGTGGACACCGTCAACCCACCGGGCTACGTGCAGCCGTAGCACCGGCACCCCGCAGACATGTCCGAGAACCCGCCGGTCTTTGTCGAGAGCGAGTTCGCGCCGCTGCGCACCGTGGTCCTGGCACAATCCGAACTGGCGCTGCCGGAACATATTCCGGTGTCCGAACTGGCGTTCCTGCCGCCCGGCGAATCCGAAAATGTCTCCGGCGGGCAGGATTTCGGTATCGCACATCCGCAGCGCCAACGCGCGTGGGAGCAGGAGCGCGAGAATTTCGCGGCGGTATTGCGCCGCTACGGCGTGGAGGTGCTGCGGCCGCGGATGCTGACCGCCGCCGAGAAATCAGCTCACGACGGGTACGCCAATTTCTTTGTGCGAGACCCGTTCTTCACCGTCGGCAACGTCGTGATCGAGGGCTCGGTTCGGTTTCGGCACCGCCGCCGCGAAATCTTCCCGGTGCGCGACATCATGCTGGAACGGGTGTATCCCGCGGCCTGCAGCTATCTCGCCGTCCCGGTTCCCGAGATCACCGCCGACGACGATGCGACGCTGGGGCCCGGCCCGTTCCTGGAGGGGGGCGACGTCCTGGTGCTCGGCAAGCACGTCTTCGTCGGCACTTCCGGCCTGGCGTCGAACGACCTCGGCGCGCGCTGGTTGGAGAAACTCCTCGGCGCACAGGGCTATACCGTCGAGGTCGTCCGGCTCAACCGGCAGATCCTGCACTTGGACTGCGCGCTCGGATTGATCCGCGACGGGCTGATGGTGGTGTGCGAAGAGGCACTGCTCGACGGGGTTCCGGAGCCGTTGGCATCCTGGGACCGGATTTCGGTTTCACTGCCGCAAGCCAAGGAGCTGATCACCAATGGGCTGCCGATCAGCCCGGACGTCTATGTGACCGATCCGGCCTTCGGCGGGGTCGGTGACCAGCTGAAACGCCGTGGCGTGACCGTCGAGTATGTCGACTTCCGCGTCAGCCGATCGCTGGGCGGCGCGTTCCGCTGCAGCACCCAGCCGTTGCTGCGCCGCAGCTAGCCGGTCGGTCGCGGCCCGATCATCGGCAGGACCAGCCGGAGGCAGGCGCCGCCGTCGCTGGGCACACAGGTCAGCTGGCCGCCGTGCGCGTCGGCCAGCGCCCGCGCGATCGGCAGGCCCAGCCCGGCGCCGCCGTGGTCGCGGCCGCGAGCACTGTCCAGGCGCACCAGCCGGTCGAAGATGCGCTCGGCGTCCTCGGCGCGGATGCCGATCCCGGTGTCGGTGACGGTCACTTCGGCGGCGCCGCCGACACGCTGCACGTCGACGGTGATCTGCCCGCCGGGCGGGGTGTAGCGGCGGGAGTTGTCCAGCAGGTTCGACAGGATCTGCGCCAGCCGGGTGGGGTCCGCCCGCACGGCCAAGGTGTCCAGGCCGGTGCGGGCCAGGTTCAGTTGCGGGGCCAGTAACGCCGCCCGCTCGAGCTGGGTGTCGACGATTCCGATCAGATCGACATCTTTGAGTTCCAGTGGCAGACCGGCGTCGATGTAGCTCAGGTCGAGCATGTCGGTGACCAGCCGGGTGGCGCGGCGGGCCTCGGTGAGCAGCATGGTGGCGCGCCGGTGCTGGCGGAGCACTTCCGGGTCGACCGCATCCTCGCCGACATCCTGGCCGACATTGCCGGCGATCTGCTCGGCAGCGGCCTGAATGCCGGCGATCGGGGTGCGCAATTCGTGGGCGGCGTCCGCGAGGAAGCGCCGCACCGCCGCTTCGGCGCGCTGCGCCGCGTCGGCGGCCCGTTGCGCGCGCTTCTCGGAATCCTCCAGCTCATCGAGCATGTCGTCGAAAGCGCTTGCGGCGCGGCCGAGTTCGGTTTTCGGCCGGTCGGGCCGCAGGCGCCGGCCCCGGTCCCCGGTGGTGATATCCCGGGCCAGATCGGTGAGCCGGTCCAGCGGCGCGAGCATGGCGCGGCTCACCCCGGCCAGCAGGATCGCCGCCACGGCCAGGGTTCCCAGCCCGGCTTCGGTCATCAGGTGCTGCAACCGGTGCAGCGTCTCGACCGCCTCGGTGGTGTCGGCGACCAGAATCACCCGGTCGCCGTTGGCCAGCGGATGCACCAACACCGTCGCGGTGTCGTCAGGCTCCAGGGGTGGAGGCGGATACCTTGATCCGCTGGTCGCATCGGGTTCGATCGCGGGGTCGCCGTAGCTGGCACCGTCCGCCGTGACCACCAGCGCGCCGATGACGCCACCGTTGAGCTGTTCGGCCAGTTGGTCGGCGGAAATCCCCAGTGCTACAAGGGAATCAGCGCGCTTCGTGGCGGTCGACAGCCGCTCTTGAAGGCTGTGGTTGGCCAGCGCGCTCAAGGTCGCATTGATGACCAGGCCCATGGTGAGCATCAATAGGGCGAGCAGTCCCAACGCCATCACCGTCAAGCGGCGCCGCAGTGACGGGGTGGCGGTCATGAGGCCGACAGTTGCAGCCGGTAGCCGATCCCGCGCACGGTGTGCAGGATCCGCGGCCCGTGCGCCTCCAGCTTCTGGCGCAGCCCGCTGATATGGACCTGGACCAGGTTGGGGTCGTAGGCCTCATACCCCCACACCGCATTGAGGATCTGCGCGCTGCTGACGATCCGGCCACGCTGTTCGACCAGGTAGACCAGCACCCGCAGCTCGGTGGCGGTCAGGCCCAGCGGGGTCCCCGAACGCGAGGCCACCCCGGCGTCGACATCGACCATCAGGTCGCCGAACTGTACGGCCGCCGGCAGCCGGCCCCGGCGCCGCAGCACCGCCCCGACCCGCGACACCAGTTCGGCGAGCTCGAACGGCTTGACCACGTAGTCGTCGGCGCCCCCGTCGAGCCCGCGCAGCCGGTCGGGCAGGCCGTCGCGCGCGGTCAGCAGCACCACGCCGACCTCGCCCCAGCGCAGGATCACATCCATCAGAGCGAAGCCGTCGCGTCCCGGCAGCATCACATCGAGCACCACCAGATCCGGCCGGAACCCGTCCAACACCTCCTCCAGGGCGCTGCCGTCGGGCTGGGCGTCGGTCAGATAGCCGGCGTCGGCCAGCGCCTCGCTGACCATCTCGCGGATCGTCTCGGAATCCTCGACCACCAGCACTCGCGGGGTGCCCACGCTGAAGCCCTCGGCGCCACGCGCTGAGGGACTGCCGCCTCGCCGCTCAGCGGACCGGGAATCGGCCATGGTCCATTGATAACACCGCGGCGCCCGGTTGGGCAGCAGCCGCCGGGGCGATTTTCGTCGTTCGCCGTGTTCTTCAGGTTCACTTCAAGTTCACCGTTTACCGTCGCCTCAGGCGAGTGCGGACAGTGGTGCGCCCAGCGGCCCGTCGACCGACGCGAACCGGGGGAATTCAGGAGAGACCATGATGCCTACCACCGACAGAACTGTCTAGCAATGGATTTCGCAACGCTGCCGCCGGAGGTCAACTCCGCTCGGATGTACTCCGGACCTGGCGCCGGGCCATTGCTGGCGGCTGCCACGTCCTGGAGTTCGCTGGCCGCCGAACTGAACGCCGCGGGCCTGGCCTACGACTCGGTGATCGACGAATTATCCAGCGGCTGGGCCGGACCCAGCGCCGCGGCGATGGCCGCCGCCGCCACGCCGTATGCGAAATGGATGCACGCCACCGCCGCCCAGGCCGAACATGCGGCATCCCAGGCCAGAACCGCCGCCGCGGCCTACGACGCCGCTTTCGCGATGACCGTGCCGCCGCCGGTCGTCACCGCCAACCGCGCCCAGCTGATGACCCTGCTGGCCACCAACTACCTGGGCCAGAACACCGCGGCCATCGCGGCCACCGAAGCCCACTACTACGAGATGTGGGCCCAGGACGCGACCGCCATGTACGGCTACGCCGGCAGTTCCGCCGCCGCCAGCAGGCTCGCCCCGTTCACCGAGCCGCCGAAGACCACCAACCCGGCGGGGGCGGCCAACCAGGCGGGCGCCGTCGGGCAGGCGGCCGCCACCGCGACCGGCAGCCGCGCCGAGACCGTGGCCTCGGCGATCAGCCAAGCGCTGCAGGGCCTGGCCGCGCCGGGTTCGGCGGCTGCCGGATCGAACGCGTCGCTGCTGGGTTCGGTCGGATCGGCGGCGGCGATGGAGCCCGGTCTGGCGGCGTCGTACGCGGCGCTGGCAGCCAGCCTGTTCGGCACCTTCGTCATCGACTCGGCCGGCACGTTCGGCGTGGATGCGGCCGGCTCCTTCGGTATCGACCTGATCGGTGTCGGCGAGATCGAAAGCGAACTGCTGCCGGAGATGGCGCTGGCCGGTGCGGTGACGCCGGTGACCGCCGAGATGGGCGAAGCAGCCACGCTCAGCGGGCTGTCGGTGCCGCAGACCTGGGCGACCGCGGCGCCAACGACCACGGTGATCCAGCAGGTCGGCGGGGCATTGCCGACGGCCGCCGAGGGCGCTGTCCCCAGTGCGGCCGGCGCCACCGCGCTGCCGTTGGCCGCGATGGCCGCCGCCGGCCTGGCCGGCCGGGCCACCGCCGGCGTCGGACGGGGCCAGCGGCAAGGCGGTGGCGCCACCGCGACCGCGAAAACCAAAGCAGCGGCTGCCCCGCGGGTGCCGCGTCCGGTCGTCAAGCACCATGAGCCGAAGCCGGAGTCACCGCCGCTGCGCCCGCTGAACGGACCGATCACCCGGATCTCGGGCGAACTGCGCGAACTGGCTGACCTCCGCGACGCCGGAATCCTCACCGAAGAAGAGTTCGCCCAGGAGAAGCGGCGCCTACTCGGCCGGTAGCCCATGGATTTCGCGTTTTTGCCGCCGGAGATCAACTCGGGCCGGATGTATTCCGGCGCCGGGGCGGGGCCGCTGCTGGCCGCCGCGGCGTCCTGGGATGCGCTGGGCGTCGAGCTGAACACCGCGGGCCTCGCCTACGAATCGGTGCTCACCGAGCTGGCATCGGGCTGGGCCGGACCGAGCGCCGCGGCCATGGCGGCAGCCGCCGCACCGTATGCCCAGTGGATGCGCGCCGCCGCGGTCCTGGCCGAGGAGACGGCCCTGCAGGCCCGGGCCGCCACCGCCGCCTACGAAACCGCGTTCGCGATGACGGTGCCCCCGCCGGTCATCGCCGCCAACCGCAGCCTGCTGATGGCCCTGGTCGCGACCAATTTCCTGGGCCAGAACACCCCGGCGATCGCGGCCACCGAAGCCCACTACGCGCAGATGTGGGCCCAGGACGCGACCGCCATGTCCGGCTACGCCGCCGGCGCCGCCGCCGCCACCAAACTCGTCCCGTTCACCCAACCGCCGCGCACCACCAGCACGGCCGGGCCGGCCGCCCAGGCCGGGGCGGTGGGGCAGGCGGTGGCCACCGCCGCCGAGGGCCAAGGTGAGGGCGTGCTCGCCGGAATCGGCCAGGCGCTGCAGGGCTCCACCCTTCCCGCGGGGTCGTCGGCGGGGGTATCGGCGCTGGCCGGTGTGATCGGCCCGCTGACGGCCGCGGCCACGGCCGGCGCGCCCGCCGTCGAACTCTCCAACGCCGGCCTGGAACTGGTCGTCGACTCGGTGGGCACGTTCGGCATCGATGCGCTCGGCACCTTCCTGATCGATCCGCTCGGCGTCTTCGGGGTAGTCGAGGAAGTGGCTCGAGCCGCCCTTGCCGGCGCCATGCCGGTGACGGCCAGCATGGCCTCAGCGACCTCGATCAGCGGTTTGTCGGTGCCACTGGCCTGGACGTCGGCGGTGCCCTCGGCGATCGGGCAGGCCGGCGTGGCGTTGGCGTCCGCCGCCACCTCCGCGCCCGCGGCCGCGGCATCGGGTGTGGCCGCCGGCGAGACCGTGGTTCCCGCGGTGGGGATGGCCGCGGCGGGTCTGGCGGGCCGGGCCAGCGCGGGTGCCGCTCGGGGCCGCCGGGGCCCGACCACCGGCAGGACCACGGCCCCGCAGCCGCCGTCCTCGCGGTCGCACGAGCTGCCGGAGCTGACGCCGGAGTCGGCCTTCGGCCTGCTGATGGGCGCCGATGTGGAGCTGCGTGAGCTGGCCGAGCTGCGCAGCGCCGGCATCCTCACCGAGGAGGAGTACGCCGCCGAGAAGCGGGCCCTGGTCGGCCGATAGCGACTAGAGCAGATATGCCTGTTCGGGTTGCGGCTCGGCCGGCGCGATCAGTTCCGGGCCGTTGTTGCGCACGCTGTTGACCAGGGTGGACACCTCCCGCAGCGCGATCCCTTGGGTCTCCGGGCGGTAAGCCAGCAGCGCGGTGTCCAGCGACGCATCCGGGTCCAACCAAGCGTCCCAACGGTTTTCGGGAAGCAACAGCGGCATCCGATCGTGTATCTCGGCGAGTTCCCCAACCGCCCCGGTGGTGATGATCGTGACGCTGAGCAGCGGGGCGGACCGCCGGTCGCCGCGCCACACCGACCACAGGCCGGCCGCGAACAGCATCGCGCCGTCGCCGTAGATGTAGAACGGGGTTTTGCGGGCCTTCTTCCCCGCCGGTTCGGCCCGCCATTCGTAGAAGCCGTCCATCGGCACCAGGCAGCGCCGGTGGTCGGCGGCTGAGCGGTAGGCCGGCGAGGTGGTGACCTTGTCGGCGCGGGCATTGATCAGCAGCGGGCCGCCGGTCGCCGGCGCACCGTCGGGGCCGGCCTTGGTCCAGGGCGGCACCAGCCCCCAGCGCATCAGCCGCACCCGCCGGGTCGGCACGTCGGCGGGATCGGCGTGGCGGCTGACCACGGTCGCGACGAGATCGGTCGGTGCCACGTTGTAGCTCTGCCCCGGATCAGCGTCGGCCGGCACCTCGTTGACGGCGTCGATCCGCTCGGCCAGCAACGCCGGGTCGGTGGTTACCGCGAAACGCCCGCACATGTCTCCATGGTGGCAGCTAGTCGAGCCGGGTGGCGGCCACCGCCCAGAACGGCATGTGCACCAGGTTGTCTTCGAGCAGGGGCTGCAGGATCGCGAACCGCTGTGCCAGCGCACGGACCCCCTCCACCAGGTCTTCCCGGCCGAGCGCCTCCATCACCGCGACCATCTCGGTGAAGGCGTCGGGGTCGAAGGTGCCCTGATAGGTAGTGGTCCCGATGTGGTCGATGCGCCACCCCGCTTCGGCCAGCAACGGCCCGAACCGCTCGGGCGACAGGCCGTCGAGTTGCCAGCCGTTGACGTTGTGGCGGCCGGCCTCGAACATGAACAGCCGCGCCTGCGCCTTGGTGGCCCGGTGCAGGGCACGCGCATAACGCAGCTGGGTCTCCTCGTCGTCCTGAAAGACGTGGTAGAACGCGCTGTCGACGACGGTGTCGAAACGGCCGTCGAACCCGGCGAGTTCCACCGCGTCAGCGACCTGGAAGTCGACGCTCACGCCGGCTGCCGCGGCGTTGCGTTGCGCCTGCGCGATCGCAGCCGGGGACTGGTCTACTCCGGTTGTCGAATAGCCGTGAGCCGCATAGTGAATCGCGTGGTGTCCCGGCCCGGTGCCGGGATCCAGCACCGCGCCACGCAGCGCTCCGTAGGCCACCAGTTGCTGCACCGCGGGCTGCGGTCGGCCGATGTCCCAGGGCTCGGGCGGACCCGCCGGCGGTGCGAACTCGGTATCGTTGCTCATCGCTGTCCACTGTGCGTGACGCCGGTTAACGACATCGGAACGGACGGTGTACGAACGGCGATAACGGCACCGGTGATGGCAAGATCGCCGCTGTGCGCCTCTCAGTGCTCGACCTCGCGCCGGTGCGCACCGACCAATCCAGTCCGGACGCACTGGCAGCCTCCCTGCGCCTGGCGAAGCTGGCGGACGGGCTGGCCTACACCCGCTACTGGGTCGCCGAGCACCACAACATCCCGTCGGTGGCGGCGACCAGCCCCGCGGTGCTGATCGCGATGCTGGCGGCCGCGACCTCCCGGATGCGGGTCGGCTCCGGCGGGGTGATGCTGCCCAACCACGCACCCCTGGCGGTGGCCGAGCAGTTCGCGCTGCTCGAGGCGGCCCACCCGGGCCGTATCGACCTGGGCATCGGACGGGCGCCGGGCGCCGACCCGGTGGCGACGATGGTGCTGCGCGGCCCGACCGGCCGCGCCGACCACAACGTCGACGACTTCCCCGACCATCTCGATGACCTGATCGCCCTGCTGGGCGCCGCCGGCGTGTCGGTGCAGCTGCCCGACGGCAGCTATGTCCTCAAGGCGACGCCACACGCGCTGACGTCACCGCGCGTCTTCCTGCTGGGATCGTCGCTGGAGTCGGCGCGGGTCGCCGCGGCCAAAGGACTGCCCTACGTGTTCGGCCATCACCTGTTCGGCGAGCACACCGCCGAGGCACTGGCGCTCTACCGGTCGGAGTTCGTGCCGAGCGAAGCCGCCGCAGAGCCGATCACCTTCCTGACCGTCAACACCGTCGTCGCCGAAACCGGCGCGGAGGCAGCCGCTTTGATACTTCCCCACCTGCACCTGCAGGCGCGGACGGCGACCGGGCAGCCGCCGGGCCGCCTCGAACTGGTCGAAGAGGCCCAGCAGGCGACGCTCACCCCGCAGCAGCACCGCGTCGCCCAGGGTGAGCTCGAGCGCGCCGTGGTGGGAACACCGACCGAGGCGCTGGGGCAGTTACGGGAGCTGGCCGGCCGGTTCAGGGTCGACGAAGTGATGCTCAATCCGGTCGCTTCGGCCCGGCGCGGCACCGCCCCGGGCACCGCGCCGGGGCGCGAATCCACGCTGGCACTGCTGGCCGACGCGCTGAACTGAAGATGAACCGCCGGTAACGGCTGCACGACTTCGGCGTGCGGATCGGTGAATGAATCGGGTGCGGTTCCGAACGGTCGGTGAACAACTGCTGACAGTCTGCGAAAAGCCAGCTCCGCGGGTGTGTCACGGCGTTCAGATCGCCTAGCGTCGGGTGTGCACCCAACCGGGTAGCGCGATCCGCATCTCGACGATCGCAGATGACGAAGGACTCGACGAGGAGCGTTATGTCGTTCGTAACAACGCAGCCGGAGGCGCTACTGGCCGCGGTTGCCAACCTACGGACCATCGGGTCGGCGATGACCGCCCACAGCGCCGCAGCAGCGGCCCCCACCACCGGCGTGGTTCCCGCCGCCGCCGACGAGGTCTCCGCGCTGACCGCAGCGCAGTTCGCCGCGCACGCCCAGGCCTACCAGATGGTCAGCGCCCAAGCCGCAGCCGTGCACGAGATGTTCGTGAACGCGCTGAGCAACGGCGCCGGTGCGTACGCCGCCACCGAGGCGGCCAACGCCGCCGCGGCCGGTTAGGTCACCGCGATGGACTACTTGTCGTCCCCGCCGGAGATCACCTCCACCAAGATCTATACCGGCCCGGGCTCGGAACCGATGACGGTGGCGGCGTCGGCGTGGAGCGCGCTGGCCGCCGAACTGAAGTCGATTGCGGCCTCCTACCGGGCGGTGATCAACCAGCTCACCACCGAGGAATGGCTGGGGCCGGCGTCGGCGACGATGGCAACCGCGGCGGCGCCCTACATCAACTGGATGGAGCTCACCGCTGCGCAGGCCGAGCAGGCCGCCGGGCAGAGCCGTTCCGCCGCCTCGGCCTACGAGACCGCGCGCGCGACGATCGTGCCGCCGATGGCGGTCATGGCCAACCGCCAGCAGTTGCAGCAGCTGGTCGCCACCAACATCCTCGGGCAGAACACCCCGTCGATCGCGGCCACCGAAGCCGAGCACGGCGAGATGTGGGCACAGGACACGCTGGCGATGTACGGCTACCACGCCCAGTCCAGCGCGGCGACCAAGCTCAGCGACTTCACCGCGCCGCCGAACCCGACCAATCCGGGCGGCGAGGCCGCCACCGGCAACGCGGTCGCCCAGGCGGTCGGCAGCGCCACCGGGACGCAGGCCACCAAGGCGTCGGGCACGTTGCAGAGCCTGGTGAACTCGCTGACCACGAAGGCCGCCGACGCCACCACCGGCAACCCGGCCCAGGATCTCCTCAACGACCCGAACTACCAGCTCGGCAACCAGGCGATGACCCAGCTGGTGACCAACGCCAACCTGCAGTCCAACAACGTCTGTGCAGTCTGGCGTGGTGTCAGCGGTGTGCTCGGCCTGCAGAAGTTGGCGGCCGACTCGGCCAAGGCCGCGTCGTCGGGAGCCGCGAGCGCGGCGTCGGGCGCGGCCGGTGCGGCCTCGGGCGCGGCCAACGCCGCCAGCGGTGCCGCCGGTTCGATCGGGGGCCTGTCGGTGCCGCCGACCTGGGTTCCGCCGGCCCCGCCGGTGAGCACGCTGGGCCCGGTCTCCGGCGGCTCGTGGGTGCCGGTCGGCCCCGCCGCCAGTGCACCGGTCCCCTCGGCGGGCGGGATTCTCGGCACGACGCCGATGGCGCCCCCGACCGGCATGCCCGGCATGCCCGGAGTCCCGGCCGCGGCCGCCGGTGCGGCCGGAGCCGGATATCGCGGGTTCGGCGCGCCGCGCTACGGGACCCCGTTGACCGTCATGCCACGCCGCCCGTTCGGCGGATAGCACCCGAGGGGTTCAGTGATCGACTACGGGGCACTGCCACCGGAGATCAACTCCGCCCGGATGTATGCCGGAGCCGGATCCGGGCCGATGCTGGCGGCTGCGGGCGCCTGGGATGTGCTGGCCGAGGAGTTGAGCCTGACCGCAGCCGCGGTGGACCTGGCCATCACGGATCTGACCACCACCTGGCGCGGTCCTTCGGCGGCGGCCATGGCGGCGGCGGCACTGCCGTTCACCACCTGGTTCAAGACCACCGCCGCGCAAGCCGAGCTGGCGGCCAGCCAGGCCAAAGCCGCCGCGGCGGCCTTCGAGACCGCATTCGCGATGACCGTTCCGCCGCAGGTGGTCGCGGCCAATCGGGCGCAGCTGCTGATGTTGGTCGCCACGAACTTCTTCGGCCAGAACACCCCGGCCATCGCGGCGACCGAAGCCCACTACGCGGCGATGTGGGCGCAGGACGCCGCGGCGATGTACGGCTATGCGGGTGGCTCTGCCGCGGCCACGCAGCTGTCGGAGTTCACCTCGCCGCCGCAGACCACCAATCCGGCCGCGCCCGCGGGGCAGGCCGCCGCCTCCGCCCAGGCCGCCGGCAACTCCGCGGCATCGCAGGCCGCGACCGCGACGCAGTCCTTGACCGCGACGCAATCCTTGACCGCGGCCCAGTCCTTGACCGCGGCCCAGTCGGTCGCCCAGGCGGGCACCGCCACCGGAACCGCCGGCTCCTCGGGCACCACCGTGCCGCCGGCCACCGCGGGCCTACAGCAGCTGGTCAGCCAGCTCACCACGCTCACCGGCTACACCAACTCGGCGATGGGCCTGTTCCGGATCGGCGACTCCGTCGGTCAGGGCCTCAACGGCTGGGAGGTGTCCGGTCAGGCCGTCTCGGAGTCCCGGGCATTCTTGACCGACATGGCGAAGGCAGCCGAAAGCTCCATCAAGGGGGCGGGAACCGCGTCGGTCCGGGCACCGGGTTTCGGCGCTATGAACCCGTCGGTCGCGCTCGGCAAGGGGATGCAGATCGGCGGCCTGTCGGTGCCGCAGAGCTGGCCGACGACGCCCAGTTCGGCCAATCCGGCGACCCTGGTGTCGAGCCGGATGGCAGCGGCCTCGGAAAGCGTGGCAAGCGCCGCAGCCTCAGAAGCCGGCATGGTGCCGCGGGCGGGCGTGCCCGGCATGGCGGGCTTGCCGGGGGCCAGTGCCGCCGCCGGCGGGCCCACCGGCTTCCGGTTCGTGCCGCGCTACGGCTACCGTCACCGGGTGATGAACCGGCCGCCCAGCGCCGGATAACCCCGGATCACCGGCCCAGCGTGAAGCTGGCTTCACGCTCACGGCTCGAGCGTGAAGCCAGCTTCACGCTGGGCGTCGGGGTTTGGCGCTGGACACCATCGGCTGGGTGTCGCGGGAGAATCAGGCCGGTTTGGCCGGTTTGGTATCGGTACCGCCGACTACCTCGGCCGGTGCGTCACCGAAACGGCTCGCGACCACCGGCACCCAGATCTGGGCGCCGCGCTGGCCGCACTCGTTGGTGTCGACGGTGGCGACCATCGCACCGTGCAGCACGCCCGGGATGGTCGGCTCCAACGACAGCACCTGGGTGGTGGTCTGGTTGCTCAGCCGCCCGTCGGCGCCCACACACGGGGCCGTCAACTGCTGTGGCCGGGACCGCCAGGTGTCGCTGACGTATTCGAGAACCATCTCGGTGCCGCCGTCGGGCAGTGTGGCCGCCTTGTGGTGGTCCTTCTGGTCGAGCATCGTCGCCGTGGCGGTACACACTTTGGTGTCGCAAGACGACCGGACCGCCCACCAGGTGCTCACGTTGGGCGGCTGCGGGTTGGGGACACCGTTGTACTTCTCCCCCGCCCGGTTGGCGTCGACCCGGAAGGTCCCCTCGAACGCCGGCGCCGTGGGCGGTTGCGCCACCACGCCGGCCGGTGCCTCACCGGCGGCGGCGGCCGTCTCCACCGGCTCGTCAGCCAGTAGTCGCGGGACGACGGTCGCCACCGATCCCACCAACACCAGGGCCAGCGGCAGCACGACAGCCGGACGGGCCAATACCGCCAGTCGGCTTCGCGGTGCTGCGGCGGCGCCCGCCGGTAGTGGCACGCCCCGAACGACGGTGCTGGCGACGTCGGAGGTCTCCTCGGCAGCCGGGTCGTCCAGCCGCTCCGCCAGCGCCGTGACGAAATCCGAGCAGTTCCGGAACCTCTCGGCGGGGTCTTTGGCCAGCGCCGCCGCGAGTACGTCGTCGAACGGGTGCAGCTCGGGACGGTGCGCGCTGACCAGCGGCGGAGGCGTGTTCAGGTGGTGGCTGATGACGGTCACCGGGTTGTCATGCTGGAACGGCGGCGTCCCGGTGAGCATCTGGAACGTGGTGGCGGCCAGCGCATACTGGTCGGCGTATTCCAGCCCCTCCGAGCCCATCAGTTGCTCCGGCGCGGCGTAGGCGATGGTGCCGATCGCCAGGTTGCTCGCGGTCAGCCCGCTGGGACCGCTCAATTGCCGGGCGATACCGAAGTCAGCCAGCACCGCGCTCAGCTCGCCGTCCTCCTGCTCGGTCACCAGGATGTTGCTGGGTTTGACGTCGCGGTGCACCACACCTTTGCGGTGGGCGTAGTCGAGCGCATCGGCGATGGATGCCACGATCGGGATGACGGCCGCCGCCGGCATGCCGGCCGGAAACCGGCGGCAGATCAACTCACCGAGCGTCTCACCGTCGATGTACTCCATCGCGATCCACAACCGCCCGCGATACTCACCGCGATCGTGCACCCGCACGATGTTCGGGTGATCGAGCACCGCGGCGGCTTCGGCCTCCCGCCGGAAGCGCTCCTCATACTCGTCGTCGGCGCTCAACGACCGGCGTAGCACCTTCAGCGCATCGTGGCGCGGCAGGCGAGGGTGCTGAGCGAGATAAACCTTGCCCATCCCGCCTGCGCCCAACAGTTTGAGGATGGTGTACTCAGCAAAAATCGAGCCCGCTGCCAGAGCCATGCCGCCGATGGTAACGATGCTGGGTGAACGGCTGGGTGCTGCAAAGCGGCCAGCGGGCAAAGAACGTCACACCAGCGCCGCATACCGGCGCCTGGCAGGATGAAACCGTGACCACTTGGCCGGCACCGACCACCAGCACCCCTGTCGAGGCAACGGTCACCGTGCCCGGCTCGAAGTCCCAGACCAACCGGGCGCTGATCCTGGCGGCGCTGGCGGCGGCGCGCGGCGGCGAGGTCTCCACCCTCTCCGGCGCCCTGCGCAGCCGCGACACCGACCTGATGCTCGACGCGCTGCGCGCCCTGGGACTGCGGGTGGAGGCGGTGGCTCACCAGGTCACCGTCAGCGGCGAGATCGACCCGGAGCCGGAAACCCGGCTGAACTGCGGCCTGGCCGGGACGGTGTTGCGGTTCGTGCCGCCGCTGGCCGCGTTGAGCACCGCCACGGTGACCTTCGACGGCGACGAACAGGCCCGCAGCCGGCCGATCGCGCCGCTGCTCGATGCGATGCGCAGGCTGGGCATCGCGGTCGACGGTGATGGGCTGCCGTTCGCGATCAAGGGCGCCGGGTCGGTCGCCGGGGGCACGGTGGAGATCGACGCGTCGGCCTCCTCGCAGTTCGTCTCGGGCCTGCTGCTGGCCGGTGCCGCGTTCGACGCCGGACTGACTGTGGTGCACACCGGTCCGTCCCTCCCGTCGGCACCGCACATCGCGATGACGGTGGCGATGCTGCGGCAGGCCGGAATCGACGTCGACGACAGCACCGGCAACCGCTGGCAGGTGCGGCCGGCGACTCCGGCGGCCCGGCACTGGGAGATCGAGCCGGACCTGTCCAACGCCACGCCGTTCCTGGCGGCCGCCGTGGTCACCGGCGGCGAGGTGCGCATCACCGACTGGCCCGCGTTCGGGGTGCAGCCGGCCGATGCCATCACCGACATCATCGGTCGAACCGGCGCAGCGATCCGCCACACCGATTCGCAGCTGCTAGTCCGCGGCCCGGACAGCTATCCCAGTTTCGACGTCGACCTGCGCGCGGTCGGCGAGCTCACCCCGACGGTGGCTGCACTGGCGGCGCTGGCGGCGCCGGGATCGGTGTCGCACCTGCGCGGTATCGCGCATCTGCGTGGCCACGAGACCGACCGGCTGGCGGCGTTGACCACCGAGATCAACCGGCTGGGCGGCAAGGCCGTCGAGACCGCCGATGGCCTGGTGATCACCGCGACACCGCTGCACGGCGGAACCTGGCACTCCTATGCTGACCACCGGATGGCCACCGCCGGCGCGATCATCGGATTGCGGGTCGCCGACGTCGACGTGGAGGACATCGAGACCACCGCCAAGACGCTGCCCGCGTTCCCCCGGATGTGGGCGGAGATGCTGGCCGATTCGGGTTCGGGCGCTTGAGGCCCAGCGACTACGACGAGTCCGACGTCAAGGTCCGTTCCGGCCGTGGCTCCCGGCCGCGCACCAAGATCCGCCCCGAACACGCGGATGCGCAATCGGCCATGGTGGTCAGCGTCGACCGCGGCCGCTGGGGCTGCGTGCTCGACGGCGACCCGGGCTGCCAGGTCACCGCGATGCGGGCCCGCGAGCTGGGCCGCACCCCGATCGTCGTCGGCGATCACGTCGACGTGGTCGGGGACCTGTCCGGCCGGCCCGACACGCTGGCCCGCATCGTCCGCCGTGGACCCCGGCGAACGGTGTTGCGGCGCACCGCCGATGACACCGACCCGACCGAGCGGGTGGTGGTCGCCAACGCCGACCAGCTGCTCATCGTGGTGGCCCTGGCCGACCCGCCGCCGCGCACCGGCCTGGTCGAGCGGGCCTTGATCGCCGCCTACGCCGGCGGCCTGGCGCCGATTCTGTGCCTGACCAAGACCGACCTGGCCGATCCGGAGCCGTTCGCCGGCCAGTTCGCCGACCTGGATCTCACGGTGGTCACCGCCGGCCGTGACGACCCGCTCGAGGCGGTGGCCGAGTTGTTGACCGGCCGCATCACCGTGCTGCTGGGCCACTCCGGGGTCGGCAAATCAACCCTGGTCAATCGCCTTGTCCCCCAAGCTGATCGAGCTGTCGGTCAAGTCACCGACATCGGTCGCGGGCGGCACACCTCCACCCAGTCGGTGGCGCTGCGGTTGGTCGGCTCCGGCTGGGTGATCGACACCCCGGGCATCCGGTCGTTCGGCCTGGCCCATATCGCCCCCGACGACGTGCTGATGGCGTTCTCCGACCTGGCCGCGGCGATCACCGAATGTCCGCGCGGCTGTGGGCATCTGGGGCCGCCCGCCGACCCCGAATGTGCGCTGGACACCCTGACCGGGCCGGCCCAGCGCCGCGTCGAGGCGGCGCGCCGGCTGCTGACGGTGCTGAGGGAGGCGTAGCGCGCCATCCCACGGCCGACCCGGAATCTCACGACACCCGTGCGGCGTGTCGCGTCGTGAAATTCCGAGTCGACTCGGGAGATCAGGCCGCGAGGTCGGCCCGCCCGTCGCGGCGCCAGCCCCGCACCGCCGAGATCGCGGTTTTGAGCCCGCGGCGCCGCCCGGTCACCGGATCGGCCCCGGCGTAACCGGGCTGTAGCCCGGCGAACATCTTCTCGCTGCGGGTCTCCGGGGCATCGTCGGCGGTGTCGCGCAGGAATCGATCGGGCAACGACAGTTTGGCGATGGTGCGCCAGGTCTTGGCGTACTGCACCAGGAACGGCCCGGAGGTGTAGGGCAGGTCGTACTTCTCGCACACCTGACGTACCCGCTCCGCGATCTCGGGGTAACGGTTACTGGGCAGGTCCGGGTACAGGTGATGTTCGATCTGATGCGACAGGCTGCCGCTGAAGAACCGCATCGCCGGACCGGCGTCGATGTTGGCGCTACCCAGCAGTTGCCGCAGATACCAGTGGCCGCGCGACTCCCCGACCATATCGGTCTTGGTGAACTTCTCCGCGCCGTCCGGGAAGTGGCCGCAGAAGATGATCGCGTTGGACCACACATTGCGGATCACGTTGGCGATCGCGTTGGCCCGCACCGTTGCCCAGAAGGTGGCACCGGGCGACAGTGCCGTCAAAGCCGGGAACGCGACGTAATCCTTGAACAACTGCCGGCCGGCCTTGGCGGAGAACTCCCGCACCCGCACCAGCGTCGCCGCACGGTCGCTGCGCCCCTTGAAGATCTTGCCGATCTCCAAGTGCTGCAACGCGACTCCCCACTCGAAACCGATCGCCAACATGGTGTTGTAGAACAGGTTGAGCAGGTTGAAACGCTTCCAGGGCGCATCGCGGGTGACCCGCAGCAGGCCGTAGCCCACGTCGTCGTCCATCCCGAGGATGTTGGTGTACTTGTGGTGCTGGAAGTTGTGGGTGAAGCGCCAGTGCTTGGACAGCCCGGCCATGTCCCACTCCCAGCCGGTGGAGTGGATCTCCGGGTCGTTCATCCAGTCCCACTGGCCGTGCATGACGTTGTGGCCGATCTCCATGTTCTCGATGATCTTGGCCACCCCCAGGGTCGCGGTGCCGGCCCAGCGGACCGTGCGGCGCGAGCCGGCCGCCAGCAACACCCGGCCGGTCACCTCGAGCAGGCGCTGGGCGGCGATGGTGCGACGGATGTAGCGGGCGTCGCGCTCGCCGCGGGAGTCCTCGATGTCGCGGCGAATGGCGTCGAGTTCCGCGGCGAGGTTCGCCACATCGGCGTCGCTGAGATGCGCGAACGCCTCGACGTCGGTTACCGCCATTGGACCGCCTTCCACAGAGCGTCTTACTACTTGACCTACGCTATCGTAACCTACGTTCCCGTAGGTTACCAACGGGTAACCGTCAGACGTCCAGCTCGCAATCGCCGGCGGCCGTCGAGACACACGTCTGGATGCGGGTGCCCGGCTCATGGTCGACACCGCTGCGCAGATCGCGGACCTGGCCGGCCACCAACTCCACCACGCAGGACTGGCAGATCCCCATCCGGCAGCCGAACGGCATCTGCACCCCGGCGCTCTCACCCGCCTCGAGCAGTGTGGTGGCCGCATCGGTGACGACGCTCTTGCCGCTGGCTGCGAAGGTGACAGTACCCCCACCGGAGGCCACCGCGGTACGGGCGATCGTGAATCGCTCGATGTGCAGGTGGTCGGCGATCCCAGCGTCCGCCCAGATGCGCTCGGCATCGCCGAGCAGCGCCGCCGGCCCGCACGCCCAAACCTGTCGGCCGCGCCAGTCGGGCACCTCGGCGTCCAGCATGGCCGGCCCGGACAGGTCCAGCCGGCCCTGGGAGCGGGTGGCGCGGAACAGCAGCCGGTAGCCGGGGTGCTCCCGCGCCAATGCGGCCAATTCCTCGGCGAACAGCATGTCGGCGGGCGTGGGCGCCGAGTGCAGGTGCACCACATCGGTGATCCCGCCCCGGCGGGCCAGGGTGCGCAGCATCGACATGACCGGCGTGATCCCGGACCCGGCGGTCAAAAACAGCACCGTGGCCGGCGCCGGTTCGGGCAGCACGAATTCGCCCTGCGGAGCGGCCAACCGCACCACGGTGCCCGGCACGACGCCGTCGACCAGGTGGCTGGACAGGAAGCCCTCAGGCATCGCCTTGACCGTGATGGCGATGGTGCGGCCCCCGGTCGGGGCCGACGTCAGCGAGTAGGACCGCCAGCGCCAGCGCCCGTCGACCAGCAGCCCGATGCCGATGTACTGCCCGGGCCGGTAGTCGAAGTGGAAACCCCAGCCGGGTTTGATGACCAGCGTCGCCGAATCGGCGGTTTCACGTCGCACCTCCAGCACCCGGCCGCGCAGTTCGCGGGCCGACCACAGCGGGTTGGCCAGCCGCAGATAGTCGTCCGGCAGTAGCGGCGTGGTGATACGGCTGGCGATGCGCCGCAAGGCATTCCAACCCGGATGGCGGTCGGCGCCGACGACGGTCGGCCGCTTGGTGTCGCCGATGTTGGCACTGATCGACGCATATTTCTTGCTCACTGAAACTTCCCTGCTCGCTACCGAAGGTCGGTAAACCTACGGTAGCGTAGCTTGCCCGATCCGACATCAGAGCAGCTCAAGCAGGAACGGCAGCTCCTGGGTGGCATACCAGGCCAGGTCGTGATCCTGGGCGTCGCCCACGGTCAGCTCGGCATCCTCGTCGCCGAGATCGGCGTCGTCGATCGCTGCCACCGCCGCGCGCACCGCCGGCTCGGCGGCCGCGTTGTCCACATACGCCGCGACCACCTCGCCGATCTCGACCGGCCTGGGCAGCCGCACCACGGCGGCATCGAGATCCGGGCGGGCGGTGACCGGCTCGACCTCGGCGACCAGCACCGCCCTGCGGGTCGGCAGTGTCTCGCCGCTCGGGGCCGGGTCGGCGGTAGCGAGCAGCCGCAGTGACGCCAACGCCGCTTCGCCCAGGGCCACCTCGGCCAGTTCCTCGTCGTCGCCGTGCGCGTAGGACTCCCGCAGCGCCGGCGTCACGGCGAACGCGGTCCCGCTGACCGGCCGCAGTGAACCGTCGGCGACCAACTGGGTCAGCATGGCCAGCGTCGCCGGGATGTAAACCCGCATGAGCTCAGACCCTAGCCGCGATCGCGAGCGCGGCGAAGCCGGGCGAAGCGGGTCGCGGCCATCAAATCAGCCGCGATCGCGAGCGCGGCGAAGCCGGGCGAAGCGGGTCGCGGCCATCAGGCACGGGTCGCCGGGATGGCTGCTCACGCCTCGCTCACCAGAGTGGCGGCGT
>NZ_LZJK01000073.1 GCF_001667945.1 Mycolicibacter sinensis | reverse complement strand
GTCGGCTCCGGTGACTGTGACGCGCCGCTGCGGGTGCTGTCCACCCCAGCGCTGATCCAGCAGGGCCACAGCAGCTTTGTCGGGGCCGCCGAGATCGTGCGGGCGGTGCACGCCGAACTCGATGCCAACCCCGACGCCTACGATGCCGACCACCCACTGTGGGTCTTCGGTTGGTCGCAGGGCGCCACCGCCGGGTCGATCGCGATGGCGCAGCTGGCCCACGACGGCGTCCCCCCGGAGTTGCTGCACTTCGTGTTCATCGGCAATCCGGTGGGGGCGGACACCGCGTCGCTGGACGGGGGCGGGGCCTCCTCCCCCGACTTCTTCGACACCGCTCTGCTGTCCGGCGTCCAGACCCCGAACAACTGGTTCGCGGTAACCGACTACACGATCCCCGGCGACCCGGTCACCGACCCCACCTCCACCTCCGAGCTCGGCTTGTTCTACGAGCACATGATGTATCTGGGGCTCACCCCCGAACAGGTGGCCAACCACATCGCCACCACCGACGGCATGATCACCGACGTCGACATCTCCGGTGACTTCGACCAGTTCAGCGCCTGGCTCAACGCCTGGCCCCACGGGCTGGTCGACAGCGCCGGGATAGACGCCCTGTTCAATTCGATTGTGGCACTTGTGTACAGCGCCTTCGGCAACATCGAAGGCTTCTTCACCGACTGGATGGGTATCGACTGGGGCGGGGTCGAGCAGACACTCGACTACTGGTTCCCCGACGCCTGACCTTGACAACGTACAACCATTCGGTTGTACGATCGGCACGTGGCCGTGCTCGACGAGGACCGGGTGGACGC
>NZ_LZJK01000072.1 GCF_001667945.1 Mycolicibacter sinensis | reverse complement strand
ATGAGCACCGACTACGAGCTGGTGGAACTCCCTCGCACCGGCACCGTCTACACCGAGGTCAGCGTGCTGTCCGCGCCGACCCGGTAGCGCGGCGGGAAGTCGAGTTCGTCGCTGTCGGGGTGCTTGCCCGCCTCCCAGCGCACCTTGGCCTCGAAGGCACGCTCGTAGGCCGCCAGCGAGATCGGCAGGTCCGCGCCCGGCGTCAGCACGCTCGGCGGTACCGGCCGGGCGACCGGTTCGCGGCGGTGCACCGTGACCTCACCGCCGGACACGTTGATGCCGGACAGGTTGGCCTGCTCGACCGCGATCAGCGGTCCCTCGGTCTGCGTCTCGGCCAGCACCGCCAGTGCGAACAGCCCCGAGCTGGCGCCGTTGGTCGGCAGCGGCGCCGGCTCGCCGCTGCACAAGGCGACGGCGCGCTCGTGCTCGACCCCGGCCAGCATCACCGGGGTGTCGGCCCAGGCCTGGGCCAGCGATGCCACCACTCCCCGCTCGTGCAGCAACCGCGGGTCGCCGTAGTCGTGCACCACCCCGTCATTGCGGGTACGCACCGGCAGGCTGCGTGCGATGCGGGCCGCGGTGCGCACCCGCAGCCCGTTCTCGGCGGTGAGGACCGCCACGGCGCCGCTCCCATACGGCGGTCCCAGCTTCGCCTCTCCTCCGTCGAGCCTTGCTGATCCGTCGGCCGGGACGACATCGACGCCGATGATCAGGGTCCTCGGCCGCGCCGAACTCAGGGCGTCCAGCGCGGCGGGCGCACCGCCGAGCCGCTCGACCACTTCCAGTTCGGGATCCAAGCCCAACCCGGCCAGCAGCACCGCGGCGTTGCTGCTCTCGGTCAACGGAAGGTCGCGGCTCACGATCACCAGCCGCTCCACCGCCCCGCCTTCGGCCAGCGCGGCACGGCCGGCCTCAACCGCCAGGGTGATGGCGTCCTCGTCGTCACCGGCCAGCCGCCGCAGGGCGGTTCCCCAGCACGGCAAGTAGGTGCCAATCGAAGCTACGTGCGGCATCTCGATCCCAGGCTTTCAGGTGACCGCGCCGACGGTCTTCAGTTCGATGATCCGGTCCCAGTCCAGGCCGAGGTCGGTCAGGATCTCGTCGGTCTGCTCGGCGAAGCCGGGGGCCGGGCCGGTTTCGGCGGCGGTGACGTCGAACTGCACCGGACTGGCGACCAATTCGAGCTCACCCGCCCGGATGACATAGTCGTTGGCGCGGATCTGGGCGTCCTCGGCCGCCTGCAGGGTGTCCTGGACCGGCGCCCACGGCCCGGCCAGCGTCGCGAAGCGTTCGCTCCACTCGGCCAAGGAGCGGGCGGCGATCGCCTCGGT
Source organism: Mycolicibacter sinensis (assembly GCF_001667945.1). Taxonomy (GTDB): domain Bacteria; phylum Actinomycetota; class Actinomycetes; order Mycobacteriales; family Mycobacteriaceae; genus Mycobacterium; species Mycobacterium sinense_B. The sequence continues at coordinate 38,653 of NZ_LZJK01000072.1, read as the reverse complement.
GAGGATCTTGACCGCTTCCGCGGTGTTGGCTGCGATCTGCTCGGCGGTGGCGAACCGCGGGTCGTCGATGAGCTCGGGGCGGTCGATGTGCCGGCAGACGTCGGCCCAGAACTTGGTCGGCTGCATCATCACGAACGAGATGTAGCGCCCGTCGGCGGTGGCGTACAGACCGGTCAACGGATTGACCGGCGAGCCGTGCACGCCGGGCACCGGCGCTTCCAGCCGCTGACCGAGGTGTTTGGTGAGGGCCACCGTGTGGCCCATCGCCCACAGTCCGCTGCCCAGCAGCGACACGTCGACGACCGACGGCTCACCGGTGCGTTCCCTTTTCAGCAGCGCCGCCGCGATCCCGCCGGCCAGGTTGGTGCCGGAGATGGTGTCGCCGTAGGCGGGCCCCGGCGGCGCGATCATGCCCTCGGTCCCGGGCGGGGTGATGGTCGCCGCGGTCCCCGCCCGGCACCAGAAGGCGGTCATGTCGTAGCCGCCCTTTTCGGCCTCGGCCCCGCGCGGGCCCAGTGCGCTGCCGCGGGCATAGATGACCTTCGGGTTGATCGCCCGGATGTCGTCGACGTCGATGCCGAACTTGCGCCGGTGCGCCGGCAAGAAGCTGGTCAGGAACACATCGGCGCGGCGGGCCAGTTCATAGAGCACCTCCCGCCCTTCGGGCACCGCCATGTCCAGGCCGATGCTGCGTTTGCCGCGGTTGGCGTGTTCGATGTTGGGATTCGGGTCACCCTCCACCTTCAGCTGGCCGGTTTGGCGCAACCCGCGCTGTGGGTCTCCGGTGACCGCGTGCTCGACCTTGATGACCTCGGCGCCCCACTCGGCCAACACCGCACCGGCCGACGGAACGAAGCCGTACATCGCGACCTCGAGCACCCGGATGCCCTCCAGCGGCCTCATCCGGCCGCTCCAACGGGTGCGGCAAACGTCTTGCGCTCCAGGAACTCCTCCAGCCCGGCGACGCCCATCTCCCGTCCGATCCCGGACTGCTTGTATCCCCCGAACGGGGCGTCCGGATGAAAGTAGTTGCCGCCGTTGATCGAGAACGTTCCGGTTCGGATCCGGCGGGCCAGTGCCAGCGCCCGGTCTTGGCCGCCGAAGATCGCACCCGACAGTCCGTAGATCGAGTTGTTGGCGATCCGTACCGCGTCGTCGTCATCGTCGTAGCCGATCACCGTCAGCACCGGCCCGAAGACCTCTTCCTGGGCGATCTCACTGTCCGGATCGACTCCTGTGAGCAGCGTCGGGGTGTAGAAGAAGCCGGGATCGACCTTTTCCCCGCCGGTCACCAGGGTGGCCCCCGCTGCCACCGCCCGTTGCACCATGCCGTCGACCTTGTCGCGCTGCTTGGCACTGATCAGCGGGCCCATGTAGGTCTTCGGGTCCGTCGGGTCGCCGTAGCGCACATGCGAGAAGTTGGTCTTGATCAACTCGACGATCTCGTCGTGATGACTGTTGGGCACCAGCAACCGCGACGTCAGCGCACAGCCCTGGCCGGCGTGCGTGACCATCGAGAACGCGGCGAAGACCGCGGCCATGTTGAAGTCGGCGTCGTCGAGCACGATCGCCGCCGACTTGCCACCGAGTTCTAAGAAGACCCGCTTGAGCGTGCCGCTCGCGGCGGCCATGATCGCCCGCCCGGTCGGGGTGGATCCGGTGAAGGTGACCATGTCCACGTCCGGGTCGGTGGTCAGCACCGCGCCGACCTCCGCGTCCGACGAGCTGAGCACGTTGACCACGCCGGCCGGGATGTCGGTGTGATTGGCGATGATCTCCCCGAGCGCCAGCGTCACCAGCGGGGTGTCGGGCGCGGCCTTGAGCACCAGGGTGCAGCCGGCCGCCAGCGCCGGGGCCAGCTTCGCCAGCGCCAGCTGGTTGGGGTAGTTGTACGCGATGATCGCGGCGACGACTCCGGCGGCTTCTTTCTCCACCCAACGGTGGTGCAGCATCCCGCGGCTCTCGGCGTTGCCGAGGTCTTCGGTCATCGGATAGTCGCGGAGCAGATCGGCGTAGTAGCGCACGATCGCGATCGGCTGGTCCAGCTGGGCGCCCTGGGTCAGCGCCGCCGTGGCCCCGACTTCGGCGATGGTGAGGTCGGCGAGTTCGTCACGGTGCTCGACGAGCGCGCGGTGCAGTTGATCGAGGCAGCGGATCCGCAGCGCGGTGTCGGTCGCCCAATCGCCGGCGTCGAAGGCGCGCCGTGCGGCCGCGACGGCGGCGGCGGCCTGCTCCACGCCGGCGTCCGGCGCATAGCCCAGGACCTCTCCGGTGGCCGGATTGAGTGATGCGTAGGTACGGTCCGCGCCCACCAGCTTGCCGTCGATCAGCAGCTGCCGGGCGGCAACCTGCTCGGTGGCCTTCGCACCGCCGGAACCATCTGCATCATTCGGCGGTCCCAGCTTCGGCTCTCCTCCGTCGAGCCTCGCTGAACCGCCGGCGACGATCGCTGCCGTTTCCTGCGAACCCATGCAAGCCTCCCGCCGGGTAACTACATTCTCATGTGCGGCGAATCATACATCTCGACAGGGAGAACTCAAGCGGGGTTGGCCGCCTGTCGGCCCGACCGCTGGGCAACGCCTCTGCGCGGCGATTCGGCATCGCCCCTGCTGGGAGCCGGTTCGGCCGAACCTTGCCAGAAACAGTTGTACGAGAGTACGATTCTCACACCTTGGAAAGGGGATTCTTTGTGACCGAGACGGGCCTCGTGAGAACGGCTGTTGTGACCGGGGGCGCCTCGGGCATCGGTGCGGCCGTGGTGAACCGTTTGCGGGCCGACGGCCACCGGGTGGCGGTCATCGATCTGAAGCCCGGCGGTTCAGCGAGCCTCGACGGAGGAGAGGCGAAGCTGGGAGCGCCGCACGGGCACGGCGAGCAGGATCTCGCCTTCGCCGCCGACGTCACCGATCGCGGCCAGATCGACGCCGCGTTGACCCAGATCCGACAGCAGCTGGGGCCGGTCACCATCCTCGTCAACGCCGCCGGCAAAGACGGCTTCAAGAAGTTCAGCCACATCAGTTTCGAGGACTGGCAGCAGATCATCGACATCAACCTCAACGGCGTCTTCCACACCATTCAGGCGGTGCTGCCCGACATGGTCGAGGCCGGCTGGGGACGCATCATCAACATCTCCTCGTCGAGCACGCACTCCGGCACTCCTTATATGGCGCACTACGTGGCGGCCAAATCCGCCGTGAACGGACTCACCAAGACCCTGGCACTGGAGTACGGCCCCAGCGGAATCACCGTCAACGCCGTGCCGCCCGGCTTCATCGACACCCCCATGCTGCGCAACGCCGCGGACCACGGGTTCCTCGGCGACATCGAGGACAACATCGCCAAGACCCCGGTGCGCCGGATGGGACGGCCCGAAGACATCGCCGCCGCGTGTGCGTTCCTGGCGTCAGAGGAGGCCGGCTACATCACCGGGCAGATCCTGGGCGTCAACGGCGGTCGCAACACCTGACACTCGCCGCACCGACGGTGTGCACCAACGAAAGGAACAGTTGTGGGACGTGTTGCCGGAAAGGTCGCATTCATCACGGGCGCAGCCCGCGGACAGGGCCGTAGCCACGCGCTGCGGCTGGCCGAAGAAGGCGCCGACATCATCGCCGTCGACCTGTGCCAAGACATCGAGACGATCGGCTATCCGATGGCACGGCCCGAGGACCTCGAGGAGACCGCCAAGCTGGTCGAGAAGACCGGCCGCGGCATCGTCACCGCGCAGGCCGACGTGCGCGACGCGGCGGCGCTGAAGAGCGCACTGGACGCCGGGCTCGCCGAATTCGGCAAGCTCGACATCGTCGTCGCCCAAGCCGGCGTGGCCGGCATGAAGGGTAACCCCCCGCTGCAGGCGTGGACCGACGTCATCAACACCAACCTGGTAGGCACCATCAACGGCATCCAGGTCGCACTGCCCCATCTGGGCGAGGGCGCATCGATCATCGCGACCTCCTCAGCGGCGGCGCTGATGGACGCCCACCAGAAGGCCAATCCCGGTAACGACCCGGGTGGAATGGCCTACATGACCTCCAAACGCCTTATCGCGCAGTACGTTCACGACTTGGCCACCGAGGTGGCGGTGCGCGGTATCCGCGCCAACGTCATCCACCCGACTAACTGCAACACCGATATGTTGCAGAGCGAGCCGATGTACCGGTCGTTCCGCCCCGACCTGGAACACCCGACGCGCGCCGACGCCGAACCGGTCTTCTACGTCCAGCAGGCGATGAAGGTGCCGTTCATCGAACCGGAGGACATCTCCAACGCGGTTCTGTGGCTCGCGTCTGACGAGGCCCGGTACGTCACCGGCATGCAGTTGCGGGTCGACGCCGGCGGATACCTCAAGTGGTACGACTACCACGTCTGATTGCGGCTGAGGCGGATTCGGCACGTTCGATAGGAGCAGCATGAAAGTTTGGGTTGACCCGGAGCGCTGTCAGGGCCACGGTCTGTGCAAGATGATCGCGCCCGATTCCTTCGACCTCGACGACATCGACGGTCACTCCACGGCGGCAAAGGAAGTCGTCCCCGCCGACCAACACGACCTGGTGCGGGAAGCCGCCCGCTCCTGCCCGGAGCAGGCGATCATCCTCACTGACGACGACAGCCAATGACAAGGGAGACAACGCGTTGAGTATCGACGAAGCAGTCACCAACAGTGATCCCAAGAAGGACCAGCCATATCACTTCGACCGGCACACCGCCGAGTACCGGCTGAACTTCGAGTCGATCACCGCGGAGATGCACACCAAGTGTCCGATGGCCTGGACCGAGGCCTACGGCGGGCATTGGGTTGCCGCCGGCGGAAACGAGGTCTTTGAGCTGGCCCGGTGCCCGCACATCTCCAACGACCACGACGTCAACAACGAACGGCGGGGTTATAAGGGAATCTCCATCCCGCCGGCCAAGCGAGCAGTCGGGGTGCGCGGCGGCATGCTCGAAATGGACGGCGACGAACATCGCTTCTACCGCAACGTGGTCAACCCCTACCTGTCCCCCGCTGCGATCAAGCGGTGGGAGCCCTTCATTCACGACATCGTCCGCGCCTGCATCAACGAGAAGATCGAAGAAGGCCACATCGACTTCGTCGATGACCTGGCCAACATCGCGCCCGCCGTCTTCACGCTGGCGATGCTCGGTATTCCGCTGAAGAACTGGACGATCTACTGTGAGCCGGTCCATGCGGCGGTCTACACCCCCGAACACGATCCGGACTCGGTGCGGGTCGCCGAGCTGCACCGCCAGATGGGCCTAGATCTGCTCACCAATTACTTTGAGATCAAAGAGAACCCGCGCCCCGGCATCGTCAACGCGCTGGCGCAGGCGCGGATCGACGGGCAACCGGTACCCGACATCGATGCGCTCGGCATGGTGGGCCTGGTGATCGGCGGCGGTTTCGACACCACCACCGCGCTGACCGCCCACTCGCTGGAGTGGCTGTCGCAGCACCCCGAGGAACGTGAACGGCTCAGCCGAGACCGGGACACCCTGTTGGACCCGGCCACCGAGGAGTTCCTGCGCTACTTCACCCCGGCTCCCGGCGACGGACGTACCTTCGCCGCTGACACCGAATTGGTGGGCACCCGATTCAAGGAGGGTGAGCGACTGTGGCTCTCCTGGGCGATGGCCAACCGGGACCCCTCGATCTTCGATGACCCCAACCAACTCATCATGGACCGGAAGGGCAACCGGCACTTCAGCTTCGGCCTCGGGGTGCACCGCTGCGTCGGCTCCAACGTGGCGCGCACCGTCTTCAAGTCGATGTTGACCGCCGTACTCGACCGGATGCCCGACTATCGGTGCGACCCGGAGGGAACGGTGCACTACGACACCATCGGTGTCATCCAGGGTATGCGGCACCTGCCGGCCACGTTCACCCCCGGCAAGCGGATCGGGCCGGGTCTGGACGAGACGCTGGAGAAGCTGCAGCGGGTCTGCGACGAGCAGGAGTGCGCCCGCCCGATCACCGAGCGCAAGGAAAGCGTGGTCATCGACTGAGACCGCGAACGCCCATTGTGCGGTTTCGTACGCGCTGGGCGGCGGGTTGCGTACGAAACCGCACAGCCGGCGGGGCCGGGTCAGCCTCGCGGCAGACCCAGCACCTGCTGAGCAATGATGTTGCGGTGGATCTCCGAGGTTCCCCCGGCGATGGTGCCCGAGAAGCTACGGGCATGGCGTTCAAACCAACTGGCGAAATAGCTGTCGAGGTTCATCGGCGCATACGGGCCTGAATTCGCCGGATGGACCAGGCCCGCCGACCCGGCCGCGTCCAGCGCATGACCGGATGCAACCATCTCGGCTTCTGAGCCGAGCAGCTTGAGCACCGACAGCGCCGGCACATCCTCTTCGCCGCGGGCGGCCCGAGCCAGTGCTCGGGAGCCCAGCAGGCGTAACGCCTGATAATCCATGACGGCGGTGGCGAATTGGTCGCGCTCCAACGCGCCATCGGGGCGAAAGTCGGCGATCACGTTGTCCAGTCGGTCGGCGAACCCGAGCCACATCATGGTGCGCTCATGCCCGAGGGATCCGTTGGCCACCCGCCAACCACCATTGAGCGGGCCGACGAGATTCTCGCCCGGCACCCGCACATCGGTAAAGAACACCTCGTTGAAGTCTTTGTCGTCGATTCCGCAGATGGTTGGGAACGGGCGACACACCACTCCCGGAGTGTCGGTGGGGATCAGCAACACGCTGATGCCCTTGTGCTTCGGCGCATCCGGATCGGTGCGCACGAACGTCAGCAGCACGTCGGCATCGTGCGCACCGGAGGTCCACACCTTCTGGCCGTTGACGATGTAGTCGTCTCCGTCGCGGTCCGCCCTGGTGCGCAACGACGCGAGATCCGAGCCGGCGCTCGGTTCGCTCATCCCCAGCGACGCGGTGATCTCGGCGCGCAGAATCGGCACCGCCCAGCGTTGTTTCTGCTCGTCCGTTCCGAACGAAAGCAGCGACGCCGCAATGATATTCACACCCTGTGGATTGAAGCTGTGATAGATCCGGCGCCGGCACAGCTCCTCGAGGTGGACGAACTGCTGCAGCAACGTGGCGTTGCGGCCGCCGAATTCCGGCGGGTTACCGGGCAGCAGCCAGCCGTTGTCGAACAGCAACCGCTGCCAGCGCCGCGCCCACCCCGGCATGTGCGACACCGACCGCGGGCGCTCCAACGTGTCGGCCTCGGCGGGAAGATTGGCTTCGAGGAAAGCCGCGAACTCGGCGCGGAAGTCCTCGACCTCGGCGTCAAATGTGAGTTGCAAGGTACTCCTCGGCGATGGCCGCGCGGTGCTCCGCCGCGCCACCGAGCATCAGCTCACCGGCTTTGGCCCGCTTGAGCGCGAACTGCAAGTCGTTCTCCCAGGTAAAGCCCATCGCGCCGAAAAGCTGCAGGCCGTGCCGGAAGACAACCGACTGGCATTCTCCGGCCGCGGCCTTGGCCATCGCCGCGGCCATCCGCCGCCGGGGATCGTCAGCCGCGATCGTCAGGGCCGCGAAATACGCCAGGGCACGGGCCCGCTCGATCGCCACGTGCATGTCGGCGGCCTTGTGCTGGACGGCCTGGAAAGAGCCGATCGGCACCCCGAACTGCTGCCGGCTGCGCACATGCTCAAGAGCCAGATCGAGGATGCGCTGGCAGGCGCCGACCATCGTCATCGCCATCCCGGTGAGCGCGACGTGGCGTGCCCGGTGGACATCGACGCGCATCCGCGCGGTGTCGGCTACCTCGACTCCGGCGAAGGTCACATCGGCCACATGCAACGTCGGATCGAACACCGAGGCCTTCCGCGTCGTCACCGCCGCGGCGTCGACCAGGAACACCCCGGCCTCGGCGACCACCGCCAGCCGGTCGGCCCGATCGCCGTCGAGCACGTTCAGCGCGGTTCCCTCCAGCACCCAGCCGGCTGCGTTACGGTGCGCGGTCACGCCGCTGAACACCGCCGCGCCGGTGGAGCCGTCGGGGCGATGGTGTTCGCCGACCAACGGGGCGAACTGTGTCATCGTCGCCAGAAACGGCGTGGGGTCGGTGGCACGGCCCAGTTCCTCGAGGACGATCGCCAGCTCGACCGCGGTCTCCGGCTCGTGCAGCTCGGTCCAGCCCAGGTCGACGTAGACCTTCCACAACGAGTCGATCGCCTCGTGCGGGTCGCCGTCGGCCTCGGCGACACTGCGCACCAACGAGGGTGAGCACTGCTTGCCCACCACGTCGCGCACTGTGCCCTGCCACAGTCGCTGATCCTCATCGAACTCCAACAGCATTGCGTCACCTCCTCGACACGCGCGTTGAGAATAACATTCTCGTTAGCGAATGTAACGATCTCGAACGGAGTTACCGTGTTGTCACACCGTGTCGCGCGGTGAAGGCGGTCGCTGCGCCACCTGCCTGCATCGGCAGGGGACCTCCCGGATGAGAATCCAGTTCTTGCAATCAAAGAATACAGCTATACAATGAGGGTCGGCCTACGGTGCGGGGGCAGGGTCCGGCGACACGGCGAAGGGCGGCGTTGATGATCGAACACCCGGACGGCACCCGTACGCCCGTCATCGATGCCAGCGTGCACATCTTCGCCGCGTCCAACAAAGACCTGCGCAGCTACCTGCGCGAGCCGTACCGCAGCCGCGGCTTCCCCGATTACGAGATGGACTGGTACGGCGCGCCGGGGGGCGAGTACGCGCCCGGCACCGAGGGCCCGGAAGGCCAATACCCGGGTTCGGACCCCGATGTGGTTGCCGGGCACCTGTTCACCGACCGGGGTGTCGATGTGGCCGTGCTGCATCCGATGACGCGCGGGGTCATGCCGGATCGGCACCTGGGGTCGGCGATCGCCGCGGCGCACAACGAGATCCTGGTGTCACGCTGGCTGGACCACCCCGAGCACGGCCAACGTTTCCGCGGCACCATCCGGGTCAACCCCGACGACATCGCCGGAGCACTGAAGGAGATCGACCGGTGGAAGGACCATCCCCGGGTGGTGCAGATCGGTGTCCCGTTGCAGTCGCGCGAGTTGTTCGGCAAACCGCAGTTCTGGCCCCTGTGGGAGGCGGCCATCGATGCCGGCTTGCCGGTGGCCGCACACATCGAGGTGGGATCGGGCATCGCCGCCTCGCCGACGCCGTCGGGGGGCACCCGGACCTACGAGCAGTACGTCAGCTTCATGGCGTGCAACTACCTCTACCACCTGATGAACATGATCGCCGAGGGCGTCTTCGAGCGGATGCCGTCGCTGAAGTTCGTCTGGGCGGACGGCGGTGCGGATCTCCTGACCCCGTTCATCTGGCGGATGGACTGCTTCGGCAGACCGCACCTCGAACAGACTCCGTGGGCGCCGGAGATGCCCAGCGACTACCTGCCCGATCACGTGTACTTCGTCCAGGGCGCCATGGACGGCCCCGGGGACACCGAGTTCGCCGGGGAGTGGTTCGGCTACACCGGCAAGGACGACATGGTCATGTACGGGTCGAGCTATCCGCACTGGCAGCGCAACGAATTGTCGGTACCGAGCACCTTCAGCGCCGAACAGCGCGACAAGTTGTGCTGGCGCAATGCCAGTGCGCTCTACGGCATAGAAGTTCCGGCCGCCGCGGGCGCACACTAGAGAACAGCTGGGATCAAGGGAGAGCACCATGACCGTGACAGCCACAGAGCGTAAGCCGGCGGCCGAGCGTGTCGCCGTGCGATGTGTGGACTCCGATGTCCATCCGGTGCCGCGGCGCGGCGAACTGACCCAGTACATCCCCGAGCCGTGGCGCAGCAAGTACTTTCTGGCCCGCCGGATCGGCGAGCAGATCTACTACGACGCCCCCGACTACGCTCACGCCTTCGCCATGCGGGTGGACGCCTTCCCGGCCGATGGCGAATTCCCGGGCAGCAGCCCGGAGTTGGCGTTCAAGCAGTTGATCATGGAGGCGGGCGCCGATTACGCGATCCTGGAGCCCGCCGCCTACCCGGCGCGGACCCCCGAAGCACAGCATGCGATGTCGTGTGCGCTCAACGACTGGCAGGCCAACCACTGGCTGGACAGCCACAACAACTGGCATCAGCGGTGGCGCGGTTCGATCTGCGTCGCGATCGAGGACCCGTTCGGCTCCGCCGCCGAGATCGAGAGGTGGGCCGGCCACCCGTACATGGCGCAGGTTCTGATCAAGGCCGAACCGCGGCCGTCGTGGGGCGATCCCAAATACGACCCGATCTGGGCGGCGGCCACCAAGCACGACATCACCGTCAGCTGCCACCTGTCCCGCAGCCACCACGAAGAGCTGCCGATGCCGCCGGTGGGCATGCCCAGCTACAACCACGACTTCATGGTCACCTACTCGTTGCTGGCCGCCAATCAGGTGATGAGCCTGGTGTTCGACGGTGTCTTCGACCGTTTCCCGACTTTGCGCATCGTGCTCGTCGAGCACGCCTTCACCTGGATCTTGCCCCTGATGTGGCGTATGGACGCGATCTACGCCGCGCGCAAATCATGGCTGGACATCAAGCGCAAGCCCAGCGACTACGTCAAGGACCACATCAAATTCACCACCCAGCCGCTGGACTACCCGGAGGACAAGACCGAGCTGGCCCGCGCTTTGGAGTGGATGGAGTGCGAGAAGATCCTGCTGTACTCCTCCGACTACCCGCATTGGACGTTCGACGACCCGCGCTGGCTGGTCAAACACCTGCCCAAGGCGGCCCGGGAAGCGGTGATGTTCAAAAACGGCCTGCAGACCTACCACCTTCCCGACACGGTCCCGGCCCTCGAGGGTCAGGTTCGGGTGTTCTAGCATGAGCCACGACGACCAGCGGCCCCGGCTGGCCCAGGGCCGCGAGCACATCGTTGCCACCGTTGACGAAATCCCTCCCGGCACACACAAACTCGTGCCGATCGGACATCACGGCGTGGGTGTTTACAACATCAACGGGACGTTCTACGCGATCGCGAACTTCTGCCCACATCAAGGCGGGCCGCTGTGCGCCGGGCGACTGCGCGGCCGCACCGTCGTCGATGAGACCGCGCCCGGTGACGCCACGATGGTCCGGGACCTGGAATACATCTACTGCCCGTGGCATCAATGGGGTTTCGAACTAGCCACCGGCACCACCGCGGTCAAACCCGAGTGGAGCATCCGAACCTACCCGGTGCGGGTCGTCGGTAACGACGTCCTGGTCCAGGCCTAGCACACAGGAGTATTCGGTGCCCTCTGTCGAAATCAACGGCGGAAACGTTGTCTACGAGATTCTTGGTACGGCAGGTGATCTGATCGTCCTGACTCCCGGTGGCCGATTCTCCAAAGAGATTCCGGGGCTGCGTCCGCTGGCCGACAAACTCGTCGAGGGCGGCTACCGGGTGCTGCTGTGGGACCGCCCCAACTGCGGGGCTTCCGACGTGCAGTTCTACGGCCAGTCCGAATCACATATGCGCGCCGAAACGCTGCACGGGTTGCTCACCGCTCTGGACACCGGGCCGTGCATCATCGCCGGCGGTTCGGGCGGAGCGCGCGACTCCATGCTGACCGCCATGCTCTACCCGGAGCTGGCCACAAAGCTGGTGCTGTGGAACATCGTCGGCGGCGTGTACGGCACTTTCGTGCTGGGGTCCTACTACGTGGTGCCCAACATTCTGGCGGTCCGCGGTGGGGGTACCGAGGCGCTGCTGGGCCTGCGCGAATGGCAGGAACGGATCGAGGAGAACCCGGCCAACAAGCAGCGGCTGCTGGACCTGGACCGCGACGACTTCCTCAAGGTGATGCTGCGCTGGCTGGGCGCCTTCGTGTCGAAGCCGGGACAGACGATTCCCGGCGTCGACGACGAAATGTTCGACCGCATCAAGGTTCCCACGCTGATCATCCGCGGTGGGGAGAACGACTGGGACCACCCCAAGCGCACTTCGCTGGAGGTTAACTGTCTGATCAAAGGGTCCGAGCTGATCGACCCGCCGTGGCCGGAGGATGCCTGGGAGCGCGCGGGCGAGGAGCGTGCCGCCGGAAAAGTGAGTCACTTCAACATGTTCGACACCTGGGTGCAGGCCGCCCCGGCTATTCTGGAATTTCTGGGTCGTTGACGGGGTCAGCGGGTGTGGATATGAACCTCGCAGTTCAGCGACGCCTCCAGCGCGGTGTGGATGCGGCTCTCTCCAACCCGCGCCACGTCTGGTTCGTCCAGCGTCACATGGACGACGTCGAGACCATGGCCTCCGGTCGTGCGGCCGATCTCGCCGGTCAATCCCAGCCCGGCCAGCACCCCGCGCGCGTCATCGTCGGTGCCTCTGCTCAGGTAGGTCACCACCCCCGGCACCGGCGTCGTGTCGAATGCCTTGGCGCACAATTGTGTTCCGGTATCGACCATTTCCGTGTCGGCTCCGGTGATCAGCAGCCGGACCTGTCGCCGACCCACCGGCATGGCCGCAACGTCGGTCGCCACCAGCTCGATGCCAGCCTGACCGGCCAGGTCACGCAGCACCGCCAGTCCAGCCGTCAACTGCTCGGGTGTCAGCCGCCCGGTCGGGTCCACATCGACGCGTACCACCGCCGTTCTCACGTCCGCGAGCCTAACCAAACGAGGTGGCAATGACGACAACTGCCGCGACACCGCAGATCACCGTCGCCGCCTGGCCCGGCTGCGCGCCGCGCCTGCTCACCGGCGCCGCCGAGGACGGTGCGAGCTATCTCGCCGCCGGCGGCTATGGTGCGCTCCCTGACGCCGAGGAGTTCCTCGCCGAGGTGGAACGCAGCGGGCTACTCGGGCGCGGTGGCGCGGCGTTCCCACTGGCGGTCAAGATGGCCTCGGTACGCGCCGCCGCCGTCCGCCGTGGCCAGGGCCCGGTCGTGGTCGCCAACGGCGAGGAGGGCGAACCGGCCTCGATAAAGGACCGCTGGCTGCTGCGCAACCGCCCGCACCTGGTGCTTGATGGACTGCGGCTGGCGGCCGCGGCCGTGGGCGCCACCCGCGGCTACGTCTACGTCTCGGATCCCGCAGCGGCCCGCAGCGTCGAGAATGCGCTCGCCGAGGTCGGCCCGGAAGTCTTTGGCGGACTGGCGCTCAGCGTGTTCGCCGTCGACGCCGGGTACGTCGCCGGTGAGGAGACCGCGGCGGTACGGGCGCTAAACGGCGGCCCGGCCAAACCGACCGACAAGCCACCCCGCCCCTACCAGCAGGGCGTCGACGAGCGCCCGACCCTGGTCTCCAATGTCGAGACGCTGGCCAATCTCCCGTATCTGCAGCGGCACGGCGCGGCAGCGTTCCGCTCGGCCGGGACCGCATTGTCACCAGGAACTTTCCTGGCGACGGTGACCGGCGGCGCCCGCCCACCCGTGCTCTACGAGCTGCCGCACGGAGTCGCGGTCGCCGAACTGCTGCAGTTGCACGGAATTCCCCTCGATCAAGTGCGCGGGCTGCTGATGGGCGGCTACTTCGCCGGCCTGCTGAACCGCGAGGGGCTGGACGCCACCCTGGATCACGAGACACTGCGCGCCGGCGGCAGCGGACTGGGCTGCGGGGCGATCGCGGTGCTCACCGACGACTGCCCCGTCGCAGCCGCGGCCTCGGTGCTGGCCTATTTCGGCCGGGAGAACGCCGGGCAGTGTGGGTCGTGTTTCAACGGCACCGCGGCGATGGCGGCGGTGGCCGAGGCACTGCGAGACGGGGTCGCGACGGCCGAGGAGGTCGAGCGGCTACAGCGCTGGGCCGGGGTGCTGCCCGGACGCGGCGCCTGCGGCACGCTGGACGGCGCCACCAATGTGGCGGCGAGCCTGTTGATCCGGTTCCCCGACCTGGTAGCCGACCATCTGGCCGGCGCCTGCGCGACCTGCCGCGCGGGTGCTTTCCGGGCCGAACGTCCCTATGCGGTCGAGGAGGTCACGGCATGAAGATCCGGCTGGATCGCACCATGTGCGACGGGTTCGGCTTCTGCGCCAAACACGCGGCGAAGTACTTCTCCCTCGACGATTGGGGCTATGCGTCGCTGACCGGTGACGGCTCGGTGGACGCGGGAGACGAGCGTGACGTCATGCGTGCGCTGCTGGACTGCCCGGTGCACGCCATCATCGAGATCACCGAGGAGGACGACGACCTATGAGCGCACCGGGACGTCCCCTGCCGGCGATCAGCCTGGAGAACGAGTTCTTCTGGACCGCGGGCGCCGACGGCGTGCTACGGGTCCAGGAGTGCCGGGACTGCGCGGCGCTGATCCATCCGCCGGCTCCGGTGTGCCGGTACTGCCGCGGCCAGAACATGGGTGTGCGCGACGTATCCGGGCGGGCCACCCTGGCCGGGTTCACCATCAACCACCGGTTCAGCCTGCCCGGGCTGCCGGCACCCTACGTGGTCGCGCAAGTCGCGATCGACGAGGACCCCCGGGTTCGACTGACCACCAACATCATCGACTGCGATCCGGACCGGCTCGAACTCGGCCAGCAGGTGGAGGTCGTCTTCGACAACATCGAGGATGTGTGGCTGCCGCTGTTCCGGCCGGCGGCCCAGAGCGCGCACGACTCCGCAACCAAGCCACTACCATCCGACGAGATCGCCCCCGAGGACTTCGCGCAGCACGTGCGCCCGATGGTCAGCGCCGGCAAGTTCGAGGACAAGTCGGCGATCACCGGGATCGGCGCCTCCCGGCTGGGCCGCCGGCTCATGGTCGCGCCGCTGGCGCTGACAGTGGAGGCCTGCCGAGCGGCCGTCACCGACGCCGGGCTGACCTTCGATGACATCGACGGGCTCTCCACCTATCCGAGCCTGGATGTCGCGGGCATGGGCGAAGGCGGCGTCACCGCCCTGGAGGGCGCTTTGGGATTGCGCCCGACCTGGATCAACGGGGGCATGGACACCTTCGGCCCCGGCGGCTCCGTCATCGCCGCGATGATGGCCGTGGCCACCGGCCTGGCACGCCACGTGTTGTGTTTCCGAACTGTCTGGGAATCAACATTCAACGAGTTGCTGAAAGCGGGCAAAGCCTCACCCCCGGGCGGAAGGCGCACGAACAGCTGGCAGATTCCGTTCGGCGCCACCTCGGCGGCGCATACCTTGGCGCTCAACGCCCAACGGCACTTCCACCGCTACGGCACCACCCGCGAGACGCTGGGCTGGATCGCCTTGAACCAGCGGGCCAATGCCGCGCTCAACCCGACCGCGATCTACCGCGAGCCGATGACCATGGACGACTACCTGTCCGCGCGCCCGATCACCACGCCGTTCGGGCTCTACGACTGCGACGTCCCCTGTGACGGCGCGGTGGCGGTGATCGTCTCCGCGGTGGATGCTGCCCGTGATCTGGCCAAGCCGCCGGTGCGCGTGGAGGCGGTCGGCACCCAGATCATCGAGCGGACCGACTGGGACCAGAGCACGTTGACCCACGAGCCGCAGGTGCTGGGTCAGGCCGCGCATTTGTGGTCGCGCACCACCCTGCGTCCGGCCGATGTCGACGTCGCAGAACTCTACGACGGGTTCAGCTTCAACTGCCTGTCCTGGATTGAGGCGCTGGGCTTTTGCGGTATCGGCGAGGCCAAGAGCTTTCTGGACGGCGGCGCCAACATCGCCCGCGACGGCGTGCTTCCGCTGAACACCCACGGCGGTCAGCTCTCGCACGGCCGCACCCACGGGATGGGGCTGATCCACGAAGCCGTCACCCAGTTGCGCGGTGACGCCGGCGAACGCCAGGTGCCCGGCGCCCGGGTCGCGGTGGCCAGCAGCGGCGGGCTGACACCCAGCGGGGTGTTGTTGCTGCGGACCGACACATGAGCCCAGACGTTCGCCCACGGACGGTCAACGCCGACGGCGTACCGATGTCGGCGCTGCTGGCCGAAGTCCCCGAGCCGCGCGCCGTGGTGGTCGCCTTGCACGGCGGCGGCACTACGTCTGCGTATTTCGACTGCCCGGGCCAACCTCAACTGTCCCTGCTGAGAACCGGTGCCGCGCTGGGCTACACGGTGATCGCCCTGGACCGGCCGGGCTACGGCAGTTCGGCGCTGTATCCGGAGGCGATGGATGCTCCGGAGCAGCGTGTCCGGCTCGCCTACCGGGCGCTCGACCGGATTCTCGGCGACCGGGCTCGCGGCGCCGGGCTGTTCGTCCTGGGCCATTCCAACGGTTGCGAACTGGCGCTGCGGATGGCCGTCGACGAACGCGGCGCCGAATTGCTCGGTCTGGAACTGGCCGGCACCGGGCTGCATTACCAGGCCGCAGCGCGCGACGCCTTGAGCACCGCCGGGCCCGGGCAGCGGCCGGTCGGCCTGCGCGAACTGCTCTGGGAGCCGGCCTCGTTGTATCCCGACGAGGTGCTGCGCGGAGTCCTTCAGGCTTCCCCGGGGGCACAATACGAGGCCGCCATGGTGGCCGGTTGGCCGCGCACCGACTTCCCGGCGCTGGCCGCTCGGGTCGGGGTTCCGGTGCGCTTCACCTTCGCCGAACACGAGAGGATCTGGCAATCCGACTCGGCGGCACAGCGCGAGATCCGCGAAATCTTTACCGCCACTCCAAGCTTCACCAGCAACGAGGAGCCGGGATCCGGACACAATCTCAGTGTCGGTTTCGGCGCGCAGCGCTATCACCGGTCGGTGCTGTCATTCGTGGAGGATTGCGCCGCGAGCGTCGGCGCCGCACAGGATTCGGAGGTCAGTTGATGCGGGTCGGTTTCATCGGATTGGGCAGCCAGGGCGCGCCGATGGCGCGACGCATCGTCGAGGGCGGGTACGCCACCACACTGTGGGCCCGCCGGCCCGAGACGCTCGAACCGTTCGCCGATACCGCGGCCGGCGTCGCCGGCAGCCCGGCGGAGCTGGGCCGGGCCAGCGACCTGGTCTGTCTGTGCGTGGTCGGTGATGCCGACGTCGACGAAGTGGTTCGCGGCGAGAACGGCGTGCTGGCCGGAATGCAGCCCGGCGGCATCATCGCGATCCACAGCACGGTGCACCCCGACACCTGCCGCCGGTTGGCCGAACACTGCGCAGAGCAGGGCGTTTCGGTGATCGACGCGCCGGTCAGCGGTGGAGGCCCGGCCGCCGAGGCCGGAACGCTGCTGGTGATGGTCGGCGGTGAGGAGGGCGCGGTGGAAAAGTGCCGGCCGGTGTTCGACACCTACGCCGACCCCGTCGTGCACCTCGGCGGGATCGGATCGGGGCAAGTAACCAAGTTGCTCAACAACCTGTTGTTCACGGCCAATCTGGGCACCGCCGCGACCGCCCTGGCGCTGGGCGAGCAACTCGGGGTGTCGGCGGGGCGACTCGCCGAGGTGGTGTGCCGCGGAAGTTCGAACAGCTTTGCGCTCAACAGCATCCGCGGGTCCGGAGGCACGCTGGATCGTCTCGCCGGGATGGCCGGGGCGCTGTTGCGCAAGGATGTGCGGCTGGTAGCCGACTTGGCGCAGCAGGCCGCGGCGACCCCCGGTGCGGTTCTCGACGCCGCCGATGCCGCACTTGCGTTGATGGATCACCCGCGATAACGGGGAGACTTTGGCGAATCCCCTTCCGGTATCAACCCGTATGCCTTACAGTTGGGCCTACGGTCTGACGGCCGGTCACGGCGTTTTCCAGCCGCTTCGTGCCGCTGAGGAGGATTCAATGACCAAGCCGAAGCTCGTCTTCGACCCGTTCTCCGAAGAGTATTTCAACGACCCGTTCGACATCTATCGCCGTATGCGCGTCGAAGCTCCGCTTTACTACGACGAAAAGGAGGACTTCTACGCGCTGAGCCGCCACGAGGATGTGGCGGCGGCGCTCAAGGACTTCGAGACCTACTCGTCGGCCCGGGGGTGTGACCTGGCGATGGTGCGGGGCGGCGAACCGCCGCAGAAATCCATTATCTTCATGGACCCGCCCGAACACCGACACCTGCGCAGCCTGCTCAACAAGGCGTTCACCCCCCGGGCGATCCAAGCGCAACGTGCGACCATCGTCGAGCAGGTCGAGCGTTTCCTGGGCGCCGCTGACCCGGAACGTTTCGACGTGGTGCAAGACTTCTCCGGGCCCTTCCCGGTGGAAGTGATCACCCGGATGGTCGGCGTTCCCGACGAGTACCGCCAGCAAGTGCGGCACTGGATTGACACCTCTTTGCACCGCGAGCCGGGGCAGATCGAGACCAGTGCCGAGGGCATGCAGGCCAACATGGAGACCGCGGTGTACTACTACGGTCTGGTTCAGGAGCGGCGCGCCGATCCGCAGGACGACATGCTCAGCAGGCTGATCGCCGCCGAGATCCCCGGCGAGGACGGCCAGCTGCGGCGGCTGGATGACATCGAGATCACCGCGTTCGCAACGCTACTGGGCGGTGCCGGCGCCGAGACCGTCACCAAGCTGATCGGCACCGCGGCGGTGACCTTCGCCCGTCACCCGGAGCAGTGGCGCAAGCTCCTCACCGACCGCAGCAAGGTTCCGGCCGCCGTGGAGGAACTGCTGCGCTATGAGGGTCCGGTGCAGTACAACGTGCGCTACACCCTCAAAGAGGCACACGTCAGCGGCGGCATGATTCCGGCGGGCAAGCCGGTGTTCTTGCTCAATGCCGCGGCGAACCGGGACCCGGAGGCGTTCACCGACGCCGACACCTTCGATATCGACCGGGATCAGACTGAGGCGCAGCACCTCGGCCTGGGGTACGGGATCCACAGCTGCCTCGGCGCGGCGCTGGCCCGGATGGAGAGCGCGATCGCGCTGGAGAAGCTGCTGGACTTCATGCCCCGCTACGAAGTGGATTGGGACGGGCTGCAGCGGGTGCACATGCAAAACGTCTCCGGCTGGCTTAATGTGCCGGTGCGTGTGGTCCGGTAGGGATGCCACGAATGACCACGCGAAAGGTCGTAGTCGATTACGGGCTGTGCGAGGCCAATGCGATCTGCATGGGCATCAACGCCGAGGTTTTCCATGTCGATGACGAGGACAACTTGTACATCCTCAAGCCCGACATCACCCCGGAGACCGAACGCGATGTGCACGAAGCGATCCGGAGATGCCCCCGGCAGGCGCTGTCGATCATCGAGGAGGGTGACTAGGCGACCGCAAGCGCGCGGCGGGGCCGGGCGAAGCGGGTCGCCGCCTGGGCGATCTAGCGCGCCGGGAACCCGGACAGGATGACCGCGTTGCAGTCGGCGGCGGCCTGGCGCAGCTTCGCCGCCTGCTGATAGCCCTCGGAGTGATACCAGGCCCGGGCGGCATCCACCGACTCGAACTCCAGGACCACGGTTTGGTTTCCGTGCCAGTCGCCTTCGAGCACCTCAGGCTGGGTCTCGACGGCCAGGATAGTCGCGCCACCCGAAGCCATCGTCGGCTGAGCGGCTTTACCGTAGGCGATCATGCCCGCCGGGTCGTTGATGGCCTCGGTCAAAATGACATATCCCTTGGGCCCGTTGGTCATCAGTTCTCCTCTTGCGAATCGGTGACATCGTCGATGGCGTGTTCAGGGCACTGCTTGATGGCATCGCGCACGGCGCCCTGAAACTGCGGCGGCACCTCGTCGACGATGGCCTCGGAATACCCGTCGTCGTTGATGGCGAACACCTCGGGGCAGATCGTGGTGCAGATACCGTGCCCGGCACAGCGATCCGGGTCGACCCACGCCTTCATCGCGCCGCCTCCCCGTTCGGGGTGAATTCCAGATTCAGATCGATCAGACCACGCAGGATGTAGGTCGGAATGTAGCTGAACCGGCGGGCATCGGCGGGACCGTGCAGTTCGTCGGAGATCCTGATCTCGGCGGTGCGGTCCAGCAGGCGCTCGATCGCGATCCGCGTTTCGGCCCGCGCCAGCGGCGAGCCGGGGCAGCTGTGGATGCCCCGCCCGAAGGTGATGTGCTGGCGTGCGTTGGTGCGGGCAGGATCGAAGGTGTCGGGGTCGGTGAAGCGGCGCGGATCCCGATTCGCGGCAGCGCTGATCACCATCAGCGTGGTGCCGGCCGGGATCTCGACGCCACCGACTTCGGTGTCGACCCGGGAGAGCCGGAAGTCGCCCTTGACCGGGCTCTCGAAACGCAGCACCTCCTCGATGAAGTTCGGGATCAGGCTGCGGTCATCACGGAGGCGCTGCTGAATGTCGGGCTGCTCGCCGATGATCTTCAGTGCGGAGCCGAGCAGGCGCACGGTGGTCTCCTGCCCCGCCGAATAGACGTTGGCCGCCACCCGGGCCACGTCCATCGGGTCCGGGACGGAGCCGTCGGGGAAGGTCGCCTCGGCCATGCCGGTGAGTACGTCCTCGCGCGGTGTGCTGCGGCGCTCGGCGACGTAGTCGGCGAAGGTGGCGTAGAGGAACTCCAGCGGACTGTGCGCCAGCGCCTTGGCATCGGTGCTGCCGACCCCGCCGCCGACGTTGTGGTGCATGTTCTTGACGAACTCGTCGCGGTCTTCCGCCGGGACGCCCAGCAGGTCGGCGATGA
The DNA here is from genome assembly GCF_001667945.1 of Mycolicibacter sinensis. GTDB lineage: Bacteria > Actinomycetota > Actinomycetes > Mycobacteriales > Mycobacteriaceae > Mycobacterium > Mycobacterium sinense_B. The sequence goes on along the minus strand of NZ_LZJK01000072.1, from coordinate 18,324 downwards.
CCAGCAGGGTGAACGGCGCCGCGAAGCCGCTGATGAACTCGCCGGTGCCGGGCGCGAGGAAGCCGTCGAGCACCGCATCGGCGAGCTCCCACATGGCGTCCTCGTTCTCCTTGAGGCGCTTGGGGGTGAGCAAGCGCATCAGCAACGCCCGGTGGTTGGTGTGCGTCGGCGGGTCCAGGGTCGGCAGTTGGTCGCTGAACGGCAATTCATCGCGGTGCTTGTCGATCAGACCGGACACGGTCTGACCGCCTAGGTCACCATCGAGCGGCACCGGGAATCCGGGGAACGGGCCGGTCACCGCGATGCATGAGGAGAACACCTCGGCATTGCCGGCCACCGCGCACGCCTCGTCCCAGCCGGTCACCATCATCACGCCGTGGTGCGGCTCCCGGGTGACCGGCGAGCGTTCCCGCAGTGCACGCAGATACGGGTAGGGGTCGGCAACCACCGCGGAGTCCTGAAAGAAGTCAATCGTGTCTGGATCCATCACGAGCCGGCTCCACTCCCTCCAAGGAACACTCTCATAAGCGAGAATCCCATTCTCATAGGTGGTCAACAGACTTTCATATGGGCGGAGGCCCGTCAACGGCGGGCCAGATCAGCTGTTGGACCGCGCGGCGTCCATCAACGCGTTGGCCTGGCGATCACCGTGCTTGTGCTGGCTCAGCGCGCGAATCTGAACGTCGTGCCCCTCGGCGGCTTTGCGCAGCGCGCCCACGGTGGCCTGCTCGCGGGCGATGTGGGCAAAGGGGTCGAAGGAGTACCAGCGCATGGCGTTCTCGTGCGTCATCTTGTTGATCTCGGCGTCGGTGACATCATTGGCGCACAAGACGTTCCACAGCTCTTCGGGCGCGCCCGGCCACATCGAGTCGCTGTGCGGATAGTCCGCCTCCCAGGCGATGTTGTCGATGCCGATCTCGTGACGCAGCTTGACACCGACCGGGTCGGAGATGAAGCAGGTCAAAAAGTGCTCCCGGAAGACCTCGGACGGCAGCTTGTCGCCGAAGTTCTGACCGGTCCAGGTCGAGTGCATCTCGTAGGTGCGGTCCACCCGCTCCAGGAAGTAGGGGATCCACCCGGTCCCGCCCTCGGACAAGGCGATTTTGAGATCCGGGTATTCCTTGACCGGCCGGGACCACAGCAGGTCGGCCGCCGCCTGCACAATGTTCATCGGCTGCAAGGTGATCATCACGTCCATCGGTGCGTCGGGTGCGGTGATCGCCAGCTTCCCCGACGACCCGATGTGCACGTTGAGCACGGTGTTGGTGTCACATAGCGCCCGCCACAACGGGTTCCAGTACTCATCGTGGAAGCTCGGGTATCCCATCGCGGCCGGGTTCTCGCTGAAGGTCAGCGCGTGTACGCCCTTCTTGGACACCCGCCGCACCTCCGCGGCGCACTTCTCGGCGTCCCAGATCACCGGCAGCGCCATCGGGATGAAGCGTGCGGGATAGGCCCCGCACCATTCGTCGATGTGCCAGTCGTTGTAGGCCTGCACCAGCGCCACCGAGAAGTCCGGGTCATCGGTGGCGAACAGCCGGCCGGCGAAGCCGGGGAACGATGGGAAGCAGATCGAGCCCAGGATGCCGCCGGCGTTCATGTCCTTGACCCGCTCGTCGACGTTGTAGCAGCCCGGCCGGATCTCGTCGAGGCCCTGAGGCTCCAGGCCGTATTCCTCCTTGGGGCGCCCCGCGACCGCGTTGAGTGCGACATTGGGGATCACCACATCACGGAACTGCCAGGTATCGGAGCCGTCGGGATTGTGCACCAGGCGCGGCGCGTCATCGAGGTACTTGCGCGGCAGGTGGTTGGCGAACATGTCCGGCGGTTCGACGGTGTGGTCATCGACGCTGATCAGAATCATGTCGTCCTTGTTCACGGCCATCCTCCGATCCGGGTCCGGCGCGACGGCCGGCCTTATGACGTCTTGAATGAAAACTAGCTTCCCCTTTTCAGAGAATCAACCTTCTGCCGATCCGGTGGTTGCGGGCGCGGCCGCCCGGCCCGGCGCGACCGACGGGCGGCTCGCCCCGCCGCGCTACCTGCGCTGACGCCCCCGTATTGACCAAACGCGAGAAACATGGAAATCTGTTGGTCAAATATGAGAATGTGATTCTCGCTAGCGAGGAGGAACCATGCGCCTGACCCCGCTGTCGGAGTCCCAGTGGGACGATGAGGCGGTCCAGCGTGCTCTCGCCCAGGTGCTGACCGCCGACCGGCGCAACTCCCGCGGCGCCGGCTCGGCGATGACCATGCTGGTTCATCACCCGAAGCTGGCCCGGGCATTCCTCAAATTCAATGTCGAGCTGCTGTACCGCGGGACGCTCCCGGGCAATCTTCGCGAGCTCGCCATCCTGCGGGCGGCCCACCGGCGCGGCTGCGAATACGAGTGGGTGCACCACATCACCATCGGCAAGGAAGCCGGCCTCACCGACGCCGACATCGAAGACCTGCAGCACGGCGCGGGACGCGACGAGCTGTACCAGGCCGTGGTGACCGCCGCCGACGAACTCGACGAGACCTCCCGGCTCTCCCCCGCCACCGAGGCGGTCCTCACCAAACACCTGGACGAGAAACAACTGATGGAACTCGTCTTCACGGTCGGCTGCTACAGCATGCTGGCCATGGCCTTCAACACCTTTGGCGTTGAACTCGACGAAGAACCCGAATCAGAGAGGTAACACCGTGCCCCATTTCCCGAAGCCGGCTGCAGGCAGCTGGACACAGGCCTATCCCGAACTCGGCACCGAACCGGTCGATTACAGCGACTCGTTCGATCCGGCGCACTTCGCCGACGAGCAGGAGGCGATCTTCAAACGCACCTGGCTACACGTCGGCCGTGTCGAGCGGCTGCCCAAAACCGGCAGCTACTTCACCCGGGAACTGCCCTCGGTATGCAAGGGCACCTCGATCATCGTCGTCAAGGGCAAAGACGGCGTGGTGCGCGCGTTCCACAACATCTGCCGGCACCGCGGAAACAAGCTGGTGTGGAACGACTTTCCCAATGAGGAGACCGAAGGCACCTGCCGCCAGTTCACCTGCAAATACCACGCCTGGCGCTACAGCCTGGACGGCGACCTCACCTTCATCCAGCAGGAAGGCGAGTTCTTCGACGTCGACAAGAGCCAGTACGGCCTGGTGCCGGTGCGCTGCGAGGTGTGGGAGGGCTTCATCTTCGTCAACTTCGACGACAACGCCGGCCCGCTCAACGAGTACCTGGGTTCACTGGCCAAGGGCATCGAGGGCTACCCGTTCGGCGAGATGACCGAGGTCTACTCCTACAAGGCCGAGATCGGCAGCAACTGGAAGCTGTTCCTCGACGCGTTCGTGGAGTTCTACCACGCGCCGATCCTGCACCAGGGCCAGTACACCAAGGAAGAAGCCGCCAAGATCCAGAAATTCGGCTACGAAGCGCTGCACTACGAGCTGGCCGGACCGCACAGCCTGCAATCGACGTGGGGTGGTCAGTCGCCACCGGCTGACCTCAACATGGTCAAGCCGTTGGACCGGGCGCTGCGCAGCGGACTGTTCGGCCCCTGGGACAAGCCGGATCTCATTGCCGACCTCGAACTGCCACCGTCGGTGAATATCAAACGAGTGCCGCAGTGGGGCATCGACTCCTTCGTGTTCTTCCCCAACTTCATGATTCTGATCTGGGAGCCGGGCTGGTACCTGACCTACCAGTACTGGCCGACCGCTGCCGACAAGCACACCTTCGAAGCGAGCCTGTACTTCGTGCCGCCGCGCAATGCCCGGGAACGTTTGGCCCAGGAACTGGCCGCGGTGACGTTCAAGGAATACGCGCTGCAGGACGCCAACACCCTGGAAGCAACCCAGACCATGATCGGCACGAAGGTCGTGGACGACTTCTTGTTGTGCGACCAGGAGATCCTGATTCGACACCTGCACAAGACCGCCCGTGACTACGTATCCGAGTACAAGAAGGAGCACGCCAATGGCGCTACCGTCTGACTTCGCTGACCTGCAGCCCTACGCCGATTGGGATCTCGCCACCGAGCCGGAGCGCTACGCCAAACGGCTGGCCTCCACCATGGGCGAGATGCAGGAGTTCTATGACGCCGCGTTCGGCCGACTGGAGGACGCGATCACCTACCTGGACAAGTTCGACCTCCATGATCTGCCCGATGAAGCCCGTTCGCTGATGCACATCATGCAGTCTTTGGTGATGGTGTCCTTCCCGATCGAGGCCTGGAAGCAGCCGCGGGTGCCCGACAGCGGTGCCGCGTGGGTGCAGTTGATCAAGGAACCGGTCGTCTAAAGGTGCTGACGCTCAAGGCAGCCGGGCTGCTCGACGTCGACTCCGGAGAGATCATCCGGCCCGGTGTTATCCGGGTCGAGGGGGACAAAATCGTCGGCATCGGCGGATCTCCGGCGTCCGGTGCGGACGACGAGGTGCTGGATCTGGGTGACCTGATCCTGCTGCCCGGGCTGATGGACATGGAGGTCAACCTGCTGATGGGCGGCCGGGGCGAGAACCCCGGCCTATCCCAGGTGCAGGACGATCCGCCGACGCGGGTACTGCGCGCGGTGGGCAATGCGCGGCGCACGCTGCGGGCCGGCTTCACCACGGTGCGCAACCTCGGGCTGTTCGTCAAAACCGGCGGGTATCTGCTCGACGTGGCGCTGGGCAAGGCGATCGACGCCGGCTGGATCGAGGGGCCGCGGGTGGTGCCGGCCGGTCATGCGATCACCCCGACCGGCGGCCACCTGGACCCGACGATGTTCGCGGCGTTCATGCCCGGCGTGTTGGAGCTGACCGTCGAGGAGGGCATCGCCAACGGTGTCGACGAGATCCGCAAGGCAGTCCGCTACCAGATCAAGCACGGCGCACAGCTGATCAAGGTGTGCTGCTCGGGCGGCGTGATGTCGTTGACCGGAGAGGCTGGCGCCCAACATTATTCGGATGAAGAGCTGCGCGTCATCGTCGACGAGGCACACCGGCGCGGGCTGCGGGTCGCCGCGCACACCCACGGCGCCGAGGCCGTCAAGCACGCGGTTGCCTGCGGCATCGACTGCATCGAGCACGGGTTCCTGATGGACGATGAGGCGATAGCGATGCTCGTCGAACACGACCGCTTCCTGGTCACCACCCGACGCCTGGCCGAGGCGATGGACGTGTCCAAGGCCCCGCCCGAACTGCAGGCCAAGGCTGCCGAGATGTTCCCCAAGGCGCGCACCTCGGTCAAGGCCGCCTATGAGGCGGGGGTGAAGATCGCCGTCGGCACCGACGCGCCCGCCATCCCGCACGGCCGCAACGCCGACGAACTGGTCACCTTGGTGGACTGGGGCCTGCCGCCGGCGGCAGTGCTGCGGGCCGCGACGGTGACCGCGGCTGAGCTGATCAACGTCGCCGACCGGGGCCGGCTGGCCGAGGGCCTACTCGCAGACATCATCGGGGTGCCGGGAGACCCGTTGTCCGACATCACCGTTACCCGCAACGTGAAGTTCGTCATGAAAGGCGGTCAGGTCTATGTCAACAAGAACTGACGAGCTCGTCGAGATCCAGCAGCTGCTCGCCCGCTACGCGGTGACGATCACCCAGGGCGACATCGACGGACTCGTGGCGGTGTTCACCCCGGACGGCACCTACAGTGCATTCGGCGAGACCTATTCGCTGGACCGGTTTCCGGTGCTGGTGGACGCCGCCCCCAAGGGCCTGTTCATGACCGGAACCCCGGTGATCGAGCTCGACGGCGACACCGCGACCGGTACCCAACCACTGTGCTTCATCGACCATGCCAGCCATGACATGCGGATCGGCTACTACAACGACACCTATGTGCGCACCGCGGACGGGTGGCGGCTGAAGACCCGGGCGATGACGTTCATCCGCCGCAGCGGCGCACACGACTCCGGCCGCCCACACGCGATCGGTCGGCCCTCATCGAAATGAATGTCTCTGAATTCCACGCAGATCTGCGCGCCTGGCTCGACGAGAACGACCTGACCCCTGGGCCGGATCACTCCCTGGAGGGCCACGTCCAGCAATTCGGCCGGGTCTGCGCCGCGCTGTACGAGGCCGACTGGATGCGGTACGGCTGGCCGGTCGCGGCCGGGGGGCTGGGCGGTCCGGCGATGCTGCGCGCGGTCGTCGGCGAAGAGGTCGTCGGTCGCGGGCTGGCCGAGCCCGGGCCCTACTCGATGCTGGAAGTCCTGGCGCCGACCATGATCGACTACGCGCCACCGGAGCTGGCCGCGGAGATGGTGCCTCGGCTGCTGTCCGGCCGCGAGCAATGGTGCCAGGGCTTCTCCGAGCCGGGCTCCGGCAGCGATCTGGCGTCGCTGTCCACCCGCGCCACCCCGGACGGCGACAACTGGATCATCAACGGCCAGAAGGTCTGGACCAGCTTCGCCCAGTATTCGACGCGCTGCGTGCTGCTGACCCGCACCGCTCCCGGGCATGACGGCATCACCGCGTTCTTCGTCGACATGGACGCCCCCGGCATCACCGTGCGTCCGCTACGGACGATGCACGGCGTGGACGAGTTCTGCGAGGTCTACTTCGACGAGGTGGTGGTTCCCGCCGAGCGGATGCTCGGCCGGCCCGGCGACGGCTGGCGACTTGCCATGGATCTGCTGCCGTTCGAGCGCTCCACCTGCTTCTGGCAGCGAATCGCCTATCTGTATTCGCGATTGGATCGGCTCATCGCCGAGACGACCGCGGTCGATGATGCTGCGCTGGGCGAAGCCTATCTCGCGTTGCACACGTTGCGCTGCCGCTCGCGCGCCACCCAGCACCGGCTGGCCGGCGGCACGCGGCTGGGCCCGGACACCTCGATCGACAAGGTGCTGCTGGCCACTGCCGAACAGAAGCTCTTCGATACCGCGCGTGACCTGTTGCCGGGAACCATCGAGCTCGACGAGTCGTCCTGGCGCACCGAGTTCTTGTACTCGCGCGCGGCGACCATCTACGGCGGCACCTCGGAGATCCAGCGCAACATCATCGCCCGCCGCCTGCTCGACCTCGGGAAGGAATGACGATGACCACCGCGATGGATGCTGCGTCGATCGCGCTGCTGGAAGAGACCCTGCGCAAGACCATGGCGACCGCTTCCGGCGCCGAGCTGGATGGCGCCCTGGCCGAACTCGGCTGGGCGGAAATGCTTTCCGAGGATCCGGACCTGGCGATCCCGCTGGTGTTCCGGCTGCTCGGCGAGACGGGGTCGCACGCCTCGGTGCTCAACGACGTGATCTTGGAGACCATCGGCGGCCTGCCCGGCGGCACTCCCCCGATGCCCTATACCGGCGGCAGCTGGGTGATCTGGGAACGAAGCGAACGCGACGGCAATCCCGTTCTTGGCGGGCTTCCGCTGCGCGAAGTACCCGGCGGCGAACTGATGCGCGTGGGTGAGGCGCGCCGCGCATTGGCGTGGTGGCTGGTCGGCTCGGCGCGGGCCATGCTGGCACTGGCCCGCCAGCACGCCCTGGACCGGGTGCAGTTCGGTAAACCGATCGCCGCCTTCCAGGCCGTTCGGCACCGGCTCGCCGAAACGCTGGTTGCCATCGAGGGCGCCGAGGCCACCCTCACCGCGCCCGCTGTCGGCAGCCCGGACCTGAGCTCCATGCTGGCCAAAGCCGCCGCGGGGAAGGCCGCGTTGACCGCGGCCAAGCACTGCCAGCAGGTGCTCGGCGGCGTCGGCTTCACCGCAGAACACGATCTGCACCGCCACATCGAGCGCGTACTGGTTCTGGACGGATTGCTCGGCACCGCCCGAGAATTGACCCGCCGGGTGGGTGGGGGTCTGCGGGCCCGCCGGTCGGCACCGCGACTGGTGCAGCTGTAGCAATTTCGGCACGGTTACCACCGCTACGCGGGCATAACCGCGCCGAAATCGCCTGGGGGCTAACCGCGCGGCAGCCCCAGCACTCGTTGGGCGATGATGTTGCGCTGGATCTCCGAGGTGCCACCGGCGATGGTGCCGGAGAAGCTGCGCAGGTAGCGATCGAACCAGCTCGACGTCGCGTAGTCCTCGTTCATCGGCGTGTAGGCCCCCGAGTTGGCCGGGTGCTTCAGGCCACCGCTGCCGGCCGCGTCGAGCGCGTGCTCGGCGGCGGTCTGCACCGCCTCGGAGCCCAGCAGCTTGAGCACCGACAGCGCGGGGACGTCCTGCTCGCCACGCGCCGCCTGAGCCAAGGCCACCGAACCGAGCAGCCGCAGCGCCTGGTTGTCCATCACCAAGGTGGCGAAGCGGTCACGGTTCAGCGCCCCGACCGGCCGGAAGTCATGGATCAGGTCGCGCAATCGGTCGGCGAAGCTCATCCACAGCAGGGTGCGTTCGTGGCCGAGTGAGCCGTTGGCCACCCCCCAGCCGCCGTTGAGCGGACCCACCAGGTTCTCGACGGGCACCTTCACATCGGTGAAGAAGACCTCGTTGAAATCGACATCGTCGTGGCCACACGCCGAGGCGAACGGCCGCCGGACCACACCCGGGGTATCGGTCGGTATCAGCAGCACGCTGATGCCCTTGTGCTTCGGGGCATCCGGGTCGGTGCGCACGAAGGTCAACAGCACGTCGGCATCGTGGGCCCCCGACGTCCAGACCTTCTGGCCGTTGACCACGAAGTGATCGCCGGTGAGCACCGCGCGGGTCTGCAATCCGGCCAGGTCCGAACCGGCGCCGGGCTCGCTCATCCCCAGCGAGGCGGTGATCTCCGCGCGCAGGATCGGGACCGCCCACCGCAGCTTCTGCTCTTCGGTGCCGAACGACAGCAGCGACGCCGCGATGATGCCGACCCCCTGCGGGTTGAAGCTGGGGTAGATCCGCCGGCGAGACAGCTCCTCGGAGTGCACATACTGCTGCAGAATGGTGGCGTTGCGGCCGCCGAATTCCGGCGGATTCCCGGGCAGCAGCCAGCCGTTGTCGAACAGCAGTCGCTGCCAGCGCCGCGCCCAGTCCGGGACGTGCGAGCAGGAGCGGGACCGCTCGAGCGCCTCGGCCTCGGTGGGCAGATGCTCGTCCAGGAATGCCGAAAACTCGGCGCGGAAGCTCTCGACGTCGGAATCAAAGGCCAGTTGCACCGACACTCCTCGGTTCGGGCGTCCCGGGGTCTCCGGCTGGCGGACCGGCCCGGATATTGCCAGTCCACTTCCATAGACGCACATATGAGAATATCATTCTCGAATGGAGAAGTTACGATCTCTGAATCGTCATCCCCTTGCCGGTGTCGCGCGCCGCCGGCGGGTTACCGTCCAGTACAGTTGCGCTGTGCCCCGCCTAGCGCACACCAGCCCGGAGTGCCGGTGACCAGCCCGAGCGAAGAACCCGCGTGGAAGCAGCGTGCGGTCGAACGCTCCATCAAGACCGCGAAAATCCGCGCGGCCCAACGTGTTCAGCGCTTTCTGGATGCCGCGCAGTCGATCATCATCGAAAAAGGCAGCACCGACTTCACCGTCCAGGAAGTCGTGGACCGCTCGCGGCAGTCGCTACGCAGCTTCTACCTGCAGTTCGACGGCAAACACGAGCTGCTGCTGGCGCTCTTCGAGGACGCCCTGAGCCGCGCGGCTGAACAGATTCGCGCCGCGACAGCGAATTACGCCGATCCGCTGGAACGCCTCAAGGTCGCCGTCGAGTTGCTGTTCGAATCGTCCCGCCCCGACCCGGCCGCCAAACGGCCGCTGTTCACCGATTTCGCCCCGACCCTGCTGTTGACCCACCCCGCCGAGGTCAAGGTCGCCCACACGCCGTTGTTGGCGCTGCTCACCGAGCTGACTGAACAGGCGGCGGCCGCCGGACAGCTGCGCGCCGGGCCCAACCCCCGGCGGGCGGCCGCGATGATCATGCAGACGGTCATGTTCAACGCTCAATCCAGTCCGGCTTCAACCGATCCGGCGGCCAACCCGCTCACCGCCGACGAGGTCTGGGACTTCTGCGCACGCGGCTTCGCCCGCAGCTGACCGGCCGCAGGGCGGGTGACCGCCGATTCGCACGCTCGCCTCGAACCCTGGACTTCCCCTGTCGAAACGCATAACCTCATTCAGCGAACGCAATTATCGGAATCAGAGAAGCTGATTATCCATGTCGGTGCAGACAGAGGTGATGCGCATGCCGACCACCCCCTACCGGATCGTGCAATGGACGACCGGCAACGTCGGGAAGAGCTCCGTCCGGGCGATCGCCGCCAATCCGGATTACGAACTCGTCGGACTCTTCGCGTGGTCGGACGACAAGGTCGGTCGTGACGTCGGCGAGCTGGTCGGCATCGACCCGCTCGGCGTCACCGCCACCAACGACACCGCGGCGCTGCTGGCGCTCAAACCGGACTGCATCGTCTACAACCCGATGTGGATCAACGTCGATGAGCTGGTGGGGATCCTGTCGGCGGGCGTGAACGTGGTGACCTCGGCATCGTTCATCACCGGGCACAATCTCGGCGAGGATCGCGCCCGGCTCGACGAGGCCTGCCGCAAGGGCGGCGCCACCCTGTTCGGTTCCGGGGTCAGTCCGGGCTTCGCCGAGCTGCTGGCCATCGTGGCGGCGACGGCGTGCGACCGGATCGACAAGATCACCATCACCGAAACGGCCGATACCACGCTGTATGACTCACCCGACACCGAACGCCCGGTCGGCTTCGGCACGGCGATCGACGACCCGGATCTGGCGCCGATGGCCGCCAAGGGCACCGCGGTGTTCGCCGAGGCGGTGCAGCTGGTCGCCGACGCGATCGGCGTCGAGCTCGACGAGATCACCTGTGTGTCCGAATACGCCCAGACCACCGAAGACCTGGCCATGGCGTCGTGGACCATCCCGGCGGGGCACGTGGCCGGGGTGTTCGCCAGCTGGCGGGGAATCGCGGGCGGCGAGCCCGTGATCGACATCAACGTGCGGTGGCGCAAAGGCCAGACGCTGCAGCCGGATTGGCAGCTCGACGGCGACGGGTGGAAGATCACCATCGACGGCCGCCCGACGGTGAACATGCAGGTCGGGTTCACCCCGCCGCCGGACATGATCGCCTCGGCGAAGTCTCTCGACGACTTCTTCGAGCTCGGCCACATCATGACCGCGATGCCGCCGATCAACGCCATCCCGGCCGTGGTGGCCGCCGAACCCGGCATCGCTACCTACAATGATCTGCCGCTGAACCTGCCCCGCTGGCCGGCTCGGAAACGCTAGCGCTGTCCCGTGTCACCCGGCGACAGCAGCCGCTCGGCCGCCGAGTACGGGTCATCGCTCCCGTCGACCACCAGCTCGGCGAGTCTGTTGAGCGCCGGGTGGGTCCGCAGCCGCGTCTGGGCCAGCGACAGGATCTGGGACCGCGCCCGTGCCAATCGGCGCTCCCGACTGTCGGTGCGGTGGTGCGCCTCGATGGTGTCCACCAGCTCACCAAGACCCACACCCTGCGCGGCGATCAGCGTGAGAATCGGTGCGCCGGTGTGCTTCAACTCGACCCGAAGCTCGCGAACGGTTTGCTGGGCACCCTCGCGGTCGGCTTTGTTGACCACCACCACGTCGGCCACTTCCAGCAACCCGGCCTTGGCGGCCTGAACCGCATCGCCGGCACCGGGGTTGAGCACGACGACCGTCGGGTCGGCGATCGCGGCGATCTCGATCTCGGATTGCCCCACGCCGACCGTCTCCAGCAACAGCACGTCGTAGCCGAGCCCGGCCAACAGCTGGATGGCCGCGGGCACCGCTTCGGCCAGCCCGCCCAGGTGGCCGCGGGAGGCCACCGAACGGATCAGCACCGCCGGATCGTTGATGTGCGCCGCCATTCGGATGCGGTCGCCGAGCAGGGCCCCGCCACTGAACGGCGAGGACGGGTCGACGGCGAGTACCGCCACCCGCATACCGCGCGCCCGATACGCCCCGACCAGTGCCGCGATCGTGGTGGACTTGCCCGCGCCGGGCGGGCCGGTCACCCCGATGACCCGGGTGGTGGCTGGGCCGACGGCGGACAGCACCTCGACCCGCCGGCCGCTTTCGACCAGGCTGAGCAGTCGCCCGGTGGCGCGGATCGAGCCGTCCCGGGCCGCCGCGAGCAACTCGGCGATCGTCATCGGCCCATCAGTTCTTGTTCGCGGTGAGCCGATCGATGATGTGGGCGAAGTCCTCGGTTCGAAACGACTGGTCTTCGGCCATGTTCGCGAAATCCAGGGTGGCCAGCACCGAGCGCTCCAGGTGGATGTTGAGCAGCCGCTTGGTGCTCTCGACGGCCTGGCGGGGCAGCTCGGCGATGCGCTTGGCACATGAGATCGCTTCGGCCAGCGGGTCTTCCACGACGTGGTTGGCCAAGCCGAGCTCCACCGCCCGCGCGGCCGGGATGCGCGCCCCGGTCAGCGCGTACTCCTTGGCCTGCAGCAGGCTCATCTGTAGCGGCCAGGTCAGCGGGCCGCCGTCGGCGGCGACCAGGCCCACCTGCACGTGCGGATCGGCCAGATAGGCGGATTCGGCCATGTAGACGATGTCGCTGAGCGCCACCAGGCTGCAACCCAGCCCGACCGCGGGCCCGTTGACGGCGGCGATGACCGGTTTGCGGCAGCGCGCCATGCCCAGCACGATTTCCCGGCCGTGCAGAATCGTCTTGGCGCGCAGCGTCTCATCACGGCGCAGCTCGTCGAGGTAGGCGAAGTCGCCCCCGGCGGAGAATGCTCGCCCGCTTCCGGTCAACACCGCCGCGCGGGCGTCGTGGTCTTCGTCCAGCTGCGGCCAGAGTCTCGCCAGACCGGTGTGCAGCGCGTCGTTGACGGCATTGAGCGCCTCGGGGCGATTGAGCGTGATGATCCGCAGCGGACCGTCGGCGCGCACGTCGATCTCAGCAGGTATGTCGTACATTTCAAGCTCCCAATCCCAGGATTCGGCCGGCAATGATGTTCTTCTGGATCTGCGAGGTCCCGCCCATCACGCTCTGCGCGCGACTGTAAAGGTAAGCGCTGAGCAGATCGGGATCGTCGACACCGCCGACGGCCAGTGCGGCGTGGCCCACCGATTGCTCCACCCATGTCATCAGCAACTTGTCCAGCGAGCCTTCCGGGCCGTGCGACAGCCCGTCGAGCTGTTCGGAGAGCCGACGGCGCACATGCAACCGTAGCATCTCGGTTTCCACTGCCGCCCAGGCCAATTCCTCCGGAACGTCGCCCGCTACGCGCTTCGCCATCTGGCGGACCAGCTTGCCGTAGCGCGCCGAATAGCCCAGGGTCGAAGGCTCACGCTCATGGCCGACGACGGTCATCGCCAGCGCCCAACCCTCCCCCGGCGCACCGACCATCTGGCTCGCCGGAACCGTCGCGCCGTCGAACAGCACCTGACCGAATTCGGTGGTGACACCGTTGATCATCTGCAATGGCCGCTGCTCGACACCGGGCTGGTGCATGGAGATGATGAACGCCGAGATGCCCCGGTGCCGGGGGGCGTCCTTGTCGGTGCGAGCCAGCAGCAGACACCAGTCGGCGACATCGGAGTAACTGGTCCAGATCTTGTGCCCTGCAATGACGTAGTTGTCGCCGTCACGGGTCGCGGTGGTGGTCAGCGACGCCAAATCCGACCCGGCCCCGGGCTCGGAGAAGCCCTGGCACCAACGCTGCGTGCCGTCGATCATCCCCGGCAGAAATCGTTGCTGCAGTTCTTTACTGGCGTGCCGGCCCAGGCCCACGACCAGATAGCCCAGGCTCGGCCGCGGCGGAGCCCCGGCGGCAGCCAACTCTTCGTCGACGATCACGTCATAGACCGGCGGCAGCTCCTGGCCGCCGTACGCGCGCGGCCAGGACACGCCGAAGAAGCCGGCACCGTAGAGGGCTTGATGCCATTCGCCTTGGCGCGCCCAGTACTCGTCGTCTCCGGCCGCGGGGAAGGTCCCGGCCCGCTCGGTCAGCCAGGCCCGAAGCCGGCTGCGGAAGTCGGCTTCGGCGGGCGAGTCACGAAAGTCCATCAGCGATCTCCCTAATCGTCACGGGCCACAGGCCGGTCGAGGTCAGTGCGCGCCGCAGGTACACGTGCGCAAGACATTCCCAGGTGTTGCCGATACCGCCGTGAACCTGGATCGCGGTCTCGCAGACGGTCCGAGCGGTGCGGGCGCAATAGATCTTGGCGATGCGCGCTGCGCGCACCGCGTCGGCCGGGGCTGCTTCGTCGACCGCCCACGCGGCGTGCCGCAGCACGCTCACCGAGCCCTCGATCAGGGCCAGTCCCTCGGCGAGCAGGTGGGCGATGGCCTGATAGCTGCCGATGGGTTTGCCGTACTGCTCCCGGAGCTTGGCGTAGTCACACGCCAGCGCGTGCGCACCGCGCGCGGTGCCGACCAGATCGGCACAGGTTGTCACCAGCGCCAGCGCCTGCCAGGCCGCGACATCCTCGGCGCCGAGTTCGCCGGCCTGCTGCAGCGCACCGGCCAGCTCGGCTCCGGGCCGGGTCAGGTCGGCGCCGGTGCGCGCCGCGCCGACCGGGGCGGTCAGCACCGCGTGCTCGTGCACCGTCGCGGCGTGCGCCGCGCCGCGGGCGTCGATGGCGACCTGCTGGAACGCCACCGTGGCCGGACCCGCGCCCAGTGCCACATGCCGGCCCAGATCGTCGGCGAGCACCGGGCCGAGGAACGGCACGTCGACCAGGCCGCGTCCGAACTCCTCGGCGACGATCGCCACCTCCACCCCGGATGCCCCGTCAGAGCGCAGCGAGCGCCAACCGGTCTGGGCGACAGCCTTTTCCAGCCGCGTCACGCGGCCGGCATCGTCGAGTTCGGCGACCGAGCCCGGCCCCAGGTCGTCGGCGAGCTTGGCCGCGGCATCCCGCAGTTGTCGCTGCTCAGCATTCAGCCGGACATCCATAGGCGCTCCTTCAGTAGTCGACGCAACAGCTTTCCGGACGGCAACCGGGGGATCTCGGGCACGACCACCACCCGGCTGAGGCGTTTGTAGGACGCGAGGCGGTCGTCCACCAGCGCGGTCAGCTCGGCGTCGCTGACCGGCGCGCGCAGTGCGACCGCCGCGACGATGGCCTCCCCGTCGCCCCGGTCAGGCATCCCGAACACGCCGCAGTCGGCGACGGCTGGATGCTCGTGCAGCACCGCCTCGATTTCTGCGGGGGCGACCTGAAAGCCGCGGACCTTGATCATCTCCTTGCAGCGGTCGGTGATCCGCAGCCGACCGGCGGCGTCGAGGTAGCCGATATCCCCGGTGTGAAACCAGCCGCCGCGCAACACTTCCGAGCTCGCCTCGGCGGGAAGGTAACCGGCCATCAGTGAATCGGACCGGGCCAGGATCTCACCCGGGGCGCCTGGGGGCAGCGGCTCGCCGGTATCGACATCCACCACCTGAACCTCGACTCCGGGCACCGGCCGCCCGACGGTGGACAACACCGCCTCGTCCGAGCCGGCGCCGTCGGGCGGACTGCAGGCGATCACCGGCAGTTCGCTGGTGCCGTAGGCCGGTACCCAGCCGACCCCGGTGCGCCGGGTGACCTGCTCGGCGACGGCGACGGTGACGGGGGTGGCGCCCCACATGATGAAACGCAGCGACGACAAGTCGAACGACTCCAGGTCCGGATGCCCGGCGATGGCCAGCGCGATCGGCGCCACCGCCATCTCGACGGTGATCCGGTCGTCGCCGATCGTTCGCAGCATCACGTCGACGTCGAACCGGCGGTGCAGACGCACCCGCGCTCCGACGCTCAGCGCGGTCAGGATGTTGAGCAGGCCGAGGATGTGCGACGGCGGGGTCATGACCTGGATCCGATCAGCGGCGGTCAGCCCCAACGCGTCCCGCCAGTGCCGCACCCCCGCGGCCAGCGACGCGTGCGTGTGCCGCACCGCTTTGGGCAAACCGGTGGTGCCGGAGCTGAACACCAACAGGGCGTCGGCGTCGGCGGGCGGCGGATCGCCGCCCCAGGTTCCGTCGGGTAGCGCGGCCGTAGTTTCGTCGAGGTGCCGCATCGGCATCAGCTCGGCCAGCACCGGATGGTCACCCAGGGCGTAGCGGGGCTCGACCAGCGCCAGCGCGTGCGCCACCTCGGCGCGCTTCCAGGCGGGGCTGATCAGGGCGGCGACCGCACGCAGTCGCCAGATGGCGTGCACGGCGACGACGAACTCCGGCCGGTTCGACGCCATCAGCGCCACCCGGTCACCGGCGGCCACGCCGTCGGCGGCAAGGGCAGCGGCCAGCGCGCCGGCAGCTGCGTCGATGTCCGGCAGCGACAACTGCCGGTCCTCGAACGCAACCACCGCGGTGGATGACGCAGGCGACCCAGACGACATTTGAGAAGATCCTATCGGTTTGAGAGAATAGTATTCTCTGTAACGAAGAACGCAAACCGGAAGGGGTGGTCATGGCGGTCACTCATGTTTTCCAGCGGGCGACCGTGACCCGCATCGTCAAGGAGACCGCCGAGGCGTACACGTTCGTCCTGGCGCCGCACGGGGGGGCGTTTCCCTACCGGGCCGGTCAGTACTCGACGTTTCAGGTGAAGGTCGGCGGCGAGGAGCTGTACCGGTCTTACTCGATGTCGAGCGCGCCGGAGACCGACTCCGAGCTGATGACCACCGTCAAACGTGTTCCCGGCGGGAAAGTGTCGAACTGGTTGCTGGACAACGTCGCCGAAGGCGACGAGTTGACGATGACCCGCGCCGCGGGGACCTTCTGCCTGGATTCCTCGGACGCTCCGCTGCTGGGGTTCTCCGGCGGCAGCGGGATCACCCCGATCCTGTCGCTGGCCAAGAGCGCGCTGGCGGCCACTGACCGCCCGGTACGGCTGCTCTGCGCCGACCGGGATGCCGCGTCGGCGATCTTCGACGAGGCGCTGAACCGGCTCGCAGACCGATATCCGGGCCGGCTGTCGGTGCAGCGGCATCGCGACGACACCGACGGCCTGCTGGATGCCGCCGCCGTCACCGCGTTCGTCGGCGACGACACCGGCGCCGACTGCTATCTGTGCGGCCCGGAAGGATTCATGGCGGTGGTGCGGCAGGCCTGGCCGGGCCCGGGCCGGCTGTTCGTCGAGGACTTCGACATGGCCGTCCCAGCGGCACCGGCGACACCTGCCATCGACACCGCCACCGAGGTGAGCGGCACGGTAACGATCCACCTCGGGCGCAAGCAGGCGTCGGTGCCGCGGGTCGCCGGCGAGACCCTGCTGCAAAGCGCCCGGCGGGCCGGGCTGGCCCCGCCGTTCTCGTGCGAGGCCGGCAACTGCGGAACCTGCATCGCCCACATCAGCGAGGGCAGCGCGACAATGATCGCCAACACGGCTCTCGACGATGACGAGGTCGCCGACGGCTACATCCTGACCTGTCAGGGTGTTCCCGAAGGCGGCTCGATCACCGTGCACTACGAGTAGGTTTCACCGCCTCAGCCCGCCGCCGCGCCCAGCGTGCTCTTGGTCTCCAGGTACTCCTGGAACCCGGCGTCGCTCCATTCCCGGCCGTTGCCGCTGCGCTTGTAACCGCCGAACGGCGCGTTCATGTCGAAAGCGTGGTTGATGGTCACCCAGCCGGCCCGGATCCGCCGGGCCACCGCACGCGCCGCCTCCACGTCGGCGGCCGAGACGTAGCCCGCCAGGCCGTAATCGGTGTCATTGGCGATCTCCACCGCCTCGGCCACGTCGTCGTAGCCCAGGATGCACAGCACCGGCCCGAAGATCTCCTCGCGCGCGATCGTCATCTGGTTGTTCACGTGCGCGAAGACCGTCGGTTTGACGTAGTAACCGGTGTCCAGCCCGGCCGGACGTCCGGGTCCGCCGGCGGCGACCGTCGCGCCTTCGGCAATACCCTTCTCGATCAGCCCCTGCACCTTCTCGAACTGCATTTTCGACGCCACCGGCCCGATGGCGCGCGCATCCTCCGGATCGCCCACCTTGACCTGTCCGGCCACCGCGTTCGCGATCGCGATCGCCTCCTCCATCCGCGAGTTCGGCACCAGCATGCGCGACGGCGCATTGCAGCTCTGCCCGGAGTTGACCATCATGTTCGCCACGCCGGCGGTGACGCTGTCGACGAACGCGTCGTCATCGAGCACGATGTTGGGGCTCTTACCGCCGAGCTCCTGAGTCACCCGCTTCACCGTGGGTGCGGCGTGCTCGGCCACCGAGACGCCCGCGCGGGTCGACCCGGTAAACGACACCATGTCGATGTCGGGGTGCTGCGCCAGTGCCACCCCCACCCCGGGGCCGTCGCCGTTGACCATGTTGTACACACCGGCCGGAACGCCTGCGGCGGCCATGATCTCGGTGAAGATGTAGGCAGAGAACGGCGCCACCTCCGAGGGCTTCAGCACCATGGTGCAGCCGGTCGCCAATGCCGGATAGACCTTCACCGCGATCTGGTTCAACGGCCAGTTCCACGGTGTGATCAGGCCGCACACTCCGATCGGTTCCCTGGTCACCA
>NZ_LZJK01000071.1 GCF_001667945.1 Mycolicibacter sinensis | reverse complement strand
GGCCCGGAGTCCGAGACACTGGTCCGCCGAGCCTCGCGGATCGCGTCGAAGTCCAGCGCCGAGTTGCTGGCGCTGCACGTGCTGCGCGGTGACGGGCGCTCGCCCTTGCCCGATGCCCGGATCGGCAAGATCCGCGAGTTGGCGGCCAGCCTCGGCGTCTCGCTGCACGTCGTCGTCGGCGACGATGTGCCGACCGCGCTGTTGGATTTCGCCCGGGACGTCAACGCCACCCAGCTGGTGATCGGGACGTCGCGGCGGTCCCGCTGGGCACGTTTGCTCGACGAGGGTATCGGTGCGACGGTGGTGCGGCTGTCCGGGAAGATCGATGTCCACATAGTGACTCATGAAGAGTCCGGGCAAGGCTTTCGCGGCGGAGCGCTCTCGGCTCGGCAACGCCGTGTGCTGCCATGGCTAGCGGCGGTGCTCGTGCCGTCGCTAGTCTGCTGGATCACAACCGCATGGCTGGATCCGGTGCTGCGCCTAGGCGGAGAGAGCGCGCTGTTCTTCGTCGGCGTGCTGGTGGTCGCCCTCCTCGGCGGCGTCGCCCCCGCAATGCTGTCGGCTGTGGTCTCGGGCCTGCTGCTCAACTACTTCCTGATCGACCCCCGACACAGTTTCACCATCGCCGAAACCGATTCGGCGATCACCGAAATCGTGCTGCTGCTGGTGGCGGTCGCGGTGGCGGCACTGGTCGACAGCACGGCCAAACGATCCCGCGAGGCCGGCCGCGCCTCGCGGGAAGCCGAGTTGATGACACTGTTCGCCGGATCGGTGCTGCGCGGAGCGGATCTGGACAGCCTGCTGGAACGGGTGCGCGAGACCTACACGCAACGCTCGGTGAGCCTGGTACGGGTGCCGAGCGGAGCCGCGGCCCCCGAACAGCCCGAGGTCGTCGCTTCGGTCGGCGAGAACCCCTGCATGTCGGTGGCTCTCGCCGACACCGCGATCGATGTCGGCGACAACGAGTTTTGGATGTTGATGGCCGGCCGCCAGTTGGCCTCCCGGGACCGCCGGGTGCTGTCGGTGGTGGCGCGGCAGGCCGCGGGACTGGTACGCCAGGAGGAATTGGCGGTCGAAGCGGGGAGGGCCGACGCCGTGATGCGCACCGACGAACTGCGCCGCTCCCTGCTGTCGGCGGTCAGCCACGACCTGCGTACCCCGCTAGCGGCGGCCAAGGCGGCCGTGTCGAGTCTGCGCGCCGACGACGTCGCGTTCTCACCGGATGACACCGCCGAACTGCTGGCCACCGTTGAGGAATCCGTCGACCAGCTCACCG
>NZ_LZJK01000070.1 GCF_001667945.1 Mycolicibacter sinensis | reverse complement strand
GGAGCCGATGACATGCCCGCCCTAACTGCCTAACCCATCGGATCACGCAGCACTACACCACTTCCCGGGACTTGACCCCCGGCGGCGCGTCGATGAGGCCGCTGAGTTGGGCCCGCGCACCGCGATCACCGGCGAACCCCTGGAACCGGTGTTGCCGGCGCTGGCCGCGGCCCAGGCCGCTGGGCAGGTCGGCCCCGAGCAGGTGGCGATCGCCCGTAAGGCGATGGCCAAGATCCCGGCCGGAGTCACTGTGGCCGATCGGGAGCGCGCCGAGCGTGACCTGGTGGAGTTGGCCACCTTGTTCGCCCCGGAAACCTTTCAACGCCTGGCTGTGCACCTGATCGCGGTGCTGGATCAAGACGGCGACGAGCCCGACGACCGGCAACGCCAGGCCCGCCGCGGGCTGCGGCTGGGGCCGCAACGCCCCGATGGGATGAGCACCCTGTCCGGCACGATCACCCCGGAGTTGCGGGCCACCCTGGAACCGGTGCTGGCCAAACTGGGAGCACCCGGGATGTGCAATTCCGCCGATGAAAACCCCTGTGTCAGTGGCACGCCGAGCCAGGAGCAGATCCAGGGTGATCACCGCACCCGCGATCAACGCCAGCACGATGCGCTGTTGGCGGCTTTACGGGCGACACTGTCGTGCGGGGATCTCGGGCAGCTCAACGGGCTGCCGGTCACGGTGATCGTCTCGACCACCCTCGAGCAGTTGCAGACCGGCGCCGGCAAGGCCCACACCGCCGGGGGCTCCTTGTTGCCGATGGGTGATCTGCTGCGGATGGCATCGCACGCGTACCACTATCTGACGCTCTTCGATGGCCAGGGCCGAGCGTTGTGGCTGGGCCGCACCAAGCGGATCGCCTCAGCCGATCAGCGCATCGTGTTGCACGCGCGCGATCGCGGCTGCACCCGACCCGGGTGCACGGTGCCGGGATATTTGACCCAGGCACACCATCTGGACCGGGACTGGGCCGACAATGGCCACACCGACATTGATTCCCTCGCCCTGGCATGCGCACCGGATAACCGGATGGCCAGCGAGCAGGGCTGGACCACCCGACTCGGCGAGTCCGGCCGCGTCGAATGGATCCCCCCACCCAAACTCGACCACGGCCAACCCCGAATCAACCCGTTCCACTTCATCGAAGCCGTCATCGACTACCACCGGCCCGCCCGATCTGATGACGACGCCGACGAGCCACCCGATCCGCAACCCCCACCGCCCGCCGACGACGACGATCAGTGCCCGTGGCCCGACGACTCGGTATTCGACGAAGCCGACTACGACGCCGCCCTCGAGGAGCTCCAACGCAGCTACGAGGCAATAGATCCCGAGGAACTCGCCAACCGACATTGCCTCGCCGACGACGCTTGGATGGAAGCTGGGTGACCACGTGCGCCTAAGGCGGGAGGCTGCGGCAAAGTCACCCACTTAGCAGCAACCGGCACTAGCCGCCGTTGCAGCCGGTGCCGCTGCCGGGCCCGCCGGAGCCGCCACCACCGGGATTGGGGACGCACCCCCCGCCGCCTCCACCGCCATGACTTCCCGGAGTGTTACCGGTGGTGCCCGCCTCGCCGTTGTTCCCGCTCATGCTGCCGGCACCACCCTGGCCGCCGACGCCACCCTGACCGCCCGGGCTGTTAGGGCCTCGGATCCCGGCGAACCCACCGTTGCCGCCGTCACCGCCGTTGCCGCCGTTGCCCGAAACCAGCGCGGCGCTGCCGCCGGCACCACCGTGTCCACCGTTGCCGCCGGAGGTGTTGGCGCCGCCACCGCTGGCTGGGGCGCCGTCGCCGCCCTTCCCGCCGGCACCGCCGTTGCCGCCGTTGCCGGAGCCCAGGGAGGCACCGTTGCCGCCTTGCCCGCCATTGCCACCGGCACCGCCCGCGCCGCCGGAGACTCCCTGCGTCCCCACGAGACCCGCGCCGCCGTCGCCCCCGTTGCCGCCGTTGCCGTACCAGAACCCGGCATTGCCACCCGCGCCGCCGTCACCGCCGCCGGCTCCGCCGTCGCCGCCATTACCACCGTTGCCGAACAGGCTGCCGCCGTTGCCACCGGCTCCGCCCGCCGCGCCGGCCGCACCGGCACCACCGTCGCCGCCATCACCAAACATGCCGGCCGAACCGCCCGCCCAGCCGGCGCCGCCGTTCACCCCGACCTCACCCGCGGCGCCCGCCCCGCCGTTGCCGAACAGGAAACCGCCGTCGCCGAGGTCGCCGAAGATGCCGCTGCTGCCCAGTAGCGAGGTGTTGGCGTCGGTGAAGTCGTCGATGCCGTTGCCGATCAGATCGCGGCCGAACAGGTAGACGAACGGCGCGTTGATCATCTCGGCCATCTGCATGCCGGAGCCACTGGCAAGCCACGCCTGCAGCGCGTCGTTGATCGACTGCGCGAAATCGAGCGGGCCCGCCTCGGCACTGCCCAGGAACGCGCCGAAGTCACCGAAGGCGTCGGCCGGCTGACCGCCATCGGCAACATCGACCACCGGGTCGAAGAGCAGCTCCCCCAGATCGGCGTGCGCGGCCGGGGCGGCGGCGATCGGCGCCGTACCGGCGACCAGCAATGCTGCAGCTGCGGCGCCGACGCTGCTCATGCTGCGCCGACGACGGCGATCCTGCCGGTGACTGGCCATGGTGCACGCTCCTTGGAGAGGAGGGGTTTGCTCAGACTCGTCACACTAATACGAAATTCCGAAAACGCGCGAATTGTCCGGCTTAATCGCCGCTATTGCGGGCATCAAACAGGCTCACAGCCGATGATGCGGTCTGGCCGGCTGTACACGTTCATCGAAGCGCCCCGCAGGAAGGCCACCAGCGTCAGCCCGCATTCGGCGGCCAGGTCCACGGCCAGCGACGACGGCGCGGAGAGCGCGGCCAGGACCGGAATCCCCGCCATCACCGCCTTCTGGGTCAGTTCGAACGACGCCCGTCCACTGACCAGCAGCACGGCCCCGGCCAGCGGCACCCGGCCGTGTTCGAGCGCCCACCCGATCACCTTGTCGACCGCGTTGTGCCGGCCGACGTCTTCGCGAACCACTCGCATGGTGCCGTCGCCGTCCCGGAAGTCGAACAGCGCCGCGGCATGCAGACCGCCGGTGGTGGCGAAGACGTCCTGCGCGGCCCGCAGCTGATCGGGCATCGCCGTCACCGCCGCCGCGGAGACTCGGAGCCCGTCCTCGCCCGGGCTGTACCGGCTGGCAAGCCGCACCGCCTCCAGCGAGGCTTTACCGCAGATGCCGCAGGACGAGGTGGTGTAGAAGTTGCGGGTGATGTCCACAGCGGGCGGCGCAACGTCTGGGGCCAGCGTCACGTCGAGCACGTTGTAGGTGTTGGTCCCGTCCGGGTGGGCGCAGTAACGCGCGGTCAGCACGTCATCACGCCCGGCGATGATTCCCTCGGTGAGCAAAAAGCCCTGCGCCAGCTCGATATCGGATCCGGGCGTGCGCATCGTGACGGTGAGCGGAACACCGCCCAGCCGGATCTCCAGCGGTTCTTCGACCGCGAGCGTCTCGGGCCGCTGCGTCGCGTCGCCGGCGGCAAGGTGGCTGACCCGCCGACGCTGCGTTATCCGACTCATCGCTCCATCATCCCGGGTCGCTCACATCGGGACTACGCTGCAGGGATGGTTCAGCGAAAATTCCTGGAGTGGCCGGTAATCCGGCAACTGCGCACCGGTGACGTGTTCGGCCGCGGTCCGGCTGTGACCTCCGAGGCCACCCGCGCCATCGCACCGCGCACCGCGACCGCCGATCGGGTGGTGCAAAGCGTCTGCCCGTACTGCGCGGTCGGCTGCGGCCAGCGCGTCTACGTCAAGGACGAGAAGGTCGTGCAGATCGAAGGCGATCCGGACTCGCCGATCTCGCGCGGGCGGCTGTGTCCCAAGGGCGCGGCGAGCGAGCAGCTGGTCAACTCCCGCGGCCGGCAGATCACGGTGCTGTATCGGGCGCCCCACGCTACGGACTGGCAGCCGCTGGAGCTGGACACCGCGATCGACATGGTGGCCGACCGGTTCATCGCCTCGCGGCGCAACACCTGGCAGGACCACGACGCCGACGGCCGGCCGCTGCGCCGCACCATGGGGATCGCCTCGCTGGGCGGCGCGACACTGGACAACGAAGAGAACTACGTCATCAAGAAGCTCTTCACCGCCGCCGGCGCGGTACAGATCGACAACCAAGCTCGTATTTGACACTCCGCCACGGTTCCCGGTCTGGGAGCCTCCTTCGGTCGCGGTGGCGCGACGCAAACCCTGCAAGACATGGCGAATGCCGACTGCATCGTCATCCAGGGCTCCAACATGGCCGAGTGCCATCCGGTCGGCTTCCAGTGGGTCGAAGAAGCCCGGGCCCGGGGCGCTACCGTGATCCACGTCGACCCGCGGTTCACCCGCACTTCGGCGGTGTGCGACAAGCACATTCCGATCCGGGCCGGCTCGGATGTGGTGCTGCTGGGGGCGCTGATCAACCACGTGCTCAGCCACGACCTGTGGTTCCGTGAATATGTGCTGGCCTACACCAACGCCGCGACGCTGGTGAGCGAGGACTTCCGTGACACCGAGGACCTGGGCGGGCTGTTCTCCGGGTTCGATCCGGCAACCGGGCACTACGACCCGTCGAGTTGGGCGTATCAAAGTGCCGAAGCCGGCGACGGCGACATCGGCTCCCCCGGCGGCGGCCACGAGCACGGCAGCAGCGCCTCGGCACGCTCGGTCGGCGAGACGTTCGGCAGCGGCGGCCCGGCCCTCGAACACGCCCGGGTGCGGCGCGACGAAACCCTGCAACACCCGCACACGGTTTTCCAGATCCTCAAGCGGCACTATGCGCGCTACACGCCGGAGATGGTTCGCGACGTCTGCGGCATCGACCCCGAGGCGTTCGACTACCTGGCGCGCGCGGTGACGGAGAACTCGGGACGCGAACGCACCACCTGTTTCGCCTATGCGGTGGGCTGGACGCAGCACACCCTGGGCGCCCAATACATCCGCACCGCGGCGATCCTGCAGCTGTTGCTGGGCAACGTGGGCCGGCCGGGCGGTGGCATCATGGCGCTGCGCGGCCATGCCAGCATCCAGGGTTCCACCGATATCCCGACGCTCTACGACATGCTGCCCGGTTATCTGCCGATGCCCAAGGCCGGGCGCGATGACACTCTGCAGCAGTACTTGGACCGGGTGGGATCCAAGAGCCAGAAGGGATTCTGGGCCAACGCCGACGCGTATCTGGTCAGTCTGCTCAAAGCGTGGTGGGGGGATGCCGCGACCGCCGATAACGACTGGGCTTATGACTACCTGCCCCGGCTGACCGGACCACATGGCACCTATCAGGCCGTGACCGGAATGCTGGCCGACGAGGTGCAGGGCTACTTCCTGCTCGGCCAGAACCCGGCGGTCGGGTCGGCCAATGGCCGCCAACAACGGTTGGGCATGTCGCATCTGAAGTGGCTGGTGGTGCGGGACCTGAACCTGATCGAGTCGGCCACCTGGTGGAAGGACGGCCCGGAGATCGCCTCCGGTGAGCTGCGCACCGAAGACATCGAGACCGAGGTGTTCTTCCTACCGGCGGCCAGCCACGTCGAGAAGGCCGGGACGTTCACCCAGACCCAGCGGCTGCTGCAATGGCGGCATCAGGCCGTCGCCCCGCCGGGAGATTGCATCAGTGAGCTGCAGTTCTTCATCACGCTCGGCAACCGGATCCGGGCCAAGCTCGCCGGGTCGACCGATCCGCGGGATCGGCCGCTGCTGGATCTGGTCTGGGATTACCCGGTCGATGCCCACGGGGATCCCGATCCGGAGTTCGTGCTGGCCGAGATCAACGGCCACCAGCTCACCGGCGACGACGCGGGCGCGCCGCTGACGTCCTATACCCAGATGCGCGCCGACGGGTCCACCTCCGGCGGCTGCTGGATCTATACCGGGGTGTACGCCGGCGGCGTCAACCAGGCCGCCCGCCGGGTACCCCGAGGCGGGCCCGGACGCAGCCAATCCCAGTGGGGCTGGGCCTGGCCGGCCGACCGCCGGATCCTGTACAACCGGGCCTCGGCCGACCCGGACGGGGTGCCGTGGAGCGAACGCAAGCGGTACGTGTGGTGGGACGCCGAGTCGGGCCGCTGGACCGGGGATGACGTGCCCGACTTCGTCATCGACCGCGCGCCGGGCACCCGGCCGGGTCCAGCGGTGGGCGGCCCGGACGCGCTGGCCGGCGACGACCCGTTCGTGATGCAGCCCGACGGCAAGGGCTGGCTGTTCGCCCCCAAGGGTGTGGTGGATGGGCCGCTGCCGACCCACTACGAGCCGCAGGAGTCGCCGATCGCCAACGCGGTCTATCACCAGCAGCGCAACCCCGCCCGAATCACGTTCCCCCGCAAGGACAATTTGTCGGCGCCCAGCGCCGGTGAGCCGGGTGCGGACGTCTACCCGTACGTGTTCACCACCTACCGGCTCACCGAGCACCACACCGCCGGCGGAATGAGTCGCTGGCTGCCGTATCTGGCCGAGCTGCAGCCGGAGATGTTCTGTGAGGTCTCGCCCGCGCTGGCCGCCGAGCGGGGCCTGCAGAACTACGGCTGGGCCACCATCATTTCGCCACGCGCGGCGATCGAGGCGCGCGTGCTGGTGACCGACCGGATGACACCGCTGATCGTGGGTGGACATACCGTGCACCAGATCGGCTTGCCGTATCACTGGGGAGTCGGCGGCGACGCGGTGGTCAGCGGCGATGCCGCCAACGATCTGCTCGGGGTGACTCTGGACCCCAATGTGCAGATCCAGGAATCCAAGGCCGGTTCCTGCGATATCCGGCCGGGCCGGCGGCCGCATGGCGAGGATTTGCTGCGCCTGATCGCCGAGTACCAAAGCCGTTCCGGCGCAACACCACAGACCGGTAATAGCGCCATCGACCCGGAGAGGCGGGACTGATGGGTCAACTGTCCGGACCGACCGATCCCGCCGCCGACGCCCGGTGGTCGCCGCAACCTCCGCGCAAGGGGTTTCTCACCGACACCTCGATCTGCATCGGATGCAAAGCCTGCGAAGTGGCCTGCAAGGAGTGGAACCACAACCCGGCCGACGGCGAGCTGGAGTTGCTCGGGTCGTCGTATGACAACACCGGAGCACTGGGCGCCAACACCTGGCGGCACGTCGCGTTCATCGAACAGGGCCGCGACGCCATCGCGCAGGCGCGCGAATCGGGTCGGCAGCTGGTCAGCCTGGGCATGCCGAAAATGCCGGGCACAGAAGCGGTTACCGCCCCTCCCGACACCGATCAGTTCCGCTGGCTGATGGCCTCGGACGTGTGCAAGCACTGCACCCACGCCGGGTGTCTGGATGTCTGCCCGACGGGTGCGCTGTTCCGCACTGAATTCGGCACGGTGGTGGTGCAAGACGACGTCTGCAACGGCTGCGGCAACTGCGTGCCGGCGTGCCCGTTCGGGGTGATCGAACGCCGCACCGACGGCACGGCGGCCCCCAAGACCGCCCGCGGCGACGCCCCCGCGGTGCGCAACGCCGGAATAGCCCAGAAGTGCACCATGTGCTACGACCGGCTAGTCGACGGCGAGATCCCGGCGTGCGCCAAGACCTGCCCGACCGAGTCGATCAAGTTCGGCGACCACGCTGATCTCATCGACGACGCCCGCCGGCGGGTGGCCCGGCTGCACGCGCAGGGCCGCACCGAAGCCCGGCTCTACGGCGCCAACGAACACGACGGGGTCGGTGGCACCGGGTCGGTTTTCCTGCTGCTCGACGAGCCGGAGGTGTACGGCCTGCCGCCGGACCCGCGGGTGGCCACCGCGGACCTGCCGGCGATGTTCAAGCGCTCGGCACTGGCCGCGGCCGGGATGTTGGCCGCCGCGGCGGTCGCGTTTTTAGGGGGACGACGGTGAGCACTCAGCAGGAGCCTCGACGGCGCCGGCGCCGGGGCGGTGGTGGTGACGGCGGCCGCGAGATGCCGATGGTGCCCGACGTGCAGTTCAGCTCCTACTACGGGCGCCCGGTGGTCAAGCCCGCACCATGGTCACACGAGATCGCCGCCTACCTGTTCCTCGGTGGCCTGGCGGGCGGCTCCGGGCTGCTGGCCGCCGGCGCCCAACTCACCGGCCGGAAAACGTTGCGACGCAACTCAAGGCTGGCGGCGCTGGTGGCGATCGTGTTGAGCGCGGCGGCCCTGATCAGCGACCTGGGTCGCCCGGAACGCTTCGTCAACATGCTGCGCACCATCAAGCTCACCTCACCGATGAGCCTGGGCTCCTGGATCCTGTCGGGATTCGGTGCGGGCACCGCGGTAGCCGCCGCGGCGGAGGTGGACCGGCTGACCGGCGAGCGCCTGCCGCTGGGGCCGGTGCGCGGCCTGCTGCGCGCGGTCGAGGGCCCGGCCGGTCTGGAGGCCGCGGTGTTCGCGGCGCCGCTGGCGGTCTACACCGCGGTGCTGCTGGGCGACACCGCCACCCCAACCTGGCATGGTGCCCACCGCGACCTGCCGTTCGTGTTCGCTAGCTCGGCGAGCCTGGCGTCCGGCGGGCTGGCAATGCTGACCACACCGGTAGGCGAGGCGGGGCCGGCGCGACGCCTGGCGGTGCTCGGGGTGCTCGGCGATGTGATCGCGACCCGCGCCATGGAGCACCGGATGGATCCGATCGCCGCCGAGCCGCTGCATCAGGGCCGGGCCGGGGCGATGCTGCGCGCCAGTGAGCGGTTGGCGGTCGCCGGGGGCATCGGGACGCTGCTGGGCGGGCGGCACCGAGCGGTGGCGGCCGTGTCGGGGCTGGCACTGCTGGCGGCGTCGGCGCTGACCCGGTTCGGGGTGTTCGAGGCCGGCATCGAATCGGCGAAGGACCCGCGCTACACCATCGAGCCGCAGAAACGCCGATTGGCGGCCCGCCGGGCGGCGGGCATCACCGGGGATTCGATCACCACGGCGGGGTGAGCCGCCGCCGTCCGGACAGCGGACCGCTCAGTTGCGGCCGACCTGCCGAGAGCGCGCCGAAAGCGATGTGTAAGAACGGCGCCAGGGGGTATGCGATCACCGAATTTTCCGCCTAGCCAGACGTGAATGGAATCCAGCTATGACCGCGCCGCCCCCGGACCCAGACCCGGCCAGCACCCCCGACCTCGAGTCCGGCGGCGGTGTCGCTCCTGGCTCGACGCCACCCGAGTCCGCGCAGACCTCCGGCCTTTCGGCGTCGGATCCGCGCGTCACGCGCAGACTCACCCCCACCGTGACGATAAGCCTCGTCGCCATCGGTCTGCTCGTTTTGGTGTTCGCCGCGGTTGCGGTGCTACTCGTGCTGAACATGGGGACGTACCGGGGTAGTTCGCCGGTCGGGCGAAGCCGTATTCATGGCGGACCGGCAGCACGCGCGCCCGTGCCGGTGCCTCAGTCGTCGATTCTGTGCAACGCCGATCCCTTGTGCATGGCGACGTGATCGGTCTTGTCGCTTTTGATCTCGTACTGCGGCTCATCGGGGCTCGCGCGCCGGGTATGCCCCTTGTATTCGGTGTCTTTGGTGTGCACCTTGGTGACCTTGCCGGTCACATGCCCGGCCTCGGAGTTCCAC
The DNA here is from genome assembly GCF_001667945.1 of Mycolicibacter sinensis. Taxonomy (GTDB): domain Bacteria; phylum Actinomycetota; class Actinomycetes; order Mycobacteriales; family Mycobacteriaceae; genus Mycobacterium; species Mycobacterium sinense_B. Next base: position 9,182 of record NZ_LZJK01000070.1, on the reverse strand, counting down.
CGCACATGGTCGCCGACTTTGAACTCGCTCATCGCACCTCGATTCCGCTTCCCGTCACGGTATGCCCGATAACCGGGTACCCGGGAAGCTCGCCGACAACCAGCAGGCCGCCGGAGGTTTGGGCGTCGGCGAGCAGCAGCAGCTGGTCTTCGCTGATCCGGGGACCGAGCCGCAGGTGCGGTCGCACCCAGTCCAGATTGCGCCGGCTGCCCCCCGAGACGAAGCCGTCGCGTAACGCCGCGTGCGCGTCCGCGATCACCGGCACCGCCGCCTGGTCGATCACCGCGCCCACCCCGGACGCGCGGCACATCTTGTAGAGGTGGCCCAGCAGCCCGAACCCGGTGACGTCAGTGGCCGCCCGCACACCGTGCGATGACGCGGCGTGCGCGGCGTCGCGGTTCAACTCGGTCATGGTCGCGATCGCCTCGTCGAACACCTCGCCGGTGCGCTTGTGCCGGTTGTTGAGCAGGCCTACCCCGATCGGTTTGGTCAAGGTCAGCGGCAGTCCGGGCGCCGCAGCGTCGTTGCGCAGCAACCGGTTCGGGTCGGCCACTCCGGTGACCGCCATGCCGTACTTCGGCTCCGGGTCGTCGATCGAGTGTCCGCCGATCACCGGGCAGCCCGCCTGCTGCGCCACCACCAGTCCGCCGCGCAGCACCTCGGTCATCAGCTCCAGCGGCAACGTCTCGCGTGGCCAGCCGACCAGGTTGATCGCGACTACCGGGGTTCCGCCCATCGCGTAGATGTCCGAGAGCGCGTTGGCCGCGGCGATGCGGCCCCAGTCGTAGGCGTCGTCGACGACGGGGGTGAAGAAGTCCGCGGTGGACAGCACCGCGAGGTCGTCGCGGACCAGCACGGCGGCCGCGTCATCGCCGTCGTCGAGCCCCACCAGCACCCGGTCGTGAACCTGGCCGGTGAGCCCCCGGACCGCGTCCTCCAGCTCGCCGGGCGGGATCTTGCAGGCGCAGCCGCCGCCATGCGCGTAGCCGGTCAGCCGGACGGGGTCTGGGCTCATCCGTTCAGTGTCTCCTGCCGCACCAGCAGGCGGGCGGCCGCGTCGGAAAGCGATACCGCACGCGCGACCCATTTTGAAAAGACCCACCTGGTCCAGCCCCGGGACGACTCCTCCGCCGGCTCGTCCCTCGCCCGCATCGTCGCCCGACTAGGTTGATCCCCGGAGGCGTTTGGGTCCTGGTGGGCTCCCCGGTCTTCAAAACCGGTGAGGCCGAGCAGCTCGGTCTGGCGGGTTCGATTCCCGTCCGCCTCCGCCATAGGAGGCGCAGTGAGTCAGATCGATCCGCGTCGCGGCATTCCGCGCACCGACGCCCTGCTGACGCTGCCCGCCGTGCTCGAGGCGCGCACCCGGCTCGGCGACCACGTCGTGCGCGGCCTGGTGCATGACGCTCAGGAGCGGGCGAGGCGCGGCGAGCTGGACCCGGGCCAAGTGGAATTCTCACTGCTGGAACACCTTTCGAAACGCTCGGGAACCAGGTTGCGGCCCGTGCTCAACGCCACCGGGGTAGTGGTGCACACCAACCTCGGCCGCGCACCGCTCTCGGCGGCGGCGGTCGAGGCGCTGGCGGCGGCCAGCGGCTACGTCGACGTCGAGCTGGATCTGGCCACCGGCGCCCGGTCCAAGCGCGGTGTCGCCGCGCGTGCCGCACTGCTGGCCGCCTGCCCGGCCGCCGAAGACGCCCTGGTGGTGAACAACGGTGCCGCCGCACTGGTCCTGGCGACCACCGCGCTGGCCGCCGGTCGGGAGGTGGTGGTCAGCCGCGGCGAGCTGATCGAGATCGGGGCCGGATTCCGGCTGCCGGACCTGATCGCCTCCACCGGTGCGAGACTGCGTGAAGTGGGCACCACCAACCGCACCCACCTGCGCGACTACGCCGAAGCCCTCGGGCCGCAGACCGGCTGCATTCTCAAAGTCCACCCGAGCAACTTCGCCGTCCACGGCTTCACCGCCGCCGTCGACGTGCGCGAATTGCGTGCTCTGGCAACAGAACACGGTGTGCCACTGGTGGCCGATCTGGGCAGCGGTCTGCTGACCCCCGACCCGCTGCTGCCCGACGAGCCGGACGCGGCCACCACGCTGCACGACGGCGCCGATGTCATCACCGCTAGCGGCGACAAACTGCTCGGCGGCCCGCAAGCCGGTCTGGCGCTGGGCCGCGCCGAGGCCATCACCCGGCTGGCCCGACACCCCTTGGCCCGCGCCGTCCGCGCCGACAAACTCACGCTTGCGGCACTGGAGGCCACGGTTGCCGGCGCGGCTCCCCCGGTCACCCGGGCGCTGCACGCCGACCCCGACCAGTTGCGTGCCCGCGCCGAGCGGCTGGCCGCCGGCGCCGGCGCCACCGTCATCCCCCACGACGGCCGGGTCGGGGGCGGCGGCGCCCCGGGTGTGCCGCTGCCGGGCTGGGCTGTCCGGTTGCCCGAAGCGGCTGCGGCCGTGCTGCGCACCGGGGATCCGGCGGTGCTGCCCCGGGTGCACGACGGCGCCTGCCTGCTCGACCTGCGCTGTATCCCGCCGGATGACGACGCGCGGCTGCTGGCCGCGGTGCGCGCCGCTCTCGACCGGATCCGCTGAGCAGGCGCCGCCCATGTTTGTCGTCGCCACCGCCGGCCACGTCGATCACGGCAAGTCCACCCTGGTGCGCGCACTCACCGGTATGGAACCGGACCGGTGGGCCGAGGAGCGGCGGCGCGGGCTCACCATCGATCTGGGGTTCGCCTGGACCACGCTGGCCTCGGGCCGGCAAGTGGCCTTCGTCGACGTGCCGGGCCACGAACGGTTCCTGCCCAACACCCTGGCCGGGCTCGGTCCGGCGCCGGTGGTGTGCTTCGTCGTCGCCGCCGACGAGGGCTGGCGTTCCCAGTCCGACGACCATCGCGACGCCGTTGCCGCCCTGGGGATTTCGCACGGTCTGGTGGTACTGACCCGCATCGACCGGGTCGGCGAGCACCGGATCGGCGAGGTATCGGCGCAAACCCGCACCGAACTGTCCCAGACCGGCCTGCAGGATGCCCCGGTCGTCGCCGTATCGGCGGTCGACGGTACCGGCCTACCCGAGCTGCGAAGCGCGCTCGACGACGTACTGGCCGCAGTGCCGCCGCCCCGAGCAGACGGGCGGGTGCGGCTGTGGGTGGACCGGGCGTTCCCGGTCAGCGGCGCCGGGACGGTGGTGACCGGCACGTTGACGTCCGGCACGCTGACGCGCGGCGACCATCTGGAGCTGCGCACCGGGGAACGGTCGACGCCTGTCGTGGTCCGAGGTCTGCAGTGCTGCGGTGAACCGGCAGCCAGCGTTGCGCCGGCCGCCCGGGTCGCGGTCAACCTGCGCGGCGTCGCCGTCGACGATGTGCACCGCGGCGCCACCCTGACCACGCCGGATACGTGGTGCAGCGCTGGGATCCTCGACGTGCGGCGCAGCACCGGGGCAGCACTGGGCACGGTGCCGGAGCAGCTCATGGTGCACGTCGGAACGGCGGCGATGCCGGCCAGGTTGCGGCGTTTCGACGATGAGCATGCCCGGCTCGCGCTGGAGCGCCCGCTGCCGCTGGTCGCCGGTGACCGGCTGCTGCTGCGCAACCCCGGCAGCCGCCGGGTGCTGGGCGGGGTGCTGGTGCTCGACGCCGACCCGCCCGCGCTGCACCGGCGCGGCGATGCGGCCCGGCGGTCGGCCGCACTGGCCGATCTTGATCCCGACGACCACATCGCCCGGGCTAGCGCCGAGGTAGCCCGCCGTGGCGCGGTGACGCGCAAGCGCCTGCGGGTCCTGGGCTGCGATTGCGCCGCGGTACCCGCCGATGTCCGGGTGATCGGCGAATGGTGGGTGCACGCCCGGACCCACGATGCCTGGCGGGAGCGGCTGCAGGCCGCGGTGCGCGAGCTTCGGCAGCGGGACCCGTTGGCTGCCGGGCTATCCCGAGGTGCGGCCGTCGACCTGTTGGGACTTCCCGATCCGGTGCTGCTCGACGAGGTGGTGCGCAGCACCGGACTAGCGCAGCGTAACGGGCTGATTCAGCTGCCGGGCCTTGGCGACGATCTCGGCCCGGCCGAAGCCGCGATCGCCGAGTTGGAATCGCGCCTGGCCGCCCATCCGTTTCATGCCCCGGAAGCCGACGATCTGGCCGCCCTGCACCTGGGGACCCGAGAGCTGGCTGCCGCGGAACGAGCCGGACGGCTGTTACGCCTGCGCGACGGGCTGGTGCTGTTGCCGAGCGCGCCGGCGCTGGCGATGCGCGAGCTGGCCCGACTCGATCAACCGTTCACGGCCAGCCAGGCCCGCCAGGCGCTGGTCACCACCCGCCGGGTGATGATCCCGCTGCTGGAATACCTCGACGCGCGCGGCTGGACCCGGCGGATCGATGCGGTGCAGCGAGAAGTGGTGCGCTAACCCGTCCCGCAAACACGAAATGCCCCGGCGAACCGGGGCATTCGTGCGTGCTGGTGTGGTCGGTTACGCGTCCGGCGTCGGCAAGCCGAGGTCGAGCGCGCTGTACAGACCGGCGGCTGCCAGGTCGGCGTCGGGCGTGATCACGTCGACGTCGGAGTAGTCGGCCGGCGCGAACCACGACGCCGCCCACGACATGTCGATGTTGCCGAACGGCGTCTTCAGGAAGTCGATGACATCCTTGCCGTCGCCATCGGCGTCGTAGTAAAGGTTGGTGAAGCCGAAGCCCAGCTGGTTCTGGGCGTAGACGTCTCCATCGTCGGTGACGAACACGTTGTTGATCCCGGCGCCGAACAGCGACTCCGTGAGGTAGTTGGTGCCTACCAGCGTGTCGCCCTCACTGGGAACGAAGGTGGCATCCAGCTTCCAGGTCTGCGAGAACGGATCCTTGTCGACGAGCAACTGCGCGTCATCGGTGCCGTACACCGGCGTCCAGGTCAGGTTCTCCGGAACGTCCTTGCCGTATGCCAGGTTCAGCGCGCTGTACAGGCCGGCGTTCTCCAGCGCCTTGTCCGGCGAGGCCTCGTGCAGCTTCGAGATGTCTTCCGGGGTGAACAGCCACGCCATCGAGGACATGTTGATGTTTCCGAACGGCGTCTTCAGGATGTCGACGACGTCCTTGCCGTCACCGTCGGCGTCGTAATACAGGTTGGTGAAGCCCAGACCCAACTGATTCTGGTTGTAGACGTCGTTGGTGGCCTCGTCGATGAACAGGGTGTTGAGCCCCCCGGTCGACGGCGTGAGGTACGTGGTTCCTACCAGCGTGGTGTCGCCGTTGACGAAGGTGGACCCGACGGCCCAGGTGTTGATGAACGAGTTCGCCTGCTGGAGGACCTCCGCGGTGTCCGTCTGGTAGACCGGCGTCCACGTCGGCGCCGGCGTTTCGGCCGTATCGGCGTTGGCAGTCCCGGCCGCCAGGAACGCCGCTGCCGCAGCGCCACCCACCGCCACACCCAGTGCACGGAACTTCATAACAACCCTCCTTGTTCGAAACCGTCATGCTTTTTCTTTTGACGGTAGCGCAACCGTAGGGAAGTCCCGACCCGATGTCAAGCAGAATCTCAGGTTCTTTTTGGGAAAGGGCCGATTACCTTGCTCGCGCCGCTGCCGTCGAGTACCTTGTCGAATTTGATGGGACCGTACGTCTCGGTAAATCTCCGAGACCTGTCGATGGGGAACCGCCTTGTCCAACCGCCGCTCGCCCTGGATGAACGACGACCTCGACGCGCTGCGTGAGCTGGCCCGCGCCTTCTGCGAGAAGGAAATCGCACCCAACATCGACAAGTTCATCGGCCAGCACCAGGTCGACCGCGACCTGTGGAACAAGGCGGGTGAACTGGGGTTGTTGTGCTTGTCCATCCCCGAGGAGTACGGCGGGGGCGGCGGCACCTTCGCCCATGAAGCGGTGCTGATCGAGGAGCAGGCACGCGTCTGCGACACCTCATGGGGTGTCAGCGTGCACAGCACGATCGTCGCGCACTACCTGCTGACCTACGGCACCGAAGACCAGAAACGGACCTGGCTGCCGAAGATGGCCAGCGGCGAGGTCGTGGGCGCTATCGCGATGACCGAGCCGGGCACCGGATCGGACTTGCAGAACGTCAAGGCCCGCGCCATCCGAGACGGCGACGAGTACGTGGTCAATGGCTCCAAGACGTTCATCACCAACGGCCAGCAGGCCGATCTGATCATCACCGTGGTCAAGACCGACGCAGCAGAAGGCGCCGCCGGCATCTCGCTGGTGCTGGTCGAGGCCGACCGCCCGGGCTTCCGGCGCGGCCGGTCCTTGGACAAGATCGGCCAACGCGGCCAGGACACCTCCGAACTGTTCTTCGACGACGTGCGCATCCCGGTGTCGAACCTGCTGGGCACTGTCGAAGGCCAGGGATTCATCCAGCTGATGCAGCAGCTGCCGCAGGAACGGCTGATCATCGCCGTCGGTTCGGTGGCCGGGATGGAGACCGCGCTCGAGCACACCCTGCGCTACACCAAGGAGCGTCAGGCTTTCGGCCGACCGATCTTCGGATTCCAGAACACCAAGTTCAAGCTGGCCGAGGTCGCCACCGAGGCCAAGATCGCCCGGGTGTTCATCGACGACTGCATCGAACAGCACATCCGCGGTGAGCTCGACATCCCCACGGTGGCGATGGCCAAGTGGTGGACCACCGACCGCGCCATGCACGTCGCCGACGAATGCCTGCAGCTGTTCGGTGGCTACGGCTACATGACCGAATACCCGATCTCGCGGATGTGGACCGACCAGCGGGTCCAGAAGATCTACGCCGGCACCAACGAGATCATGAAGGAAATCATCGCCCGCGCCCTGTGAAACGCACTGTCCCCCAGGAGTAAACGATGACCACTACCGACTACACCCAAGCCCTGCAGGTGCTCTCCGAAGGCTCGGTTCGCCGCAACTTCGACCCGTTCACCGACGTGCCGTGGGACGACCCACAGATGGCGATCGATCCGCAGGATCCCCGTTGGGTGCTTTCGCCGACATCCGACTCACTCGGCGCCACCCGGTGGTATCAGGCCCAGCCCCTGGAGCGGCAAATCGAGATCGGCAAGTGGCGCATGGCCAACTCGATCAAGGTGGGCGCGGCTTTCGAGAGCATTCTGATCCGCGGGCTCATGGCCTACATCATGACGCTGCCCAACGGGTCACCGGAGTTTCGCTACTGCTTGCACGAGATGACCGAGGAGTGCAACCACATCCAGATGTTCCAGGAGCTGGTGAACCGGATCGGCGTCGACGTGCCCGGCATGAAGCGCCGATTCCGCCGGTTCTCGCCCTACATCGGGCTGGTGGGCGGACGCTACCCGATCATCTTCGTCATCGGCATCCTGGCCGGTGAGGAACCGATCGACCACTTCCAGAAGGCGTTGATCCGGGAGGGCGCCAGCCTGCCGCCGGCCGTGCTGCGCACCATGCAGATCCACATTGCCGAAGAGGCACGCCACATCTCGTTCGCCAACGAGTTCCTCAAGGTCCATCTACCGAAGCTGACACGCCGTCGGCAACGGGTCATCAGCGTGCTGTTCCCGATGGCGATGCGCTGGCTCGCCGGGGAGATCATGGCGCCGCCGAAATCGTTCGCCGAGCAGTTCGGGATCCCGCCGGAGGTGATGCGCGAAGCGTTCTGGCGCGGACCGGCATCCCGTCGCATTCTGGCCGGCTACTTCGGCGAAATGCGGGCCCTCTCCGACGAACTGGGCCTGAACAACCGGGCCAGCCGGCTGGCCTGGCGGCTGCTTCGCATCGACGGCCCGCGCGCCCGGTACCGCGGTGAGCCCGATCGGGCCCACGCCGCGGCCTGATGGCAGTTTTCAGGGCCGTTTGAGGGCCTCGACCACCGCGGTCAGCTCTTCGTCCGGGTCCAACACCAGCCCGATCGAGCGGGCGGCGCCGTCAAGGATGTACCAGATGATATCGGCCAGCGTTTCGGCCATCTGGGCGCGGGACCGGGTCGGCGGGGACTCCGTCAACCAACTCGCCAGCGTGGCATCCACCATGGTGACGACCACGAACGGCACGGACTCGAAGACCTCGCCGCCCACCCCGATTGCTTCGGCAACCGAGGAGATGATGTCGGCGCCGCGCACGGCGATGCGCCGCTTGAGTTCTTCGGTGGCGTCTTGTGAGCCCTCCAAAGTCGGTCCGCGGCGGGCGAATTCGTTGAGCCGCTGATGGTCGACCATCCAGTCGGCCACCGCCAGCACGGAACGGGTGAGGATCTGCCGCAGCGAACCGCTGGAGACGTCGAGCTTGGCGTCGAGCACTGCGGCGAAGTCGTCGACCAGATAGGAGCGGATCCGGCGCTCCAACTCGTCCTTGCCGCTGAACTGCCGGTAGATCACCGACTTGGCGACACCGGCGCGTTTGGCGATGGCCTGCACCGAGATGTCCGCGCCCGCAGGACTGTCCTCGATCACCTGCACCGCCGCACGCAGGATCTGGTTGCGGCGCTCCGCGTTGTGCTGCTGCCATCGCGCCTCATAGCCGCTCACCGCGGGCGTCGTGGCCGATGACATGGCGTTGAGCCTACCGGCGGACAACCCGGTATCCGCGGGATCATCGCCGGGTGAATTGACGCTGGCGGGGCCGGCTGCCAGAGTTGCCGATGACTGACCTGAGAGGGGTTCTGGTGTTTGTCGATCCGGCGATGCTGCGTTCGGGGGCGACGGATACCCATGGCGCCAGCGCACACGCCCAGGCCGGAGCGGCCCGGTTGAACCAGACCTTTGTCGCGACGGGCATTTTCGGCGGCTTCAGCGCCGCCGACGTCTTCCACGGCGCGCTATCTGCGACCCATGCCGAGCACATCACCTGCCTCAACGATCACCGCCGCACCCTGGCCGAGGTCGGCGACAAGGCGCACCTTGCCGCGCGCGAGTTCACCGGCATGGAACAGGGCAACGCAGCCGAACTTCGCGCGGTGCGGTGCAACTCCAGCACATAAACCCGGCGCTGCTGACCGAAGCGGCCGGCGGTGACCCGTGGCAGGTCAACAACACCCTGCAAAGCGGTAACCCGGCCGTCATCGACGAACTGGCGCAAGCGTTCCACGACGCCGGGTCCTGCACCGCCGAGGCCAGTGCCGCATTCGCCCAAGCCCGCCAACGGTTCCAAGCCGCCTGGAATCGAGAGAACGGCGACCACCCGATCAACGACTCCGCCGAAGTCCAGCGCGCCACCAATACCTTGCATCTGCAGCAGACCCA
>NZ_LZJK01000069.1 GCF_001667945.1 Mycolicibacter sinensis | reverse complement strand
GGGCCCGCCGATGTCGGGCAGGTGGTCGGTGCGGGTGCGCTCCGGCTTGCCGGGCGGATGCAGCGAATACGAGAACATGCAGGCACCGGTCGTCGGTGGCGTGCGGTTGCCGCACGGCAACGGCGAGACCATCCGGCTGGCGCGCGGCGCGTCGCTGAGTGACTTCGCCGAGAAGATCGACGCCAACCCGGCAGCGCTGGTGCAGGCGCTGTTCAACCTCGGTGAGATGGTCACCGCCACCCAGTCGGTCGGTGACGAGACGCTGGAGCTGCTCGGCAGCGAGATGAACTTCGTCGTGCAGGTGGTCTCGCCCGAGGACGAGGACCGCGAGCTGCTGGAGTCCTTCGACCTGTCTTACGGCGAAGACGCCGGCGACGAGGCCGACCTGCAGAGCCGCCCGCCGGTGGTGACGGTGATGGGTCACGTCGACCACGGCAAGACCCGCCTGCTGGACACCATCCGCAAGGCCAACGTGCGCGAGGGCGAAGCCGGCGGCATCACCCAGCACATCGGCGCCTACCAGGTGGCCGTCGACTTCGACGGCTCGCAGCGGCTGATCACCTTCATCGACACCCCCGGTCACGAGGCGTTCACCGCCATGCGTGCCCGCGGCGCCAAGGCCACCGACATCGCAATCCTGGTGGTCGCCGCCGACGACGGCGTGATGCCGCAGACGGTGGAGGCGATCAACCACGCCCAGGCCGCCGACGTGCCGATCGTGGTGGCGGTCAACAAGATTGACAAGGAAGGCGCTGACCCGCAGAAGATTCGCGGTCAGCTCACCGAATACGGCTTGGTGCCTGAGGAATTCGGTGGCGACACCATGTTCGTCGACATCTCGGCCAAGCAGGGCACCAACATCGCGGCCCTGGAGGAGGCGGTGCTGCTGACCGCCGACGCCGCCCTGGACCTGCGGGCCAACCCCGACATGGAGGCCCAGGGTGTGGCGATCGAGGCGCACCTGGACCGCGGCCGCGGCCCGGTGGCCACCGTGCTGATCCAGCGCGGCACGCTGCGGGTCGGCGACTCGATCGTCGCCGGCGACGCCTACGGGCGGGTGCGGCGCATGGTCGACGAGCACGGCGACGACGTCGAAGAGGCGCTGCCGTCGCGGCCGGTGCAGGTCATCGGCTTCACCTCGGTGCCCGGCGCCGGCGACAACCTGCTCGTCGTCGACGAGGACCGGATCGCCCGCCAGATCGCCGACCGGCGCAACGCGCGCAAACGCAACGCCCTGGCGGCGCGCTCGCGCAAGCGGATCTCGCTGGAGGACCTGGACTCGGCGCTGAAGGAAACCAGCCAGCTGAACCTGATCCTCAAGGGCGACAACGCCGGTACCGTCGAGGCGCTGGAAGAGGCCCTGATGGGCATCCAGGTCGACGACGAGGTGGCGCTGCGGGTGATCGACCGCGGAGTCGGTGGTATCACCGAGACCAACGTCAACCTGGCATCGGCCTCGGATGCGATCATCATCGGCTTCAACGTGCGCGCCGAGGGCAAGGCCACCGAGCTGGCCAACCGCGACGGGGTGGAGATCCGCTACTACTCGGTGATCTACCAGGCCATCGATGAGATCGAGAGCGCGCTCAAGGGCATGCTCAAACCGATCTTCGAGGAGAAGGAGCTGGGCCGGGCAGAGATCCGGGCCATCTTCCGGTCTTCGAAGGTGGGCAACATCGCCGGCTGCCTGGTCACCTCCGGCGTCATGCGCCGCAACGCCAAGGCGCGGCTGCTGCGCGATTCGGTGGTGGTCGCCGACAACCTCACCGTCTCCTCGCTGCGGCGGGAGAAGGACGACGTCACCGAGGTCCGCGACGGCTACGAATGCGGTCTGACGCTGACCTACAGTGACATCAAGGAAGGCGACGTCATCGAGACCTACGAGCTCGTCGAGAAGGCGCGGACGTAGTGGCGGATCCGGCTCGGGCGCGGCGGCTGGCCAAGCGGATCTCGACGATCGTCGCCTCGGCAATCGAGTACGAGATCAAGGATCCGCGGCTGGCCGGGGTGACGATCACCGACGCCAAGGTGACCGCCGACCTGCACGACGCGACCCTGTACTACACGGTGCTGGGCCGTTCCCTGGACGACGACCCCGACTATGGCGGTGCTGCCGCCGCCTTGGATGGGGCCAAAGGAGTGTTGCGGTCCAAGGTCGGCGCCGGAACCGGGGTGCGGTTCACCCCGACCCTGACGTTCGTGCGGGACACCGTGCCCGACACCGCCCACCGCATGTCGGAACTGCTGGCGGCCGCACAGGCGGCCGACGCCGACCTGGCCCGCATCCGGGAGGGTAAACAGCCGGTCGGGGACCCCAACCCGTACCGGGAGGCCCCGGGACGGGCGGGTGCCGAAGACAGCGGTGACGGTGAGCGATCGGGCGGGTGACCCGCTGCTTCCGGGCCGGCGCGTCGACGCCGCCGGAGCCGTGGAGCTGCTGGCGGGCGCAGGCACGCTGGCAGTGATCTGCCATGTGCATCCCGATGCCGACACCATCGGTGCCGGGCTGGCGCTTGCCCTGGTCCTGCGCCGGTGCGGCAAGTCGGTCGGTGTCAGTTTCGCCCGCCCGGCCTGTCCCGCCGAGCTGCCGCAGTCCCTGCGGTCGCTGCCGGGCGGCGAATTGCTGGTCAGGCCCGAGGCGCTAAGCCGCGACGCCGATCTGGTGGTCACGGTCGATGTCTCGAGCGCTGATCGGCTCGGGGCGCTGCAGGAGCTGGCGGGCGCCGGTACTGAGTTGCTGGTGATCGATCACCATGCGTCTAATCAGCTGTTCGGGACGGCGAATTTCGTTGATCCGTCCGCGGATTCGACGACGATGATGGTGGCGGAGCTGATCGACGCGTGGGGGCAATCGATCGACGCGGACGTGGCGCACTGCCTGTATGCCGGGCTGGCCACGGATACCGGGTCGTTTCGGTGGGCCAGTGCCCGCGCCTACCGGCTGGCGGCGCGGCTGGTCGGCGCCGGCGTGGACAGCGCGGCGATCACCCGCACCGTGATGGACACCCATCCGTTCGGCTGGCTGACGATGCTCTCCCGGGTGCTGGCTGCAGCACAGTTGCTGCCCGACGCGGTGCACGGGCGCGGGCTGGTCTATGCCGTGGTCGATCACGCCGAGTGGACCGCCGCGCGGCCCGAAGAGGTGGAGAGCATCGTCGACATCGTGCGCACCACCGAGCAGGCCGAGGTGGCGGCGGTGTTCAAGGAGGTCGAGCCGGGCTGCTGGGCGGTGTCGATGCGGGCCAAGTCGTCGGTGGATCTGAGCGCAGTCGCGGTGTCGTTCGGCGGTGGGGGACACCGGCTGGCCGCCGGTTACACGGTCAGCGGCGGAGCGCACGACGTCGTCGCCGGCCTGGTCGCCGCCCTTGGCTGAGGAGTCCGGCGCCGCTACCGGCAGAAGGATTGCGGCGCTGGCGCTTCCGGCGCTGGTGGTGCTGGCCGCCGAACCGCTGTACCTGCTGTTCGACACCGCCGTCGTCGGCCGGCTCGGGGCGCTGGGCCTGGCCGGCCTGGCGATCGGCGGGCTGGTGCTGGGGTTGGTCGGCTCGCAGGCCACGTTCCTGTCCTACGGAACGACGGCGCGTTCGGCGCGCCACTTCGGTGCCGGCGACCGCGCCGCCGCGGTCGCCGAGGGGGTGCAGGCGACCTGGCTGGCGCTGGGCCTGGGCGCGCTGATCGTCATCGCGGTGCAGGCGGTGGGGGCGCCGCTGGTGTCGGCGGTCGCCGGTCGTGACGACATCGCGCAGGCCGGGTGGGCGTGGCTGCGGATCGCGATCCTCGGCGCTCCGGCGATCCTGGTGTCTTTGGCCGGCAACGGCTGGCTGCGCGGCGTGCAGGACACGGCTCGCCCACCGCGGTATGTGGTTGCCGGCTTTGCGGTTTCGGCGTTGCTGTGCCCGGTGCTGGTGTTCGGAGCGCTGGGTATGCCGCGCTGGGGCCTGCCGGGCTCGGCGGTGGCCAACTGCGTAGGTCAGTGGCTTGCCGCGCTGTTGTTCGTGCGCGCACTGCACTGCGAGCGGGTCCCGCTGCGGCTCGACGGCGCGGTGCTGCGGGCGCAACTGGTGATGGGCCGTGACCTGATCGTGCGCTCGCTGGCCTTTCAGGCCTGCTTCGCCTCGGCGGCCGCGGTCGCAGCGCGATTCGGGGCCGCGGCGCTGGGTGCCCACCAGATCGTGCTGCAGCTGTGGACATTTTTTGCGTTGGTGCTCGATTCGCTGGCTATCGCCGCGCAGGCCCTGGTCGGAGCGGCCCTGGGCGCCGGCGACGCCGGCCACGCCAAGGCGGTGGCCATCCGGGTCACGGTGTTCTCGGCGGCCGCTGCCGCGGTACTGGCCGCATTGCTCGCGGCCGGTTCGCCGGTGTTACCGGGACTGTTCACCGGTGATGCCGCGGTGCTGGCGGCGATCGGGGTGCCGTGGTGGTTCCTCGTCGCCCAATTACCGTCTGCCGGAATCGTTTTCGCCCTCGACGGCGTCCTGCTGGGAGCCGGCGATGCCGCGTTCATGCGCACCGCCACCATGCTGAGCGCCCTGGTCGGCTTCCTGCCGCTGACCTGGCTGTCGCTGATGCTGGACTGGGGGCTGGCCGGCCTCTGGTCGGGGCTGACCACCTTCATCGTGCTGAGGTTGGTGTTCGTCGGGTGGCGGGCGCTCTCCGGGCGGTGGGCGCAGGGCGGACGCCCGTAGGATCGGCTGCCGTGGCGACTCACCGCGATCGGATGCTCAGCGGGGCGCTGTATCGCCCCGAGGACCCCGATCTGGTGGCCGACCGGCAGGCGTGTCAGCGCCTGCTGGCCGCGTTCAACGACAGCCACCCCGATGATGAGGACCGCCGCCGCAGCGTGTTGGCCGACCTGCTCGGGGGCTTCGGGGCCAATTCGGTGGTCATGCCCCGATTCTGCTGCGACTACGGTAAATACATCAGCATCGGCGCCGAGTGCTTCATCAACTACGACGCGATCATGCTCGACTGCGCGCCCATCACCATTGCCGATAAGGTCTCGATCGGCCCGCGCGTCCAGCTGTTGACGGCGCTGCACCCGATCGACGACATCGATGCCCGGCGCGACGGGTGGGAGTCGGCGGCGCCGATCACCATCGGCGACAACGTCTGGCTGGCGGCCGGCGTGATCGTCTGTCCGGGGGTGTCGATCGGAGCCGACAGCGTCGTCGGCGCCGGCAGCGTGGTAACGCGGGATATCCCGGCCGGCGTTGTCGCGGTCGGGAATCCCTGCCGGGTCATCCGGCGGATCCGCTGAGCCGGCGGCGTCACCCGCCGGCGTGCATTACCGCAACGCTGCGTTCGTCAAAAAGATGAAAAAAACCTGCATGGTCTATCTATACATTTAGGTTACCCGTGGGTAGTATTCGTCCCGTTGTTACCGGTGGCACACCGGCTGACCGCAGCGGTGTAAGTCACTGACCGTGGAGAACGCAGGGGATAGGAAGCACACGAATGATGCATTATCGGTTGATAGCCGCAGGTCTGACCGTCGGCGGCGGGTTGCTGACGGCGGCGTTTCTGCAGGCGGCGGTCGCGGTCCGCGGCCCGGATGCGGACCCGGTGGGTCCCAGCGCCACCGGCGCCGACGCCTTCACGATCGGTGGCTACACCTTCGATCCGTTCAGCAACGTCACCGGAACGGACGTGGAGGGTTTCTCCCTGGTGCACCCGCTCACCAGCGGCCCGCCGCTGTTGACCCTCGGCGGCGGTAACCCCGCCGGCCTGCTGCCCATCGCCCCCCAGAACTTCGAGGTGTACGGTGCTGACGGCACCAGCCTGGGCAGCATCAACTCCAGCGTTGTCGTGACGAACCTGGCGGGTTTCACCAACACTCAGTTCACGGTCACCGAAGCCGATGCCGCAGCGGGCGGGTCCGCGGCGGACCTGCCGACAGTCGGCTCGGTGTACGACGTGTTCAACTTCGGCGGCGGCTTCGCCAACATCTACACCGCCGTCCCGGGAGCCGACGGTGCCGACGCCACCATCACCGACACCTTCGTGACGCCGTTCGGGAGCATGGACCTGAGTTCGTTGTTCGCCGGTATCGACGCCTCGGCGCTGCTACAGCCGGGCGAGGCCTTCGCCGCGCTGCACGCGGGGGCCTCCGGCGGCGGTGACGACGCCTTCGCGATCGGCGGTTACACGCTCGACCCGTTCACCGGCACCGGTGACTCGACGACGGAGGGCTTCGCCGGAGTCCCCGCGCTGGGCGGCGCGGCACCGTTCTTGGCCATCGGCGGCGCATCGTTGGGCGACCCGGCTCATCTCGGGAACGCGCTGGCCACCCAGAGCTTCGACGTCTACAGCGGTTCCGGGGATGAGGCCACGCAGATCGGCACCATCTCGACCGGCGTCGACGTGACCAACCTGTTGGGCATGACCAACACTCAACTGGTCGTGACCGGCGGCGACGGCGACGGCGTGCCGGCGGTGGGAACGGTCTATGACGCCTTCAACTTCGGCGGCGGATTCGCCAACGTCTACGTCGCCACCCCGGGCGAAAACGGCACCATCACCGACGTTTTCGTGACCCCGTTCGGCAGCATGGATCTGAGCTCTCTGTTCGCCGGCATCGATGCGTCCGCGCCGCTGGACCCGGGTGCTGCGTTCACCGGTCTGCAGGCGGGCACCGCCGCAGGTGGAGAGCAGGCCTTCGCGATCGGCGGTACCACCTTCGACCCATTCACCGGATCGGGGGATGACGCAACCGAGGGCTTTGCGCCCGTCTACCAGACCGTCGGAGCTCCGCCGTTGCTGAACATCGGCGGCGGGACGCCCGGGCTCAACCTCGGTGGCACCTGGTTGCCGCTGCCGTTGACGTCGCAGGACTTCAACATCTACGACGGCACCGGTGCCGACGCCGAGCTGCTGGGCAGCGTGCACGGCCAGGAGACGGTGACGCAGCTGTTGGGCATGACCACCACGTCGTTCGTCGTCGACGATGTCACCGCCGGTGATGGCGACGCCGCGGACCTGCCGGCGGTCGGTTCGGTCTACAGCGTTCTCAACATCGGTGGCGGGTTCGCCAACGTCTACTCCGCTATCCCGGGGCTGGACGGTGCCGACGGCACCGTCACCGACATCTTCGTGACCCCGTTCGGGAACATCGACCTGAGTTCGCTGTTCGGCGGCTTCGACGCCTCCGCGTTGCTGGACCCGGGCGACGCGTTCCTGGGGCTCGACATCTAACGAGCGGGTCGCAAGTAGCCACGTCCCAGGCGGTGCGCATGCACCGCCTGGGACGTCGCTTTTATTGCAGCTGAGCGCGACCACGTTTCAGCACGGCCTCCCGGTTGGCGGCGACGTCAGCGCCGCTCACCCGGTTCAGCCATTGTTTGGCTGCCATCGCCTCCATCCACAGGCCGGTGGCGGTCTGCGACTCGTCGATGCGGTGATAGGAGGCCAGCAGTGCCCGCACGGCGGCCTGGTTGTTGCCGACGATCGACGCCGCCACCGTACGCGCGGCGCCCAGCAGCTCGCTGTGCGGCACCACCTCGGTGACCAGGCCGGCCCGCAGTGCGTCGGCCGCCGACAGGTAGTCGCCGGTCAGGCTCATCCGGCGGGCCAAGCCCACCCCCACACGTTGTGGCAGCCGCACGCTCAGGCCCCAGCTGGGCATCAGCCCGACCCGGGCATGGGTGTCGGCGAACCGGGCCTGCTCCGAGGCGATCAGGATGTCGCAGTACAGCGCCAACTCCAGGCCGCCGGTCACCGCCGCACCGTTGATCGCACCGATCACCGGTTTGGTCAGCGGCGGCCACTGCGGTGAGATGTCCGGCAGCACAGCCGAATCGCCGAATTCCTTGAGATCCAGGCCGGCGCAGAACACCGGGTCGGCGCCGGTGAGGATCACCACGTCGACATCGTCGTCGGCGTCGGCGTCCGCCAGTGCGGTGAAGGTGGCGTCACGCAACGCACGCGACAGGGCGTTGCGGGCTTGTGGGCGGTTGAGAGTCAGCGTGCGGATCCGGTCTTCGGTCTGCACCAGCAGGATGTCAGCAGTCACCGCCTCACCGTAGCCGTGCCGGAGATCGCCAGGGCGCTCAGCGCCGGGACCGGAGGGTCCGGATGATCTGTGCCGACAGATCCGGGTCGCGCAGCAGTTGGTCGATCAGGGCCGTCATGACCTCTTGCCCGGTGATGCGGGCGCAGCCCACCCGGTCGGCGGCGTCGCGCTGCCAACGATCAAGCGCGCGGTGCTGCTCCGGCGACAAGTCGACGGTCCGGCGGGTGCGGGTCTGCCGGAGCGGGATCGGTTCGGTGGGCTTCATGCCGGGCTCACGCGCGGGGGGCCAGTCGGCTGTTCGCTGGGCGCTCATCGTGTGACCTTCGGTTGCGGTGGTGGCCTCACTACTGCCGCCCAGGGTAGCCGGTACCTGCGCCGGTGCCGGAGCCAGGATCAGACCGGCGTTACCCATTTGACGCGAACAACCGCCTTCAGCGGCCCTATCGGACTCATTCGTATTCCGTGCCGCAAGACATATCTACAGCGTCGGCGGCGTCATATTTTCATTAAATACGGAAACCCGTAAATCAGTGATTCAGTAGATCAGTAGATGGGGTCCTACCTGCGATAATTCGGGAAGAACACCGAATTAACCGACCATATACGCCGCTGTCTTGCGAGGCGGAAAAACATTCGCCATCGCCATTGTTGGCGTCCGGTTGCGGTGCTAGCATCCGAATATCGAACAAGGAGGGTCTGATGTCGATTTCAAAGAATTCATGCCGCCGCGTGGCGACGGGAGCGATCAGCGCCGGCGTGCTCGCCGGTGCGCTGGTGACAGGTGCTGCGGGGACGGCGCAGGCCGCCCCGGCGGGGTTCTCGGCATCACCGCCGGCCACGGTGCAGGTAACCGGTGCTCCGCTGGTGCTCGGCGGCCAGCCGCCGGCTGCGGGCCCGGGCGCGCTGGCCACCGGCGGGCACGCCGGGCCGATGCCTCAGTGGTGGGGCCACCATTGGTGGCGCCATCATCACCACTTCTGGCACCACTGGTGGTGGTGGTGGTGACCGCGGTGGCGGGCCAGCCGAATCCTGACCGCGGTCGGCGAGCCGGCGCCCGCCACGGGCTGATGATGGTGGCTGCACTCGGTGTGGGGGCGACCCTCGCCGGATGCGGTCAGAGCGCCGAGCCGGCCCCGGCCGGTTCGGCGGCGCCACGGCCGGCCGGTGCAGCAGCGCAGGACGCCGCACCGTATGACATCTCGCGGGTCGACGCCGTCAAAGACGACTTCCCCGAGGGCTTCACCGCGCAGACGCACCCGGCCAAGACGCTGGGCGAGCAGGACATCGCCGGGTCGGGGGTCGCGGCGTTCACCGACGCCCGGGTCGATCCGCCGCAGTGCCGTGCGGCGGTCATCCCGCGGTATGCCGATCCGACGGTAGGCACCCAAGCCGCCGGGGTGATCGCGCAGGGCGATCAGGGCAACATGTACGTCGTCGCCCTGCGATCACCGAATCCGGTTGCGGCCGAGGATCTTCCGGCAGGCTGCGACCGGATCTCGTTGTCCGGGTCCCCGCAGGCGACCGGGACCGTCGAGCGCATACCCGCCCCGGGCATCGCCGGCGCCACCACGACCGGGGCCAAGCTCACCGTCGAGGATCCCCAGGAGGATCCCGACTACCTGTACACGGCCGCCCTCGACGACCGAACGTCGGTCGTGGTGATGGGCAGCGCGGACGCTGCGTTGGATCCGCAGCGACTGATGTCAGACCTACTGGTCAAGGCCGTCGCCGCGGTCCGTGGGCAGCAGCAGCCGTGACCGGCCGAACCGCACGGTGTGCACCGCCGGCTGCACCCGGGTTGCGGTGATCGGCGGTTCACCGGTGCCCGGGTTCGCCGCGTAGCGGGGGTGGTTGCCGCCGCCGATCAGCACCCGAATCCGGGTGCCGGCGGCGAACCGGCGGGCGATGGCATCCAGCTCGATGCGCACGCCTCCGGTGTGCCGCCGCAGCCGCCGGTAGCCGTCGCTGACGTTGACGGAGCGACCGCGCGCGTCGACCTCGCTGATCCGGACGAACAGGTCGACGTCGCCGATGTCGCTGCTGTGGTCCAACTCCAGCACCGGGACGCCGCAGACGTCGAGGTCCTCGGTCAACGCGGCGCCGGTGAAGCTGAGCATGTCGGCGCGACGGTGCAGCCGGCTGTCGTTGCGGTAGCCGCCGGCCGCCGACAGCAACCGCCCGCCGATCGTGGGCGGCGGGTCGGTGGGGTCGAACCGGAAGGTGACCGGCGCGGCTGCCGGGTCGGGCGACGCCGGCCCGAGCATCCCACCGGGCTGCAGATACCACGCCTGCGCGGCCTCGGCCGGCGCCCAATCCGACCGGTCGCACCAGCCTTGCCCGGCCCGGAAGATCCGGACCCGGCTCGGCCGCGGGTTGCGGACCGAGCCGCGCAAGTGGGTGTCCAGCCACTGCAGCGACTCGGCGGTGACCCGGCCCAGCCCGCTGGTGAGCATCTGGGTGTGGGTCCAGGGCCCGATGGTCATCGCGACCTCGACGCCGCGGTCGCGCAACGCCCGATACTGGGCCAACGTCTGATCCAGGAACAGGTCCTGCCAGCCGCCCAACAGCAGCACCGGAACCCGGGAGCGCTCCAGCGCCGCTGGGTGGCGCAGCGCATCCCAGAACGGCTCGTCGGCGTCGGGGTGTTCAATCCAGCGCTCGTACCAGGTCGAGGCGTTGCCCAACAGCTTGCGGCCGGCCGCGCCCAACGGCCGCCCGGCCGCGGCGCGCTTCACCTTGCGCCCCGCGGTCAACTGGTGAATGCCGGCCCGGATCCGGGGGCGGTCCTCCTGGTGGGCCATCAAATGACTCCAGCCCAGAAAGTCGTTGACGGCGAACGCTCCGGTACCCCAGGTCGACCGGTACAGATCGTGCGGCCCGACGGTGACTACGGCGGCGGCCAGCTCCGGTGGTGGGTCGGCCAGCAACGCCCACTGGGTAAATCCGAGATAGGAGATGCCGATGGTGCCGAAGGTGCCGGTGAACCACGGCTGGGTGCGCAGCCACGCCACGGTGTCGGCGCCGTCGGCGGCCTCGTGGACCATCGGCTCGAACACACCGGCTGAGCCGAACGTGCCGCGGACACTCTGCAGGATCACCCGATAGCCGCGGGCGGCGTACATCCGGCCGAACACCAGCGCGAACGGGAAACCCCGGCCGTAGGGGCAGCGGACCAGCAGGGTGCCGTCCACCTCACCGGTCGGCTGGTAGTGGTCGGCCAGCAAGGTGACGCCATCGCGCATCGGGATGCGTTCGCGGCGCACCGTGTAACCGGTGGTGGGCGCGGGCAGCTGCCGCAGCGCCCGGTTCAGCACGACATCACCTAGGCGCCGGCCGGCGGGCCGCGGAGCGGTGCTCACCACGGGATCAGTACTTGTAGTGCGGCGCCAGCTGGTGGGCGCGCATCAGGTTCTCGGCTTGGCAGTCCATGTCCGGGTTGGAGTACACCGGCGAGTAATACAGCGACTGCTGGATCAGCCCGTAGCTGGTCTTGAACGCGACCATGCAGGAGAACCACCACCGGTTGTTCCACTCGGTGGGCTTCATCACCCAGTACTGCGCCGCGCGGTGCCCGCCGATGTCCATCTCGATCGCGTCGGGGGGCAGGGTCTCGTCATAGCTGCGCCACACGAAGGTTTCGACGGCCATCTGGTAGTTGCCGGCGTCGAACTCGCAGCGCACGCCCTCCACCGGCTTGGGCGGGGTGAAGGCCAGGCCGAGCTGGGCGATGACGTCGAAGGGGATGTCCTCGCAGGCGTCGAACGGGCGCGGATTGGTCAGGTTGACCGGCTTGCTCGAGGTGGGCGGCGGGGCCAGCGGGGCGGCGGTGGAGCGCAGCTGCACCCCGTGTGCCCCGGCGGTGGCCGAGCTGCGGCCAGGCGGTGTCTGCTGCCAGACCATCACGACGGCCACCACCAGCGCGCTGAACGCCGTGGCCAGACGCAGTTTGGTGAGCATGCCACTCCTCGCTTCCCGCCCGGACTTTCCCCGGGAGTGTACAAGTTGTGGCGCCGGCCACTGCAGCAACGGCGAGAACACGTTCCAATTCGCCCGCTGCCGCGGTGCGCACGTGCGCCGCTAGTCTTGAGGATCGTGACCATCCACGAGCCGACGGCCTCGCACGGCCCGACCCTGTGGGCGATCTCCGACCTGCACACCGGCCACATGGGCAACAAGCCGGTCACCGAGTCGCTGCATCCGGCGACCCCCGACGACTGGCTGATCGTCGCCGGTGACGTTGCCGAACGCACCGACGAGATCCGTTGGTCGCTGGACCTGTTGCGGAAACGGTTCGCCAAGGTGATCTGGGTGCCCGGCAACCACGAGCTGTGGACCACCACCAAGGACCCGATGCAGGTGTTCGGGCGCTCGCGCTACGACTATCTGGTCGACATGTGCGACCAGATGGGCGTCATCACCCCGGAGCACCCGTACCCGCTGTGGACCGAGGAGGGCGGCCCGGCCACCATCGTGCCGATGTTCCTGCTCTACGACTACACGTTCCTGCCGGCCGGCGCGACCACCAAAGCCGAAGGGCTGGCCATCGCGCGGGAGAAGAACGTGGTGGCCACCGATGAGTTCCTGCTGTCTCCCGAGCCCTACGGCACCCGCGACGCGTGGTGCCGTGACCGGGTGGCCGTCACCCGCAAGCGCCTCGAAGATCTGGACTGGATGACGCCGACCGTGCTGGTCAACCATTTCCCGATGGTGCGCGAGCCCTGCGACGCGCTGTACTACCCGGAGTTCTCGCTGTGGTGCGGCACCGTCGAAACCGCCGACTGGCACACCCGCTACAACGCGACCTGCTCGGTCTACGGTCACCTGCACATCCCCCGCACCACCTTCTACGACGGGGTGCGCTTCGAAGAGGTCTCAGTCGGCTACCCGCGGGAGTGGCAGCGCCGCAAGCCGCATCGCTGGCTGCGCCAGGTGCTGCCCGACCCGCAATACCCGCCCGGTTACCTCAACGAGTTCGGCGGCCACTTCACCATCACCGACGAGATGCGCGCGGCGAGTGCGAAATTCGCCGAACGGCTGCGGCAACGGCAGTCCCGATGAGCAAACTTCTCGACACGGTGCTGGCCCCTGCGCGGTCGCTGGCGTGGGCCGAACGCTACGACGACCCGCCCGGTTTGGCCCCGCTGCCGGAGGAGGAGCCGCTGGTGGCGCGGTCGGTTGCCAAGCGGCGCAACGAATTCGTCACGGCGCGCTACTGCGCCCGATTGGCGCTCGAGGAGCTCGGTCAGCCGCCGGTGCCGATCCTCAAAGGGGAGAAGGGCGAACCGTGCTGGCCAGCCGGCATCGTCGGCAGCCTGACGCACTGCGCGGGTTTCCGCGGCGCGGTGGTAGGCCGCGATACCGACGTGCGGTCGGTGGGCATCGACGCCGAACCGCACGACGTGCTGCCCAACGGTGTGCTCGACGCGGTCAGCCTGCCCGCCGAACGCGTCGAACTGGCCGACCTGCCGAGTGAGCTGCACTGGGACCGGATTCTGTTCTGCGCCAAGGAAGCCACCTACAAGGCATGGTTTCCGCTGACCAAGCGCTGGCTGGGCTTCGAAGATGCCCACATCAGCTTCGATTCCGACGGTGGTTTCGTCTCCCGCATCCTCATCGACCCTGCGGCGCTGACGGGCCCGCCGCTGACCGAGCTGCGCGGGCGGTGGTCGGTCAGCGACGGGCTGGTGCTGACCGCGATCGTGCTGTGAACGCCCAACCGGGCCTGGTGATCGTCGACAAGCCGGCCGGAATCACCAGCCACGATGTGGTGTCCCGGTGCCGCCGATTCTTCTCCACCCGCAAGGTCGGCCATGCCGGCACCCTGGACCCGATGGCCACCGGGGTGCTGGTGATCGGCATCGAACGGGCCACCAAGATTCTGGGCCTGCTCACCACGTCGGCGAAGGCCTATGCCGCCACTATCCGGCTGGGTCAGACCACCTCCACCGAGGACGCCGAAGGCGAAGCGCTACAGACGGTTTCAGCCGTCCACCTCACCGACTCCCAGATTGCCGACGCAGTCTCGGGCCTGCGCGGCGATATCGCGCAGGTGCCCTCGGCGGTCAGCGCCATCAAGGTCGCCGGCAAGCGGTCCTACCAGTTGGCCCGGGAAGGGCACGCCGTCGAGCTGCCCGCCCGGCCGGTGCGCATCGATCGCTTCGAGGTGCTCGATGTCAGACGGGTGGGTGACTTCGTGGATCTCGACGTCGAGGTGGACTGTTCGGCGGGCACCTACATCCGGGCGCTGGCCCGCGACCTCGGTAACGTGCTGGGCGTCGGCGGGCACTTGACCGCCCTGCGGCGCACCCGGGCCGGGCGTTTCGGGCTGGATCAGGCGCGCACCCTCGAAGAGCTCGGCGACGCCCCGCAGCTGAGCTACAGCCTGGATGAGGCCTGCCTGCAGAGCTTTCCGCGCCGCGACCTGACCCCCGACGAGGAGCTGGACGTCAGCCACGGCCGCCCACTGGTGTCCGCCGGCATCGACGGCGTCTACGCGGCGACCGCCCCGGATGGCCGGGTGATCGCGCTGTTGCAGGATTCCGGCCAGCGCACCAGATCCGTGGTCGTCATCCGGCCGGCCACGCTTTAAACCGTCTCGAAGACCTCTTCGAAGAACCGGCCCACCTGTGCCCGGGCCCGGGCGCCCTCGGGAATGGGCTGCATCAGCCAGTTGTGAAACATCCCGTCGTACTCGTGAAAGTCGACCCGTACACCGCTGGCGGTGGCCGCGTCACACAGCCGGCGGGCGTCGGGATTGAGAATGTCGCGGGTTCCGGTGAACATCACCATCGGTGGGAAGCCGGTGAAATCGGCGTGCACCGGGCTGATTCCCGGATCCTCGAGGGATTCCCCGGCGGCATACCACCGGCCGGCCTGGCGCAGGCCTTCGATTCCCAACTCCGGGTCGTGCGGTTCAATCCGCGCTGAACGCGGGTCGGCCACCGCCAGATCCAGCCAGGGGGAGATCAGTCCCAGGCCCGTCGGCAACCGCCCCCGCTCCCGGCGCAGCGTCTCGACCAGGTCGGTGGTGAGCGCGCCGCCCGCCGAGTCCCCGAACACATAGCGGGCCCCGCCGTGGTCCGCGAGGTACCGGTCGTATACCGCGCGCACGCAGGCGCGGATCCGCCGATGGCCGGCCGAGGGGCACAGCGGGTAGATGGGAAACACGACGGTGGCGTCGGCGTGCTCGACCAGCCACCGCAGAAACCGCCAATGGTGCGGCTCGGGTTCTTCGACGAACCCACCGCCGTGCAGGTGCAGCACCCGCCGGCTGCCAGCGCCGGAACGGGGCTCGAGCACATAGCAGCGGGTCTGGCCGACGTGGCTTTCGGCGACCCGGACCCGCCGGCGCACCGAGCGGATCGGCTCGGTCTTGTGCGGACTCTGGTGTTTGGGCAGGCGTGCCCGCATCACCGCCGGGTCGGCGTAGAAGCGTTTACTGCGCTGGGCGCGCAGGGAGATCGTCACCAGGTGGGAACGTAGCGAGACCATGGCTGACGGGTTACCCGGTTTGCCTGGCGCTACAACGGGCATCCCAGACCATATGCCCAAAAACGTGTTCGTGCTGGGACTCAGCGAGCAGCAGCGCGGTGAGCTGCACACCGTACGTGGCGCCGACGAACTGCGCTTTCATGGTCTGCTCGACTACGACGTGCTGGTCGGCGCCGAGCACTACGAACTCGGCGCCCTCCTGGATGAGGCCCGCGCGCAGCTCGCCGGGTTCGACGGCACCGTAGACGCGATCATCGCGCATTGGGACTTTCCCACCAGCGTGCTGGGCCCGGTGCTGGCTGCCGAGCACGACATCCCGGCTCCGAGTCTGCGCAGCATCCTGACGTGCGAGCACAAGTACTGGTCGCGGCTGACCCAACGCGAATCGGTTCCCGAATGCGTGCCGGCCTTCGCGGCGTTCGACCCGTTCGACGACGACGCCCTGGATGCCCTGGACGCCGGGGATGTCGCATTTCCGTTCTGGGTCAAGCCGGTCAAGTCACATTCATCGCAACTTGGGTTCGAAATCCACACCCGGGCACAGTTCGCCGAGGCGCTCGACGAGATCCGGGCGAGCATCCGCCGATACGGGGACGCGTTCGACGAGGCGCTGGGGATGGTCGATCTCCCCGAGCGCGTCGAGGGGGTGACCGGCACGGCGTGCATTGCCGAAAGCATCGTTTCGGGGGTCCAGGCCGCCCCCGAGGGGTCGATGTACCGCGGGGATTTCCTGGTGCACGGCGTGTTCGACATGCACCGGGCCGCCGACGGGCACAGCTTCGACCGCCTCGACTATCCGGCTTCGTCGATCAGTTCTGCGTTGCAGCAGCGCATGATCGATGTCACCGAGCGCTACATGCGGCACGTCGGATTCGACAACGGGTGCTTCAACGCCGAGTTCATGTGGGACGCCGACACCGACAAGCTCTGGTTGATCGAGGTCAATACCCGAATCTCGCAGTCGCACAGTGACTTGTTCGCGAAGGTGGACGGGGTGTCGAACCACGAATTCGCCATCGACGTCGCGCTGGGCCGGCGTCCGCGGCCGCACGCCCGCGCCGGGAAGTTCGCCACGGCCGCGAAATGCCTGATGGGCCACGAGACCGACGGCGTGGTCGAGGCCGTGCCCAGTGCGTCGGATATCGAACGGGTCCGCGAACGCTTTCCCGACACTTTGGTGGAGATCACCGTAGCGGTGGGGGACCGGCTCTCGGAGCTGCCCAACCAGAATCCCTACCGCTACGAGTTGGCCACCTTGTACATGGGCGCCCAGAGCACCGATGCGCTTGCCGAGGACTTCGCCAGCGCCCAGCAGCTGCTGCCGTTCACCATCAGGGAGTCCGCCGCCGCCCGTTGACCGCAAGGAGAAGCGTTGGAGACGATCACGTCCTTTCCCCATCACGTCCGCACGATCGAGAACACCTTCATCACCATGGCAGACGGCGCCCGGCTGGCCGCACGCATCTGGCTGCCGGTGGACGCCGAGCAGACACCGGTGCCGGCTGTGCTGGAGTACCTGCCGTACCGCAAGCGTGATGACACCCGCTACCGGGATGCGTTGAACCATCCCTATATCGCCGGTCATGGGTATGCCTGTGTGCGGGTGGATCTGCGCGGCAGTGGCGACTCCGACGGGGTACTGGCCGATGAGTACCTGCCCGCCGAACAAGACGATGCCTGCACGGTGATCGCATGGCTGGCCGAACAGCCTTGGTGCGACGGCAATGTCGGGATGATGGGGATCTCCTGGGGCGGCTTCAACAGCCTGCACATCGCGGCCCGCCGCCCGCCCGCCCTCAAAGCGATCATCAGTGCCTCGGCCACTGACGACCTCTATGTGGACAACATGCACTACATGGGCGGCTGCCTGCTGTCGGACAACCTGTCGGAGGCCACGGTGATGTTCGCCTACAACAGTCTGCCGCCGGATCCGGCGATCGTCGGGGACCGCTGGCGCCAGATGTGGCGGCAGCGTCTGGAGGGCAGCGGCCTGTGGGTGGAAAAGTGGCTGGAACACCAGCACCGTGACCACTACTGGAAACGGGCCTCGGTCAACGAGGACTACGGCGCCGTGACGTGCCCGGTGTTCGCGGTGGGCGGTTGGGCCGACGGCTACACCAACGCCATCTTCCGGTTGCTGGAGAATTTCGACGTTCCCCGCAAGGGCCTGATCGGCCCGTGGGGCCACAAATATCCCCACCTCGGGGTGCCGGGGCCGGCGATCGGCTTCCTGCAGGAGACGGTGCGCTGGTTCGACCACTGGCTCAAGGGAATCGACAACGGGATCATGGACGAGCCGATGCTGCGGGCCTGGATGCAGGACAGTGTTCCGCCCAACCCGGCCTATGAACAGCGCCCGGGAAGGTGGGTGGGCGAGCCGAGCTGGCCCAGCCCGCACACCGTGGACTATTGCTACACGCTCACCCGCCACGGCCTGGCAGCACAGCGCGATGATGCGGCAGCTGAACAGCTCTCGGTGTGCTCGCCGCTCAGCGCAGGGCTGTCGGCGGGGAAGTGGGCCTCCTACGCGGCGACACCGGACCTGCCCACCGACCAACGCGACGGGGACGGCGGCGCGCTGGTGTTCGACACCGAACCGCTCGCCGAGCCGGTCGAGGTGCTCGGGCTGCCCCGACTTGACCTGGAGATCGCCGCCGACAAGCCGGTCGCGATGGTTGCCGCCCGGCTGTCCGACGTGGCACCCAACGGCGAGGCGACTCGGGTGACCTACGGCCTGCTGAACCTCACCCACCGCGACGGCAGTGCCGACCCCCAGCCGCTGACGCCGGGGCAGCGCTACCGGGTGCGGGTCAAGCTCAACGGGATGGCGCAGGTGTTCCCGGCGGGGCACCGGCTGCGGTTGTCGCTGTCCAGCTCCTATTTCCCGCTGGTGTGGCCCGCTCCGGAACCGGTCATGCTGACCGTGTCCACCGGGCGCAGCACGCTGTCGCTGCCGGTGCGGCCGCGACGTGACGACGAGGACGCACAGCTGCCGCCGTTCGGCCCGGCCCAGTCGGCACCGCCGCTGGCCACCACGCAGGTACGGCCCGGCGACCATTACTGGCGTATCGCCCGGGACCTGGCCACCGGTATCACCGCCCTGCACATCGGCAACGATCAGGGTGAGGAGATCATCGACGAAACCGCAACGGCGGTGCGGCGCAACACCGCCGAGTCGTTCAGCTTTCAAGGCAACGACCCGACCTCGGCGTGCGGCGAGACCCGCACGCTCAACGGCTTCCGGCGCGACGATTGGAACGTCGAGATCACCACCTCGACCGTGCTGTCCTCGACCGCCGAAAGCTTCATCGTGACCGCGCAACTAGACGCCTACGAGTTCGATGAGCTGCACGGCCGCCGCCGGGTCTACGCCCAGGACTGGAGCCGGGAGATCCCGCGGCAGTTGGTCTAGGCGGGCGGACCCGGGGCGAGCCGATCCCATGCTGTGGGAGCGTCGCCGGAGAGTTACATGCCAGCGTGAACGTATGTAAACGTGCCCCCCTGACGTTATGCTGACGCGCGAGTTGGGAGTCGGACGCCGAATCGTGGAGGTGCTGGGATGGCTGCGAGCGGGAGTGCACCGGCGGCGCGCCGCACCCAGGCGGAGCGCAGCGCCGCGATGCGGACTCGACTGCTCGATGCCACCATCGACTGCCTGGTGAGCTACGGCTACTCCGGCACCACCACGCCGCGTATCGCCGAACTGGCCGGCGTCACCCGGGGCGCCCAGATCCACCACTTCCGGTCGAAAGAAGATCTCGTCGTCGCCGCCGTCGAACACCTGGCCCAGCAGCGCACCCAGGCCGCCATCCGCGAACTCGGCCAGGTCCGGTCCATCCCGGACCCGGTGGCAACAGCCCTGGACTTCCTGTGGGAAGCCCACCAGGGGCCGATGTTCATTGCGACCGTGGAACTCTGGGTCGCCGCCCGCACCGACCGGGTCCTCGCACAGCACATCGAGCGGGTGGAAGCCGTCGTCAACGGGACCCTGGTCGCCGCGATCGCCCAGCTGATGCCCGGACACCCCGCCCAAAAAGAGATCCGCAACGTCGTCTACACCGCGATGGACGCACTGCGCGGCATCCTGGTGTCGAACTTCGTCGACGACGACCCGCAGCGCGCCCGGCGGCGCTGGGATCGGGCGTGCGTACACCTGCGTCAGGTCGCCACCGGCGTCTTGCCGTACCCCCACTGATATCGCTGGGCCGGCGGCGTGGCCCGCCGGGCGTGGCCCGCTGCGCGCCCTTGTAAAGATGCAATCACGTCTGTATGTTTTTAGCCACCTGGCGGGATGTGGAGGAGAACCATGGCGAACAGGGTGTATGTGATCGGCGTCGGGATGACGAAGTTCGAGAAGCCGGGCCGGCGTCACAACGACGACGGGTCGGCGTGGGACTACCCGGACATGGCCCGCGAATCCGGCACCAAGGCGCTGACCGACGCCGGGATCGACTACCGCGAGGTGGAGCAGGGCTACGTCGGTTACGTCTACGGTGAGTCCACCTCCGGGCAGCGGGCGCTGTACGAGCTGGGGCTGACCGGGATCCCGGTGGTCAACGTCAACAACAACTGTTCGACCGGTTCGACCGCGCTCTACCTTGCCGCCCAGGCGATCCGCGGCGGGCTGGCCGACTGCACCATCGCGCTGGGCTTCGAGAAGATGAAGCCCGGCTCGCTGGAGTCCACCTATGACGACCGTGCCCAGCCGATGGAAAAGCATGTGCTGGCGCTGGCCGAGATCTCCGAGGTGCTGTTCCCGGTGGCGCCGTGGATGTTCGGCGCCGCGGGCCGCGAGCACATCAAGCAATACGGTTCCACCGCCGAGCATTTCGCCAAGATCGGCTACAAGAACCACAAGCATTCGGTGAACAACCCCTACGCCCAGTTCCAGGACGAATACACCCTCGAGGACATCCTGGGCTCCCGGATGATCTATGACCCGCTGACCAAGCTGCAGTGCTCGCCGACCTCGGATGGCTCGGGGGCGGCGATCCTGGCCAGCGAGGGGTTCGTCGACAAGCACGGCCTGGCCGGGCGGGCCGTGGAGATCGTCGGGCAGGCGATGACCACCGACTTCGCCTCCACCTTCGACGGCACCGCCAAGAACCTGATCGGCTACGACATGAATGTGCAAGCTGCACAACGGGTCTACCGGCAGTCGGGCCTCGGACCGGAGGACTTCCAGGTGATCGAGCTGCACGACTGCTTCTCGGCGAACGAGCTGCTGCTCTACGAAGCGCTGGGGCTCTGCGCCGAAGGGGAGGCGCCCAAGTTGATCGACGACGGCGACACCACCTACGGCGGACGCTGGGTGGTCAACCCCTCGGGCGGCTTGATCTCCAAGGGGCATCCGCTGGGGGCCACCGGGCTGGCGCAGTGCTCGGAGTTGACCTGGCAGCTGCGGGGGGAGGCCGACCAGCGCCAGGTGCCGGGCGTCACCGCCGCCCTGCAACACAACATCGGCCTCGGTGGCGCCGCCGTGGTCACCGCCTACCAGCGCGCCGAGCGCTAGCCCACCGAGAGCCGAGGAGAACACCCCATGGGACACATCGAAGCCACCAAGAACCTGGCCGTCAGCCCGAACGCGTTGTGGGACACCATCAGCGATCTGTCCAGCTGGGACAAGTGGTTCACCATCCACGAGAAGTGGCTCACCGAGCCACCGGCTGCGCTGGAGCCGGGTTCGACGCTGACCGCCAAGATCGTCATGCTCGGGATGGCGAACAAGATCGAGTGGACGGTCGAGAAGGTCTCCGAAAAGGGGAGTGCCGGAAGCAGCCTGACGTTGTCGGGCACCGGCATGGCGGGGGTGAAGTGCCGGTTCGACTTCACGGTCAGCCCCGACGGCGACGGCTCGGTGTTCAGCGTGGCCGGCGACTTCGAGGGTGCGTTGATCAAGGGCGCGCTGGGGAAGGCGGTGGAGAAAGACGGCGCCAAGCAACTCGACAAGACGCTCGCGCAGCTTGAGGCGCTGGCAGCAGCGGCCTGAGATGGCCGACGAGCTGGAATTCGACGACGCCGGGCTGAACAAGTGGACCGACGAGGACCGCTTCGAGGTCACCCGGGAGCGGATCGTCTGTTATGCCGAGGCGACCAATGATCCGATCCCGGCGCACCGCAACGGCGATCTGGCGCCCCCGGTATTCGCGATCGTCCCGGTGTTCGAGTCGTTGCTGACGCCGACCGTCGAGGTCGCCCCGGTCGAACTGATCCCACGAGTGGTGCACGGCGAGCAGGACTTCCACTTCCACCGGCCGATTCGCCCCGGTGATCGGCTGGTCTCGCGCGGCAAGATGATCGGCTACGAGGGCCTGGAGAAGGGCACCCGCGCCGCCGTCTACCTCGAATGCCGCACTGAGGCCGGCGAATTGGTCAACGAACAGTATGTGACCTGTTTCTTCCGCGGCCACAATGTGGGCCGACGGGTGGGGGACCTCAGCCCCGGCCACAAGTTCGATGACGCGCTGCGGGAGCAGGCGCCGGTGGCCAAGGTCGTCCAACATATCGACCACGACCAGACGTTCCGTTATGGGCCGGCCGCGGGTGATCCGATGCCGATTCACCTGGACGAGGAAGTCGCCCGCGACGCCGGACTGCCGGGGATCATCGCGCACGGTCTGTGCACCATGGCGTTCACCTCCTGGGCGGTGCTCACCGAGGTGGCCGGCTCGGATGTCAACCGGCTGCGGCGCCTCGCGGTGCGGTTCTCCAAGATGGTGCTGCCCGGCGACGACCTTCAGACCCGGATCTGGACCAGTGGTCGCGGCGACGGCGCCACGACCTACGCATTCGAGACCGCGCGGGTAGGCACCGGCGAAATGGCCATCACCGACGGCTTGGCCGTCATCGCCGACTAGAGAACAGCAAGGAGCCATACATGGGTGTGTTGGAAGGCCGGGTCGCGGTGATCACCGGTGCCGGACGCGGGATCGGGCGCGAGCACGCCCTGCTCTTTGCCGCCGAAGGCGCCGCCGTGGTGGTCAACGACCTGGGCGGAAGTAATGCCGGCGAGGGTGCCGACGCTGCCACCGCGGCGCAGGTGGTCGACGAGATTGTGGCAGCCGGCGGCCGGGCGGTGGCCAACACCGACAACATCGCCGACTGGTCGTGCGCGAAAGGCCTTGTCCAGCAGGCCATCGACGAGTTCGGCCGGCTGGATGTGCTGGTCAACAACGCCGGAATCCTGCGGGATTCGTTCATCCCCGGAATGCAGGAGTCGCAGTGGGATGCCGTGATCGCCGTGCACCTCAAGGGGCATTTCGCGATGCTGCATCACGCCGCGGCCTACTGGAAGGCCCAATCCAAGGCCGGCGACCAGCCCAACGCCGCGGTGATCAACACCGCCTCGGGATCGGGGGTCACGCTGCCCAACGCCGGTCAGGCGAATTACGGTGCGGCCAAGGCGGGAATCGCCGCCCTGACTCTGATCGCTGCCGAGGAGTTGGATCGCTACGGGGTGCGGGTCAACGCCATCGCCCCGATCGCCCGCACGCGTCTCACCCTGGCCACGCCCGGGATGGGGGCGCTGATGGCCGAGCCGGAGGACGGCGAGCTGGACTTGTTCAGCCCGGCCAACATCTCGCCGTTGGTGGCCTATCTGGCCACCGACAAGTGTCCGATCACCGGCACGGTGTACGCGGTGCAAGGTGGGGCGATCTCGAAACTGTCCGGGTGGCATGACACCGAGACCATCGAGACCGACGGCATCTGGCAGATCGACGACATCGCGGCGCGGCTGCCGCACTGACGCCGGGAGAACCCCTATGTTCGAGTGGTCTGAGACCGACCTCATCATGCGCGACACCGTTCGCGGCTTCATCGACAAAGAGATCCGGCCGCAGCTGGACGCGCTGGAAAGCGGTGCGCTGGCGCCTTATCCGATCGCGCGCAAGCTGTTCAGCGAGTTCGGTTTGGACGTGATGGCCGGTGAGGCCGTCAAGAACATGCTGGACAAGCAACGCGCCAACGCCGCGTCGCCTGCGGCCGACCGCGCGTCCCCGGGCGCAAGGGGCGATCTCGGCGGTCAGCTCTCGATGGCCGCGATCATGGTCTCTGAGCTGTCCGGGGTCAGCATCGGGCTGCTGTCCACCGTCGGGGTCAGCCTCGGCCTGGGTGCGGCCACGATCATGAGCCGCGGCACGCTGGCGCAGAAGGAGCGCTGGCTACCCGACCTGATGACGCTGGACAAGATCGCCTGTTGGGCCATCACCGAACCGGACGCCGGCTCGGACGCATTCGGCGGGATGAAGACCTATGTGCGGCGTGCCGCCGATGGCACCGGCGACTACATCCTCAACGGGCAGAAGACCTTCATCACCAACGGTCCCTACGCCGACGTGCTGATCGTCTACGCCAAGTTGGACGACGGCTCGGGCGTTGATCGGCGCGACCGGCCGGTGTTGACCTTCGTCCTCGACGCCGGGATGCCCGGGCTGACCCAGGGCAAGCCGTTCAAGAAAATGGGCATGATGTCCTCGCCGACCGGTGAGTTGTTTTTCGACAACGTGCGGCTCACGCCGGACCGGTTGCTCGGCGAGACCGAACAGCACACTGGTGGTGACGGGCGAGAAAGCGCCCGGGCCAATTTCGTCGCCGAACGCGCGGGGGTCGCGCTGATGTCACTGGGCATCATCAACGAATGCCACCGGCTGTGTGTCGACTACGCCAAGACCCGCACGCTGTGGGGCCAGAACATCGGGCAGTTCCAGCTGATCCAACTCAAGCTGGCCAAGATGGAGGTGGCCCGGATCAACGTGCAGAACATGGTGTTTCAGACGCTGGAAAAGGTGCGGGCGGGAAAGATGCCGTCACTGGCCGAGGCGTCGGCGATGAAGCTGTACTCATCGGAGGCGGCCACCGAGGTGGCGATGGAGGCGGTGCAGCTGTTCGGCGGCAACGGCTACATGGCCGAATACCGGGTGGAACAACTGGCCCGCGACGCCAAATCGCTGATGATCTACGCCGGCAGCAATGAGGTGCAGGTCACCCATATCGCCAAAGGCTTGCTGAGCTAGATTTGATACATTCGGACATGTGGCGATAGGCGGTGCCGCGCAGGCGGATTGGGATATTCCGCGACCCTCGGCGACTTGCAGGCATCTGCTAGAGGCCGCCCGGCTGCACGGCATCGACGTGGCGGCTTGCCTGGCCGGAACCGGCCTGAGCGTGGCGGACATCGAGGACAGTGCAACGGAAGTACAGGCCGGCCAGGAGCTGGGTATCGTGCGCAACGTCCTCGCGTGCGTCGATGATCCGCATGAATTCGCCTGCGATGTCGGACTCCAGTACAACTTCGCGAATATGGGGGTGTTCGGGTACGCCTTGCTGGCGAGTCCGACGTTGGGTGATGCGGTGAACATCGCCTGCCGCTACGCGACCCTGTCATCGACGTTTCTCCGGCTGAGCCGGCATGACACCGCCGACGGGGTGGTCATCGAATTCGACGACAGCGCGGTCCCGGCCGACGTCCGGAGCTTCCTGCTGGCACGTGACCTGTTCGCACTGACCACCATGGTGCCGCTGCTGCTCAGTCAGCTCGAATCCGACATCGAGGTCAAGGTCGAACTTCCTGGTATCGAATTTCCCACGGAACGAATCGATCTCCCCAGGGTGACGGTCGAGTTCGATACGTCGTCGGCGCGCAGCGCATTGAGGATCCCGGCCGATGTGCTGGCCCTGGCGATGCCGGCAGCCGACCCTGCCACCGCCGAGGCGTGTGCACAGCAGTGTGAGGAGTTGCTGCAGACCCGCCGTCAGCGTCGGGGGATCGCCGCCCGGGTCCGGGGCAGGTTGGTTCGCGATCCCGGAGCCTTGCCGTCGATGGCCACGATCGCCGCCGAGTTGGGCATCACCGAACGCACCCTGCATCGCCGGCTGGCCGCCGAACACACCAGTTACCGAGCCTTGGTAGACGAGGTCCGCGCGACCCTTGCGGCGACGCTGCTCGGATCGGGTCTCACCGTCGAGGAGACCGCGCGGCAACTGGGGTACTCCGAAGCCGCCGCGTTCACCCGCGCGTTCCTTCGGTGGAGTGGCGGTACGCCGCCCAGCCGGCATCGCGGCCGGATGTCCGAATCGATCAAATCCGTGTCCGGTTCGCTCATTCACTAGTCACGCCCACCGGCTTAGCGTTGCCGGCATGGCGAATGTGATGACGGTCCCGACGGTGCGGCGGATGAAGTTCGGTTTCGCTGCTCACCCCGATGCGAACAGGTATTTCGCGGATGGCAGCATCGTGTTCAGCCACCTGGTGGCGATCCTGTCCGCGATCTTCCCGCCGGGCGAGGACATCTTCGTGCGTTCGGTGCGCCGCTACGTCGATGTCATCGACGACCCCGACCTGAAGAAGCGGGTGACCGGCTTCATCGGACAGGAGAAGACGCACGGGTTGCAGCACCGCGAGCTCAACGAACAACTGGCGGCGATGGGATATCCGACCGCATGGTTCAAGTACCTGCTGGGCAGCACCGAGCGCATGGAGAAGTTCCTCGACAAGCAGTATCCCAGCCCGGACCGGCTGCGGCGACTTCGCCACTTCTTCCTCGGGTTCACAGTGGCCGCAGAACATTTCACCGCGGTGTGGGCAGAGAACATCCTCAAACGCCCCGAGGTCCAGGCGATGATGTACGACCCCGAGATCCGCAATCTGCTGAACTGGCATGCGCTGGAAGAGCTCGAACACAAGTCGGTCGTTTTCGACGTCTACCGGGCCATCGGCGTTCCCGAGTCGACCCGCATCCGGTGGATGCGCTTCGCGCAGAACTGCGGAATCCCGATCCTGGTGCTGTTCACCTGGCTCTCGATCGCCACCACCGACGTCGAGGGCCGCCGTCAACCGTTCCGGATCCTCAAGGAGACGGTGCAGATGCTGCGCAATCCGATGTGGAAGGGCTTCTACTCCGACATGCGGCCGTTCAACAAGCGGGACTTTCACCCCGACCAGATCGACACCACCGAACTCGTCGCGCGCTGGCAGCAAGAACTCTTCGGAACCGCAGGTCAGCTCGCCGGCCACGTGAGGTGACGGTCATACCACCCAAATTGCCTGCGCGGCAGGGCTTCCCAGGTCAATCGTGGCCTGCTCGCCGTCGGCCCCCGCGGGGGAATCCAGCACCACCGAGATGATCCCGGCGAAGTCGCGGCGAGTCAGCACCCGCACCCGGGCATCGAGGCTGATACCCACCTGGGCGAAGTAGCGCAGCATCTCCGGGTCGTTGTCGGAGATACGGGCCACCGTGCCGGTGTCGCCGTCGGCGCACGCCCACAGTTGGCGGGCCGGCGGTGTGGGCACCTGCCCGTCGGCCGCCGGGATCGGGTCGCCGTGCGGGTCGCGCTGCGGGAACCCCAGCTTGGCGTCGATGCGGTTCACCAGGGCATCGGAGACCGCGTGTTCGAGCACCTCGGCCTCGTCGTGCACCTCGTCCCAGCTGTAGCCCAGTTCGCGCACCAGGAACGTCTCGATCAACCGGTGCCGGCGCACCATCCCGAGCGCAGCACGGCGTCCCTCATCGGTGAGCGTCACCGCGCCGTACTTCTCGTGGTCGACCAGGCCGGCTTCGGCGAGTTTGCGGATCGACTCCGAGGCGGTACTGGCCGACACGCCGATCTTCTCCGCCAGCATCTTGGTGCTGACCCTGTCGGGCGACCATTCCTGCGCGGTCCAGATGACCTTCAGATAGTCCTGGGCGACGCTAGTCAGCCCGTCCGACTGCTCCCAAGGGCTCACACACGACAGTTTAGGCTTGCGGTTGTGCAGCGGTGGCGGGGGCAGGACGAGATCCCCACAGACTGGGGCAGGTGCGTGCTCACCATCGGCGTGTTCGACGGTGTCCACCGCGGCCATGCCGAACTGATCGCACATGCGGTGAAAGCGGGTAAAGCCCGCGGCGTGCCGACGGTGCTGATGACCTTCGACCCGCACCCGATGGAGGTGGTCTACCCCGGCAGCCACCCCGCGCAGCTGACCACGTTGGCGCGCCGCGCCGAGCTCGTGGAAGAGGCCGGGGTGGACGTGTTCCTGGTGATCCCGTTCACCTCCGATTTCATGAAGCTCACCCCCGACCGCTACATCCACGAACTTCTGGTCGAGCACCTGCACGTGGTGGAAGTGGTGGTGGGGGAGAACTTCACCTTCGGCCGCAAGGCGACGGGCAACGTCGAGACGCTGCGCCGCGCCGGCGAGCAGTTCGGTTTCGCGGTCACGTCGGTGTCGCTGGTGGCTGAACACGCCGACTCGGACCCGGCCCAGTCGGTCACCTTCTCCTCGACCTACATCCGGTCGTGCGTGGACGCCGGCGACGTCGTGGCCGCCGCCGAGGCCCTGGGCCGGCCACACCGGGTGGAGGGCCTGGTGGTGCGCGGCGACGGCCGCGGGAAGAACCTGGGCTTTCCGACCGCCAACGTGGCGCCGTCGGCCTACGCGGCGATCCCGGCCGACGGGGTGTATGCCGCGTGGTTCACCGTGCTGGGACACGGCCCGGTGCCCGGCACCGTCGTCGCCGGTCAACGCTGCCGGGCCGCGGTGTCGGTCGGCACCAATCCGACCTTCTCCGGGCGGGCCCGCACCGTCGAGGCGTTCATCCTCGATCAAACCGCCGACCTGTACGGTCAGCGGGTCGCCGTCGACTTCGTCAGCCGGATCCGCGGTCAGGAGAAGTTCGACTCGGTGGCGGACCTGGTGGCGGTGATGAACACCGACGTCGAGAAGACCCGCACTCTGCTCGCCGAAGACTGACCGGCAGCTCGATTGGGTTCGTCCGCCACAGCGCTGCTAGACTTCCCGCTCGGCGTGCTGCAGTCCGCGGCGGCCGCCGTAATCACCTTTCGCGGGACGACATTGATGGAGATGTTTTCGTGGCGCTGACCGCCGAGCAGAAAAAAGAGATCCTGGGCAACTACGGTCTGCACGAGACCGACACCGGATCGCCCGAGGCGCAGGTCGCGCTGCTGACCAAGCGGATCGTCGACCTCACCGAACACCTCAAGACCCACAAGCACGACCACCACTCCCGGCGCGGCCTGCTGCTGCTGGTCGGCCGGCGGCGTCGCCTGCTCAAGTACCTCGCCCAGATCGATGTGGCGCGTTACCGCTCGCTCATCGAGCGCCTGGGCCTGCGTCGCTGACAACCGGCGATAACCGTCGCCGTGTAGAGTGAGACCGTTCCGGGCCTTGCGCCCGGACACCGGTGTGGCGTACGCAGTCCGCGCGCGCCACTCCGGCACGTCACGACGGGACATGTTCCCACGATCGGCCAGACCTGAGTCGGGCGGTCTTCGGTAGTGGCAGCCGGGTCTGCGATTTCAAGGATCCGGCCGCTTCGATCGACGACCGTAGCCGCATCCAGGTTCTTCGCTGGTCCACGTCTGGCGTTGCGAAACAGCTGAAACGAACCAGGAAGGCCGCACGGCGTCCATGTCTGCCATTGAAATTGAAGAAGGCGTTTTCGAGTCCACCGCCACCATCGACAACGGGAGCTTCGGCACCCGCACCATCCGCTTCGAGACCGGCCGGTTGGCCCAGCAGGCGGCCGGCAGTGTCGTGGCCTACCTCGACGACGAGACCATGCTGCTGTCGGCGACCACCGCCAGCAAGGCTCCCAAGGAGCACTTCGACTTCTTCCCGCTCACCGTCGACGTCGAGGAGCGGATGTATGCCGCCGGGCGCATCCCGGGCTCCTTCTTCCGTCGCGAGGGCCGGCCGTCCACCGACGCGATCCTGACCTGCCGGCTCACCGACCGCCCGCTGCGCCCGTCGTTCGTCGACGGCCTGCGCAACGAGATCCAGGTCGTGGTGACCGTGCTGAGCCTGGACCCCCGGGACCTCTACGACGTGGTGGCGATCAACGCCGCCTCGGCGTCCACGCAGCTGGCCGGGCTGCCGTTCTCCGGCCCGGTCGGGGCGGCGCGGGTGGCGCTGATCGACGGCAGCTGGGTGGCGTTCCCCACCGTCGAGCAGCTCGAGCGCGCGGTGTTCGACATGGTGCTGGCCGGCCGTGTCCTCGATGACGGTGACGTGGCGATCATGATGGTCGAGGCCGAGGCCACCGAGAACGTCATCGAGCTGATCGAAGCCGGTGCGCAGGCGCCGACCGAGGCCGTGGTGGCCGAGGGCATGGAGGCGGCCAAGCCGTTCATCGCGGCGCTGTGCAAAGCCCAGCAGGAGCTGGCCGACGCGGCCGGGAAGCCGACCAGCGACTACCCGCTGTTCCCCGCCTACGGCGAGGACGTCTACTACGCGGTGGCCTCCGTCGCCACCGACGAGCTGGCCAAGGCGCTGACCATCGCCGGCAAGGCCGAGCGCGACGAGCGGACCGAGGAGATCAAGGCCGAGGTGCTGACGCGCCTGGCCGAGACCTACGAGGGCCGCGAGAAGGAGATCAGTGCGGCCTACCGCAGCCTGACCAAAAAGCTGGTGCGCCAGCGCATCCTGACCGACCACTTCCGCATCGACGGCCGCGGTATCACCGACATCCGGGCCCTCTCCGCCGAGGTGGCGGTGGTGCCCCGGGCGCACGGCAGCGCACTGTTCGAGCGTGGCGAGACCCAGATCCTCGGGGTGACCACGCTGGACATGATGAAGATGGCGCAGCAGATCGACTCGCTGGGGCCGGAGACCTCCAAGCGCTACATGCACCACTACAACTTCCCGCCGTACTCCACCGGTGAGACCGGCCGGGTCGGTTCGCCCAAGCGCCGCGAGATCGGCCACGGCGCCTTGGCCGAGCGGGCCCTGGTTCCGGTGCTGCCCAGCGTCGAGGAGTTCCCCTACGCCATCCGGCAGGTGTCCGAAGCCCTGGGCTCCAACGGATCCACCTCGATGGGATCGGTCTGCGCGTCCACGCTGGCACTGCTCAACGCCGGTGTGCCGCTGAAGGCTCCGGTCGCCGGTATCGCGATGGGCCTGGTCTCCGACGATGTCGAGGTGGACGGCAAGACCGAGCGCCGCTTCGTCGCGCTCACCGACATCCTCGGTGCCGAGGACGCGTTCGGCGACATGGACTTCAAGGTCGCCGGCACCAAGGACTTCGTCACCGCGCTGCAGCTGGACACCAAGCTCGACGGCATCCCGTCCAAGGTGCTCGCCGGTGCGCTGAGCCAGGCCAAGGACGCGCGGCTGACCATCCTGGAGGTGATGGCCGAGGCCATCGACGCCCCCGACGAGATGAGCCCGTACGCGCCGCGGGTCACCACGATCAAGGTTCCGGTGGACAAGATCGGTGAGGTGATCGGCCCCAAGGGCAAGATGATCAACTCGATCACCGAGGAGACCGGCGCCCAGATCTCCATCGAGGACGACGGCACCGTGTTCGTCGGCGCCACCGACGGCCCCTCGGCGCAGGCCGCGATCGACAAGATCAACGCGATCGCCAACCCGCAGCTGCCCAAGATCGGCGAGCGATTCCTGGGCACCGTGGTCAAGACCACCGACTTCGGCGCATTCATCTCGCTGCTGCCGGGCCGCGACGGGCTGGTGCACATCTCCAAGCTCGGCAAGGGCAAGCGCGTGGCGAAGGTCGAGGACGTCGTCAAGGTCGGCGACAAGCTGCGGGTGGAGATCGCCGACATCGACAACCGCGGCAAGATCTCGCTGGTGCCCGTCGAGGATGCAGCGGACGCCGCGACCCAAGAAGCGGGGTCGACTGAGCCTGCCGATGCCGCAGCCACCGAGAGCTGACATCGCGCGCGCCACACTGCGACGCACCACGCTGCCGGGCGGACTGCGGGTGGTCACCGAGTACCTCCCAGGGGTCCGTTCGGCATCGGTGGGCGTCTGGGTCGGCGTCGGATCACGCGACGAGGGCGCCACGGTGGCCGGGGCGGCGCACTTCCTGGAGCACCTGCTGTTCAAGGCCACCCCGACTCGCACGGCGGCCGGCATAGCGCAGGCCATGGACGCCGTCGGCGGTGAGCTCAACGCCTTCACCGGCAAGGAGCACACCTGCTACTACGCCCATGTGCTCGACACCGATCTGGAGCTGGCCGTCGCGCTGGTCAGCGATGTGGTGCTCAACGGGTCCTGCGCGGCCGCCGATGTCGACCTCGAACGCGACGTGGTGCTCGAGGAACTCGCGATGCGCGACGACGATCCCGAGGACGCGCTGGGTGATGTGTTCTTGTCGACGCTGTTCGGCGAGCATCCGATCGGACGGCCGGTGATCGGCAACGTCGAATCGGTGACGGCGATGACCCGCGCCCAGCTGCGCTCGTTTCACCAGCGTCGCTACACCCCGGAGCGCATGGTGGTGGCGGTGGCCGGCAATGTCGATCACGACACCGTAGTGGCGCTGGTGCGAGAACACTTCGGGCATCGCCTGATTCGAGGCGAGAAGCCTG
Organism: Mycolicibacter sinensis; assembly: GCF_001667945.1. Taxonomy (GTDB): domain Bacteria; phylum Actinomycetota; class Actinomycetes; order Mycobacteriales; family Mycobacteriaceae; genus Mycobacterium; species Mycobacterium sinense_B. Next base: position 10,299 of record NZ_LZJK01000069.1, on the reverse strand, counting down.
CCCCGCCGCGGCGCGGCACCGCCCGGGTGCCGGGCACTCCCGGGCTGACCGTGGTCAACCGTGACGCCGACCAGACCCACATGTCGCTGGGGGTGCGCGCCCCGGGGCGGCACTGGCCGCACCGTCAGGCCCTGGCGGTGCTGAACACGGCTCTCGGTGGGGGATTGAGTTCGCGGTTGTTCCAACAGGTTCGGGAGTCCCGCGGGTTGGCGTACTCGATCTACTCTTCGGTGGACACCTTCGCCGATGCGGGCGCCCTGTCGGTCTACACCGCCTGCCAGCCGGAGCGATTCGCCGAAGTGGCGGCGGTGACCGTCGAAGTCCTCGACTCGGTTGCGCGTGACGGCATCAGTGCTGAAGAGTGCCGGATCGCGAAAGGTTCGTTACGCGGCGGATTGCTTCTGGGCCTGGAGGATTCGGGTTCGCGGATGCACCGGTTGGGTCGTACCGAATTGAACTACGGACGCTACCGTCCCATCTCCCGCACGCTGCGGGAGCTGAACGCAGTCACCGTCGAAGAGGTCAACGCGGTGGCGCACCGACTGTTGCGCGGACCCTACGGGGTGGCGGTACTGGGCCCCTACCGGTCGAAAGGGGCGCTGCCCCGCCGGCTGCGGGCGCTGGCCGGTTGATGGCAGGGTAGGGGAATGGCTTTCAGCTTCTCCGAACTCGCGGTCCCCCTGGTCGGTGCGCCGATGGCCGGCGGTCCCAGCACACCGGCGCTGGCGGCCGCGGTGTCGCAGGCGGGCGGGCTGGGATTCGTCGCGGGCGGCTACCGTACCCCGCAACAACTGGCCGACGACATCGCCGCCGCCCGCAGCGCCACCGCCGGCCCGATCGGGGCCAATCTGTTTGTGCCGCAACCCAGCGACGCCGATCTGGTGCTGCTCGACGAGTATGCCGACCTGCTGGAACCACTGGCCGAGCACTACGGCGTCGAATTGGGCCGGCCCCGCTTCGGCGACGACGACTGCTGGCCGGAGAAGTTCGACGTGATCGCCGACCTGCGGCCCACCGTGGTGTCGTTCACGTTCGGGACGCCGGCGCCGGAGGACCTGGCGAAGCTGCGTGCGCTACGCATCCTGACCGTAGTCACGGTGACCTCGGCTTATGAGGCCGGCGTCGCGGTGGCGCACGGCGCCGATGCCCTGGTGGTGCAGGGCCCCCGCGCCGGCGGTCATCGCGGTACTTTCGCGCCCGATGTGCGCCCCGGCAGCGAACCTCTCGAGGAGCTGCTGGCCGAGATCAGCCATGCCCACCGCGACGTCCCGCTGGTAGCGGCCGGTGGCCTGGGCACCGCCGCCGACGTCGCCGGCGTGCTGGGACGGGGTGCGGTGGCCGCGCAGGTCGGTACCGCACTGCTGCTCTCGGATGAGGCGGGCACCAATCCGACGCACCGTGCGGCGCTGACGAATCCGGAATTCAGCAACACCACGGTGACGTGTGCGTTCTCCGGCCGCTACGCGCGCGGACTGGAAAACGACTTCACCCGGACCCTCGACAACGTGGCGCCGGTGGGATACCCCGAGATCAACCACATGACCACACCGATCCGGGCGGCGGCGGTGGCGGTGGACGACCCGCACGGCACCAGCCTGTGGGCCGGGACCGCCTACCGGACCGCCCGCCCGGGCCCGGCCGCCGACATCGTCGCGGCGCTGGCGTCGGGTTGATCCGCTCACCACATGGTGGACCGTCGGCCCTTGACTGCCTTCCGCTTTGCGTCCTCTTCGGATGCCTTGTGATTTCGTGAGCCGGCGCCGCCGCGCCCATCCATCGCCATCAGCGGAGCACCGCCGAACAGCGGCATGCCGCTCAACATCCCGCCGGCGCGTTCGGTCGCGACCACGTTGGCCATCGGGAACTCAGCGGCGGCGAGCCGCATCTCCGGGGCTGCGGTGGCCCAGGCCCTGGGAACCGACAGGCCGCTGACCGAGGCCGCGTTGCCGATCGCCGCCGAGGCCGCCGATGTTGCCGATGTCAGGCCCGCAGGGGCCAGCGTCGGCGTCAGGCCCAACGGCAGGCCGGCCGCGATGGCGGCCGGGGCTGCTTCCGCCAGGCCGAAGGGCGACGGGAGATCGGCGGCGGCGATCAGGTATTCGGGGATGAACGCGGCGATGATGGCGCTGCTCATCATGGTCGAGACCGGGGCGGCGCCCAGCGTCGACAGGTCGCTGAAAATGGGTGGAAGCGCCAGGCCGTCTGCTGCCAGCGCTTCCGCTGGGGACGGCAGCGTGCTCGGCAAGCCCTGCATCGTCTGCGGGAGGGACGAGGAGGCCTGGCCGGCCGCGTCCCCAGCCACGTCGGTGGCCGCCTCCCCGAGCGCATCGGTGGCCGAAACGCCTTCCGCGGCCACGCCGCCCGCGTCGGCCGTCTGGGGCGGGGTGCTGAACGGTGTCATCTGCGATGCGGCCTCGGCGGCAGCGCCGTAGCTGTACATCGCGGACGCGTCTTGGGCCCACATCTCGCCGTAGAGGGCCTCGGTGGCGGCGATCGCCGGGGCGTTCTGGCCGAAGAAGTTCGTTGCGACCAGCGTCGCCAACTGCATGCGGTTGGCGGCGATCACCGCCGGCGGAACAGTCATCGCGAACGCGCTCGCATGCGCCGCGGCCGCGGCCTTCGCCTGGGCGCTGGTCTGCTCGGCTTGCTCAGCGGTGGCGCTGAGCCAGGTGGCATACGGTGCGGCCGCGGCGGCCATCTTCGTCGATGCCGGTCCCAGCCAGGGGCCACTGGTCAACTCCGTGACCACCGACCGGTAGCTTGCCGCCGCGGTGTGCAGTTCGGCGGCCAACTCATCCCAGGCCGCCGAGGCGGCCAGCAGCGACCCTGAACCAGGGCCGGCGTACATGCGACCGGAGTTGACTTCCGGCGGGAGCGCTGCGAAATCCACTGCTGTGTCTCCTGCCTTATCCGGCCGCGATCGCGTTGGCGGCCTCGGCGGTGGCGTAGGCGTTCGCGCCGCCGTTGAGGGTGGCCACAAACGTCTCGTGAATAGCTGCGGCTTGCGCGCTGATCTGGTGGTACTGCTGCGCTTGGACGGCGAATCGCGCGGCGAGCATCGCCGAGACCTCGTCGGCGGCCGGCGGCACCACTGCGGTTGTCGGGACCGCCGCCGCCGCGTTTTGGGCCGCGAGCGCGACTCCGGTGCTCGACAAACAATTGGCGGCGGTTGCCATCGCCTCAGGATGTGCGGTTACGAACGACAACAGGGCTCTCCTCAAATACGGCAGCAGACATGGAAAAGGGCCAGCTTCTTGGTGGAGTCGGCCCTTATGGGAGCCACGTTTCCCGACAGCCGCCCCGACTTCCAAGCTGGTTAACGAAGTCTTAACGGCCGCAACGAGACGTTTACAAAAAAGTTAATGATCGCTCATGTTGACGTGATGGCCGGTTTGAGGTATTGACGCTGGCGCAAATTCGGCGAGGATGTCGATCTAGCCGGTACCGGTGGTATCGTTGTACCCTGGCGAATTATCTGTCCACGACAAAGACAAAAGCTGGCTCTTTGTAAATGGGGGTTGACATGCTCAAGGTTGACGACAGCGCGGCCGGCCCACACGACGGAGCGCTGGACCACGAGCGGATCGTCCTGCAGGCCCGGGACGTCGACTTCGACTGGTCGGACCTTCCGGTGCACTACGTACCCGGGGAACCCTTCGCCACCCACTTCTGCAACGTGCTGCACCTGCTACTGCCCGCCGGCGAGGAGTTCTTCGTCGAGGTGTTCAAGCAGGCGCTGCCGCTGATCAAGGACGACCAACTGCGCCTCGACGTGCAGGGATTCATCGGGCAGGAGGCCACCCACTCCCAGGCGCACGCCGGCGTCGTCGACCACCTGGCCGCGCGCGGCGTCGACATGTCGCCGTTCACCGGCCAGATCAAGTGGTTGTTCGCTCGCCTGCTCGGGGACCGGCCGCACTGGAGCAAGCGCCGCCAGCAGCGCTGGCTGCTGGAACGGGTGGCGCTGGTGGCCGCCGTCGAGCACTACACGGCGATTCTGGGGGAGTGGGTGCTCGACAGCCCGGCGCTGGATGCGGTCGGGGCGCATCCAGCGATGCTGGACATGCTGCGCTGGCACGGCGCCGAAGAGGTCGAGCACAAGGCCGTGGCCTTCGACGTGATGAAGCACCTGCGGGCCGGATATCTCCGGCAGGTTCGCACCCAGCTGGCCGTCACCCCGCTGATGCTGTTGCTGTGGGTGCGCGGGCTGCGGTTCATGTACAAGGTGGACCCGCAGCTGCCACCGGGAACCAAGCCGCGCTGGCGGGACTGGTTCGCGGTGGCGCGTCGCGGCCTGGTGCCCGCCCCGTTTGAATTCCTGCCCGCCATCGCCTCCTACTACCGGCCGGGCTTTCACCCGGCGCAACTGGGCGGGGTGGAGAAGGCGGTCAACTACCTCGCAGTTTCCCCCGCCGCCCGCGCCACGCATTGACCACCGGAAGAAGAGGCCCCATGACCACTCTGACCGCATCCGACGGTGTCACACTGGCGGTGCATACCTACACCGACGTGGACCCGCAGCGGCCGACGATCCTGGCGATCCACGGCTATCCGGACAATCACCACGTCTGGGACGGCGTGGCCGAGGCGCTCGCCGACACCGGCCGCTACAACGTCGTCGCCTACGACGTGCGCGGCGCGGGTGCGTCTGCGGCACCGGCGGACAGGTCCGGTTACCGGCTTCCTCAGCTGACCGCCGACGTCGGCGCGGTGATCGCCCACCTCGGCGTGGAGCAGGTTCACCTGCTGGGCCACGACTGGGGATCGATCCAGGGCTGGGCGGCGGTCACCGACCCGTGTGTCGCCTCCAAAATCGCTTCCTACACCTCGATTTCCGGGCCCCACCTGGATTACGCCGGCCGGTTCCTGCGGTCACCGCGCAACCTGCGGGCGGTCGTGGATGTGATTCGACAGTTGCTGGAGTCGTCCTACATCTGGCTGTTTTTGACCCCCCGATTGCCCGAGGCGCTGTTCCGGTCCGGATTCGGCGGCAAACTCATCGACACCCTGGAGCGCATCGGCCGCTCCGGCGGTCAGCGGTGGGCCACGCACCGCGGCGAGAACGACTACGTCAACGGACTCAACCTCTACCGGGCCAACATGCCGCGACCGTTTTTGAAGCCGTCCGCGCCGCTTCCGGTCACCGAGGTCGCTGTGCAGGTGCTTGCACCGCGGCTGGACCTGTTCGTCAGCCCCGCCTTGCAGCGGTTCACCGGCTCGATCCCGCGCCGGCACCGGGTGCTGGACATCGACGGTGGGCACTGGGTGGTGACCGACCGGCCCGAGATGATCGCCCGGCACACCGCCGACTGGGTGGAGCGGGCTGTGGCCGACAATGCCGGCGCACCCGAGTCTCGGCAAAGCTGATATGCCGCAAAGGATCTGGAGTTCCCGGCCCGCCGACCTCTACGGCCGGCGCAAACACGATCGCTTCTACAACATGCTGTGGATGGCGGTCACGCTGTTCGGCGGGGTCTCGGGGCTGTCGCGCTGGAAGCCGTCGCGGGTCGCCCCGGTCTCACGGACCATCACCGCGGTCGTCACCAAGCGCGAGATGCTCACCGACGACGTGGTGGCCCTGACGATCGCAGACCCTCGTGGGCTGCTGCCGTCCTGGACCCCGGGCGGTCACATCGATGTCCAGCTGCCGTCGGGGCGTCGCCGACAGTACTCGCTGTGCGGTGTGCCGGGGCGGCGCACCGAGTACCGCATCGCGGTGCGGCGGCTCGACGACGGCGGCGGCGGCTCGGTGGAGATGCACGAGTCCTACGCGGTGGGCGACACCTTGGTGTTCGAGGGCCCGCGTAACGCGTTCTATCTCGGCACCGGTGAGAGCGACGTGCTGTTCGTCATCGGCGGCATCGGGGTGACCCCGATGCTGCCGATGCTGCGCGAGGCGGCGCAACGCGGAATCGATTGGCGCGCGGTCTATGCCGGCCGCAGTCGGGCCGACATGCCGCTGCTCGACGAGGTACTGGGAGTCGATCCCGAGCGGGTCACGGTGTGGGCCGACGACGAGCACGGGCGGTTCGCCGGCACCGACGAACTGCTGGCCGGCGCCGGTCCGCAGACCGCGGTCTATGTGTGCGGGCCGCCCGCCATGCTCGAAGCGGTGCGCACCACCCGTGACCAACATGCCGATGCGCCGCTGCACTACGAGCGGTTCAGCCCGCCGCCGGTGGTGGACGGCCTGCCCTTCGAGCTGGAGCTCGCCCGGTCGCGGCGGCTGCTGCAGGTCCCGGCGGACCGTTCGGCCCTGGATGTGATGCTCGACGCCGACCCGACGACGGCATGCTCGTGCCGGCAGGGGTTCTGCGGTACCTGCAAAGTCAAGGTGGTCTCCGGTGATGTCGACCGGCGCGGGCGCACCGCGGAGGGCGACGACGAGATGCTCGTCTGCGTCTCCCGGGCCAACGGCGGCCGGATCGTCATCGACGCGTGAGCGAATTGGCGTTAACTTCCAGTCGATTTCGACGAATCACGGCGCCCGCTCAGCTGTCCCCCTAGACTTCCCGGATGCCCGGAGCCGGTTCGATACATCCTGCAAGTCTTCCCGCCAAGCTGATCTACGCGGTCGCCCATGCCATCACCCCGCGCCTGGTGCGGCGCCTGGTGCTGCACGCCGGCACCGGAACCGTCGCCGGCCGGATGACGACGATGGGCCGTCGGATCAACACCCTGGCCAAGCTGCAGCGGGTGCGGCCGTTCCTGGGGGTGAGCTTCACCCGCGGTGAGGCCGCCGCCGTCCCGGTCGAGGTCGTGCGGGCGGCTGATCGCGGCCGGCCCCTCGGCGAGGCGTTCCGCGACGGCGTCATCCTGTATTTCCACGGCGGCGGCTTCGTCACCGGCGGCCTGGACACCCATCTGCATGTGGTGGCCAAGCTCGCCCGCCGCACCCGGCTGCCGGTCGTCCACGTCGATTACCGGCAGTATCCGCAGGTGACGGTGGACGGTTCGGTGGACGATTGTGTCGGCGCCTACCGGTGGCTGCTCGGTCTTGGCGCCGACCCGGCCAAAACGGTGCTGGTGGGTGACTCCGCCGGTGGGTTCCTGGCGTTCGCGACCGCGCTGACCGGTCAACAACGGGGCCTGCCCGCTCCGGCCGGGGTGATCGGGATCTCGGCGCTGCTGGAGCTCGACGGTGTCGCGCGCAGCACCCACTCGAACCGGACCGCCGACGCCTTCGGCATTCCGGCGGTGCTGCCCGACATCGTTGATCTGGTGTGCCCGTCGCCGAGCATGCGCCACGCGCTGTCGCCGATCAACGGCCGGTTGGACACGATGCCACCGGCGCTGCTGCTCGCTGCCGAGTCGGAGATCCTGCGCTGCGATGCAGAACGCCTGCACGCCGCGCTGGCGCAACTGGGCCGGCCCAGCCGCCTTGAGGTGTGGGCGCGTGAACTGCACGCCTTCCCGGCGCTCTTCCCGTTCCTGCCGGACAGCCGGGCGGCGTTCGATCAGATGTGCCGCTTCGTGACCGAACGCCTGGTCGAGGCCGACCGGCCCGGCGAGGCCCGCCGGGAGGTGTCCTGAGGGGCGCTGCCGTGTTGACAGCGGCGACCCCGCGCCCGGCTTCGTCGCGCTCGCCGTCCCCGCTAGGGTTGCAGCCATGCGGGTAGCAGTGCTGGGCGCCAAGGGCAAAGTCGGCGCCACGATGGTTGCGGCGGTGCGCGCCGCCGAGGATCTGACCCTGTCCGCCGAGATCGACGCCGGTGACGAGCTGAGCCTGCTGACCGACGGCGGCACCGAGGTCGTGATTGACTTCACCCACCCCGACGTCGTGATGGGCAATCTGAAGTTCTTGATCGACAACGGAATTCACGCCGTGGTCGGCACCACGGGGTTCACGCAGGAGCGGCTCGAGCAGGTCCGCTCCTGGTTGGCGGCCAAACCCGGGGCGTCGGTGCTGATCGCACCCAACTTCGCCATCGGGGCGGTGCTGTCGATGCACTTCGCGGTCCAGGCCGCCAAGTACTTCGAATCGGTAGAGGTCATCGAGCTGCACCACCCGCAGAAGGCCGATGCGCCTTCGGGCACCGCGGCCCGCACCGCCGCGCTGATCGCCGAGGCCCGAAAAGGACTGCCGCCCAACCCCGATGCCACCAGCACCGGCCTGCCCGGAGCGCGGGGCGCCGACGTCGACGGTGTTCCGGTGCACTCGGTACGGCTGGCCGGGCTGGTCGCCCACCAGGAGGTGCTGTTCGGGACCATGGGCGAAACGCTCACCATTCGCCACGACAGCATCGACCGGACGTCGTTCGTTCCCGGGGTGCTGCTGGCGGTACGTCGCGTCGCCGAATTCCCCGGGCTGACGATCGGCATCGAGCCTCTCCTCGACCTGAAATAAGGTAGTCGAAGTGTCGGCGGCCACCCGGATTAAGGCGCTCATCGCCTTCATGTGCCTGGCGCTGCTGATGTATCTGGTGTTCTTGGGCCGGATCGCGGTGCTGCTGATCACCTCCGGCTCGTTACCGGCGATCGGGATGGGCCTGGCGCTGCTGATCATGCCGTTCATCGGGCTGTGGGCGATGATCGCCACCCTGCGCGACGGCCTCGCCCACCAGCGGCTGTCCCGGTTGATCGCCGTCGACGGGATGGAACTGGACGCCAGTGCGTTGCCGCGACGGCCGTCGGGTCGTATCGAACGCGACGCCGCCGATGCCCTGTTCCACACGGTGCGCGCCGAACTCGACGCCGACCCGGACAACTGGCGGCGCTGGTACCGGCTGGCCCGCGCCTATGAGTACGCCGGGGACCGTCGCCGGGCGCGGGAGGCGATGAAAACCGCGGTCCGGCTGCAGGAGAGCCGATGAGCAAGACGCTGCTGGTGGTTCACCACACGCCCTCGCCGTACTGCCAGGCCATGTTCGAGGCGGTGGTCTCCGGGGCCGGTACCCCGGAGATCGAGGGAGTCGAGGTGGTGCGTCGCGCGGCGCTGGCGGTGTCGCCGACCGACATGCTCTCGGCCGACGGCTACCTGTTGGGCAGCCCGGCCAACCTGGGCTATCTCAGCGGCGCCCTCAAGCACGCCTTCGACGTGTGCTACTACCCGATCCTGGACTCGACCCGCGGTCGGCCCTTCGGGCTGTATCTGCACGGCAACGAAGGCACCGAGGGCGCCGAACGTGCGGTCGACGCCATCACGACCGGCCTGGGGTGGGTGAAGGCCGCTGACTATGTGGTGGTCTCCGGCAAGCCCGGCAAGGCCGAATTGGAAGCGTGCTGGGAACTCGGTGCGACGGTGGCCGCCCAGTTGATGGACTGAGCACCGCTACGGACCGATGTGCGTCTCCGGCTGGTAGAACGAGTGGAACGGATACTGTCGGCCCAGCGGGCCCATCTGGTGACAGTCCTGCTGCGACGGTGGCGATTTCGGCGGCTCGTAGTAGTAGATCACGCAGCGCTGCCAGCTACCGTCGGGCTGAACCGGGCCGTCGCACTTCTGGGCGGTGGAGAAGAACAGCAGCGGGTTGTCCTGACAACCGGCATGGGCCACCGGCGCCGAGGCGACCAGCCACCCGGTCATCAGCCCGGCGGCAGCCAGCGTGGCGGCCAAGCCCCCGGTGAGATAGCGCTTCACGGCCGTCTCCTTCCCGCCCCGTCGTGTTGTCGAGAGACTACGCCGGATGTCGCAGGTGTTTGCCAGGTTGAGCGCTCCGCGGTTTTCAGACTCTCGCCGGGGGCGAAGCGATAGGCTCCCATACCGTGACCCAAGCAAACGACACCGTGTCCACCACGGACCTGCTTGCGCGCACGCTGGAATCCGTGCGCGCGGCCTACCAGAACATCGCGGAGCTGGCCGAGCACCAGGACGGCATCTATGCCGTGGCGCAGACCGCTAGGGGCACCGCGCTCATCCACGACCTGCGCAAGTCGCTCGACCAGCTCAATAAGATCCTGCCCTTCAAGAGCTAGTTGCCCGCCCGCTCGTCAGGTTGGGGTTTTGTTGAGGGCGCGTTCGGAGTTGATGTGGTGGGCGCGGTCTTGGGTTCGGGTGCGTGTGCGGGTGGGCATCATTAGGCCGCGGTCGGTGTTTGGTGTGGGTGGTGGCGGTGGTGGCGGTGGTGTGCCGGTGGGTGTGCATAGGGTGGGGAACAGCAGTGTGCTGCCGGGTCGGGTGGTGTAGGTGTGGCCGGTGGGGCTGGTCCAGTTTATTGTGCCGTCGGGGTGTTGGGTGTCGTGCCAGCCTGTGGGGCCGGTCCAGAAGGTTTTGAGTAGGTGGTGTTTTCGGCAGAGGCAGCGCAGGTTGGCGGGGTGGGTCGGCCCGATCGGGTAGGCGATGGCGTGGTCGATGTCGCA
>NZ_LZJK01000068.1 GCF_001667945.1 Mycolicibacter sinensis | reverse complement strand
GGGTGAGTCCCCTGGGGTGGTGGGGTTTCGGGGGTCGGGGCAGACGGTGCTGGACTTGGTATCGGGTGTGTCGCTGACGGTGTCGGGGTGGGCCATCGCGTAGTGGTCAGTGAGTTACCGACCAAAGTGACTCACAGAAGGACACACGACGCGATGACCCAGGATCATTCTGCATTGCTTGCTCAGCTCGATGCGCTGAAGTCCGCTGATGCCGGCGCGGTGTTCGCCGAGCTGATCCGTGCCGGGCTGCAGCAGCTCATTGAGGCCGAGGCCACTGCTGCGATCGGCGCTGGCCGCTATGAGCGCGCCGCGGGCCGTGCGGTGCACCGCAATGGGCATCGGCCGAAAACGGTGTCGACGACCGCCGGGGACATCGAGGTACAGATCCCCAAGCTGCGGGCCGGGTCGTTCTTCCCGTCGCTGCTGGAGCGGCGCCGCCGCATCGACAAAGCGTTGCACGCGGTGATCATGGAGGCCTACGTACACGGCGTGTCGACTCGCAGTGTCGATGACCTGGTGGCCGCCATGGGTGTCGAATCGGGGGTGTCCAAGTCGGAGGTCTCGCGGATCTGCGCCGGCCTCGACAAAGAGATCGAGGCGTTTCGCACTCGCAGCCTGGGTCACACGACGTTTCCGTACGTCTTCTGCGATGCGACCTTCTGCAAGGTCCGCATCGGGGCGCACGTGGTCTCTCAGGCGCTGGTGGTGGCCACCGGGGTGTCCATCGACGGCACCCGCGAAGTGCTGGGCACCGCCGTCGGTGACAGCGAATCCTACGAGTTCTGGCGTGAGTTCCTGGCCTCGCTGAAGACGCGCGGTCTGGCGGGGGTGCATCTGGTCATCTCCGATGCCCATGCTGGGTTGAAGGCTGCTGTGGCGCAGCAGTTCGCCAACTCGTCGTGGCAGCGGTGCCGGGTGCATTTCATGCGTAACCTGCACACCGCGGTCGCGGCCAAGCACGCCCCTGCGGTGACGGCGGCGGTCAAGACGATCTTCGCTCACACCGACCCGACTGAGGTGGCTGATCAGTGGGATCGGGTCGCTGACACCCTCGCCGTGTCATTTCCGAAGGTGGCGACCATGATGGGCGAGGCCAAGACCGACGTGCTGGCGTTCACCGCGTTCCCCAAGGCGCACTGGCAGAAGATCTGGTCGAACAACCCGATCGAGCGGCTCAACAAGGAGATCAAACGCCGCGCCGATGTCGTGGAGATCTTCCCCAACCCCGCGGCATTCCTGCGCCTGGCCACCGCGGTGGTCATCGAAGCCCACGACGAATGGCAAGTCACCCGCCGCTACCTCTCCGATATCTCCATGGACGAACTACGAGTGGTCATCGCGAAGAAGCACGCG
>NZ_LZJK01000067.1 GCF_001667945.1 Mycolicibacter sinensis | reverse complement strand
ACGCCAGCAACCACCGGCGACAATGCCCCACGCGTGGCCGCATGACTTGACACGACCCACAGCCAGCTAACCGCCGGTGCTCAACGCCAGCAGCCGGGAGGTGGCCCGCAGGTATTTCTTGCGGTAGCCGCCGGCCAGCATCTCGGCACTGAAAATGTCGTCCAGCTTCGCCCCGGAGGCCACCACCGGGGTGCCGGCATCGTAGAGCCGGTCGGTCAGCGCCACCAGGCGCAGCGCCACGTTCTGATCGTCGATGGGATGCGCGCCGGTGAGAAAGACTCCGGTGACACCTTCGATCAGGGTCAGATACCGCGACGGGTGCATGGTGGCCAGATGCGCGCACAGCGCGTCGAAGTCGTCCAACGTGGAACCGGGCAGCGCCGCAGCGCGCTGCACGACCTGCTGGTCCGTCGGCGGTTCCGGCGCCGGGGGCAGGTCCCGATGCCGATAGTCCGGGCCGTCGACCCGTACCGGAGTGAAAATGCTTGCCAGAGCGTGGATCTCGCGCAGAAAATCCTGCACGGCGAAGCGCCCCTCTCCGAGCTGCTCGGGCAGGGTGTTCGACGTGGCGGCAATCGAGACCCCGCGCGCCACCAGCTCGGACAGCAGCCGCGATACCAGGGTGGTGTTGCCCGGGTCGTCGAGTTCGAACTCATCGATGCAGACCACCGTGTAGTCGCCGAGCAACTCGATGCACTCGGTGAACCCGAACACCCCGGCCAGCTGGGTGAGTTCCATGAACGTCGCGAACGCCGTGCGATGCGGCTGCGCCCCCTCGGTGGTCTCGGTGATCTGGCGGTAGACCGACGCCAGCAGGTGGGTCTTGCCGACACCGAATCCGCCGTCGAGGTAGAGCCCGACCCCCGGCAGCACTTCGCGCTTACCGAACAGTCGGCGCCGCCCGGCCCGCCGCTCCAGTGCCTGGGCGCAGAACGCGGTGCAGGCCACCACGGCCGCGGCCTGGGTGGGCTCGGCCGGGTCGGGCCGGTAGCTGGCGAAGCTGGCCCCGGCGAAGGTCGGCGGCGGCGTGAGCTGCGCGATCAACCGCTCCGGTGAGACGGCCGGATGCCGGTCCACCAGGTGGTCGATTCCGTCGACGGCGGGATTAGGCACGCAGGAACTGTAGCCACATGGTGCAATCGTGGCCATGTCCGACCTCAGCGCAGACCCGGGTTTCACCCGGCTGGACTCGGCGCGGCCCGTCGACGATGCCGAGCTGGCCCGGCTGTACGCCTACCCCGAACCCGAGCAGCCGCGCATCTGGGTGCGGGCCAATTTCATCGGCAGCATCGACGGCGGCGCCACCATGGACGGCAAGTCCGGCGGGCTGGGCAGTCCCGGTGACCGGACCCTGTTCATGTTGCTGCGGGCGCTGGCCGACGTCGTGCTGGTCGGCGCGGGCACGGTCCGGGTGGAGAACTACGGCGGCGCCCGGCTCAACGTCGCCGAGCGTCTGCGCCGGCGCGACCGCGGACAGTCCGAGGTGCCCAGGCTGGCGATCGTCACCGGGTCCGGGCAGCTGGATCGCGACCTGCGGGTCTTCACCGACACCGAGCTGCCGCCGTTGGTGTTGACCAGCGCGGCGGTGGCCGACGACACGCGGCGACGGCTGGCCGGGCGCGCGGAGGTGCTGGACTGCTCGGCCGGTGACCCGGACCGGGTCGATGAGGCAACGATCCTGTCCGCGTTGGCCGCCCGTGGGCAGTATCGGGTGCTCACCGAGGGCGGCCCGATGCTGCTGGGCGCGCTGATCGAACGCGATCTTCTCGACGAGCTATGCCTGACCGTCGCCCCCTTCCTGGTCGGGGGGCTGGCCCGCCGCATCGCCACCGGCCCCGGCGAGGTGGCCACCCGGATGCACTGCGCGCATCTGCTGACCGACGAATCCGGCTACCTCTACGGCCGCTACGTCACAAGCGCCCGCCTATAAGGTGACAGGCATGAGTCTTGCCAGGTTCGCGCTCGCGGCCGCCCTGCCGGTGGCTCTCGCGCTGTCCGGCTGCGCGCCCGGGCTGGCCGCGAACCCACGCTTTGCCACCGACTCCGGCGCCGGGCCACAGGGGCAGCCCGAGACCACCTCCGACAAGGCCGGCCCACCGGCGGTCGAGGTCCCCAAGAACGACCTGCCCTGGCATGACTGCACGGCACGGGTGTTCAACGACGCCGCGGTGCCCGCCACCCCCGGGGTGCGGTTGGACTGCGCCAGCTATGACGCCGACGTCGACCCGCTCGGCGGCGGCTCCTCGGCGATCAGCATCGGTGTGGTGCGGGCCCGGTCGGTACAGACCCCCGCCGACGCCGGGCCGGTGGTCTTCACCACCGGCTGGGACCTGCCGTCGTCGCTGCAGTTACCGACCTGGCTGGCCCGCGGCGGTGCCGACGTGCTCAACGGCCACCCGGTGGTCGCCGTGGACCGGCGCGGCACCGGGATGTCGAGCCCGGTGGACTGTCGCGAGCGCAGTGACCGCGACGCGATGTGGAACCTGGCGCAGTTCGCCCCCGGCGACGACCCGGTGGCTAACTTGGGCACCGTGGCGATGACCGCCACCACCGACTGCACCGATTCCATCTCCCCCGGGGAGTCCGCTTACGACAACACCCACGCCGCTACTGACCTGGAACGGTTGCGCAGCATCTGGGATGTGCCGGCGCTGGCGCTCATCGGGGTCGGCAATGGAGCCCAGGTCGCCCTGGCCTACGCCGGATCCCATCCCGGCAAGGTGGCCCGGCTGGCGCTGGACTCCCCCATCCCGCTCGGGGTGGCCGCCGAAGCCGCCGCCGAACAGCGGATCAAGGGCCAAGAGGCGGCCTTCGACGCGTTCGCCGCGCAGTGTGTCGCGGTCAACTGCGCCCTGGCCCCCGACCCGAAGGGCGTCGTCGACGCGGTGCTGGACTCCGCCCGGTCCGGGCACGGCCCGGGCGGCGCCTCGGTGGCGGCGGTGACCCATGCCATCGTCACGGCCCTGGGCTATCCGCTCGGCGACCGCGTCAACAGCACCAACGAATTGGCCCGGGCGCTGGCGAGCGCGCATACCGGTGACCCCAATCTGTTGAACAACCTGATCAACCGCGCCCAGGGCATCGTCGGCGGCGACGGCCACTTCATCAACTCCTGCGCCGACGCACTCAACCGGCCTACCCCCGACCGGGTCCGGGAGCTGGTGGTGGCCTGGGGCAAGGAGTACCCGCAGTTCGGCGCCGTCGGCGCCCTCGACATGGCGCAGTGCCTGAGCTGGCCCAGCAGCGCCACCCCGGAGCCGCCGAAAGACCTCACCATCGACGTGCTGCTGTTCGGGGTACAAAACGACCCGATCGTCGGAGAAGAGGGCGTGGCGGCCACCGCCGCGGCCGTCATCAACGCCGGCGCAGCCAGCAAGCGGGTGATGTGGCAGGGCATCGGGCACGGCGCCACCGTGTACTCCTCGTGCACCCTGCCGCCGCTGATCAGTTACCTCGACAGCGGCAAGCTGCCCGACACCGACGTCTACTGCCCGGCCTGAGCTGGGGCTGGCGCACCCGTTCGGTGTACGGTGCGCTGGTGACGGCAGCCGACTCCCTTGCAAACCGGGCAGGCACCGCCCTGCTGGCCGCATTTCGGCCACCCACCAGCGCACCGAGCACCGCGACCGTGCTGCGTTCGGTGCTGTGGCCGGTGGCCATCATGTCGTTGATTCACCGCGCGGTGATCCTGCCGCTGAACGGCAACATCACCGATGACTTCAAGCCGGTCTACCGGGCGGTGCTCAACTTCCGGCACGGCTTGGACATCTACAACGAGCACTTCGACTACGTCGACCCGCACTACCTGTACTCCCCCGGCGGCACGCTGCTGATGTCGCCGTTCGGGTATCTGCCCGAGACGCTGTCGCGGTACACCTTCATCGCCACCAACACGATCGCGATCCTGATCGCGGCCTACCTCCTGCTGCGGATGTTCGGATTCGGACTGACCTCGGTGGCGGCCCCGGCGCTGCTGGCGGCGATGTTTTTGACCGAGAGCGTGTCCAGCACATTGGTGTTCACCAACATCAACGGCGTCATCCTGCTGGCCGAGGTGCTCTACCTGCGCTGGGTGCTGGACGGCCGGCCGAGCCGCCAGTGGTGGGCCGGTGTCGCGATCGGGCTGACCCTGGTGGTCAAGCCGGTGCTGGCGCCGCTGCTGTTGCTGCCGCTGCTGAGCCGGCAGTGGCGCCCGTTCGTGGGGGCGATCACGGTCCCGGTGTTGTTCAACCTGGCCGCGTTTCCGCTGGCCAGCGATCCGACCAGCTACTTCACCCACACGGTTCCCTACATCATGGGTACCCGCGACTACTTCAACTCCTCGATCCTGGGCAACGGCGTCTTCTTCGGCCTGCCCTCGGGTTTGATCCTGTTCATGCGGGTGTTGTTCACCGCGATCGCGGCAGTGAGCCTGTGGCTGCTCTACCGCTACTACCGCACCCGCGACCCCCGGTTCTGGCTGCTGACCTCCTCCGGCGTGCTGCTGACGTGGTCGTTCCTGGTGCTGTCGCTCGGCCAGGGCTACTACTCGATCGTGCTGTTCCCGTTCCTGATGACCGTGGTGCTGCCCAACTCGGTGCTGCGCAACTGGCCGGCCTGGCTGGGCGTCTACGGGTTCATGACCCTGGACAAGTGGCTGATCTTCCGGTGGATGAACATCGGGCGGCCACTGGACTACCTCAAGATCACCTACGGCTGGTCGCTGCTGCTGATCGTCATCTGCACGGTGCTGTGCTACCGCTACCTCGACGCCCGGCAGGAAGGCCGCCTCGACGACGGGATCGATCCGGCGTGGCTGACGGCCGAGCCGAAGCGGGCTAGCGTGGAAGCATGACCTCTCCCAAGGTGACCCTCACCGACGACGAGTGGCGCCAAAAACTCACCCCCGAGGAGTTCGCGGTGCTGCGCCGCGGCGGCACCGAGCCGCCGAACACCGGCGAATACACCGACACCACCACCGAGGGTGTCTACGAGTGCCGGGCGTGCGGCGCCGAATTGTTCCGCAGCACAGAGAAATTCCCGTCGCACTGCGGGTGGCCGTCGTTCTTCGACCCGGCGGATTCCGATGCGGTGATCTTGCGTCCGGATGACTCGCTGGGGATGCGTCGCACCGAGGTGTTGTGCGCGGCCTGCCACAGCCACCTGGGCCACGTGTTCGAAGGCGAGGGCTACCCCACCCCGACCGACCAGCGCTACTGCATCAACTCAATCTGCCTGCGGCTGGTCCCGGCGTCGTCCTGACGAACGCATCGCGTCCTGAGCGCCGAGCCTGGGGACACCTCCCGCTTGCGGGGGACAGTTACCGTGGCCACCACTCGCTCTCTCCCACACCAACAACAGCCTCGACGACCGCTACGGCAGCGACGCCACCAACTGCTCGACCTCGACCCGGGGGCCGGTGAAGAACGGGGTTTCCTCCCGGGCGTGCAACCGGGCCTCGGTGTTGCGCAGGTCGCGCATCAGGTCGACGATCCGGTCGAGTTCGGGCGCCTCGAACGCCAGAATCCACTCGTAATCCCCGAGCGCGAACGCGGGCACCGTGTTGGCCCGCACATCCTTGTACTCCCGGGCCGCCATACCGTGCTCGGCCAGCATCCGGCGGCGGTCCTCTTCGGGTAGGACATACCACTCGAGCGACCGCACGAAGGGGTACACGCAGACGTAGGCGCCTGCCGGTTCACCGGCGATGAACGCCGGGACGTGACTGCGGTTGAACTCGGCCGGCCGGTGCAACGCGACGCTGCTCCACACCGGTTCGCAGGCCCGCCCCAGCGCGGTGCGCCGGAAGCCGGCGTAGGTGGCCTGCAGGTCCTCCACCCGCTCGGCGTGGCTCCAGATCATGAAGTCGGCGTCGGCGCGCAGGCCTGCGACGTCGTAGACGCCGCGGATCACCACGCCGCGCTCCTCCTGCTGCTTGAGGAAGGTGGCAGCCTGGTCGGCGACCTCGTCACGGGTGGCGGGGCCGTCGTCGAGCACCCCGGGACGAACCGAGAACACCGAGAACATCACGTAGCGGATGGTGGAATTCAGCTTGTCGTAGTCGAGGTGCGCCATGGCCCATATGCTGCCACGACGCGCCGCAAAGTGCTCTAGCGCGCCGGGGTGGCGCTGGTCACGGCCGCCACCGCACGATCGGCCGCCGCGACGCAGGCCGGCACCCCGATGCCGTCGAGGTAGTTGCCCGCGACCGCCACCGTGGGGGGCAGTCCGGCGCGCAGCGCGGCGATCAGGCCGGCGTGCCCGGAACGATATTGCGGCATCGCCGCAGGCCAACGCTGGACCCGTACGTCCAGCGGGTCCACCACTGCGCCGAAGACGGTCTCGAGGTCGGCCACCGCCCACGCCACCAGCTCCGGGTCGGAGGCCCGGGTGCGGGAGTCACCGAACCGGCCGAACGACAACCGCAGCACTTCGACCTTGCCGCCATACCCCCAGCTGTCCCACTTGCGTGAGGTCAAGGTGATCGCCTTGGCGTTCAGCCGTTCCCCGGTCGCGACCAGTACCCCGGAGTTGTCCGGGAACCCCGCACCGGCGGGCACCGCCAGCGCCACCACCACCGACGAGGCATGGGTGATCTGGCTGGCCGCCGCCGCAGTACGCGGGGCGAACCCGGTGGCCAGCCGGGCCAGCACGTGGGCGGGCACCGCCATCACCAGCCGGTCGGCGCGGTGGTAGCCGCCGGCGGCGTCCCGCAACAGCCACGCATCTCCGGCCGGGTCGATCTGCGTCACCGCCGCCTGCACCCAGCGCAGCCTGCTGCGGCGCACCAGGGCGTCGATCAGCACCTGATACCCGCCGGCGATCGCCCCGAACACCGGTATGCCGGTGGTCGTCGGTAATGCCCGCAACACCGCCGCGGTGAGGCTGGGGGCGCCGTCGTCCAGCGCGGCAGCCAGGCCCGGAACCGCTGAGCGCAGCCCGACCGTCGCCGCCGACCCGGCGTAGACGCCGCCGATCAGCGGGTCCACCGAGCAGGCCACTACCTGCTCGCCGAACCGGTCGGCCACCAGTGTGCCCAGCGTCGGATCGCTGCCGGGTTCGAACGTCAGCGGGCGGGTGGGTTCGGCGGCGATGCGGGCGATGGTCTCCTCGTCGACCAGCCCGGCCATCGACCCCGGCGAGGACGGGATTCCGCTGAGCGTCCCCGGCGGCAACGGATGCAGCTTCCGGCGGCGGTAGAGCAGCGGCCGCACCCCGGTGGTGGTGCGTTCGCGATCGGCCAGCCCCAGCTCGGCCAGCAGGGCGGGCACCTCAGGCCGGCGCGCGATGAACGCCTCCGCGCCCACATCCACGGCGATACCGCCCATCGTCTCGGTGCGCAGCACGCCGCCGAGCCGGTCGGCCGGATCGAACACCGTGATGTCGACCGCGTCACCGAGCGTCGCGCGCAGTCGATAGGCGGCGGCCAGACCGGAGATACCGCCTCCGACAACGCAATACGACGTGGTCACAATGAATGGACCAGCGACACCAGCTCGGTGAGCACGCCGGGGTCCGACTCCGGCAGCACGCCGTGCCCGAGGTTGAACACATGCCCGGACGCTCCGGCGGCCACCGCGGCACGGCCGTCCGCGACGACGGCGCGGGCCGCGCGTTCGGTCACCGGCCAGCCGGCCAACAGCACCGCCGGATCCAGGTTGCCCTGCAAGGCGATGCCGGCACCGACCCGGGCGGCGGCATCGGTCAGGCGGGTCCGCCAGTCCACCCCCACCACAGCGGCGGGGGCCGGCCGTATCGCTTCGGCCATGGCGCCCAGCAGCTCGGCGGTCTGCACCCCGAAATGGGTCATCGGCACGCCGGCGCCGGCCAGCGTGGCGAACACCCGGGCGCTGTGCGGCAGCACGAAGCTGCGGTAGTCGGCCACGCTCAGCGTGCCGGCCCACGAGTCGAACAGTTGGATGGCGTCCACCCCGTGGTCGAGCTGCACGGTCAGAAACGCGATGGTCAGATCGGTGAGCCGGGTCATGAGCGCGTGCCAGCTGCCCGGCTCGGCCAGCATCATCGCCTTGGTGCGGGCATGGGTCCGGCTTGGTCCCCCCTCGACCAGGTAGGACGCCAGCGTGAACGGCGCTCCGGCGAAACCGATCAGCGGCACGTCGCCGAGCGCGCCCACCAGCAGCGACACCGCTTCGGCGACGGCCGTCACCCGCTCGGGGTCCAGCGGGCGCAGGGCGGCGATGTCGGCCGCGGTGCGTACCGGGTCGGCGATCACCGGCCCGACGTCGGGCACGATGTCCAGGTCCACCCCGGCGCCCCGCAGCGGCACCACGATGTCGGAGAACAGGATCGCCGCGTCCACGCCGTGGCGGCGCACCGGCTGCAAGGTGATCTCGCAGACCAGCTCCGGATCGAAGCAGGCGGCCAGCATGCTGTGCTGGGCGCGCAGTGCTCGGTATTCCGGCAGCGACCGGCCGGCCTGCCGCATGAACCAGACCGGCACCCGGGCGGGTTGCCGGCCGGCAGCGGCGGCCAAAAAGGACGACTCGGGCAGCTCACGACGGGCACTCATCGGGGTCAATGCTGCCACGACCGGGTTACCCGGGCCGAACGGCGCCGATTCGGCGCGCCTGTCTGCGCGGACCGGCGCCGGGGGTTAGCGTGAGATTCGGCGACCCGCGTCGCAGCGGTGCGCAAGAGCACCCGGGGGCCGGCCGCTGGCGACGCGGGGCACAGCGATGAGTTAAGGAGCGGCACCCGTGACATCAGCCGAGCCTGCCCCATTCCGCGAAGCGGTGGCAACCATGCACGCCGCGACGGTGCGGTCGGAGATCGAGTTGGGCCCGATCCGGCCGCCGCAGCGGCTGGCGCCCTACAGCTATGCGCTGGGCGCCGAGGTCAAGCATCCCGAGACCGACTTCGTCCCGGAGGACTCCGACGGCGACGCGTTCGGCCGGCTGATCCTGCTCTACGACCCGGACGGCACCGACGCCTGGGACGGCACCATGCGGCTGGTGGCGTTCATTCAGGCCGACTTGGATCCGCAGGAGGCGATCGACCCGCTGCTGCCCGAGGTCGCGTGGAGTTGGCTGGTCGAGGCGCTGGGTTCCCGTACCGAGCACGTCACCGCGCTGGGTGGGACCGTCACCGCGACCACGTCGGTGCGCTACGGCGACATCTCCGGCCCGCCGCGCGGACACCAATTGGAGCTGCGCGCGTCCTGGACCGCGACCACCCCGGAATTGGGGGCCCACGTCCAGGCGTTCTGCGAAGTCCTCGAACATGCTGCGGGCCTGCCGCCGGTCGGGATCACCGACCTGAGCTCTCGAACCCGCGTCTGAGATGTCTGAACCGAGTACCGAACCGGCCCCCGACGAGCCCGAGCCGACTCCCCTGCCGTATCCCGCCGACGGGGTCCCGGAGGTGTCGGTCACGCGCACGCAGATCGGCGCCGCCGCCGATCTGTTGGCGCGCGGCCACGGCCCGTTCGCGGTGGACGCCGAGCGGGCGTCGGGCTTCCGCTACTCCAACCGCGCCTACCTCATCCAGATCCGGCGCGCCGGTGCCGGCACCGTGCTGCTGGATCCGGTCGGCGCCGGTGAGGACCCGGCGGCCCTGCTGCGTCCGGTCGCCGAGGTGCTCGACGACGACGAGTGGATCCTGCATGCCGCCGACCAGGATCTGGCCTGCCTGGCCGAGGTCGGCATGTGGCCCAAAGCGCTCTACGACACCGAGCTGGCCGGGCGGCTGGCCGGCTTCGAGCGGGTCAACCTGGCCGCGATGGTGCAGCGCCTGCTGGGGCTGGGCCTGGCCAAGGGCCACGGTGCCGCCGACTGGTCCAAGCGTCCGCTGCCCGCCGAGTGGCTCAACTATGCGGCGCTCGACGTCGAGGTGCTGATCGAACTGCGCGGGGCTGTCGCCGATGTACTGGCCCGTCAGGGTAAAACCGAGTGGGCCGCACAGGAATTCAATCATCTGCGGGTCACGGATTTCGCCACGTCGACCCGCCGGGACCGCTGGCGGCGCACCTCGGGCATCCACAAGGTGCGCGACCGTCGCGGCCTGGCCGCCGTCCGGGAACTGTGGACAGTGCGCGACAAGATCGCGGCGCGCCGCGATATCGCCCCCGGGCGGATCCTGCCCGACTCGGCGATCGTCGCCGCCGCCATCGCCAACCCCACCACGGTCGAAGAACTGGTCGCCCTGCCGGTGTTCGGCGGACCCAAGCAGCGCCGCAGTGCGCCCACCTGGCTGGCCGCACTGGCCGCCGCCCGCGACAACCCCGAGCCGCCGGAGTCCGCCGAACCCGCCAACGGGCCGCCGCCGCCGTCGCGCTGGTCGCGCCGCAAACCCGAGGCGGCCGCCCGGCTGGAGGCGGCCCGCGCCGCCCTGAGCGGGCTGTCCGAGCAGGTGACGGTGCCCACCGAGAACCTGCTCTCCCCTGATCTGCTGCGCCGATTGTGCTGGGACTGGGATCCGGCAACACCGCAGCCCGCGACGGCGATCGAGCAGTTCCTAACCGCCGGCGGCGCCCGGCCCTGGCAACGCGAGCTCACGGTGCCCTTGCTGGCTGCCGCCCTCGGCATCACCGCCGACACCTGATCTGGAGAACCTTGTGTCACCAGTTGTTCGCCGGATCATCTACGTGATCAGCTACGAGCTGATCGCTATCGTGCTCACCGCCCTGGGACTGGTCGTTCTGGGCTTCGGTGGCGGCAGTTCCGGGGTCATGGCGGTGACGGCATCCACCGTTGCGGTGGTGTGGAACTACCTGTGGAACACCATCTTCGAGCTCTGGGAGCGGCGCCAGGACTCGCCCGCCCGCACACTGCGGCGCCGGATCGCGCACGCCATCGGCTTCGAAGGCGGGCTGGTTGTGGTGTTGTTGCCGATCGTGGCCGCGATTCTGCGCGTGTCGCTGCTGGAGGCGTTCGGACTCGAAGTCGGGCTGCTGGCGTTCTTCCTCGTCTACACGTTCGTGTTCACCTGGGTGTTCGACAAGGTGATACCCCCCGGCTAGTCCAGGTGCTCGCTGACCTCCTCGACGCAGTTGGCACTGCCCATCGCCGCCACCCAGCCGGTGATCTGGCGGGCCACGTCCTGGGCGGTCAGGCCGACCTCGGCCAGCAGCTCGCCGCGGGAGGCGTGGTCGTAGAAGCGTTGCGGCACACCGACATCACGACAGGGCACGTCGATCTCGGCGCGCCGCAGCGCCGCCGACACCGCCGAGCCGACGCCGCCGGCGACACCGTTGTCCTCGCATGTCACCACCAGCTTGTGGGCAGTCGCCAGCTCGGCGATCACCTGCGGCACCGGCAACACCCAGCGCGGGTCGATCACGGTCACGCCGATGCCCTGGTTGTGCAGCCGGTCGGCCACCGCCAACGCCATCGGCGCGAACGCGCCGACGGCGACCAGCAGCACATCGGGGGTCAGCCCGTCCGCCGGCACCGCGAGCACATCCACTCCGCAGCGCCGCTCGATCGCGGGGATGTCCTCGCCCACATCACCTTTGGGGAACCGCAACGCCGTGGGACCGTCACCGACGTCCAGCGCCTCACCGAGTTCTTCGCGCAGCCGGAAGCCGTCGCGGGGCGCGGCCACCCGCATACCCGGCACGATGCCCAGGATCGACAGATCCCACATGCCGTTGTGGCTGGCGCCGTCGGGGCCGGTGATCCCGGAGCGGTCCAGCACCAGGGTGACCGGCAGCTTGTGCAGCGCGGCGTCCATCAGCACCTGGTCGAACGCGCGGTTGAGGA
The DNA here is from genome assembly GCF_001667945.1 of Mycolicibacter sinensis. Lineage (GTDB taxonomy): Bacteria > Actinomycetota > Actinomycetes > Mycobacteriales > Mycobacteriaceae > Mycobacterium > Mycobacterium sinense_B. Next base: position 21,582 of record NZ_LZJK01000067.1, on the reverse strand, counting down.
ACGTCGAGTAGACCGCCACCACCGGGTGCAGGCCGCCCATCGCCAGCCCGGCCGCCGAGGTGACCGCATGCTGCTCGGCGATCCCGACGTCGAACATCCGGTCCGGGTACCGCTGCCCGAACGCGGCCAGCCCCGTGGGACCGGGCATCGCGGCGGTGATCGCGACGACGTCGCGGCGTTTGGCGCCGTACTCGATGAGCGCGTCGGAGAACACCGCCGTCCAGCCGCGCCCGGCGGTCTCGGTGGCCGACCCGGTGAGCGGGTCGATCACACCACAGGCGTGCATCTGCTCGGCCTCATCATTCTCGGCGTGGCTGTAGCCCTTGCCCTTGCGGGTGACCACATGCACGATGACCGGCCCCCCGAAGCCGCGGGCGCGGCGCAGCGCGGACTCCACCGCGGCCTCGTCGTGGCCGTCGATCGGGCCGAGGTACTTCAGGCCGAGGTCGGTGAAGAGCGCCTGCGGGGCCAGCGCGTCCTTGAGCCCGGCCTTGACGCTGTGAATGATCTGGTAGCCGATCTCGCCGACCACCGGCACCCCGCGCACCGCCGCGCGGCCCCGCTCCAGCAGCCGCTCGTAGACGGGCTGTAGCCGCAGCGCGGCCAGGTGATCGGCGAAACCGCCGATGGTCGGCGCGTAACTGCGGCCGTTGTCGTTGACGACGATCACCACCGGCCGGTTGCCGGCGGCGATGTTGTTGAGTGCCTCCCAGCACATACCGCCGGTCAGGGCGCCGTCGCCGACGACGGCCACCACGTGCCGGTTGCGGTGCCCGGTCAGCTCGAAGGCTTTGGCCAGCCCGTCGGCGTACGACAGCGCCGAGCTGGCGTGGCTGGACTCCACCCAGTCATGCTCGCTCTCGGCCCGCGACGGGTAACCGGACAGCCCGCCCTTTTTGCGCAGGGTGTCGAAGTCGCGGTTGCGGCCGGTCAGCATTTTGTGCACGTAGGCCTGGTGGCCGGTGTCGAAGATGATCGGGTCATGCGGGGAGTCGAATACCCGGTGCAGCGCCAGGGTCAGCTCCACCACGCCCAGATTGGGCCCCAGGTGTCCCCCGGTGGCGGCGACTTTGTGGATGAGGAACTCCCGGATCTCCGCCGCCAGATCGGTCAGCTGTGCCTGCGAGAGGTGCTGCAGATCGGCGGGGCCGCGGATCCCATCAAGCATCCGGTCAGTCTACGCACGAGAACGAAACCCCACCGTATGGTCATGGGTATGCATGCCGAGGAGATCGCCGAGGAGTACCCGGTGGTGGCCATCGACTCAGACGCGCTCGACGCGGCCCGGCTGCTGGCCGAGCACCGCCTGCCCGGCATCGTGGTGACCGATCAGACCGGACGGCCGTATGCGGTGCTGCCGGCTTCGCAGGTGGTGCGTTTCATCGTGCCGGGCTACATCCAGGACGATCCGTCCCTGGCCGGTGTGCTCAGCGAGACCGTGGCCGACCGGGCCGCTGAGAAGCTGCGCGGCAAAAAAGTGCGCGATGTACTGCCTGAACACCTCTACGAATTGCCGACCGCCGGCGCCGCGGAGACCCTGATCGAGGTGGCCTCGACCATGGCTCGGCTGCGGAGCCCCCTGATCGCCGTCGTCAAGGACGGTAAACTGCTCGGCGTGATCACCGCGTCGCGGTTGCTGGCCGCAGCCCTCGAAGTCTGATCGGGTGACGTTTCTGGCGGTCGCGGTCTTCCTGACCGCCTATGCGTTCATCGCCGCTGACCGGGTCAACAAGACGCTGGTCGCGCTGACCGGTGCGGCGGCGGTGGTCATCCTGCCGGTCATCTCATCGGACGATATCTTCTACTCCCGCCAGACCGGGATCGACTGGGACGTCATCTTCCTGCTGCTGGGCATGATGATCATCGTCAGCGTGCTGCGCCAGACCGGCGTGTTCGAGTATGTCGCGATCTGGGCGGCCAAGCGCGCCAAGGGATCGCCGCTGCGGATCATGATCCTGCTGGTGCTGGTGACCGCTGTCGCGTCGGCGCTGCTGGACAACGTCACCACGGTGCTGCTGATCGCCCCGGTCACCTTGCTGGTCTGTGACCGGCTCGAGATCAGCCCGACGTCGTTTCTGATGGCCGAGGTGTTCTCCTCGAACATCGGCGGTGCCGCCACCCTGGTCGGTGACCCGCCCAACATCATCATCGCCAGCCGAGCGGGATTGTCGTTCAACGCCTTCCTGGTGCACCTGGCGCCGATCGTCGTCATCGTCACGGCCGCGTTGATCATCATGCTGCCCCGGTTGTTTCCCGGCTCGTTCACCGTGGATCCCGACCGGGTCGCCGACGTGATGGCGCTGGAGGAGCGCGAGGCGATCCGCGACCGCGGCCTGCTGATCAAGTGCGGCCTGGTGCTGACCGCGGTGTTCGCCGCGTTCATGGGTCATTCCGCGCTGCACCTGGAGCCGTCGGTGGTGGCCTTGCTCGGCGCCGGTGTGTTGATCGTGATCTCCGGCCTGGAGCGCTCGGACTACCTTTCCGGCGTCGAGTGGGAGACGCTGCTGTTCTTCGCCGGCTTGTTCGTGATGGTCGGTGCGCTGGTGGACACCGGTGCGATCGCCACTCTGGCCAAGGCTGCCGCCGACCTCACCGGGGGCAACGCGGTGTTGACCACGATGGGCATACTGGGTGTCTCCGCGCCGGTGTCCGGGATCATCGACAACATCCCGTATGTCGCCACCATGACGCCGATCGTGGCCGAACTGAGCACCACACTCCCCAACGACCTGCACCCGGACGCCCTGTGGTGGGCGCTGGCGCTCGGCGCCGACTTCGGCGGCAACCTGACCGCGGTCGGGGCCAGCGCCAACGTGGTGATGCTCGGGATCGCCCGCCGCGCAGGCAATCCGATCACGTTCTGGGAGTTCACCCGCAAAGGCATCGTGGTCACCGCGGTCTCGGTCGCGTGCGCGGCGCTGTATCTGTGGTTGCGCTACTTCGTGTTCGGCTGACTTCTTTGCCGCGGGGCCTCGCGCCCCACTTTCGGGGACGGTGGTCGACGGCCCCGCTCACCGCGCACCGCGATCGCCGGCCAGCAGTCAGCGGGTCAGCAGCGCCACGCACTCCACGTGGTGGGTGAGCGGGAACGCGTCGAATACCCGGATCCGCTCCACGGTATACCCCTGGGCGCGGTACAGGCCGATGTCGCGCGCGAAAGACGCTGCCTCGCAACCGATGTGCACAATACGCGGTACACCGGCGGCGGCCAGCGCCTCGATCACCTGCCGACCGGCACCGGTGCGCGGCGGGTCCAGCACCGCCACGTCGGCGCCGGAGGACGCAGCGCTCAACACCCGCCGCACCGAGTCGGTGCACACCGATACCTGCGACAGATCGGCCAACGCGGCCCGCGCGGCGCCGGTGGCCGCCCGGGAGGTGTCGACGCTGATCACCCGGCCCGACTCGCCCACCGCCTGCGCCAGTGCCGCGGCGAAGATTCCGGCGCCGCCGTAGAGATCCCAGGCGGTCATGCCCGCCTCCGGTGCAGCCCAGTCGGTGATCAGCGCGCTGTAGTGCGCGGCCGCCTGCCGGTGCGCCTGCCAGAACGCGGTCACCGGGATCCGCCAACGCCGGCGGCCGACCCACTGGGTGGCGTGGTAGTCGCCCTCACGCACCTGCGGGCGGTGGTTGTGGCCGGTGCTCACCACGTGCCGAACGCCGTCGTCGTCGGCCACCACATGGAGGTGGTCGCCGGGCTGCCAGCTCTGCTCGGCCAGGCCGGTGGTCATCCCGGCGGGCAGCTGGCCGCAGCGCAGGTCGGTGACCAGCTCATCACTGTGATAGCGGTGAAATCCGGCCCGCCCGTCGGCACCGACGTCCAGGCGGACCCGGGTGCGCCAGCCGGTCGGGCCGTCGTCTCCGACCGGTTCGGCAGAACCCTCCCAGTCATGGCCGCCGAGCCGGGCCAGCTGGTTGGACACCACCGCGCCCTTGAGCGCACGCGCCACGGCCGGATCGGCGAACGCCAGGTCGCAGCAACCGGCACCGTCGACGCCGGCGATCGGGCACAGCGGGGCGACCCGGCCGTCCGCCGGTTCGAGTACCTCGACGGTCTCGGCGTGCCAATACGAACCGCGCTCGGCGGTGATCCGCGCCCGCACCCGTTCGCCGGGCAGCGCGTAACGCACGAACACCACTCGGCCGTCCTGGCGGGCCACACAACTGCCGCCATTGGCGGGCGCCCCGGCGACCAGGGTCAGCTCGTCACCGATCACTCGAGAAAACCCCGCCGTGTGTCGCCGGGAGCGTGATGCGGCGCCAGCACCTTGCGCCGTTCCGAGGAGTTCAGCTGCCAGGGCACCGAGGTCACCATCACCTGCGGCATGAACAGCAGCCGCGTCTTGAGCCGCAACGCACTTTGGTTGTGCAGCAGCTGTTCCCACCAGTGGCCCACCACATATTCGGGGATGTAGACGGTCACCACGGTGCGCGGCGACTCTTTGCTGATGCGCCTGACGTACTCCAGCACCGGGCGGGTGACCTCGCGGTAGGGCGAGGCGATCACCTTGAGCGGCACGGTGATGTCGCTGTCCTCCCACTCGCGGACCAGAGCGCGGGTCTCGGTGTCATCGACGTTGACGGTGATCGCCTCCAGGTTGTCCGGGCGGGTCGCCCGGGCGTAGGCCAGCGCCCGGCGGGTGGGAAGGTGCAGCTTGGACACCAGCACCAGGGCGTGGTTGCGGCTGGGCAGCACCGCCTGGTCGTCCAGGGCGGCGGACTGCTCGGCCAGCTCCTGGCTGACCGTGTCGTAGTGCCGGCGGATCATCTTCATCACGACGAACAGCACCGACATCGCCACGATCGCAATCCAGGCGCCGGCGACGAACTTCGTCACGATGACGACGATCAACACCGTTCCGGTGGCGACGAAGCCGATGGTGTTGACCACCCGGGAGCGCATCATCTTGACCCGGGCCGCACGGTCGGTTTCGGTGCGCAGCAACCGGTTCCAGTGCCGGACCATGCCGATCTGGCTCAACGTGAAGGAGACGAACACCCCGACGATGTAGAGCTGGATCAGCGCGGTGACCTCGGCGCCGAACGCCACGATGAAGGCAATGGCCACCACCGCCAGGAACACGATGCCGTTGGAGAACGCCAGCCGGTCACCGCGGGTGTGCAGCTGACGCGGCAGATAGCGGTCCTGGGCCAGGATCGAGCCCAGCACCGGAAAGCCGTTGAACGCGGTGTTGGCGGCCAGCGCCAGGATCAACGCGGTCACACCGGCGATGATCCACAAACCGGGCGGAAAACCGCGGAACACCGTCTCGGCCAGCTGGGCCAACAGGGTCTTCTGGTCGTAATCCGCCGGCGCCCCGATCAGCTGTTCGTGCGGGCGCGCGGCGATCTTCACCCCGGTCTGACGGGCCAGCACGATGATGCCCATCATCAGCGTCACCGCGATAACCCCCAGCATCAGCAAGGTGGTGGCCGCATTGCGTGACTTGGGTTTGCGGAACGCCGGCACCCCGTTGCTGATCGCCTCCACACCGGTCAGTGCGGCGCATCCCGACGAGAACGATTTGGCCACCAGGAACACCAGGGCCACACCGACCACCTCGCCGTGCGCCGAGTGGATCTTGAACGCCGCCGATTCAGCCTGCAGCGGATGGTCCAGCACGAAGATCTGGAACAGCCCCCAGCCCAGCATCGCAAAGACGCCGATCATGAACGCATACGTCGGGAAGGCGAATGCGGTACCGGATTCGCGGATGCCGCGCAGATTGACCGCGGCCACCACCACGACGGTCCCCACCGCGAACGCGACTTTGTGATCGGCGATGAACGGAATCGCCGATCCGATGTTGGCGATCCCTGACGAGATCGAAACAGCAACGGTCAGAACGTAATCCACCATCAGTGCGCTGGCCACGGTCAGGCCCGCGGTGGCACCCAGGTTGGTGGTGACCACTTCGTAGTCGCCGCCGCCGGAAGGGTAGGCGTGCACATTCTGGCGGTAGGAGGCCACCACGGTGATGAACACGAACGCCACTGCCAGGCCGACCCACGGCGTCAGCCGGTAGGCCGCGATGCCCGCCACCGACAACACCAGGAAGACCTCTTCGGGTCCGTAGGCCACCGAGGACAGCGCGTCGGAGGCGAACACCGGCAGCGCAACGCGCTTGGGCAGCAGCGTGTGGCTGAGCCGATCGCTGCGGAACGGCCGGCCCAGAAGCAGCCGGCGGGCAGCGGTGGAAATCTTCGACACGAGAGCCAAGGGTAAGCCAGGCCGGCCCTGGCGGTAGCGTTCACCGAATACGGGCACTACTGCAGGCGATAGCCAGCCGAAACCAGCCGAAAGGACCGTGCACGTGCGGGTAGTTGTGATGGGATGCGGCCGAGTGGGTGCCTCGGTGGCCGACGGGCTGTCCCGGATCGGTCACGAGGTCGCCATCATCGACCGTGACACCACCGCGTTCAACCGGCTCAGCCCGGAGTTCAACGGCGAACGGGTGCTGGGCATGGGCTTCGACCGCGACGTGCTGCTGCGCGCCGGCATCGAGGAGGCCGGGGCGTTCGCCGCGGTGTCCTCGGGGGACAACTCCAACATCATCGCCGCGCGGCTGGCCCGCGAGACGTTCGGCGTGGCGCGGGTGGTCGCCCGTATCTATGACGCCAAGCGGGCCGCGGTTTATGAGCGCCTCGGCATTCCCACCATCGCCACGGTGCCCTGGACCACCGATCGCCTGCTCGACGCCCTGACCCGCGAAAGCGAGACCACCAAGTGGCGTGACCCGACCGGCACCGTCGCCGTCGCCGAGGTCGTGCTGCACGAGGACTGGATCGGTCGCCCCGTCACCGACCTCGAGGCCGCCGTCAACGCCCGGGTGGCGTTCTTGATCCGGTTCGGCACCGGCATCCTGCCCGAGCCCAAGACGGTCATTCAGGCCAGCGACCAGGTCTACATTGTCGCGGTGTCCGGCCGGGTCGCCGAGGCGATCGCGATCGCCGCCCTGCCGCCGAGCGAGGACCTGCAATGAAGGTCGCCGTAGCCGGGGCCGGGGCCGTCGGCCGGTCGATCGCCCGGGAGCTGCTCGACAGCGACCACCAGGTGACGCTGATCGAGCGCAATCCCGACCATATCGATGTCGAGGACATCGCCGATGCGCAGTGGCACCTAGGTGACGCCTGCGAGCTGAGCCTGCTGGAGTCGGTGCACCTGGAGGACTTCGACGTCGTCATCGCCGCCACGGGCGACGACAAGGCCAATGTGGTGCTGTCGCTGCTGGCCAAGACGGAGTTCGCGGTGCCCCGGGTGGTGGCCCGGGTGAACGACCCCCGCAACGAATGGCTGTTCACCGACGCCTGGGGGGTGGACGTGGCGGTGTCCACGCCACGCATGCTGGCCTCCCTGGTCGAAGAAGCCGTGGCGGTCGGGGATCTGGTGCGGCTCATCGAGTTCCGCAAGGGCCAGGCCAACTTGCTGGAGATCACCCTGCCCGACGACACCCCGTGGGGCGGCAAGCCGGTGCGCAAGCTGTCGCTGCCCCGCGACGCCGCACTGGTGACGATTCTGCGGGGGACGCGGGTGATCGTGCCGCAGGACGACGAGCCGCTCGAGGGCGGCGACGAGCTGCTGTTCGTCGCGTCCGCCGGGGTGGAGACCGAACTGCGCGAGCTGGTGCTACCGGCGCACTGAGCGGGCTTCGCGGTCGTCTGCGGCGGGCTCGGGTCGCCGGTCCAGCGCCCGCTGCACGTATTTGACGGCCAGGTAGGTCACCAGTGCGGCCAGCGCGGTCAGCGGCCAGCCCATGGCGATGCGCGCCACCCCCAGCCAGCCGGTTTCGTCGGCGTTGTAGAGCAGCCGCTGCACCGCGAAGCGGGAACCGAACACCAGCACCCAGGTCAGTGTGGCGATGTCGTAGGCGTAGATCGCCGCCCGCAGCTCGCGCCAGGCCAGGCTCTGTCCGCTGGCCCAACTCCAGATGTAGCCGACCACCGGGCGGCGGATCAGCATCGATGCCGCGAACACCACCGCCCACACCAGCGAGGTCCAGATGCCCAGCAGGAAATACCCCTTGGAGTCGCCCATCAGATAGGCGATCAGTGCGCAGACGGCCACCCCGAAGAATCCGGAGACCGCCGGCTGGGTGGAGTCCCGGCGGATCAGCCGCCACACCAGCACCGCCGCGGCCACTCCCAGCGCCGCCACCACGGCGATCCGCAGGCCGAAGACGCTGGAGGTGGGCACGAACACCACGATCGGCAGTGACGAGTAGATCAGCCCGGCCACCCCGCCGATCTGGTCCAGCAGCCGCTGCGGCCCCTGGGAGGTCGGTGCGATCACTGCTGGATTTCGTAGTGCGGGTTGTAGATGGCCTTGCAGCCGCTTTCCAGTTTCCCGACCCGGCCGTGCACCCGCAGGGTGCGGCCCGAATCGATCCCGGGAATGCGGCGCTGCCCCAGCCACACCAGCGTCACCGTGTCGGTGCCGTCGAACAGCTCAGCGCGGACCCCGCCCACGCAGCCCTTGGCGTTGGCTTCCACGCTGCGCAGCACTCCGACCATGGTGACCTCTTGACCACGCTCGCAGTCGATGGCGCGCTGGGCGCCGGTGTTGAGCGCCTCATCGGACAACTCCTCGACATCGCGCAACTCAGGATCTTCCGTCAATCGCCGAGTCAGCCGGCGCAGGTACCCCTTCGGCGCTGCCATTGCCCTCTCCCTCAATTGTGTGCGCCCGCTACGGTAGACCTGTTGATTACCTAATGCCACACGACCGGCCTACGAGGCGGTTTGCAACACCGGGCACGATCAACGGGTGGCATTCGATCTGCATGGCGTCACCGCCGTATTGCTGCCGGGAACCGGATCCGACGACGACTACGTCCGCCGGGCGTTTGGCGCCCCGTTACAGCAGGTGGGGGCCGAATTGGTCGCACACCGCCCGCGACCGGCACACCTGATCGAGGGCTATCTTGCGGCGCTGGACGCCGCGGCCCGGTCCGGGCCGGTCATCGTCGGCGGTGTGTCGATCGGCGCGGCGGTGGGCACCGCGTGGGCGCTGCAACATCCCGGCCAGGTGATCGCGGTGCTGGCCGCACTGCCCGCGTGGACGGGCGCCCCCGATACCGCCCCGGCCGCCCACGCCGCCCGCTACAGCGCCGAGCAGCTGCGCCGCGAGGGGCTGCCGGCGGTGGTGGCCCAGATGCGGGCGACCAGCCCGGCCTGGCTCGCCGACGAGCTGACCCGCTCGTGGACCACCCAGTGGCCGCAGCTGCCCGACGCCCTGGAGCAGGCCGCGGCCTACGTGGCGCCGTCGTGCGCCGAGTTGGCCGCCCTGGCGGCGCCCCTGGGAGTGACCGCGGCCGTCGACGACCCGGTGCATCCGTTGCAGACGGCCGCCGAATGGGTGGCCGCCGCCCCGCGGGCGGCGCTGTGCACGGTGACGCTGGAGCAGATCGGTGCCGACCCGGCCGCGTTGGGCACCGCGTGCCTGACGGCGCTGGGCGACGCCATTTAGCGGCGAGCCGCCAGGCTGGATGCGGCGGCCCAGCTGCGCTAGCCGCCGGTGATGGTGCGCAACTGCTGCATCGCGGAGCCTTCCACGCTGCGGCGCGCAGCCGGCGTAGGCGGCACGTCACCGCCGGGGGGCTGCTGTCCGGCGGCCTGCTGGGCGGCCATCGCGGCCTGCTGCGCCGCGGCGGCCCGCAACTGCTCGGCCATCGGCTCGGGCAGTCGCACCGGCAACGGGGTGCGCACCGGCAACGGGGTGTCGCCGCGCCGGACCACGGTGTCCGCCAAGGCTTCCCGTGCCTGCTCGGTGAGCGCGTCCATCGACTCGTGCGGGCCGTTGACCACGCAGCGCACCATCCAGCGGTAGCCGTCGACGCCGATGAACCGGACCGCGCCGGTCGCCGATCCGACCACCTCCCGGCCCCACGGGCCGTCGATGATGCTGACATTCGCCGAGTCCCGGCGCAGCGCGTCGGCCAGCTCGGTGGCCACCTCGCGCCACAGCCCCGCCGACTTGGGGGCGGCATAGGCGGCGATGTTGAACCGCCCGTTGGCCGTCACCAGCCACACCGCGCTGGGCACGCCGGCCTCGCTCAGCTCGACCTGAACCTGGGCGCCCGCGGGCATCGGCACCAGCACCGAACCCAGGTCCAGACGGGCCGTCGCCGCGGCCGCCGGGTCGTCGAAATCGTCGATGTCGAACGGGCCCACGAGCTCCTCGTCAGAGTCCCCGTCCACGTCCTGCAGGTTCTCCAGCTCCTGGGGTTCCGGCTCGGCGCGCGTCGGCTCGTCGGCGCCGGTCTTGCGCTTGCCCCTACCGAATGCCATCACAGCCGCCCATCTTCGTCACTTGCCTGTCACAAACTCGCATGCCCGCCCGACGAGCCGTGTCCGTCGCCGCCGCGGCTGGTTCCCGCCAGCCCGGCCTCGTCGAACGACGTCACCTCGACCAGTTCGGGCAGCTCCACCCGCTGCACCACCAGCTGAGCGATCCGGTCTCCCCGATGGATCTCGATCGGTGTCGCCGGGTCCAGGTTGATCAATGCCACCTTAACCTCGCCGCGGTAGCCGGCGTCGATCGTTCCCGGACTGTTGACGATCGAAAGCCCTACCCGTGCAGCCAAACCCGACCGCGGGTGCACCAAGCCGACCATGCCGAACGGAATCGCCACCGCGATACCGGTGGGCACCAGGGCGCGCTGGCCCGGGCCCAGCTCGACATCGACCGCGCTGTAGAGGTCGACGCCGGCGTCGCCGGCATGAGCACGACTCGGCAGGGGCAGATCAGGATCCAGGCGAACAACCGCGAGACTGGGCGACACGAGGCGCAAGACTACTCTTAGCCGGATGTCGGAATCGCGCCTGAACCACCGGGCACCGCAAACCGTGCGGTACCGCGAGCAGCTGTGGGTGCCGTGGTGGTGGTGGCCGCTGGGGTTCCTGGGCAACGGGCTCATGGCCTACGAGGTCCGGCTGGGCCTGCGCAGCCTGCCGGGCTGGGTGCCGTTCGCCGTCTTCTTCGCGATCACCGTGGCCGCCCTGCTGTGGCTGGGACGCATCCAGGTGCGGGTCACCGAAACCGGCGGCCGGACCGAGCTCTGGGTCGGCGAGGCGCACCTGCCGGCCAGCGTGATCGCCCGCGCCGCCGAGGTTCCTGCGTCGGCCAAGTCGGCGGCGCTGGGCCGCCAGCTCGATCCGGCAGCGTATGTGGTGCATCGCGGCTGGGTGGGACCTATGCTGCTGGTCGTCCTCGACGATCCCGATGACCCGACGCCGTACTGGCTGATCAGCTGCCGTCAGCCACAGCGGGTGTTGGCAGCGCTACAGGGTTGAGGGACGGTCCGGGTCAGGCCGCGCAGTCGGTGCAGATCATCACGCCGTTCTTCTCGCTGGCCAAACGGCTGCGGTGCTGAACCAGAAAGCAGCTCGAACAGGTGAATTCGTCGGCTTGCTTGGGAACGACCCGCACCGACAGTTCCTCGCCCGACAGGTCTGCGCCGGGCAGCTCGAAGGACTCGGCGGACTCGGATTCGTCGACGTCGACCACGGCGGATTGCGCTTCGTTCCGCCGGGCCTTGAGCTCCTCGAGTGAGTCCTCGGAAACGTCGTCGGTCTCGGTGCGCCGCGGGGCGTCGTAGTCGGTAGCCATCGTCTTCTCCCCTCAGTCCCCTGTAACCCTGCGCGAGCTTTGTACCAGCGTCGAACGCATCCACCAAATGATTCGTGCCCGGAACGCGCTCAGATCAACTGTGATTTGCATCACATTATATTCCTGACCACGGTGATCGCTCGCGCGCGCGCCCTCTAGAGTGCGTACGTGGTCGCGCAAATCACTTCCGGCAGCGAATTCGACAAGCACGGTCTGCCGTTCCGTCGGCGCAACTATCGACCCGCCGCCTATGCCCTGGCCGCGCTGGCGTTGTTGACCGCGGTGGCGTGGACGGTCGCGCTGACCCGGCCGGCCGACGTCCACGAGGTCGCGGTGTGCAACGCCCCGCCGGCGCCCACCGAGCCCGACCAGCCGCGGCTCGGCACCCAGGTCCCGCGCGCCGCGATGATCACCACCACCCCGGCCAAACTGGCCGACATCAAGGCTCGGGTCCTCAACGCCAGCGGCCGGGCCGGGCAGGCCGCCGACGTCGCCGACGCCCTGCGCGATGACGGCTTCGCCCAGCCGACCGCCGCCAACGACCCGGTCTACGCCAACGGCCGGCTGGACTGCCAGGGCCAGATCCGCTTCGGCGAGGCAGGCCAGGCCGCCGCGGCGGCCCTGTGGCTGGTCGCCCCGTGCACCGAGTTGTTTCGCGACGACCGCCCCGATGACTCCGTCGACCTGGCGGTCGGAAGCGACTTCGTCAGCCTGGCCCACAGCGACGACATCGAAGCGGCGCTGGCAGGCTTGCGTCCCGACGCCACCGGACTACCGGACCCGACGCTGCTGACCAAGATCCATTCCGGCACCTGCTGACCACCGACCCGGCAGAGGAGATGCATGACCGGCACTGACTCGACCGCTGTCCCGACCGGCGCGCCCGCGGCCGCAACCGCCGGCACCGGACCGCTACAGCCGGCGTTCGGCGTCGACGTCGGCGGCAGCGGCATCAAGGGCGGTGTCGTCGATCTCGCGACCGGCGCGCTGGTCGGCGAACGCTACAAGCTGCCCACGCCGAGCCCCGCCACTCCCGCGGCGGTCGCCGAGACCGTCGCCGCGGTGGTCCGGCACTTCGGCTGGACCGGCCCGCTGGGCGTCACCTATCCCGGTGTGGTGATCGACGGTGTGGTGCAGACCGCCGCCAACGTCGACAAGTCCTGGATCGGAGTCAACGCGCAAGCGGCGATCGCGGCCGCACTCGACGGCCAACCCGTGGTCATCCTCAACGACGCCGACGCCGCCGGCCTGGCCGAAGAGCGCTTCGGGGCAGGCAAAGACAACACCGGCGTGGTTGTGTTGCTCACATTCGGGACCGGGATCGGCTCGGCGGTGATCCACAACGGAAAGCTGCTGCCCAACACCGAACTCGGACATATCGACGTGGACGGCAAGGAAGCCGAGCACCGGGCCGCCGCCTCGGTCAAGGAGCGCAAGAACTGGAGCATGATGAAGTGGTCCAAGCAGGTGACCAAGGTGTTGGTGGCCATCGAGAACGCGCTCTGTCCGGACCTGATCATCGTCGGCGGCGGCATCAGTCGCAAAGCCGACCAGTGGGTGCCGCTGCTGGGCAACCGGACTCCGGTGGTCGCCGCGACCCTGCAGAACACCGCGGGAATCGTCGGGGCCGCGATGGCGTCGGCCACCGACGTCACCCGGTGAATTCCGCCCGCTCAGCGAGTGTCCCCGCCGGCTGTCGTTACAATGGTCGGCGGCGGCCGCCTAACCGATAGCGGCGACTATCCCAGTTGATCACCCAACTGATATAGAGCCGACATTCGACATAACCCGACACTTTCGGTTGCGCACGGCCCTGCGAACCGAAAGTCAGTCCGACCGAAGGGGTGGACGTGGCAGCGAGCAAGGCAAAGCCGGCGACTGAGGAGCCGAAGAAGCGGAGTGCCGCCAAGGCACCCGCCAAAGCCGCCGCCAAGTCGACTGCCCAGGCCGCCACCAAGAGTCCGGCCAAGCGCACCGCGACGAAGGCCGCCCCGGCCAAGAAGGCCGCCAAGTCGACGGCGCGCCCGGCGACCAAGAGCTCCGCCGCCAAGAACGACGACGGCGACACCAAGCCCAAGACCCGGTCGACCCGGGGCCCGGCCAAGAAGGCCACCGCCGCCAAGGGCGCCAAGAACGCCGACCTCGACCTCGCGGCCGAGGATCTGGACACCGACGCCGAACTCGACGGCGAACCCGGTGACGACGACATCGACGACGCCGACCTGAGCCTGGACGAACTGGAGGACGACGCCGAGGCGGATGCCGACGGCGACGAGGCGTCGGCGACCGCGGAGCCGGCCACCGACGACGCCGACGATGACGACGAAATCGCCGAACCCTCCGAGAAGGACAAGGCCTCAGGCGATTTCGTCTGGGACGAAGAGGAGTCCGAAGCGCTGCGCCAGGCCCGCAAGGACGCCGAGCTCACCGCCTCGGCCGACTCGGTACGCGCCTACCTCAAGCAGATCGGCAAGGTGGCGCTGCTCAACGCCGAAGAGGAAGTCGAGCTGGCCAAGCGGATCGAGGCCGGTCTGTTCGCCACCCAGAAGATGGCCGAGCACGCCGAGAAAGGCGAGAAGCTGGCCGTCGCCTACCGGCGCGACATGGCGTGGATCTGCCGGGACGGCGACCGGGCCAAGAACCACCTGCTGGAGGCGAACCTGCGGCTGGTGGTCTCACTGGCCAAGCGTTACACCGGCCGCGGCATGGCGTTTTTGGACCTGATCCAGGAAGGCAACCTGGGCCTGATCCGCGCGGTCGAGAAGTTCGACTACACCAAGGGCTACAAGTTCTCCACCTACGCCACCTGGTGGATCCGCCAGGCCATCACCCGCGCCATGGCCGATCAGGCCCGCACCATCCGCATCCCGGTGCACATGGTCGAGGTGATCAACAAGCTCGGCCGCATCCAGCGCGAGCTGCTGCAGGACCTGGGCCGCGAGCCCACGCCTGAGGAACTCGCCCGGGAGATGGACATCACCCCGGAGAAGGTGCTGGAGATCCAGCAGTACGCCCGCGAGCCGATCTCGCTGGACCAGACCATCGGCGACGAGGGCGACTCCCAGCTCGGCGACTTCATCGAGGACTCCGAGGCTGTCGTAGCTGTGGATGCCGTCTCGTTCACCCTGCTCCAAGACCAGCTGCAGTCGGTGCTCGAGACGCTCTCCGAGCGCGAAGCCGGCGTAGTGCGGCTGCGGTTCGGGCTCACCGACGGTCAGCCGCGCACCCTCGACGAGATCGGCCAGGTCTACGGCGTCACCCGTGAACGCATCCGTCAGATCGAATCCAAGACGATGTCGAAGTTGCGGCACCCCAGCCGCTCTCAGGTCCTGCGCGACTACCTCGACTAGCGCGCACCCCCGATGGCCAAAACACCGCCGGCGATAGTCCTCAATGCCGTCAACGCATTCCGTGGTGGTCTGCAGCGCCTGCGCCAGGCCACAGTGCCCGCCTCCGTCGCGGTTATGGAGCTGGGATTCGGGGGCTGGCTGACTCAGGCGCTGAGTGCCGCGGTGCGACTGGGGATCGCCGACGCACTGGCCGACGGTCCGCTGACCGCCGACCAGGTCGCCCACCGAGTGGGCACCGATCCCCGCGCCACCTATCGGCTCATGCGCGCCTTGGCCAGCCAGTCGGTGCTCAAACTGCGCCGCGACGGCCGGTTCGCACTGACCCGTACCGGACGAGCCCTGGTCTCCGACAACCCGGTCAGCGTGGCGCCGATGATCGCGTTCATCGGCAACCCGGCGCACCGGGAACATTGGTCGAACCTGGACCACTCGGTGCGGACCGGCGAGACCGCCGTCGGCAAGGTCCGCGGGATGTCTTTCTTTGAGTACCTGGACACCGACCCCGAGCTGGCGCAGGTCTTCAATGACGCGATGACCGGGGCGTCCGCGGTGGCGATCGAAAGCGCCGTTCCCGCATACGATTTCAGCGCCAGCAAGCTGATCGTGGACGTGGGTGGCGGCCACGGCGCACTGCTGGCCGCGGTGTTGCGTCAGACGCCCGGCGCCCGCGGTGTGCTGTTCGACCTGCCGGCGGTGGTCGCCGGCGCCACGGTCAACGGCGAGGTGGCGTCGCGCTGCGAGATCACCGGCGGGTCGTTCTTCGAGTCAGTCCCCGCCGGCGGTGACACCTACCTGCTCAAGACCGTCATCCACGACTGGGACGACGAGAAGTCGCTGCAGATTCTGCGCAACGTGCGGGCCGCCATCGCGCCCGGCGGCAAGGTGCTGCTGTTCGAGATGGTGTTGCCCGAAGGCGCTCCCGCCCACCTCGGCCTGGTGCTCGACCTGGAGATGCTGGTTGCCGCCGGCGGATACGAACGCACCCGGCGGGAGTACGCCGAGCTGCTGTCCCAGGCAGGATTCGAGCTGCAGCGCGTGATCCCCACCACAAGCCCGCTGGCCATCGTCGAAGCCCGCGCTGTCTGAGGCGCCGATGGCGGTGCCGCGGCGTAGGATCGCCCAGCATGCCGACGGATGACGCGTCGTCCCAGACGTTCGCCACACTGCTGAAGCGCGCCGCGACTCACGGCCACCGGGTGCCGCCGGAGGCCGATCTGAACCCTGCAGTGCTCGACGCCATCAACGCTGTGGCCGCCGCGTGGCCGCGAGTGCCCGCCGTTTTGATCAGCAAGGCGCAAACCACGTTCGCCCGTAGCGAACTCACCCGGGCGTCCGCGGCCAAACCGACCACCCCGATCAACCTCAATCGGCCGCGGCGAACACCCCGTCCGGGCCCGGCCGATACTCCGTGACATCGATCACCGCGCCAACGGGCAACGGGCCGTACAGGTGCGGGAACAACATCGCCTCCGGATCGCCCGGTACGCCCGGCTCCCAACGCACCGGCGCGCCCACTTTGGCCGGATCCACCTGCAGCAACACCAGATCCGTGCGGCCCCGATAGAGCCGGTTGGCGGGCAGGTGCACCTGCTGCGGCGTCGACAGGTGCACAAAGCCCACCGTGTCCAACGACTCCGGGCACAGCGCACCCGACGCCTGCGCGCCCGCCCATTCGGCGGCGCCGCACAGGTGAACGAGGACACCGGCATACTTCATCGCCTCCGATCCTGCCTTAGCGCCGGGCAAGGGTGAGACACGACACAGCCGAAGCCAGGAACAACGCCGAACGCCCAGGCGTCTGACACACTTGACAGACCCGCGAGAAACGGAGGAGCCCATGAACGCGACTCTGACCAGTCCCGAACTGACTCGGGCTGATCGATGCGACCGGTGCGGTGCGGCCGCCCGCGTACGCGCCACGCTGCCCTCCGGAGCCGAGCTGCTGTTCTGCCAGCATCACGCCAATGAGCACGAAGCCAAGCTGATCGAACTGGCCGCCGTGCTGCAGGTCAGCACTCCGGCCGAGGCGTAACCGCAACCCGCGCGCAACACGCCCGCCGGCGGGAAGTGTGCAGTAGCACCACTCGTCAGGAATGCTGGGCTGGTCATGATGGACCAGATTCCCAAACCTTCCCGACATCACCTGCTGCGCATCGCCCGCCGCACCTTGGCCAAGAGCTGGGACGACTCCATCTTCGCCGAGTCCGCGCAGGCGGGCTTCTGGTCGGTGCTGTCGCTGCCACCGCTGCTGCTCGGGATGCTGGGCAGCCTGTCGTATGTGGCACCGTTGTTCGGCCCGGACACGCTGGCAACCATCCAGAACCGGCTGATCGGCATGGCCAGCAGCTTCTTCTCGAAGAATGTGGTGGTGGAGATCATCGAACCGACCGTGCGCGACATCGTCTCCAACGCACGCGGGGAGGTGGTTTCCCTGGGTTTCGTGATTTCGCTGTGGGCCGGGTCCTCGGCGATCTCGGCGTTCGTCGACTCGGTCGTCGAGGCCCACGATCAGACCCCGCTGCGCCACCCAGTGCGCCAACGGTTCTTCGCGCTGGGGCTGTACGTGGCGATGCTGGTCATCGCCGTCGCCGCGGCCCCGTTCGCCGCGCTGGGCCCGCACGCGGTGGCCGAACACCTTCCCGACCGGTGGACGGATCTGCTGCGGTTCGGCTACTACCCGACCTTGGTGTTGGGGCTGCTGGTGGCGGTGACGGTGCTCTACCGGGTATCGCTGCCCAAGCCCCTGCCCTCACACCGGCTGGTGATCGGTGCGGTGCTGGCCACCACCGTGTTCGTCGTGGCCACCCTGGGTCTGCGGGTCTACCTGCGCTACATCACCAGCACCGGCTACACCTACGGAGCGCTGGCAACGCCGATCGCCTTCCTGCTGTTCGCGTTTCTGCTCGGCTTCGCCATCATGCTGGGCGCGGAACTCAACGCCGCCGTTCAGGAGGAGTGGCCGGCGCAGCCGACCCACCTGCGTCAGCTCCGCAACTGGGTGCTGTCCCGGACGGCGCGAACCGACGCCGGCGACGACGACCCGGTCAGCCCTTCTTGAGGGTCGCGTAGATCCGCTTGCAGTCCGGGCAGACCGGCGATCCCGGCTTCGCCGCCTTGGTCACCGGGAACACCTCCCCGCACAGGGCCACCACGTGCGTGCCCATGACCGCGCTCTCGGCGATCTTGTCCTTCTTGACGTAGTGGAAGTACTTCGGGGTGTCGCCGCCGGTCCCGTCATCGACGCGTTCCTCGGCATCGGTGCGCTCGAGGGTGTCGGTCTGTGTGCCCATCTGCCCATTGTGCCCAGAACGCAACGGATCTTAAAACCCCACCTGCCGCGACCCCGCTCGGTGTGGGACAGTGGAGTGATGAAGCACGGCCCCGAGCTGGGTTTCGACGACGACGGTCGGCCGGTGCTCATCACCGCGGCCGCCCCGTCCTACGAACAGCAGCACCGTGAACGGGTACGCAAGTACCTGACGCTGATGGCGTTCCGGGTGCCGGCGTTGATCCTGGCCGCGATCGCCTACGGAGCCTGGCACAACGGCTTGATCTCACTGCTGATCCTGCTCGCGTCGATACCGCTGCCGTGGATGGCGGTGCTGATCGCCAATGACCGCCCACCGCGCAGCGCCGATGAGCCGCGCCGCTACGACGCCGCACCGACCCATACCCCGCTGTTCCCTACCGCCTCGCGCCGCGCGCTGGAGCGTCCGTGGCCTCCGCAGACCGAGCCCGGATCAGCGACCTGCGAGCCGGGTCCCGAGCCGGGCCGGCCGGGCGGCGGCGCCGCCGACGAGCCGCCGCACGGTACCGGTTCTTAACACATTCTCAAAGTCATCGGTGTATTCCCGCACGTCAAGTGGTGTGGAAAACCGATCGGGCGGGAACTCTGCACCCGTGTTGGACGTTGTCACTTGTGACAGCTGAAGCCGATCAACGGGAGGCCGTAATGGCAAAGGCAGATGCCACCATCAGTCGGATCGACGGCGATCTGGACGCGCAGAGTCCAGCCGCGGATTTGGTGCGGGTGTACCTCAATGGTATCGGCAAGACCGCACTGCTCAATGCCGCCGACGAGGTGGAGCTCGCCAAACGCATCGAGGCCGGGCTTTACGCGCAGCACCTGCTCGAAACCCGCAAGCGCTTCGGCGAGAAGCGCAAGCGCGAGCTGGCCGCGGTGGTCCGTGACGGCGAGGCCGCCCGCCGGCATCTGCTCGAAGCCAACCTGCGCCTGGTGGTCTCACTGGCCAAGCGCTACACCGGCCGCGGGATGCCGCTGCTGGACCTGATCCAGGAAGGCAACCTCGGGTTGATCCGCGCGATGGAGAAGTTCGACTACGCAAAGGGTTTCAAGTTCTCCACCTACGCGACGTGGTGGATCCGCCAGGCCATCACCCGTGGCATGGCCGATCAGAGCCGCACCATCCGGCTGCCGGTGCACCTGGTCGAACAGGTCAACAAGCTGGCACGGATCAAGCGCGAGATGCATCAGCAGCTCGGGCGCGAGGCCACCGATGAGGAGCTGGCCGCCGAATCCGGTATCCCGGCGGAGAAGATCAACGACCTGCTGGAGCACAGCCGCGACCCGGTGAGCCTGGATATGCCGGTCGGCTCCGACGAGGAGGCGCCGCTGGGCGACTTCATCGAGGACTCCGAGGCGATGTCCGCGGAGAACGCGGTGATCTCCGAGCTGCTGCACACCGACATCCGCAGCGTGCTGGCAACCCTGGACGAACGTGAGCACCAGGTGATCCGGCTGCGGTTCGGCCTCGACGACGGGCAGCCGCGCACGCTGGATCAGATCGGCAAGCTGTTCGGCCTGTCCCGCGAGCGGGTCCGCCAGATCGAGCGCGAGGTGATGGCCAAGCTGCGGCACGGCGAACGCGCCGACCGGTTGCGTTCCTACGCCAGCTGACCTTGCTCCGCCGGGCCGCCGCGCCGTTGCGGCGGCCCGGCGGACGCGTCTGTCAGTTGGGTCCCATCGGCGTCGCTGGCTCACCGGGCGCAGGCCCGCCGAAGTAGACTCAGCTGCGACGGAAGGTGCGGAATGAATGAGTTGGTTGATACCACCGAGATGTACCTCAGGACGATCTACGACCTTGAGGAAGAGGGTGTCACCCCCTTGCGTGCCCGGATAGCCGAGCGGCTGGAACAAAGCGGTCCGACCGTCAGCCAGACGGTGTCCCGGATGGAGCGCGATGGGCTGCTGCGGGTGGCCGGTGACCGTCACCTCGAACTGACCGAGAAGGGCCGTGCGCTGGCCGTGTCGGTGATGCGCAAGCACCGGCTGGCCGAGCGACTGCTCGTCGACATCATCGGGCTGCCGCTGGAAGACGTGCACGCCGAGGCCTGCCGGTGGGAGCACGTGATGAGCGAGGAGGTCGAGCGTCGGCTGGTCCAGGTGCTGGACAACCCCACCACCTCGCCGTTCGGCAACCCGATCCCCGGGTTGCTGGATCTCGGTTTCGGCGCGGACTCCGGCCCTTGGGAGGCCGACCTGGTGCGGTTGACCGAGTTGCCGGCCGGCTCGCCGGTGGCGGTGGTGGTGCGCCAGCTCACCGAACATGTGCAAGGCGACATCGACTTGATCACCCGGCTGAAGGAGGCCGGTGTGGTGCCCAACGCACGGGTCACCGTCGAGGCCGACGCCGACGACGGCGTGACCATCGTGATGCCCGGCCATACCGACGTCAGCCTGCCCTACGAGATGGCGCACGCCGTCAAGGTTCAGAAGGTCTGACCGGTTGCTCTCAGCCGGCGCGCCGGCCGAGGCCCTGCCGCTGCGGGAGCCGCACGCCGAGCTGTGCCGCCAGCCGAAATCCGGTGTCGGCCAGCCCGCGGATCCGGTCCGGACGCAATCCCGACTGCAGCGCCGTGTCGAGCAGGCCCGCCATCCGGTGATCCGGCACGCAGCGCAACGCGGCCTCCAGCGACACTCCGGCCAGCGGCCCGTCCCCCCGCGCATAGGCGCTGAACGCCAGCAGCACCAGCGCGTCGGCCCGCCACGGACCAGGCAGCGCGCGCGCCAAGATCGACCACAACATCTCCGCGTCGCTGGCGTGTTCGCCGATTGCCAATGCGCACAAGGTATCGCGGACCAAAACGTCGGTCAGCGAGCATCCAAGCCGCGCCAGTTCCACCTCGGTTGGCTCGCGACCGGCGGCCAACGCGGCCACGGCCTGCAGCATCGCTTCGACATCGCGGCGGGCCCGGCGCTGACCGTCGGCAGCGACCGCGGCCGCCCGGTCTGCGGCTTGGTCGTCGATCACGGCTGCCACCGCGGCAAGGCACGCGGTGTCGGGGGCGATCACCGCCTGCAGGTCCGCCCGGCGCGGATACAGCCGCCTGCCCTCCAGCACCGCGGCTGCGGCCAGCGGAGACGCCGCCGGGTCTTCGACCGGGCCGCCCGCGCCGCAGCCGTCGACACAGCGCCACCGGCCCCCGCGCGCCACCCGGTCCACCACATGCGCGCTGAGCAGCGCAATGTCGTTGCGCGACAACTCCAGCGACAGGGCATCGACCAGCCGGCGATGCTGGTCGTTGCAGACCGGGCAGCGCGCGCCGGCGGCGTCGACGATCACCGCGATCGCCGCTGCCGGGGCGGCGGCCCGGCGACGTCGG
>NZ_LZJK01000066.1 GCF_001667945.1 Mycolicibacter sinensis | reverse complement strand
GTGAAGCTGGTTTCACGTTCGGCGCCGAGTGTGAAGCTGCCTTCACGTTCGGCGGTGGGCGGCAGCGGTCAGAAACCGTCGACGCAGTGCTCGGCTCCTCGTCGCTGCTACCGCTCGACGGTCGCGCGCCGAACAGCGGGCCGGTGCCGTGTTACGGCGAATCTGGCCGGCCGAGCCGCCACGGTGGATTCCGGCGGGCGTCCCCGGCGTGAAACAGGCACAGCGGGTGCCCGTCGGGATCACGCAGCCTGGCCTCTCGCCACAGCCAGGGCATGTCGGTGGGCGGCTGGCTGAACTCGACCACGTCGCGCAGGCGCCGGTATTCGCCGTCGACGTCGTCGGTTTCGAAGTAGATCGTCACCTGCTCGTCGGCCGGCACCGTAGTGACCCGTTCCACCGAAAAGGTGCTGTCCCCGGCCGGGCACTCGAACCGCAGGTAATCGTCAGTCTTGACGATCAGCCGCAGACCCAGCAGCCGGTAGAACCGCTCCGACCGGTCGATGTCGGTGCAGCCGAGGGTGACCTGGTTCAGCCGCATCGGATATCAACCGTGCAGGGCCGCTTTCAGCGCCGCCAGCCCGCGGTCGGTGGCCTCGGTAGCCGCCGGGATCACCCCGGCATAGCCTAGGTAGCCGTGCACCAGCGTGGTGGCGTTGTGCACCTGCACCGGCACCCCGGCCGCGGAGAGCAGCTCGCCGTAGCGGATGCCGTCGTCGCGCAACGGGTCGTGGCCGGCCACCGCAATGTAGGCCGGCGGCAGGCCGGCCAGATTCGCGGCACGCGCGGGGGCCAGCGTCGGCGGCGGATCGCTCAGGTCCACGCCGGCGGCATAGGCCAGCGTCAGCGCGGCGATCGCGTCACGGTCGATGATCGGTGCGTCGGCGTTCTCGCTGAACGACGGCAACGTGATGTCGTAGGTGGTGGCCGGGTACCACAGCAGCTGAAAGCAGATCGCCGGCCCGCCGGCGTCGCGGGCCAGTTGAGCCACCACCGCAGCCAGGTTGCCGCCGGCCGAATCCCCGGCCACCGCCAGCCGGGCCGGGTCCACGCCCAGTTCGGCGGCGTGCGCTGCCACCCACTCGGTGGCCGCCAGGGCGTCCTGCACGGCAGCGGGGAATGGGTGCTCGGGCGCCAACCGGTAGTCCACCGACACCACGACCGCGTCGGCGTCGACCGCGTGCTGGCGGGCGGTGCCGTCGTGGGTGTCGAGGTCGCCGGCGACGAAACCGCCGCCGTCGAAGAACACCACCACGGCTGCGGGGCCGTTGCCCGCGCTCGGTGGCCGGTAGATACGCACCGGCAGGTTCCCGGCCGGGCCGTCGATGACCCGGTCCTCGCTGGGCAGGTCGGGGTAGACCGGCCGGCGTGGCAGGTCACGCATCTGGCGGCGCGCCGCCTCGACACCGTCGGCAAGTGTGAGTCGGAAGGGGACGGCGTCCAGTACCTTCAGCACTATGGGATCGATAGCGGAGTCATCCTCGGTGAGCGGCATGAGAACACCGTACGCAACGCGGCTGGTCCCCACCGCCTGGGCCGCGGCCGGTTGGGTCGGTGCGGGCTACGGCGTCTTTCTGACCGTGCTGGCGTTGCGGTCAGCGCCGGGGGAGGCGTTGACGGGGCACTGGATCGGCCAACCGGCGTTCAAGGCGGCGATGGCGGTGCTGCTGGCCGTTGCCGCGGCCGCGCACCCGATCCTGCGCGAGGCGCGCTGGCTGATCCCCGCGCTGATCTTGTCGGCGGCCGGCGACTGGTTGCTGGCCATCCCGTGGTGGGAGCCGTCGTTCGTGGCCGGGCTGACGGCATTTCTGTTGGCGCACTTGTGTTTTCTGGGGGCGCTGGTTCCGCTGGCAGCGGTGTCGCGAAGCAGGCTCCTCGGGGTGGGCTTGATCGCGGTGAGCTGCCTGGCTCTGCTGGTGTGGTTCTGGCCCGGCCTGGTCCGCGAACAGATGACGGTGCCGGTGACCGTCTACGTCGTGGTGCTCGGTGCCATGGTGTGCGCAGCTCTGCTGGCGAAGCTGCCCACCCGTTGGACCGCGGTGGGCGCGGTGCTGTTCGCGGTGTCGGACGCCATGATCGCGATCAGCCGGTTCGTGCTGGGCAACGAGGTGTTGGCCGTGCCGATCTGGTGGGCCTATGCCGCGGCGCAACTGCTCATCACGGCCGGTTTCTTCTTCGGCCGGTCGCAGCGGGCCGAACAGACAGCCGCTGGCTGAAACCCACTGGCGGTCAATGCCGGTGGCCTCCGGTGCCCGGACGCAGCCGTTCGGGGTCGAATGCGGGAAGCCGACGACGGTGCGGTGCGGTCATGTGGTCGTGTGCCAGCGCGTCGCCGTGGCCCGAGGCGATATCGCCGATGCTGAACAGCGATTCGGTGCCCGGTGCGAAGTAGGAGCTGTGGTCGGCCATCGGCCAGGACAGGCCAGGGGCCTCGGCTTTGAACCGAGTCGAGCCGTAGCCGTCGGCGGCCGGATCACGGCCGAGCCCGACGGTGGCCGCCGTTCCGGGCAGCGGCAGTTGCGGTTCACCGGCGAATCCGGTGATCGGGTCCGAGGATGCCGCACCCACATACACATGCCCTGTCGCCGGCAGGTGAAAATCCTTGGCGCTGCGCGCCAGGTCGGTTCCGGGCGAACCGACGAGCACCACGTCGTCGGCCCGCATCCCGAAGCCGGCCGCGGCGTCGGCCACCGTCGTCGAACCGTACGAATGCCCGATCACCGTGATATGCGCCGCGCCGCGGTGCGCCGCCCGCAGGGCGTTGACGTCGGCGGCCAGCAGGCGGCCGCCGGCTCGCGCTGAATCCGGTTGTGCCACCGCGGGATCCAACAGGCTGTCCGGGGCGCGGTAGCCCATCCACACAACGACCGAATTCGATCGAGTGGGATCGGCACGGGCGACCTCACGGTAGAGGTTCACCCCGTCCGGGTGCGACAGGTAGCCGTCGCGGACGCTGCTGTGCGCCCCCGGTACCAGCACAGTGGTGTTGTCGGCGGTGTCGGGATCGCCGATCGCGATGGCGGCCCGGCCCCGGCCACCGAACGCGGCCGGGTCATAACTGATCAGCAGCACCGGGCCGTGAGCGGCGTTGACCCCAAGCGCATCCCGGACCCGGAGCGCGTTGTCGTAGCGGATCATCTCGGCGGCGCTGATCGCCTCGGCGGCGTTCTCCACCCGGCTGATGTCGTCGGCGAGCAGCTGCCGGTTGAGCCGATCGCGATCCTTGGCTGCGACGCGATAGCCGTCGCCGACTGAGCGCAGCCGCGCGGTACGGGCCCGGTTGTCCGCGACGGCGTCGGCGACGACCCGGCGGATGTCGCGGGTCTTGGCGGCCAGAAAGAGCTGGAACTGGCGGGCGCCGGCCGGGGTGTCCAAGGCCGCCCGGCGCGGATCGCCCAGCACCTCGCGAATCTCGGCGCCGATGGCGTCCAGACGCCGCCGGCCCTCGTGGAGTTGATCGACCGCGCCGCGCAGCGTCACCGACAGCAGCTGATCGGTTGGCGCCGCGGCCTGCTGCCGGCAGACCAGTGATGCTTCGCGGGCGCGCGCCGCCGCCGCATGCGCCCCACGCTCCTCGGGCATACCGCCGCAAGGTAATTGCGCGCCGATAACGGTGCGGTCGCCGATCCACAGACCGCCCGGCTTGTGAACCAGCGGCTGCCGCGGTCGGCGGAGTCTGCTACACCTGCGTGGTGAGCGTTGACAGCGAGCCCATCGCCCGGGTGCTGCCGATGCTCTCGGTGCCGCACCTAGATCGCGAGTTCGACTATCTGGTCGCCCCGGAGCAGTCCGAGGACGCCCAGCCCGGAGCACGGGTGCGGGTGCGCTTCCACGGCCGGCTGGTCGACGCCTTCATCTGGGAGCGCCGCGCCGATACCGACCATGCCGGGCGGCTGGGCCGGTTGGAGCGGGTGATCTCGGCCGAACCGGTGCTCACCGCCGAGGTCCGCCGGCTGGTGGAGGCGGTCGCAGCCCGTTACTGCGGCAGCCGGGCCGACGTGTTGCGGCTGGCGGTACCGCCGCGGCACGCCCGGGTAGAACGCGAGGCGGTGCCACCGGTGCCGGCCCCCGTGCTCGCACCGGTCGATCCGGCCGGCTGGCAGCGCTACCGGGCGGGCGGACCGTTCCTGGCGGCGCTCGGGGAGGGCCGCGCGGCGCGTGCGGTGTGGCAGGTGCTGCCGGGCGATTCGTGGGCCGACCGGTTCGTCGAGGCTGCTGCACAGACGATTCGAGCCGGACGCACGGCCCTAGCGATCGTGCCCGACCAACGCGACATCGACGCCTTGTGCCGGACCGCAACGGCCCGGATCGACGAGTCCGCGGTCGTCGCGTTATCGGCCGGCCTGGGGCCGGCCACCCGGTACCGACGCTGGTTATCAGTACTGCGCGGCGGGGCCCGGCTGGTGATCGGCACCCGCAGTGCGGTGTTCGCCCCGCTGGCCGACCTGGGACTGGTCATGGTCTTCGACGACGGCGATGACAGTCTCGCTGAGCCACGAGCGCCCTACCCGCACGCCCGCGAGGTGGCGATGCTGCGCGTGCACCTGGCGGGCTGCGCCGCACTGATCGGTGGGTACACGCGCACCGCCGAAGCACACGCGCTGGTACGGGCCGGGTGGGCGCACGACCTCGTGGCGCCGCGGACGGTGCTGCGGGCGGC
Source organism: Mycolicibacter sinensis (assembly GCF_001667945.1). GTDB lineage: Bacteria > Actinomycetota > Actinomycetes > Mycobacteriales > Mycobacteriaceae > Mycobacterium > Mycobacterium sinense_B. The sequence continues at coordinate 33,618 of NZ_LZJK01000066.1, read as the reverse complement.
AGCGCCGCGGGTGGTGGCCCTCGATGACACCGGATACGCCGAGGAGCGTGACGCCGCCGCACGCACCGCCCGATTGCCCTCGGTCGCGCTGCAGAGCGCGCGCAGCGCGCTGGCCGCCGGTGCACCGGTGCTGGTGCAGGTGCCGCGGCGCGGGTATGTGCCGTCGCTGGCGTGCGGACGCTGCCGCACCATCGCCCGATGCCGGCACTGCACCGGCCCGCTGTCGCTGCCGGACCGCGGCGGTGCCGCCGTCTGCCGCTGGTGCGGCCGGGTCGACCCGGCGCTACGGTGCGCGCGCTGCGGCTCGGATGCCGTGCGGGCGGTGGTCGTCGGCGCCCGCCGCACCGCCGAAGAACTCGGCCGCGCCTTCCCGGGCACCGCGGTCGTCACCTCCGCCGGCGAGACCATCGTCGATCGCACCGCCGACGGCCCCGCCCTGGTGATCGCCACGCCCGGCGCCGAGCCGCGGGCCCCGCAGGGATACGGAGCGGCGCTGCTCCTGGACAGCTGGGCGCTGCTGGGCCGGCAGGACCTGCGTGCCGCCGAGGACACGTTGCGACGCTGGATGGCGGCGGCGGCGCTGGTACGTGACCGTGACGCGGGCGGGGTGGTAACGGTCGTCGCCGACTCGTCGATCCCGACCGTGCAGGCCCTCATCCGGTGGGATCCGGTCGGCCACGCCGAGGCCGAGCTGGCCACGCGCACGGAAGTCGGGTTGCCGCCGGCGGTGCACATGGCCGCCCTCGACGGCGACCCGGAGTCGGTGACCGCGCTCCTGGAGCAGGCACGGCTGCCCGACGGCGCTGACGTGCTCGGCCCGGTGCCGCTGCCGCCGGGGGTGCGGCGCCCGGCCGGTGTCCCGGACGAACTACCGGTGATCCGGATGCTGGCCCGGGTCGGCCGCGATCATGGCCTGGCGCTCTCGGCGGCACTGCGCCACGGCATCGGGGTGCTCAGCGCCCGCGGGTCGCACCATCCGGTGCGGGTACAGATCGACCCGCTGCATATCGGCTGACCGCCGCCGGCCGCTACCCGCCGGTTATCTCCAGGACGTCCTCGAGCGGGCGGCGCGGGGTGGCCGGTGGTGGTTCGTCGGTTGCGGGCGCGTGCCCGATCCGGATCAACACCTGTGGTACCGCGTTGCCGCCCACCAGCGTCTCGACGATCTCCCGGGACACCTGAACTTCGGTGAGGTGGGTCAGCGGGCAGGTGGCCAGGCCGGCCATCGTGCATTCCAGCAGAACCGCCGAGAGTGCTTCGCCGGTCGTCAGCGCGGCGGCGCGGGAATCGCTCCCGGTCGACAGCACCACGATCGTCGCCTGGTCCTGCTGGATCCGAACTCGTCGTTCCGGGTGGTGGGCGGCCGGAAACGCGCGGCCCACATCGACCCGGCTACCTTCATCGGCCGACGCCAACGCGCTGTAGGGAATGCCCGCGGATTCGGCGAACGGCACTGTCCACCGGCGTAACTCGGCGTGGTAAGCCGAATCGTAGAGCCGCAAGGACTCCGCGAGTTGTGATGCTTGCACCAGGCGGGGCCGGGCGTCCTCAGGCAGTACATCCAGGCGTACGTCGTGCTGGCCGAGGCGGTTGCGCAGCACCGGTTCGAACAGTTGCCAGTCCGTCGGAGACTGCATCGGTAGGCGGTCGCTGTGGCGCTGCCAGATCGCTGCTGCCTGACGGCGGTGACCGTCGGTGACGTACTCCATCCGAGCGAATCGAATCGACGCCAGATGATTGAGATCGTTGGGATTGGGGAACCGCTCGATGCCGGCGCGCAGGCCGGTGGCGCACATGGCCACCCGAAGGTGGTCCAGCGCCGCACCGCAACCGATGATCGCCTCACGCCCGGCCCGGTCGGTTGGCAGCACCCGGCCCGGGTCGAGGAACAACTGCAGCGCAGCACCGTCGAACACCCACCGCCACGGCTGGATGTTGTGCAGCGACGGGGCACGGCATGCCGCCCGCACCGCATCCTTGACGGTCTCGGTCTCCACCATCGGGGCAGACATCCTGGCCTCCGATCTCTAACTGCCTTCCATGATTGCTCGACTCCCAAGCCGACGGAAGGGCCGTTAGCACTTCGGGCCGCGCCATTGGGCCCGCGACCGGCCCCTTTCCCACGGGTCTGCCGCCGTTACCAGCCGGCCCGCTCGGTGACCTGGCCGCGAGGGTGAACACTGGACGGCATGGATTTCGCGACACACGGCGACGCGGACGCGCCGCAAGCGGCGCCCTACATCCAGGCCTATGAAACGCACACCGGCGTGGTGGTGGTGGCCGGCGAACGGGCCTTCAAGGCCAAGAAGCCGGTGCAGACCGACTTCCTCGATTTCCGGGCGGCCGCGCAGCGTGAGCAGGCGTGCGCGCGCGAAGTAGAGCTGAACAGCCGACTCTCCCCGGACAGCTATTTCGGGATCGCGCATCTAAGTGACCCCGCCGGCGCCGCTTCCGAACCGATCATCGTGATGCGCCGCTATCACGACGAGGATCGCCTCGCTTCGATGGTGAAGCGTGGTGAGCCCGTCGAGCACGTGCTCGACAGCATCGCGGCCCTGCTGGCCGATTTTCATCAGCGAGCCGAACGCGGCCCCCGCATCAGCCTGCAGGGCACGCCCGAGGCGATCCGGCGGCGCTGGGATGACAATTTCCCCACCCTGCAACGTCACGCCGACACCGCGGTGCCGTCCGAGACCGTGCGGCGTGTGCAGGCGCTGGCCGCCGAATACGTTGCCGGCCGGGCCTGTTTGTTCGCCCAGCGGGTCGAGCAGGGGCGCATCGTCGACGGCCATGCCGACCTGCTCGCCGACGATATCTTCTGGGCCGACAACCAGCCGGTGCTACTCGACTGCCTGGAGTTCAGCGACGAGTTGCGCTACATCGACGGCATCGATGACGCCGCCTTCCTTGCGATGGATCTGGAATTCCTCGGACGCAAGGACCTTGGCGACACCTTTCTGGACAGCTACGCCGCGCATGCGGGCGACACCGCGCCGTCGTCACTGCGGGATTTCTATCTCGCCTACCGGGCGGTGGTGCGAGCCAAAGTGGACTGCGTACGGCTGACGCAGCGCAGAGCGGGGGCCGAGGCGGCCGCGGCCGCCCACCTGGACATCGCCCTGCGCCATTTGGAGAACGGCGCGGTTCGGCTGGTGCTCGTCGGTGGCGGTCCTGGAACCGGAAAGTCGACGCTGGCCCGAAAGCTGGCCGAACAGGTGGGGGCGGTGGTGCTGTCCACCGACGATGTGCGTCAGGAGCTGCGCAGCTCCGGGCGGCTCAGCGGCGAGCCGGGCAGCCTCGGCGCGGGTCTGTATGCCCCGGCCAACGTCGCAGCCGTCTACGAGGCGATGCTGCATCGGGCGGGTCGGTACCTGGACGGTGGCCAGTCGGTCATCCTCGACGGCACCTGGCGCGACGCGAAGATCCGTGCCGATGCCCACCGCCTGGCCGTCGCCAAACACGCAGCGGTGGCTGAGATCCGCTGTGCGGTACCGGCTGATGTCGCCGCCGACCGGATCAGGAACCGGGCGCCGGGCAACTCCGACGCGACACCGCAGATCGCGGCCGCGCTCTCCGCCCAAGACTTCCAGTGGGACACCGCGCAGCGCATCGACACCGCGCAACCACTGGACCAGAGCGTGCGGACAGCCCACGAGCTGTGGCGCGGCATGATCCAGGCCCGCGATGAGGGCGTGCGGTAGCGGTCGCGGCGCCCTGCCGCTTCCTTAAACTGTCCCGGTGCGCATCGTCTTCGCCGGCACCCCGGACACCGCGTTGCCGTCGTTGCGACGGCTGATCGACTCGCCGCGCCACGAGGTGGTCGCGGTACTGACTCGCCCCGATGCGGCATCCGGGCGGCGGGGGCACCTGCAGCCGTCTCCAGTGGCGCGCTTCGCCCTCGACCACGACATCCCGGTGCTGCGGCCGGACAAGCCGAACTCGGCCGAGTTCGTCGCCGAGCTGGCCGAACTCGCGCCGGAGTGCTGCCCGGTGGTCGCCTACGGGGCGTTGCTGCGCGACGGCTTGTTGGCGCTACCGCGGCACGGCTGGGTCAATCTGCATTTCTCGCTACTGCCGGCCTGGCGGGGTGCCGGGCCGGTGCAGGCGGCCATCGCCGCCGGTGACGAGGTGACCGGTGCGACGACGTTTCGGATCGAGCCGGAACTGGATTCCGGGCCGGTATACGGGGTCGTCACCGAGACGATCCGGCCCGATGACACCGCCGGTGAGCTGCTCGGGCGGTTGGCGGTCTCGGGTGCCGAACTGCTGGCGGCCACCCTCGACGGGATCGCCGACGGGGCGCTGAACGCGGTGCCGCAATCGCGGGAGGGGGTCAGCTACGCGCCGAAGATCAGCGTCGACGACGCCCGGGTGCGCTGGGAGCTGCCCGCTGCCGTGATCGAGCGCCGCATCCGGGCCGTCACCCCGGCACCCGGAGCCTGGACGGTGATCGGTGACCTGCGCGTCAAACTCGGCCCGGTGGCCATCGCCGACTCCGCTGATGACGGTCCAAAAGACCTGTCGCCCGGGGTCATTCAGATCGACCGACGCAGCGTGTGGGTCGGCACCGGATCGGTGCCGGTCCGGTTGGGGCAGGTTCAGCCGCCCGGGAAGAAACCGATGAACGCCGCCGACTGGGCGCGCGGCGCCCGGCTCGACTCGACCGTGCGCGCGTCATGACCCGCCCGCCGCGTCGTCCGCAGCGGCCCGCCGGCGGTCCGCGCCCACCGCGTCGTAAACCTCTGGATCCGGCGCGGCGCGCCGCCTTCGACGTGCTGCAGGCGGTCTCGCAGCGAGACGCCTACGCCAACCTGGCGCTGCCGGCGTTGTTGTCCGAACGCGGAATCACCGGCCGCGACGCGGCTTTCGCCACCGAGCTGACCTATGGAACCTGCCGGGTCCGCGGACTGCTCGACGCGATCATCGGAGCGGCGGCGCAGCGTTCACCCGATGCGATCAACCCGGTGCTGCTGGACCTGCTGCGGCTGGGCAGCTACCAGCTGCTGCGCACCCGGGTCGACGCGCATGCCGCAGTGTCCACCACGGTCGAACAGGCGGCCATCGAATTCGACTCGGCACGAGCAGGTTTCGTCAACGGCGTACTGCGTACCATCAGCACCCGCGACGAAGCGTCCTGGACCGCGGAGCTGGCCCCGGATGCGGCCACCGATCCCATCGGCCACGCAGCGTTCACCCGCGCGCACCCGCGCTGGATCGCGCAGGCCTTCGCCGATGCGCTGGGACCGGCCGCCGGGGAACTCGACGCGGTGTTGGCCGGCGACGACGAGCGTCCTCAGGTGCACCTGGCCGCCCGGCCCGGCGTCCTGACCGCCGCCGAGCTGGCCGCCGCCGTGGACGGCACCGCGGGCCGGTATTCGCCGTATGCGGTGTATCTGTCCGGCGGCGACCCGGGGCGGCTGCCGCCGGTACGCGGCGGCCAAGCCCTGGTCCAGGACGAGGGCAGTCAATTGGTGGCCCGCGCATGCGCGCTGGCCCCGGTGGACGGCGACACCGGGCGGTGGCTGGACCTGTGTGCCGGGCCGGGCGGCAAGACCGCACTGCTGGCGGCGCTGGCAGCCGAGACCGGGGCCCGGGTGACCGCCGTGGAGCAGGCGCCCCAGCGCGCCGCGCTGGTCGCGGAGAACACCCGCGGCCTCGACGTGCAGGTGCTGACCGCCGACGGCCGCGACACCGGACTCCAACCCGGCTTCGACCGGGTGCTGGTCGACGTGCCCTGCACCGGTCTGGGCGCGCTGCGACGCCGCCCCGAAGCGCGGTGGCGCCGCCAGCCCGCCGACATTCCGGTGCTGGCGAAACTGCAGCGCGAACTGCTGTCCGCGGCGATCACGTTGACCCGGCCCGGGGGCGTGGTGCTGTATGCGACGTGCTCGCCGCACCTGGCCGAAACGGTCGGCGTGGTGGCCGATGCGCTGCGGCGGAACCCGGTGACCGCCCTGGACACCCGGCCGCTGTTCGCACCGGCCGATCAGCTCGGGGACGGCCCGCACGTGCAGCTGTGGCCGCACCGGCACGGCACCGACGCCATGTTCGCCGCGGCGCTGCAAGTAGGCTGAGGCTCGTGTCACGACCCATGATCGCCCCGTCGATCCTGTCGGCGGACTTCGCCCGGCTCGCCGAGGAGGCCGCCGCCGTCAAGGGCGCCGATTGGCTGCACGTCGACGTGATGGACGCCCACTTCGTGCCCAATCTGACGATCGGCCTGCCGGTGGTGGAAAGTCTGCTCAAAGCCACGGACATCCCGATGGACTGCCATCTGATGATCGAGGATCCGGGCCGCTGGGCGCCGCCGTACGCCGAAGCCGGCGCCCACAACGTCACCTTCCACGCCGAGGCCACCGACAACCCGATCGCGGTGGCCCGCGACATCCGGGCCGCCGGCGCCAAAGCCGGCCTCAGCATCAAACCGGGCACCCCGCTGGAGCCCTACCTGGAGATCCTGCGCGACTTCGACACCCTGCTGGTGATGTCGGTGGAGCCCGGTTTCGGCGGACAGTCCTTCATCCCCGAGGTGCTCGGCAAAGTGCGTGCGGTCCGCAAGCTGGTCGACGCCGGGGAGTTGAGCATCCTGGTGGAGATCGACGGCGGCATCAACACCGACACCGTCGAACAGGCCGCCGAGGCCGGAGTGGACTGCTTCGTCGCCGGCTCGGCCGTCTACAGCGCCGAGGACCCGGCCGCTGCGGTGGAATCGCTGCGCCGCCAAGCCCTCACCGCGTCGCCGCATCTGCGCGCATGAGCACCAAGCCGGCCACCGACGCCGCCGGCCACGATGCCGCGATGCTGCTCGCCATCGAGCAGGCGCAGCGGGTCAAGGGCAAGACCTATCCCAACCCGCCGGTGGGCGCGGTCGTCGTCGACCGGGACGGGCGGGTGGTCGGCGTCGGCGGCACCGGCCCGACCGGGGAGGCCCACGCCGAGGTGGTGGCGCTGCGCCGCGCCGGTGAGCTGGCCGCCGGAGGCACGGTGGTCGTCACGCTGGAGCCCTGCAATCACCACGGCCGCACCCCGCCGTGCGTAGACGCCCTGCTGGCCGCCGGTGTGGCCCGGGTGGCCTACGCCGTCGACGACCCCAACCCGGAGGCGGCGGGCGGGGCGGCGCGACTGGCCGCGGCCGGGCTCGAGGTGCTCGCCGGCGTGCAGGCCGACGCGGTGCGCGCCGGGCCGCTGCGGGAATGGCTGCACAAACAGCGCACCGGCTTACCGCACGTCACCTGGAAGTACGCCACCAGCATCGACGGCCGCAGCGCGGCTGCCGACGGATCCAGCCAGTGGATCACCAGCGAGGCCGCCCGGGCCGATCTGCACCGCCGCCGCGCCGCCGCCGACGCCATCGTGGTCGGCACCGGGACGGTGCTCGTCGACGATCCGACGCTGACCGCCCGGCTTCCCGACGGCACCCTGGCCGACCGGCAGCCGCTGCGGGTGGTGGTGGGGCAGCGGGAGATCTCCGCCGACGCGCATGTGCTCAACGATGATTCGCGCACCATGGTGATTCGGACCCATGACCCGGCCGAGGTGCTGCGGGCGCTCTCGGACCGCACCGACGTGCTCCTGGAGGGCGGGCCCACGCTGGCCGGCGCGTTCCTGCGGGCCGGGGCGATCGACCGCATCCTGGCCTATGTGGCGCCGATCCTGCTCGGCGGGCCGATCACCGCCGTCGACGACGTCGGGGTGCCCAGCATCGCCCGGGCGCTGCGCTGGCGCTACGACTCGGTGGAGCCGATCGGCCCGGACCTGCTGCTGTCGCTGGTCCCCAACTGAGGCTGGGAGCCGCTTTCAGCGGGCGAGGCTGGCTTGCGCTTCGGGCAGCTCCGGGTCCTCGGCGTGGTCGGCGTTGCTGCCGATGAACAACCCGAGCACGGCGCCCACCACACAGACCAGCGCGGTGATCCCGAAGATCTCGCCGTACATCATGGCGAACGCCAGCTTGGAGTTGTGCGCGGTCGCGGCCATCTTCTCGGCCAGGCTGCCCCCGGGAACCTTCGGGATCCCGGCCAGGATCTGGTTGAACCGGTACAGCCCCCACGCCGACAGGGCGGCCATCCCGACCAGCATGCCCGTCATCCGGGCCACCACCACACCGGATGCGGCGATGCCGTGTTCGCGGGGCGGCACCGCCCGCATCACCGCCGACGTCAGCGGGCCGATCACCAGGCCCAGCCCGAAGCCGGCCAGCATCTGATCGGTGTCCAGGGCCGGCAGCGAGAACAGTCCGAAGAAATCGTGCCGGTAGGCCAGCAGATCAACGGGCCATTTCGAGATCAGCCAGTAGCCGCCGGCGGCGATCAGCAGGCCGACGAACGTCACCGACCGGTCCCCGGCCCGGGTCGCGATCCAGCCGCCGATCAGCGCACCCACCGGCAACGCGATCAGGAACCGCAGCAGCAGCCCGGCGGCCTCGTTCTGTGTCATGCCCAGGACGCCCTGCCCGAACAGCTCGACGTCGACCAGCGTCACCATCAGCGCCGCCCCGGCACACACCGAGGCGCCCAGCGCCGCCATAAAGGGCCCGAAGCGGGCGCCGGTCGGGTCGATCAGCTTGGTGCGGGCGAACCGCTCCCAGACCGCGAACACCACGGTAGCCACCAGGGCCGCCCCCAGCACCGGCAGCCCCCAGTCGGGCAGGGCCTGCTTGGCGCTGGGTTCGGGGTTGTACAGCCCGACCACGGCCAGGCCCAGCGCCACCGCCAGCAGCAGGCCGCCGACGACGTCGACGCGTTCGGGCGGAGCCCCGTCTTCGGCGGCCTCGGCCCGCGACGGCAGGCTGAAGTGGATCATCACCATGGCGATCGCGGTCAGCGGCACGTTGATCCAGAACACGTCGCGCCAGTCGCGCAGCAACCAGACGATGAAGATGCCGTACAGCGGGCCGAGCACACTGCCCAGCTCCTGGGCGGCGCCGATCCCGCCGAGCACCCCGGCCCGGTTGCGCTGCGACCAGAGGTCAGCGCCGAGCGCCAGGGTCACCGGCAGCAGGGCGCCGCTGGCGATGCCCTGGATGGTGCGGCCCACCACCAGCATCGACAGGTCCGTCGACAGCGCCGTCACCACCGAGCCGACCGCGAAGGTGGCCAGGCTGACCTGCAGCAGCAGCTTGCGGCCGAACCGGTCAGAGGCCCGGCCCAGCAGCGGCATCGCGGCGATGTAGCCGAGCAGGTAGCAGGTGATGATCGGGGTGAGCTGCTGGATCTTGTTGATCGGGATGCCGACACCGGCCGGCTGCGGCGCCATGATGTCGCGCATGATCGTGACCACGACATAGGTGTCGAGGGCGCCGAGCAGGACCGCGAGGCTGCCTGCGCTGATCGCGAGTCGGCGATTGACCCGCATTACGCTCCTGCCGGCTTGTCGACGCTGACCGGGGCGTTCCAGTTCGACAGCGTCATCTGGATCGAGTTACCCGCGCTGGGGTCGAGCTTGGCCTGCACCAGCTGGTGGTCGCCCTCCTCCTGGATCCAGACCGTGCACGGTGTCGGGGCGGTGGCCTTGAGCTGCGGTGCCAGCTTGTTCACCTCGTCGGCGGGCGCCTCACCGGTGACCCGGATCGTCTTCTGGCCGTTGATGGTGTCGCGGCCCTGCGCCTTCGGGTCCTTGAGGTTGGCCAGCATGTTGGCCAACCCCTTGTCCGGGCTCAAGATCGCGGCCACGTCGTAGATCTTGTCGGCGGCGCCGTAGTTGTCGTAGTCGTCTCCGGTGATCGCCGCGAACAGGTCGCCGTCGATCACGATGAACTTGGCGTCGACGTCGCTGCCCAGCATGGTGATCGTCGCGCTGCCCTTGGCGGCGGTGGTCGGCTCGTTGGTCAGGTCACCCTCGAGGGTCTTGACCGGCAGGTTCTTGATCTGGCCGGTTACCGACAGCGCCAGGTGCGCGCTCTTGAGGTCGGCGGTGGTGGTGGCGGACTCCTTGACCAGCGTCGTCGCGTCCGGCAACGGGCCGCCGCTGTCCTTGGATGAGCAGCCGGCGAACAGCGCGGCGGCGGTGGTGGCGGTTGCCAGGGCAATCAGAAGTCTGCGCATGGCAGACATCGTATCGAGGCCGGCCTGCCGGGACGGTCTACCACCGACATAGCCTGATGTGATGTTCACCGGAATCGTCGAAGAACTGGGCGAGCTGGTCGGCCGGGAAGAGCTGGCTGACGCCGCGCGCCTGGTCATCGCCGGACCCACCGTCACCTCCGACGCCCGCCACGGCGATTCGATCGCCGTCAACGGGGTGTGCCTGACCGTGGTCGAGGTGCTGCCCGGCGGCCGGTTCTCCGCCGACGTGATGCGGGAGACCCTGGACCGCTCCAGCCTGGACAAACTGCAGGTGGGTGGCCGGGTCAACCTGGAGCGGGCGGCCGCGCTGGGCAGCCGGCTGGGCGGGCACATCGTGCAGGGCCACGTCGACGGCACCGGGACCGTGGTGGCCCGCACCCCCGGACAGCACTGGGAGGTGGTGCGCATCGCGCTGCCGGCCGCGTTGGCCCGCTACGTGGTGGAGAAGGGCTCGATCACCGTCGACGGCACCTCGCTGACGGTCTCGGCGCTCGGCCGCGACCCCGACGACTTCTTTGAGGTCTCGCTGATTCCGACCACCCTGGAGCTGACCACCCTGGGCCGCGCGCCGGTCGGCACGGTGGTCAATCTCGAGGTGGATGTCATCGCCAAATACGTCGAGCGGCTACTGGCTCGGGATTAGGGGCTGGGCTGGGGTTCTGCTTCGGCCGCGAGCTCGGCTTCGGTCAGGGTGTCCCGGCACAGGAAATGCTGAGCTGCATAGACGATCGTCGGGGTCCAGATCAGACTGATGCCCCGGTCCGAGTCGATGATGCGTTGTGGGCTCATCCCCTCATGTATCAGGGCGCAATAGTGGTAACCCGAGCCGAGCACTCCGTCCGGGTTCAGGTTGGAGTACGGCACACCGTGACTGCGGACGTAATCCAGGTAACCCGCTTCGTCGTCGCCGTCGGCGGCGGGCGCGGGCCCGGCGAACGCCACGGCTGCGGCCAACGCGGCAACCGGTGCGACGATCCAGCCCTGCTTACGTACGGCGACACGGTTGATTCCCGATGCCATGTTCTGGGTGTTCCCTTTCCGCGGCTCTCAACGTTGAGCACCGGCAGCTTCGCCAGCTTATCGCCCGGGTGCATGCGGCGATGGGTGGAATTACGACCGGGCTCGCGCGGTAGTTCATACTTGACTGAAGCCGCTGCTCGGGCGTCAGGTATCCGCTGCGCTCCGACGGCGAACGACCCAAGGTGGCATAGATGACGAAGTTGGACACCGTCGAGCGGGCGGTTGCCGACATCGCGGCCGGCAAGGCCGTCGTCGTCATCGACGACGAGGACCGGGAGAACGAGGGCGACCTGATCTTCGCCGCCGAGAAGGCCACCCCGGAACTGGTGGCGTTCATGGTGCGCTACACCTCCGGGTACTTGTGCGTGCCGCTGGACGGTGCGATCTGCGACAAGCTCGGCCTGCTGCCGATGTACGCGGTGAACCAGGACAAGCACGGCACCGCCTACACCGTCACCGTGGACGCCAAGAACAATGTGGGCACCGGGATTTCGGCCTCGGACCGGGCCACGACCATGCGCCTGCTGGCCGACCCGGGCAGTGTCGCCGACGATTTCACCCGCCCCGGTCACGTGGTGCCGTTGCGCGCCAAGGACGGCGGGGTGCTGCGCCGCCCCGGGCACACCGAGGCCGCGGTCGACCTGGCCCGGATGGCCGGGCTGCAGCCGGCCGGGGCGATCTGCGAGATCGTCAGCCAAAAGGACGAGGGCGCGATGGCCAAAACCGATGAGCTGCGGGTCTTCGCCGACGAACACGGCCTGGCGATGATCTCGATCGCCGACATGATCGAGTGGCGCCGCAAACACGAAAAGCACATCGAGCGCGTCGCCGAAGCCCGCATCCCGACCCGCCACGGTGAGTTCCGGGCGGTCGGCTACACCAGCATCTACGAGGACGTCGAGCACGTCGCGCTGGTTCGCGGCGAGATCGCCGGCCCGCACAACGACGGCGACGACGTGCTGGTCCGGGTGCACTCTGAATGCCTGACCGGCGACGTGTTCGGTTCACGGCGGTGCGACTGCGGGCCGCAGCTCGATGCCGCGCTGGCGATGGTGGCCCACGAGGGCCGCGGGGTGGTGCTCTACATGCGCGGGCACGAGGGCCGCGGCATCGGGCTGCTGCACAAGCTGCAGGCCTACCAGCTGCAGGACGCCGGCGACGACACCGTCGACGCCAACCTCAAGCTGGGCTTGCCGGCCGACGCCCGCGACTACGGCATCGGGGCGCAGATCCTGGTGGACCTAGGGGTCCGTTCCATGCGCCTGCTCACCAACAACCCGGCCAAGCGGGTCGGCCTGGACGGCTACGGGCTGCACATCATCGAGCGGGTGCCGCTGCCGGTGCGAGCCAACGCCGAGAACATCCGCTACCTGAAGACCAAACGTGACCGGATGGGCCACGAGTTGACAGGGCTGGAGGACTTCGACGAATCCTCGCACCTGCCAGATGAATTCGGCGGAGCGCTGTGAGCGGTAGCGGTGTGCCGGACATGCCGGCGCTCGACGCCTCCGGTGTGCGCCTGGCGATCGTGGCCAGCACCTGGCACACCCGGATCTGTGATGCCCTGCTGGCCGGTGCGGTCAGGGTTGCCGGCGACGCCGGCGTCGCCGAACCCACCGTGGTACGGGTGCTCGGGGCGATCGAGATCCCGGTGGTGGCCCAGGAGGTGGCCCGCAACCATGACGCGGTGGTCGCCCTCGGCGTGGTGATCCGCGGTGGCACACCGCATTTCGACTACGTCTGCGACGCGGTGACCCAGGGCCTGACGCGGGTGTCGCTGGATGCGGCAACACCGGTGGCCAACGGGGTGCTCACCGTCAACGACGAGCAGCAGGCGCTGGACCGCGCCGGGCTGCCCGGTTCGGCCGAGGACAAGGGCGCCCAAGCCGCCGCGGCCGCGCTGAGCACGGCGCTGACCCTGCGCGACCTGCGCGCCGTGCTGTGACGGGCCCGTCCGGGCCCCAGCAGTGGGAGCTGCAGGTGCGCCCGCGCCTGATGCGCATCGGCTTGTGGAGCGCAGCCATCCTGATCGTCGTGATCCACGTCGTGGTGAGCTTTCTGCTGACGATCCGCTCCAGCGGGGTGATCTTTCGCACCTACGACCGGGTGGCGGTCGTGGTGCTGGGCGTCATCGTGGCCGGCTCGCTGCTGCTGTGGACGCGGGCCCGGGTGCGGGCGGGAGCGTCCGGGGTGTCGGTGTGCAACGGGCTCGGTGATCGGTTGATCCCGTGGTCGCAGGTGGTCGGCGTGTCCTTCCCGCCGGGCAAACGCTGGGCCCGGCTGGAGCTGCCCGACGACGAATACATTCCGCTGGTGGCCATCCAGTCCGCCGACAAAGAGCACGCCGTGGCGGCCATGCGTACGCTGCGGGCCCTGATCGCGCGTTACCGGCCCCCTGGCGAGAAGTCCCCCGCAAACGGGAGCTGCCCCCGGTGAAACCCGCTGTTTCGCCTGACAAAAGGGGCTTTCACGTCTGCTCGCCGTAGAAAGTAGCCTGGTAGCCGTGCCCGACCCCGCGACCTATCGCCCGGCGCCCGGCTCCATTCCCGTCGAGCCCGGCGTCTACCGATTCGTCGATCCGCACGGCCGGGTCATCTACGTGGGCAAGGCGAAAAGCCTGCGGTCGCGGCTGACGTCGTACTTCGCCGACGTCGCCGGCCTGCACCCGCGCACCCGCCAGATGGTGACCACCGCGGCAGGCGTGGAGTGGACGGTGGTCAACACCGAGGTCGAGGCGCTGCAGCTGGAATACAACTGGATCAAGGAGTTCGATCCGCGGTTCAACGTCCGCTACCGCGACGACAAGACCTACCCGGTATTGGCGGTCACCCTCAACGAGGAGTACCCGCGGCTGATGGTCTACCGCGGGCCGCGCCGCAAAGGGGTGCGCTACTTCGGGCCCTACTCACACGCCTGGGCCATCCGGGAAACCCTGGACCTGCTGCTGCGGGTGTTTCCGGCCCGCACCTGCTCGGCGGGGGTGTTCAAGCGCCACCGGCAGATCGGCCGGCCCTGCCTGCTGGGCTACATCGGCAAGTGCGCGGCACCGTGTATCGGGCGGGTCAGCGCCGAGGAACACCGGCGGATCGTGGACGACTTCTGCGATTTTTTGGCCGGCAAGACCGACCGCCTGGTTCGCAGCCTCGAACAGGAGATGCTGGCCGCTTCCGACCAACTCGATTTCGAGCGGGCCGCGCGGCTGCGGGACGATGTTTCGGCGCTGAAACGAGCCCTGGAGAAGCAGGCCGTGGTGCTCGGTGACGGCACCGACGCCGACGTGGTGGCCTTCGCGGACGACGAGTTGGAGGCGGCGGTCCAGGTGTTCCACGTGCGCGGCGGGCGGGTGCGCGGCCAGCGTGGCTGGATCGTCGAAAAGCCCGGCGATCCGGGCGATTCCGAGAACTCCCTGGAGCAGCTCGTCGAGCAGTTCGTCACCCAGTTCTACGGCGATCAGGCCGAACTGGGGGGATCCGCGGACGAGCCGACCAATCCGGTGCCCCGCGAAGTGCTGGTGCCCTGCCTGCCGGCCAACGCCGAGGAGTTGGTCAGCTGGCTGTCAGATCTGCGGGGCTCGCGGGTGTCGCTGCGGGTGCCGTTGCGCGGTGACAAGCGCGCACTGGCCGAGACCGTCGAGCGAAACGCCAAAGAAGCGCTGCAACAACACAAGTTGAAGCGAGCCGGGGATTTCACCGCCAGATCCGCTGCGCTGCAGAACATTCAGGAGGCACTGGGTCTGCCCGATGCGCCGCTGCGCATTGAATGCGTGGACATCAGCCATGTTCAGGGCACCGACGTGGTCGGTTCCCTGGTGGTGTTCGAGGACGGCCTGCCCCGTAAGTCGGACTATCGCCACTTCGCGATCCGCGAGGCCGCCGGCGAGGGCCGCTCCGACGACGTGGCCTCGATCGCCGAGGTGACCCGCCGCCGGTTCCGTCGCCATCTGGACCCTGAAGTGCTTGCCCCGGAAGGTAAATCACGAAAGTTCGCCTATCCGCCGAACCTCTACGTGGTGGACGGCGGCGCGCCGCAGGTCAATGCCGCGGCAGCGGTGCTCGCCGAGCTCGGTATAACCGACGTCGCGACCATCGGCCTGGCCAAGCGCCTGGAGGAGGTGTGGGTGCCCTCCGAGCCGGACCCCGTCATCCTGCCGAGGCAGAGCGAAGGCCTGTATCTGCTGCAGCGGATCCGTGACGAAGCCCACCGGTTCGCCATCACCTACCATCGCAGCAAACGCTCCAAGCGGATGACCGCCTCGGTGCTCGACGCGGTGCCGGGCCTCGGCGAGCACCGGCGCAAGGTGCTGATCTCGCATTTCGGCTCGGTGGCACGGTTGAAAAAGGCTACCGTCGAGGAGCTCACCTCGATCCCGGGAATCGGCGCGGCGACCGCGGCGGCCGTTCTCGAGGCGCTGGGGGCCGACGGCGCGACGGGCGCCGCTGAACAGCAACGGATGTCGGGATGACCACGGACACACCTAAAGGCGTGCGGGAGCGCGACGTCGCCGGCCCCGGCGACGGCGCCGGTATCGACGTGGTGCTGGTCACCGGACTCTCCGGCGCCGGGCGCGGCACCGCGGCCAAGGTGCTCGAGGACCTGGGCTGGTACGTCGCCGACAACCTGCCGCCAGACCTGATCACCCGGATGGTGGACCTGGGCTTGGCGGCAGGCTCGCGGATCACCCAGCTGGCGGTGGTGATGGATGTCCGCTCGGCCGGGTTCACCGGAGACCTGGACTCGGTGCGCAACGAGCTGGCGACGCGCGGCATCAATCCGCGGGTGCTGTTCATGGAGGCCGGCGACGACGTGCTGATCCGCCGCTACGAACACAACCGCCGCAGCCATCCGCTGCAGGGCCAACAGACGCTGGCCGAGGGCATCTCCGCCGAACGGGTCATGCTCGCACCGGTCCGCGCGGTGGCCGACCTGGTCATCGACACCTCGGTGCTCAGTGTGCGCGAGTTGCGGGCCAGCATCGAGGAGATGTTCGGCGGGGACGCCGTGACCGCGCCCACCTCCATTACGGTCGAGTCCTTCGGCTACAAGTACGGCCTGCCGATGGACGCCGACATGGTGATGGATGTGCGGTTCCTGCCCAACCCGCACTGGGTCGACGAACTGCGCCCGCACACCGGCCAGCACCCGGCGGTGCGCGACTACGTGCTGAGCCAGCCGGGTGCGGACGAATTCCTCGAGGCCTACCATCGGCTGCTGTCCTTGGTGGTGGGCGGCTATCGACGAGAGGGAAAGCGATACATGACCGTGGCCATCGGGTGCACCGGCGGCAAACACCGCAGTGTGGCCATCGCGGAGGCGCTGGCGACGCGGTTGGACACCCAGGACGACAAGGACGAGCTGTCGGTGCGGGTGCTGCACCGGGATCTGGGCCGCGAATGAGTTGCGCCGGCGACGATGCACAGCGGAGCTTGCGAAGCGATGAGGAGGAGCGGCGCCAATGAGCGTTGAGCCCGCCCACGGCAACCCGAGCATCGTGGCGCTCGGCGGCGGGCACGGCCTGTACGCGACACTGTCGGCCGCCCGTCGGCTCACGCCGCACGTCACCGCGGTGGTCACCGTGGCCGACGACGGCGGCTCCTCGGGCCGGTTGCGCAGTGAACTGGACGTGGTGCCGCCGGGCGATCTGCGGATGGCGCTGGCGGCGCTGGCCTCCGACAGCCCCGCCGGACGGCTGTGGGCAACCATCCTGCAGCACCGGTTCGGCGGCACCGGTGCGCTGGCCGGCCACCCGATCGGCAACCTGCTGCTGGCCGGCCTCAACGAGGTGCTGGCCGACCCGGTGGCGGCGCTCGACGAGCTGGGCCGGATGCTGGGGGTCAAGGGGCGGGTGCTGCCGATGTGCCCGATCGCGCTGCAGATCGAAGCCGACGTCTCCGGCCTCGACGCCGACCCGCGGCTGTTCGAGGTGATCCGGGGCCAGGTGGCGATCGCGACCACCCCGGGCAAGGTGCGCCGGGTCCGGTTGCTGCCGGGCAATCCGCCGGCCACCCGCCAGGCCGTCGACGCCATCATGTCCGCGGACCTGGTGGTACTGGGGCCGGGGTCGTGGTTCACCAGCGTCATCCCGCACCTGCTGGTGCCCGGGCTGGCGACGGCGCTGCAGAGCACCACGGCCCGGCGCGCCCTGGTGCTCAACCTGGTCGCCGAACCGGGGGAGACCGCGGGATTCTCGGTGGAGCGGCACCTGCACGTGTTGGCCCAGCATGCGCCCGGATTCACCGTCGACCACATCATCATCGACGCCGGGCGGGTGCCCAGTGAGCGCGAACGCGAACAGCTGCGCCGGGCCGCGACCTTGTTCGCGGCGGAGGTTCGGTTCGTCGACGTGGCCCGACCTGGTACACCTTTACATGACCCAGGAAAGTTGGCGGCAGCGCTGGACGGGGTTCGGGACACCGGCGCATCGTCGCTGACGATCCCGACACCGGTCGCGACGCCGGCCGAGGGCGGGGGCCGGCAATCCGGCGTGAGTGGACCGAGCGGGCTCGGGCCGGGAGGTGACAAGTCGTGGCGATGACGGCTGAAGTCAAGGACGAACTGAGCCGTCTCGTGGTCAGTTCGGTCTCGGCGCGCCGCGCCGAGGTCGCGGCATTGCTGCGCTTCGCCGGCGGGCTGCACATCGTGGCCGGCCGGGTCGTGGTCGAAGCCGAAGTGGATCTGGGTGTCATCGCGCGCCGACTGCGCAAGGACATCTTCGACCTGTACGGCTACAACGCGATAGTGCACGTGCTGTCGGCGAGCGGGATGCGCAAGAACACCCGCTACGTGCTGCGCGTCACCAAGGACGGGGAAGCGCTGGCCCGCCAGACCGGGCTGCTGGACCTGCGGGGCCGGCCGGTGCGCGGCCTGCCCGCCCAAGTCGTCGGCGGCAGCGTCGCCGACGCCGAAGCGGCTTGGCGGGGAGCATTTTTGGCGCACGGGTCGCTGACCGAGCCGGGTCGGTCCTCGGCCCTGGAGGTCGGTTGCCCCGGACCGGAGGCGGCGCTGGCGCTGGTCGGTGCGGCGCGGCGGCTCGGGGTCAGCGCCAAGGCCCGCGAGGTGCGCGGGGCGGATCGGGTGGTGGTGCGCGACGGCGAGGCGATCGGTGCGCTGCTGACGAGGATGGGCGCCCAGGACACCCGGCTGGTCTGGGAGGAGCGCCGGATCCGCCGCGAGGTGCGTGCCACCGCCAACCGGCTGGCCAACTTCGACGACGCCAACCTGCGTCGCTCGGCGCGCGCCGCGGTGGCGGCGGCGGCCCGGGTGGAACGCGCGTTGGACATTCTCGGTGACACGGTGCCCGATCATCTGGCCTCGGCCGGCCGGCTGCGCGTCGAGCACCGGCAGGCCTCGCTGGAGGAGCTGGGCCGGCTGGCCGACCCGCCGATGACCAAAGACGCAGTGGCCGGGCGTATTCGGCGGCTGTTGTCGATGGCCGACCGCAAGGCCAAGCAGGACGGCATCCCGGACACCGAGTCGGCTGTCACGCCGGAGTTGCTCGAAGACGCCTGAGGGGTCGCCAGGGGATGCGTGCATCCAGCTCCGGTGACGAGCGGCCGGGCGGCTCGACTATGTGGTGATTGCCCGGCTTTCAGCGACAACTGCTGTGCTGGAACCGAACTGGTCGGAGTTGTCGCTGAAAGGCGGGCAAACACCCTGCCGTCTGGCGGCGTGACCAGTGGGTCGGGTGCGGTCCGATCGGTGAATGAATCGCCCTCGCCGTCGGACGCGTATCGCTATAACTGAACAAGTACCAGTCAGGGGAGTGAGGCCAACATGGGATTCATCGCACCGTCGGTTCCCGACGTGGACCCCGCGACATGGCGTACCACCCCGTGGCCGGCCCGGGTGCAGGTCTGCAGCCGGCACTGGGCCGAACAGGGTTTCGGCACCCCGTCTGCGGTCTATCTGCTCTACCTGCTCAAGATCGCGGCCTACACCGCCGGCGCGGCGGCGGTCATCGCGGTGACCCCGGGCCTCGGCGGGCTGGGCCGGATCACCGAATGGTGGACGCAGCCGATCGTGTATCAGAAGGCCGTCGTCTTCAGCCTGCTGTTCGAGATCCTGGGTCTGGGCTGCGGATCGGGACCACTGACCGGCCGATTCTGGCCACCGATCGGTGGTGTGTTGTATTGGTTGCGGCCCAACACGATCCGGCTGCCGCCCTGGCCGGGCAAGGTGCCGTTGACCCGTGGGGACACCCGCAGCGCCGCCGATGTGGCGCTGTATGCCAGCGTGCTGGTCGCCGGCACCTGGCTGCTGCTGTCACCCGGACAGGGTGATCCCGGGCCGGTGGGCCTGCTGAACCCGACACTGGTGGTCCCGCTGATCGTTGCCCTGGTTCTGCTGGGTCTGCGAGACAAGACCATCTTCCTGGCCGCCCGCGCCGAGCACTACGGGTTGACGCTGCTGGTGTTCTTGTTCCCCTACGTCGATCAGATGGCCGCGTTCAAGATCATCCTCCTCGGATTGTGGTGGGGCGCCGCGACATCCAAGCTCAACCATCACTTCCCGTACGTGGTGGCGGTGATGATGAGCAATAACGCTCTACTGCGGCCGAGAATCTTCACCCTCTTCAAGCACCTGCTCTACCGCGATCACGTGAACGACCTGCGGCCCACCCGGATTCCGCAGCTGATGGCGCACGTCGGGGGCACCACCGCCGAGTTCATCGTGCCGGCGCTGTTGGTGTTCGTCGCCGCAGATCACCCGTGGCGCTGGTTGCTGATCGCGTTCATGGTGATCTTTCACCTCAACATCATCTCCAACCTCCCGATGGGAGTGCCGTTGGAATGGAACGTGTTCTTTCTGTTCTCGCTGTTCTTCCTGTTCGGCCAACACGCCGAAATCAGCGTGTACGACCTGCATTCGCCACTGCTGCTAGCCCTGTTGCTCACCGGCCTGGTGGTCCTCCCGATCGCGGGAAACATGTTCCCGCAGCAGATTTCGTTCCTGCCGGCGATGCGCTACTACGCCGGGAACTGGGCGACCAGCTTGTGGTGCTTCCGCGCCGGTGCCGAGGACACCGTGGAAGCCAACGTCGTCAAGAGCTCAGCGCTGGTCATCAACCAGCTGGCCAAGCTCTATGACCGGTCCACCGCCGAGCTGGTGGGCGACAAGGTCGCAGGAGCGTTCCGCGCCATGCACCTGCACGGCCGCGCGCTCAACGGGCTGCTGCCGCGAGCACTCGAGAACGAAGCCGACTACAGCATCCGCGACGGCGAGATCATCGCCGGGCCGCTGATCGGGTGGAACTTCGGGGAGGGTCACCTGCACAACGAGCAGCTGCTGGCGGCGGTGCAGCGCCGCTGCCGCTTCGCCGACGGCGACCTGCGGGTGATCGTGTTGGAGGGCCAACCCATTCACCGCAAGGAGCAGGCCTACCGCATCCTCGACGCCCAATCCGGGCTGGTCGAAGCCGGCTACGTGGCCGTGGCCGACATGCTCAGCCGCCAACCCTGGCCCGAACCCGGCGACGAGTTCCCGGTCCGGCGTACCGAAGGACCTGTGGGTTCCATCACGCACTAGGCTGGCGTCGAGTACACCAGCAAACTAGGCGACACGAGGAGAGACCAGTGACGGTCCGGGTAGGCGTGAACGGCTTCGGCCGCATCGGGCGCAACTTCTTCAGGGCATTGGACGCGCAGAAAGCCCAGGGCAGCAATACCGACATCGAGATCGTCGCGGTCAACGACCTGACCGACAACGCCAGCCTGGCGCACCTGCTGAAATTCGACTCCATCCTGGGCCGGCTGCCCCACGACGTCAGCCTCGAGGGCGACGACACCATCGTCGTCGGCAACACCAAGATCAAGGCGCTGGAGGTCAAAGAAGGCCCGGCCGCGCTGCCCTGGGGCGACCTGGGCGTCGACGTCGTCGTCGAGTCCACCGGCATCTTCACCAACGCCGCCAAGGCCAAGGGTCACCTGGACGCCGGGGCCAAGAAGGTGATCATCTCCGCGCCGGCCACCGATGAGGACATCACCATCGTGCTGGGCGTCAACGACGACAAGTACGACGGCAGCCAGAACATCATCTCCAACGCCTCGTGCACCACCAACTGCCTGGGCCCGCTGGCCAAGGTGCTCAACGACGAGTTCGGCATCGTCAAGGGCCTGATGACCACCGTCCACGCCTACACCCAGGATCAGAACCTGCAGGACGGTCCGCACTCCGACCTGCGCCGGGCGCGGGCGGCCGCGGTCAACATCGTGCCCACCTCCACCGGCGCCGCCAAAGCGATCGGCCTGGTGCTGCCCGAGCTGAAGGGCAAGCTGGACGGCTACGCGCTGCGGGTGCCCATCCCCACCGGCTCGGTCACCGACCTGACCGCCGAGCTGAGCAAGTCTGCCTCGATCGCCGACATCAACGCGGCGATGAAGGCCGCCGCCGACGGACCGATGAAGGGCATCCTGAAGTACTACGACGCCCCGATCGTCTCCAGCGACATCGTCACCGACCCGCACAGCTCGCTGTATGACGCCGGGCTGACCAAGGTGATCGACAACCAGGCCAAGGTCGTCTCCTGGTACGACAACGAGTGGGGCTACTCCAACCGGCTGGTCGACCTGGTCTCCCTCGTCGGCAAGTCGCTGTAACGCGATCGTGGCTGTGTCTTCGGTCAAGGCTGTTTCAGAACTGATCGCCGAGGGAGTTTCGGGTCGGGGCGTGCTGGTGCGCTCCGACCTGAACGTCCCCCTCGACGGTGACACGATCACCGACCCGGGCCGGATCACCGCCTCGGTGCCCACCCTGCGCGCGCTGGTCGAGGCCGGCGCCAAGGTGGTGGTGACCGCGCACCTGGGCCGCCCCAAGGGCCAGCCCGACCCGAAGCTGTCGCTCGCGCCGGTCGCCAAGGCGCTCGGTGAGCAGCTGGGCCGCCACGTCCAGCTGGCCGGTGATGTGGTCGGCACCGATGCGCTGGCCCGCGCCGAAGGCCTTACCGACGGTGACGTGCTGCTGCTGGAGAACATCCGGTTCGACCCCCGCGAGACCAGCAAGGACGACAACGAGCGCCTCGCGCTGGCCCGGGCACTGGCCGAGCTGGTCGCCGCCCCGGACGGTTCACCGGGGGCGTTCGTCTCCGACGGTTTTGGGGTGGTGCACCGCAAGCAGGCCTCGGTCTACGACGTCGCCACCTTGCTGCCGTCCTACGCCGGGACACTGGTGGCCGCGGAGATCCAGGTGCTGCAGCAGCTGACCGAGTCGACCGAGCGCCCCTACGCGGTGGTGCTGGGCGGGTCCAAGGTCTCCGACAAACTGGGTGTGATCCAGTCCCTGGCGACCAAGGCCGATTCCATCGTCATCGGCGGCGGCATGTGCTTCACCTTCCTGGCGGCCCAGGGGTTGCCGGTGGGCACCTCGCTGCTGGAGGCCGACATGGTCGACACCTGCCGCCAGCTGTTGGAGGACTACGGTGACGTGCTGCGGCTACCGGTGGACATCGTCGTCGCCGATAAGTTCGACGCCGCCGCCACCGGCGAGGTCGTCGCGGCGGACGCCATCGGCGAGAACAAGATGGGCCTGGACATCGGTCCCGGCTCGGTGGAGCGGTTCGCCGCGCTGCTGTCGAACGCCCAGACCATCTTCTGGAATGGCCCGATGGGGGTGTTCGAGTTCCCGGCATTCGCCGCCGGCACCAAGGGCGTGGCCGAGGCGATCGCGGCGGCCACCGGCAAGGGCGCGTTCAGCGTCGTCGGCGGCGGGGACTCCGCCGCGGCGGTGCGAGCCCTGGGTCTGAACGAAGACGGTTTCTCGCACATCTCCACCGGAGGCGGGGCGTCGCTGGAATACCTTGAGGGCAAAGCACTGCCAGGCCTGCAGGCCTTGGAGACCGGAGGGGCGCAATGAGTCGCAAACCGCTGATCGCCGGCAACTGGAAGATGAACCTCAACCATTTCGAGGCGATCGCGCTGGTGCAGAAGGTGGCGTTCTCGCTGCCGGACAAGTACTACGACAAGGTCGACGTGACGGTGCTGCCGCCGTTCACCGACCTGCGCAGCGTGCAGACTCTGGTTGACGGGGACAAGCTGCGGCTGACCTTTGGTGCCCAGGACCTCTCGCCGCACGACTCCGGTGCCTACACCGGTGAGATCAGCGGGGCGTTCCTGGCCAAGCTGGGCTGCAGCTACGTCGTCGTCGGGCACTCCGAGCGGCGCAGCTACCACGGCGAGGACGACGCGCTGGTGGCCGCCAAGGCGGCCGCCGCGCTCAAACACGGCCTGACCCCGATCATCTGCATCGGCGAGCACCTCGAGATCCGGGAGGCCGGTGGCCATGTCGAGCACTGCCTGGACCAGCTGCGTGGCTCGCTGGCCGGCCTGTCCGCCGACCAGATCGCCCAGAGTGTCATCGCCTACGAGCCGGTGTGGGCGATCGGCACCGGCCGGGTCGCCGGTGCCGCCGATGCCCAGGAGGTGTGTGCTGAGGTGCGCGCGGAGCTGGGCAAGCTCGCCTCGCCCAAGATCGCCGACACGGTCCGGGTGCTCTACGGCGGTTCGGTCAATGCCAAGAACATCGGCGAGCTGATCGGCCAGCCCGACGTCGACGGCGGGCTGGTCGGCGGGGCGTCGCTGGACGGCGAGCAGTTCGCCATGCTGGCCGCGCTGGCCGCCGGCGGGCCCCTGCCCTGATGCGGCGCGGCGACCGGTAGGGTAGCGGCATGATCTTGACGCTGCAGATCCTCTTGGTGATCACCAGCCTGCTGGTGATTCTGCTGGTGCTGCTGCACCGCGCCAAGGGTGGCGGCCTGTCGACCCTGTTCGGCGGTGGCGTGCAGTCCAGCCTGTCCGGCTCGACGGTGGTGGAGAAGAACCTCGACCGGCTGACCTACTTCGTCATCGCCATCTGGCTGACCTCGATCATCGCGGTGGGCCTGCTGATCAAGTACGCCTGAGCCGGCCGGGCGCCGCGCAGGCGGTGGCTAGCGCACCACCCGGTTGCGCATCGCGTTGAACATGCCGCGCACCGCGTTCTCGGTCGCCGCCAACGGCGACATCGCCGTCTCGCCGACGGCGACGAGGTAGTCCATCCGGCTGACGATGGTCTCCACCGGCTCGATCAGGGCAACCAGGCGGCGGGCCAGGTCGTCGAGACTGGCCATGGTCTCGTCAAGATGGTCCAGGCCGTCACCGAGGCGTTCGACCGTGGCGTTGAGGCCGGCCAGTGAACTGTTCAAGGCGTTCATCGTGTTGCCCAGGCCACCCAGCACATCCTCGAGCTGCCCGACGGTCACGTCGGCGTTCAACGCCGCCTGCGCCAATGTCTTGAGCCGCTTGCGTTCCCCGGTGTTCGACCCTCTGTCTGCCATGTCGCTCATTATGACGTGGCGGCAGACAGCGTCGAGTCCCGGTCAGCGAGATTGCGTGGGCAGCTGCGAGGCCGCGGCCTGATCGAGCAGCCACACCGTGTGCTCGCGCCCCGTCGCGCCGGCGGCGGGCACCGAGACCGGGTCCGCACCGCCGATCGCGGCGGCCACCGCCTCGGCCTTGGCCGCCCCGGACACCACCAGCCACACCTGGCGGGAGCGGCGCACGGCGGGCAGCGTCAGCGTGATACGGCGCGGCGGCGGCTTGGGGGAGTCGGGCACCCCGACCACCAGGCGGGTGGTTTCGCGCACCGCGGGGGTGTCGGGGAACAGCGAGTTGATATGGCCCTCCGGGCCCATTCCCAGCAGGTGAACGTCGAAATCCGGTGCGGGCTGGCCGGGTTCGGCGCTGGCGGCGAGCACCTCCTGATACGCCTGCGCGGCGGCGTCGAGGTCGTCGCCGCATTCTCCGTCGCTGGCCGGCATGGCGTGCACATTGGCGGCCGGGATCTCGATGCGGCCCAGCAGCGCCTCGCGGGCCTGCTTGTCGTTGCGTTCGGCATCGTCCGCCGGGACGAACCGGTCATCGCCGAAGAACAGGTGCACGCATGTCCAGTCGATCCGTGCCGCGTGCTCGCCGAGGCGCTTGAGCAGCGCGATGCCGTTGCCGCCGCCGGTCAGCACGATCAGCGCGCGGCCCCGGGCGGCGACGGCCGCCTCGATCGCATCGGCCAGCCGATCGCCGGCGGCGGCGATGAGTTCATCGGTGTCGCGGTAGGTCGCTACGGTCACAGGTACTCCACTTCCTCGAGGCCGCCCAGCGCGGAGCCGTAGATCGGGTCGGGGTCCAGCCGGCGCAGGTCTTCAGCCAGGCACTCGGCCGTCACCCGGCGTGGCAGCGGAACCAGCGCATCCGGAGTAGCGGTGCGGCTCAAGGTGGCGATCACCCCGGTTTGCGGCCGGCTCAGCACCACGGTCTCGCTGTCGCGCACCAGCTCGATCTTGAGCTCGCCCACCGCGCGGCGCACCGGCCCGTCGATGCGGCTGGCCAGCCAGCCGGCCAGAATGTCCAACGCCGGTTCGGTCGGCAGTCCGGACACCAGCGCCGAGCGGATCGGCTCATACGGCGGCTGATCCATCGCCGAGGCCAGCAGCGCCCGCCAATAGGTGATGCGACTCCACGACAGGTCGGTGTCTCCGGCGGTGTAGCCGCTGCGCCGGCCCTTGATCGCCGCCAACGGATCGGGACTGTTGGTGGCGTCGGTGATCCGCCGCACCGCCAGCGCACCCAGCGGGTCCTCGGCCGGTGCCGCCGGGGCGATCTCGGGCCACCAGGCCACCACCGGGATGTCGGGCAACAGGAACGGC
Source organism: Mycolicibacter sinensis (assembly GCF_001667945.1). GTDB lineage: Bacteria > Actinomycetota > Actinomycetes > Mycobacteriales > Mycobacteriaceae > Mycobacterium > Mycobacterium sinense_B. The sequence continues at coordinate 7,869 of NZ_LZJK01000066.1, read as the reverse complement.
ACCACGACCGCGTCGGCGTGCCCGGCGAGCGGGCCGGACAGCCGCAGCACCACCACCTCGCCGGCGCCGGCGTCGCCAAACATCCGCAGCTGGGCGTCCAGCCGGGCGTGGCGGGCCTCGGTGTCGTCGGTCATCACCACGATCACCCGGCTGGGATGCTCCTGGCTGGCCATGTTGGCCGCGGCGATGGACTCGTCGAGCAGCAGGTCGTTCTCGGTGCTTCCCAAGGCGATGATCAGGCTCAGCACCCGGCCGGTAGTGGCCGCACCGACCTGCTCGCGCAACTCATCGAGTTTCTTGTTGATCGCGTTAGTGGAGGTGTCCGGCAGGTCGATGATCATCAGGGCCGCCGCCATTCCCGCCCGGAGCGCGCCAGCATCTCGAACGACGACCGGGGACCCCAGGTGCCGGCCACGTACGGCTCAGGTCCGCCGTGCTCCGCCCAGTTCTCGAGCACCGGATCCAGGATCTCCCAAGATAATTCGACTTCGGCATTGACCGGGAACAGCGACGGCTCACCGAGCAGCACGTCGAGGATCAGCCGTTCGTAGGCTTCCGGCGAATCCTCGGAGAACGCCGAGCCGTAGGAGAAGTCCATGTTGACGTCGCGGACCTCCATCAGATGGCCGGGCACCTTGGACCCGAACCGCAAGGTGATGCCCTCGTCGGGCTGCACCCGGATCACCAGGGCGTTCTTGCCCAGCTCGTCGGTCATCGTGTCGTCGAACGGCAGGTGCGGCGCCCGCTTGAACACCAGCGCGATCTCGGTGACCCGCCGGCCCAGCCGCTTTCCGGTGCGCAGATAAAACGGCACACCGGCCCAGCGCCGGGTATCGACCTCCAAGGTGATGGCCGCAAAGGTCTCGGTCCGGGAGTCGTGGGCGAAGCCCTCCTCGTCGAGGAGACCGACGACGTGCTCGCCGCCCTGCCAGCCGGCGGTGTACTGCCCCCGGGAGGTGGTCTCATCCAGCGGCAGCGCCAGCTTGGTCGCCGAGAGGACCTTGATCTTCTCGGCCTGCAACTCGGCGGGGGAGAAGCTGACCGGCTCCTCCATCGCGGTCAGCGCCAGCAACTGCAGCAGGTGGTTCTGGATCACGTCGCGGGCGGCGCCGATGCCGTCGTAGTAGCCGGCCCGGCCGCCCAGACCGATGTCCTCAGCCATGGTGATCTGCACATGGTCGACGTAGTGCGCGTTCCAGATCGGGTCGAACAGTTGGTTGGCGAACCGCAGCGCCAGGATGTTCTGGACGGTCTCCTTGCCCAGGTAATGGTCGATGCGAAACACCGACTCCTCCGGGAAGACGCTGTTGACCACGCTGTTGAGCTCGACCGCGCTGGCCAGGTCGTGTCCGAACGGCTTCTCGATCACCACCCGGCTCCAGCGGCCCTCCCGCGGGCGGGCCAGCCCGGACGCGTGCAGCTTCTCGCACACCACCGGGAAGGCGGCCGGCGGAATCGACAGATAGAAGGCGTGATTGCCGCCGGTGCCGCGCTCGGCGTCGAGCTCCTCGAGGGTCGCGGCCAGCTGGGCGAAGGCGGCATCGTCGTCGAAGGTGCCTGTCACGAACCGGAATCCGGCAGCCAACCGGTCCCAGACCACCTGACGGAACGGGGTCCGGGCGTGCTGTTTGACGGCCTGGTAGACCACGTCGGCGAAGTCCTCGTCGGCCCAGTCCCGGCGGGCGAACCCGACCAGGGCGAAGGTCGGCGGTAGCAGCCCGCGGTTGGCCAGGTCGTAGATCGCCGGCATCAGCTTGCGCCGGGCGAGGTCGCCGGTGACCCCGAAGATCACCACGCCGCACGGGCCGGCGATCCGGGGCAACCGCTTATCCCGCTTGTCCCGCAGCGGGTTCTGCCACCCCGCGGAGGTGTTGCGCGCTGACCCTGCGCCCGCCATCAGATCACTTGGCGGCGTCGAGCTGCGACGCGGTGGCGTCCAGCAGTTCGCCCCAGGACGCCTCGAACTTGTCTACGCCCTCGTTCTCCAATACCAGGAACACATCGGTCAGATCGATGCCCACCGCCGAGAGCTGGTCGAAGACCTGTTGGGACGCCGCCGCGGTCCCGGCGATGGTGTCGCCGGTGATATCGGCGTGGTCGGCCACCGCCTCCAAGGTCGGCTCCGGCATGGTGTTGACGGTGTGCGGGGCCACCAATTCGGTGACGTACAGGGTGTCCGGGTAATCCGGGTTCTTCACCCCGGTCGAGGCCCACAGCGGCCGCTGCACCCGGGCGCCGTGCGCCGCCAACGCGGTGAAGCGCTCGCCGGCGAAGACCTCTTCGTAGGCGGCGTAGGCCAACCGGGCGTTGGCGACCCCGGCCTTGCCGCGCAGCGCCAGCGCCTCGGCCGAGCCGAGTTTCTCCAGCCGCGCGTCGATCTCGGTGTCCACCCGGGAGACGAAGAACGACGCCACCGAGTGGATCTTGGACAGGTCGTGGCCGGCCGCCTTGGCGGCTTCCAGGCCGGCCAGGTAGGCGTCCATCACCTCGCGGTGCCGCTCCACGGAGAAGATCAGCGTGACGTTGACCGAGACGCCTTCGGCCAGCACCGCGGTGATGGCCGGCAACCCTGCCTTGGTGGCGGGAATCTTGATGAACAGGTTCGGCCGGTCGACGATCTTCCACAGCTCGACGGCCTGGGCGATGGTCTTGTCGGTGTCATGAGCCAGCCGGGGGTCGACCTCGATCGACACCCGGCCGTCGACGCCGTCGGACGCCTCCCACGCCTGGGTCAACACGTCGCAGGCGTTGCGTACGTCGTCGGTGGTGACGGTGCGGATCACCGCGTCCACATCGGCGCCACGCGCGGCCAGTTCGGCCAGCTGCTTGTCGTAGGCGTGGCCCTTCTCCAGCGCTTTCTGGAAGATGGTCGGGTTGGTGGTCACCCCGACGACACTGCGGGTGGCGACGAGTTCGGCCAGGTTGCCCGAGGTCAGACGGTCGCGGGACAGATCGTCAAGCCACACCGATACGCCGGCGGCGCTGAGAGCGGCAAGCCGTTCGTTCTGAGTCATGGTGCGCTCCTTCTCAATTGACTGCAGTTGTCCTCAGTTGTCCAGGGCGCGTTCGGCGGCGGCGACGACGGCCTCGGCGGTGAAACCGAACTCACGGAACAGCGTCTTGTAGTCGGCGGATTCCCCGTAGTGCTCGATCGACACGATCTCGCCGGTGTCGCCCACCACCTTATGCCAGCACTGCGCGACCCCGGCTTCGACCGCGACCCGCGCCGACACCGCCGGGGGCAGCACCGCGTCGCGGTATTCGGCCGGCTGCGACTCGAACCATTCCAGGCAGGTCATCGACACCACGCGGGCGTTGATGTTCTTGTCCGCCAACAATTTCTGCGCCTCCACGGCAAGCTGCACTTCAGACCCGGTGGCGATCAGCACCACGTCGGGTTGCTCGGTGCCGGCGCCACCGAGCACGTAGCCGCCACGCGCGACGCCTTCGGGGTCGGTGCCCTCCAAGATCGGCAGCCCCTGCCGGGTCAGGATCATCCCGACCGGGCCGCTGTCCGCGCCGCGCGCCAGCACGGTGCGCCAGGCGTAGGCGGTCTCGTTGGCGTCGGCGGGACGCACCACCGACAGCTGGGGGATGGCCCGCAGCGCCGACAGGTGCTCGATCGGCTGGTGGGTGGGTCCGTCCTCGCCCAGGCCGATCGAGTCGTGGGTCCACACGTAGATCGGGTCGATGTCCATCAGCGCCGCCAGCCGCACTGCGGGCCGCATGTAGTCGGAGAACTGCAGGAAGGTACCGCCGTAGGCGCGGGTCGGGCCGTGCAGCACGATGCCCGACAGGATCGAGCCCATCGCGTGCTCCCGGATCCCGAAATGCAGGGTGCGACCGTAGGGGTCGGCGGTGTAGTCCTTGGTGGAGATCGACGCCGGGCCGAACGACTTGACGCCGTCCATCGTGGTGTTGTTACTGCCGGCCAGATCTGCTGAGCCACCCCACAATTCGGGAAGCTTCGGACCTACCGCCGAGAGCACCTTGCCGGATGCAGCGCGGGTGGCCACCGCCTTGGAACCGGGCTCCCAGGACGGCAGGTCGGCGTCCCAGCCCTCCGGCAGCTCGCCGGCGATCAGCCGGTCCAGCAGTGCCTTGCGTTCCGGCTCCCGGGCCGCCCACGCCTCGAACTGCGTCTGCCAGTCGGCGTGCGCCTCCTTGCCGCGAGCCACCAGCCCCCGGGTGTGGGTGATCACGTCCTCGCGGACATCGAAGGATTTGTCCGGGTCGAACCCCAGAGCCTTCTTGATGGCGGCCACCTCGTCGACACCGAGAGCCGCGCCGTGGGCGGCGCCGGTGTTCATCTTCTCGGGCGCCGGGTAGCCGATGATCGTGCGCAGCGAGATGAACGATGGCTTGTCGGTGACGGCCTTCGCCTCGGCGATCGCCTCCTCGATGCCGGTGACGTTCTCGCCGCCCTCGATCTCCTGGACATGCCAGCCGTAGGCCCGGTAGCGGGCGGCGGTGTCCTCGCACAGCGCGATCGCGGTGTCGTCCTCGATGGAGATCTTGTTGTGGTCGTAGAACACGATCAAGTTGCCGAGCTGCTGGACTCCGGCCAGCGAGGACGCCTCACTGGTGACACCTTCCTGGATGTCGCCGTCCGAGGCGATCACGTAGATGTGGTGATCGAACGGGCTTTCGCCGGGGGCGGCGTCCGGGTCGAACAGTCCGCGTTCGTAGCGGGCGGCCATCGCCATCCCGACGGCGGAGGCCAGGCCCTGGCCCAGGGGACCGGTGGTGATCTCCACCCCCTTGGTGTGGCGGAACTCCGGGTGCCCCGGAGTCTTGGATCCCCAGGTGCGCAGCGCCTCGATGTCGGAGAGCTCCAGACCGAAACCGCCCAGGTAGAGCTGGATGTAGAGGGTGAGGCTGGAATGCCCGCAGGACAGCACGAACCGGTCGCGGCCCAGCCAGTGCGTGTCGGAGGGATCGTGGCGCATCACCCGCTGGAACAGCGTGTATGCCAGTGGCGCCAGGCTCATCGCGGTGCCGGGGTGGCCGTTACCGACCTTCTGCACCGCATCGGCGGCCAGCACCCGGGCGGTGTCGACGGCGACCGAGTCGATCTCGGCCCAGTCGTCGGGGTGGTGGGGGCGGGTAAGGGCGGAGATCTCTGCAGCAGTGGTCACGAACTTGAAGTCCTCATCTTCGAGTTATGTCTAGGCAAGCCTGGTTAGTTCTCACCCTAGCGGCGATCGCGAGGGCGGCGGAGCCGCGTGCAGCGGGTTGCCGCCAACAATTTAGTGCGCGCACGGGCGGTGTTGCCGCTCTGGTCGCCGTGTGGATTACCCACGAATCGACCCTGCGATTCGGCCGACCCGGCTGCGCGGTCTACCATCGTTCGTAGTAGACGCTGGCGTCGCTGCTGCCATCTGAGGAGTCATCACGTGAGTATTCGCGAGCGCGCCGCGCCGCGCCGAATACGCGCAATACGTTCCACGTTGCTGGCCTACCTGTCGTTGACCAAGCCACGGATCATCGAGTTACTGCTGGTCACCACCATTCCGGCGATGTTGTTGGCCGACCGCGGCACGGTGAATCCGCTGCTCATCTTCAACACCCTGATCGGCGGGATGTTGGCCGCCGCGGGCGCTCACGCGCTCAACTGTGTCGTCGACGCCGACATCGACAAGGTGATGAAGCGCACGGCGCGGCGGCCGTTGGCCCGCGACGCGGTGCCGACCCGCAATGCGCTGGTGTTCGGCCTGGTGCTCGGCGCGATCTCGTTCGTCTGGCTGTGGCGCACCACCTACCTGGTGTCGGGCCTGCTGGCGGTGGCCACCATCGCCTTCTACGTGCTGGTCTATTCGATGCTGCTCAAGCGGCACACCTCGCAGAACGTGGTGTGGGGCGGGGCGGCCGGCTGTATGCCGGTGGTGATCGGCTGGTCGGCAGTGACCGGCACCATCGGCTGGCCGGCGCTGGTGATGTTCGCGGTCATCTTCTTCTGGACGCCGCCGCACACCTGGGCGTTGGCGATGCGGTACAAGGACGACTACGCCGCGGCCGGGGTGCCGATGCTGCCGGTGGTCGCCAGTGAGCGCGTCGTCACGCACCGCATCGTGGTCTACACCTGGGCGACGGTGGCGGCCACGCTGGCGCTGGTGCCCGCCGCCGGGTGGCTGTACGCCTCGGTCGCGTTCCTGGCCGGGGTGTGGTTCTTGACCATGGCCCACCAGCTCTACGCCGGGGTGCGCCGCGGTGAGCCCGTCAAACCGCTGCGGCTGTTCCTGCAGTCGAACAACTACCTGGCGGTGGTGTTCTGCGCACTGGCGGTGGACTCGGCCTTCGGCCTGCCCACGGTGTTCTAAGACCCGCCGTTCCACTCGAACCGGGTTTGGCCGCTCCCGCCCAGCGCCGCGCTGATGCGAGTCCGCATCCGCTCGGGCATGTCGGGCAGCGCGGTCAGCGGCGACCAGCGCGCGTCGGTGCTCTCGTCGTCGGCCGGGTAGGGATCGCCGGCCACCCAGCGCATGGCGAAGACATGGTCGAGGTACTGGGCGTGATCCCCGTTGGCGTGGATCACCGGTGCGGTGGCGTGCACCCAGGCCAGCCGCTCCGGTACCGCGACGACCCCGGTCTCTTCGGCGACTTCGCGGACGGCGGCGTCGGCCGGCTCCTCACCCGGATCGACGATCCCGGTCACCGGCGCCCAGATACCGTTGTCGGCCCGCTCGACCAGCAGCACCTCCTCGCCGCGCAGCACTACCGCCGTCACGCCGATCAGCCACAGCGGGGCGGAGCCGATGCTGGCCCGGAGGTCGACGATGAACTGCGGAATCGGCATATCGGCGATGGTGCCAGCCGCACCGCTTCCCGGTGTGCCGGGGGTGCGGCTAAACGAGGGTGAACAGGGCTTGCGTCGGCGGGCGCGGTGGTATTGAATCCTCGATAATGAAAATCATGTTCAACAGCGTGGGTCGGTCGTGACGCTGGCCCCGGTGTGGATGGCGTCGCCGCCGGAGGTGCATTCGGCGTTGTTGAGCGCTGGGCCGGGGCCTGGACCACTGCTGGCGTCGGCGGCCGCGTGGTCGGCGTTGGACAGCGAGTACACCGCGGTCGCCGACGAGCTGATGGTGATGCTGGGGGCGGTGCAGTCCGGGGCGTGGCAGGGGCCGAGCGCGGAGGCCTACGTGGCGGCCCACGCGCCGTATCTGGCCTGGCTGACCCAGGCCGGTGCCGACAGTGCGGCGGCCGCGGCGCGAAGTGAGACGGCGGCGACGGCCTACACGGCCGCCCTGGCGGCCATGCCGACCTTGCCGGAGCTGGCGGCCAACCATGCCGTGCATGCTGCGCTGATGGCGACGAATTTCTTCGGGATCAACACGATTCCGATCGCGGTCAACGAGGCCGACTACGCGCGGATGTGGGTGCAGGCCGCCACGACGATGGCGACCTATGAGGCGGTGGCCGGCGCCGCGGTGGCCTCGACGCCGCATACCGGCCCGGCGCCACAGATCGCCAAAGCCGATGCGGCAACGCCTCAGGACGACCACGATCACACCGACCCCACCGTCAACGATCCGCTGGATCAGCTCATCGCCAAGATGCTGAACACCGTCAGCAATGGACAGGTCAATTGGGACCCCGCCCACGCCATGATGAACGGCATTCCCTACGACCAGTACACCGATCCCAGCCAGCCGATGTTCTGGCTGGTCCGGTCGCTGGAGTTGTTCGAGGACTTCCAACAGTTCGGCGTGTATCTCCAACACAATCCGACACTGGCCTTCCAGTATCTGGTCCAGCTTGCCGAGTTCGATTGGCCGACCCACATCGCCGAGATCGCCACCTGGGCGGGGCAAACGCCCCAGTTGTTCGCCATCGCCGTCGGAGTGATGGTCGCCCCGGTCGGCGCCG
>NZ_LZJK01000065.1 GCF_001667945.1 Mycolicibacter sinensis | reverse complement strand
CCCGCGATCACCGCCGCGGTCTGCTGCGCCCCGAACCGCCCGGCGGCGTCACGCCAGGCCCCGCTCAGCGCCGAATCCTGCAGCGCCGCCCAGGCGCCGCTCTGATAGAGCGCACCCACCGCGGCGCCGATCGTCACCAGCCCGGACAGACTCAGGGCGCTGTAGCGCAACCACGACGGGCGCCACCGCGCCAGCACCGTCGCGCGGGTCGGCGCCGGCCCAAATTCCGCTGGACCCCCGGTGTGCGCCAGCAGGATCTTGCGCAGCCGCGGCACCTGGCTGCTCTCCACCGCGTTGAGTTCGAACATGGTGTCCCCGGTGCCGTGCTGGCCGGTGCTGACCCGCAGCACCGTGAGCCCCAGCAGCCGGTGCAGCAGCCGGGCGTCGGTCTGAACCGAACGAATCCTGTTGCGCGGCACCGAAAGCACCTTGCGGCGCAGCAGGCCCGAGCGCAACTGCACCCGGCCCTGGGGGTCGGGTTCGATGCGATAGCTGGTGGTGAACCAGCGCGTCACCCCGATCACGGCGATCACCCACACCACCGCGACCACCCACACCGAGTTGTCGGTGGCCGAACCGAACACGACGATCGCGATCAGCAGCGGTAGCTCACGCAGCGCCTCGTGCAGCGGATGCACCAGCAACATCCGCGGGCTCAGCCGCTGCCAAGCCGGTTCAGCGGTCATGTGGCGTCCCCGGCGCCCAGCGAGGCGATGTCGGTCAGTTGCGCCACCACCCGGTCGGCGACCGGGGCATCCAGCGCCACGATGTGCACCGCCCCCGCCGAGGACGCGGTCGTCACCCGGACGTTGGCCAAGCCAAGCAGTCGATCCAGTGGCCCGCGGTAGGTGTCGACGGTCTGGACCCGCGAGATCGGGGCGATCCGGCGCTCCTGCACCAGCCAGCCGGTGCGCGTGTAGACGGCTTGATCGCTGATGTCCCACCGGTGCACGCGATAACGCCATAGTGGCGCGATCACCGCGGAGACCAGCAGCCCCAACGCCGTGACCGCTAGGGCGACCATGTGTAGCCAGGCCAGCCGCTCATCAGCGACCGCCCACCCCAGTTGCAGCACGGCCAGTACCAGCCAGGGCACCGCGCCGACCAGAGCCCATACCAATGGCGCGCGAGAGCTCGGTGGATTGGTGGGGTCGACCATGGTGACCTCCCCGGGACGGTTTGCGTTGGGCGCCATGCAACAGAGAATGACCTAGCGTCGCAGCGCTGTCATCTGCAAGGGTGCGGAACCGGCCGGCGTCGGTATCGTTTCGGGAATGGGGAGCCGGGACAAATGGGCCGCACAGGACGTACCCGACCAAACCGGGCGCGTCGCGGTAATCACCGGCTCCAACACCGGAATCGGCTATCACACTGCTCTGGTGCTCGCCGAACACGGCGCCACGGTGGTGCTGGCGGTGCGCGACCTGCACAAGGGACGTGCGGCAGCCGAACGGATCCACCACGCCAGCCCGCAGGCCGCCGTCGAGGTGCAGGAACTGGATCTGAGTTCGCTGGCCTCAGTCCGCGAAGCCGCCGAAGCGCTCGGCTCTGCCCATCCCCGCATCGACGTGCTGATCAACAACGCCGGTGTCATGTACACCCCCAAACAGACCACCGTCGACGGGTTCGAGCTGCAGTTCGGCACCAACCATCTGGGGCATTTCGCGCTGACGGGCCTGCTGCTGCCCCGGATGATGCGGGTGAAGGGGTCCCGGGTGGTGACGGTCAGCAGCATGGCGCACCGGATCATGGCGGCGATCCACTTCGACGACCTGCAGTGGGAGCACGGCTACAACCGGATCGCCGCCTACGGCCAGTCCAAGCTGGCCAACCTGATGTTCACCTACGAGCTGCAGCGGCGGCTGGCCGCCAAACGCAAATCGACGATTGCCGTCGCGGCGCATCCCGGCACTGCCAACACCGAACTGACCCGCTACCTGCCGCCGTTCCTGCGTCCGGCCGACCGGTTGCTGATGCCGCTGGTCGTCCAGAGCGCCGCGATGGGCGCACTGCCGACGCTGCGTGCCGCCACCGACCCCGAGGTGGCCGGCGGGCAGTACTACGGGCCGGGTGGTCTGGGGGAGCAGCGCGGGCATCCGAAGCTGGTCGACGCCAGCAAGCAGGCGCACGAGGTCGAGTTGCAGCAGCGGCTGTGGGCGGTCTCCGAGGAACTGACAGGAATCACTTACCCCGTCTAGTTCAGACTGTCGTCATGCGATCCGTTGAAGAGCACCAACGCGCCGTCGCCGACTTGATCCGTGCCCGCCCACCGGTCACGGTGCCACTGTCCGACGCCGAGGGGCTGGCCCTGGCCGCGGATGTGACCGCGCCGATCTCCTTGCCGGTCTTCGACAACTCCGGCATGGACGGCTACGCCGTACTAGCCGACGACGTGGCCACGGCGACCCCTGAGCATCCGGTGAAATTGCCGGTGACCGAGGACATTCCGGCCGGCCGTACCGACATCCCCTCGTTGGCGCCCGGTACTGCGCACCGCATCATGACCGGTGCGCCGATCCCATTCGGCGCCGACGGCGTAGTTCCCGTCGAAGCCACCGATGGCGGCACCGAGGTGGTGGCGATCAGTGCCGCCACCGCGCGGGGACGCCACATCCGTCGCGCCGGCGGTGACGTCGCCGAGGGCGCCACCGTGCTGTGGGCCGGCCAGCTCGTCACAGCGCCGGCGGCCGGCCTGGCCGCGGCGCTGGGCCTGGCCGAGTTGACCGTGCGCCCACGGCAACGCGTGCTGGTGATCTCCACCGGCACTGAACTGGTCAAGCCGGGCACGACGCTGGCGCCCGGACAGATATATGAGTCCAACGGGGTGATGCTGGCCGCCGCGCTGCGTGACGCCGGTGCCGAGGTGGTGGCCGCGGCGACCGTCGCCGACGACACCGCCGAGTTCACCGCGGTGCTCGACCGCTACGGCGTGCGCGACGGCGCGGTGGATCTGGTCATCACCAGCGGTGGCGTCAGCGCGGGCGCCTACGAGGTGGTCAAGGACGTCTTCGGTCGCGACGGCGATCAGGGCGTGGACTTCGTCAAGGTGGCGATGCAGCCGGGCATGCCGCAGGGCATCGGCCGGGTCGGCGACGCAGCCATCATCACGCTGCCGGGCAACCCGGTCAGCGCGCAGGTGTCCTTCGAGGTGTTCGTCCGGCCCGCGCTGCGCCGCGCGATGGATCTGCCGGCACCGGACCGGCCGCGCCGCACCGCCATCCTCAGCGAGACGCTGACCTCGCCGGCCGGGCGGCGGCAGTTCCGGCGCGGACTGCTCGACCACGAAACCGGGACCGTCACCAACTACGGGCCGCCGGCCTCGCACCATCTGCGCTACCTGGCGTCGGCCAACTGCCTGCTCGACATCGCCGACGAGGTGACCGAACTGCCGGTGGGCACCGCGGTGGAGGTCTGGGACCTGACCGGGTGAGTCCCCCCAGCTTCTAAGATGGCCGGATGGCCAGACGACCCCGCGCTGCTGATGATCCCGGCGGTCTGCGGCACCTGATCGAGCTCGTGCGCTCGACGGTGCCGCCGATGCACCCCGCCGGCTTGCCGTTCGTCGCCGGGGCGTTGGGCCTGGCGGCGTTGGGCCGCAAGCAGCGCTGGCTGCGCGGCGCCGGGCTGCTGGCCGCCGGGGCCAGCGCGGGGTTCTTCCGGCATCCCCGACGGGTGCCGCCGATCCGCCCGGGTGTGGTGGTGGCCCCCGCCGACGGCATGGTCTGCCTGGTCGACACCGCGACCCCGCCCCCGGAACTGGGCCTGCCCGACACCCCGCTGCCACGAGTCAGCATCTTCATGTCGGTGTTCGATGCCCACGTGCAGCGGGCCCCGGTCGGCGGCGAGGTGCTCGACGTGATGCACCGGGCCGGCCGGTTCGGGTCCGCCGACCGCACCGAGGCCAGCGAGGACAACGAGCGCAACAGTGTGCGGATCCGCACCGCCGACGGCGCCGAGGTGATCGCGGTGCAGATCGCCGGGCTGGTGGCGCGACGCATCGTCTGCGCCACCAGGCCCGGCGATCACCTGGCGATCGGCGACACCTACGGGCTGATCCGGTTCGGCTCGCGGCTGGACACCTACATGCCGGTCGGGACGCAGCCGCTGGTCGGTGTCGGGCAGCGCATGGTCGCCGGTGAGACCGTGCTGGCCCAGCTGCCATGACGACATCCACCCCGGGCCGCACCCGGGGCCCGGTGGGCCTGCACATCCTGCCCAGCTCGATGACGGTGCTGGCCATCTGCGCCGGCCTGACCTCGATCAAGTACGCACTGGACGGTCAGCCGCACGTGGCGATGGCGCTGATCGCCGCGGCCGCCATCCTCGACGGTCTCGACGGCCGGGTGGCTCGCATCCTGGATGCCCAGTCGCGGATGGGCGCCGAGATCGACTCGCTGGCCGACGCGGTCGACTTCGGCGTCGCGCCCGCGGTGGTGATCTACGTGTCGCTGCTGTCCACCCAGCCGGCGGGCTGGATCGTGGTGTTGCTCTACGCGGTGTGCGTGGTGCTGCGGCTGGCGCGGTTCAACGCCCTGCTCGACGACGCCACCCTGCCGGCCTACACCCGCGAGTTCTTCGTCGGGATGCCTGCTCCGGCCGGAGCGATCACGCTGATGGGGCTGCTGGCGGCGAAACTGCAGTTCGGCGATGGCTGGTGGACGTCGCAGTGGTTCACCTGTGCCTGGGTGGTGGGCACGTCGATGCTGCTGGTCAGCCGGATCCCGATGCGCAAGATGCACGCCGTGTCGGTGCCGCCGCATCTGGCCGCGGTACTGCTGGCGGTGCTGGCCCTGGTGGCCGCGGCGGCCTTCCTGTTCCCCTACGTGCTGGTGCTGGTGCTGATTGTGACCTACCTGTGCACCATCCCGTTCTCGGTGCGCAGCCAACGCTGGGTGGCCGCGCACCCGGAGGCCTGGGAGCACGCCCCGCGGGAGCGCCGCGCCGCGCGCCGGGCGATCCGCCGGGCGCAGCCGCGACCGGGGCCCCGGCTGGGCATCCGCCGGCCCAGCGGGCAATCGATGGCACGGCTGCGGCTGCGCAAGCCCGGGCGTTGAGCTACCCGGTGCAGTAGTCCCGCGTCGCCGACGACAGCGCCCGCCGGGAGAACTCGTCGAACTGCCGCGCAGCGCTGACGTCCCGGATTGCCTCGTCGAGTCGCGGGGCGCATTCCGCTGCGTGCAGCTGCTGCCACCGCAATCCGATCTGGGTGAGCATGACGCGGTTATAGCCGTCGATGCGGGCCCGCGACGTGGCCAGATCGGGCGCGACCGCCGGGGCGCTGGCCGGGTCCAGCTTCCACTGCGCGAACCGGTAGTGCTCGAGGGCTTCGGTGGCCGCGATCTGGTCGGTGAAAGCCTGACGCACATAGCCGGCGTCGAGGTGTTGGACCTCAGCGGCCGAGGCCACGGCGGCCAGTTGCTGCTGCACCCGGGCCGGGTCTTCGATGGCGCCTCCGGAGTGCCACTTGACCGCCGCCACGTCGTCGCCGACCTGCAGGCGTTGGGCCGCGGCGTCGACGAGGTCGGTCAACGGGTTATCTGCGTGGGCCGCGGGCGGTGCCGCCAGCAGCGTGACCGCGCAGAGCGCCGACAGCAGGCCGCCACTGTACGTCGATAATGACCGCATGGGTTCTATTGAAGAGCATCGGGATGGCGATGCCTCCCGGTCCTCCCGCCACCTGACCCTGATCGCCCGGCTGAACACCTCGGCCGTCGACGCCCGCCGCGGCGTGGTGCGGATGCACGCCGAAGCGATTGCCGCCCTCGGCATTCGGGAATGGGATGCGGTGTCGCTG
>NZ_LZJK01000064.1 GCF_001667945.1 Mycolicibacter sinensis | reverse complement strand
CGGTGACCAGGGAACCGATCGGAGTGTGCGGCCTGATCACACCGTGGAACTGGCCGTTGAACCAGATCGCGGTGAAGGTCTATCCGGCATTGGCGACCGGCTGCACCATGGTGCTGAAGCCCTCGGAGGTGGCGCCGTTCTCTGCCTACATCTTCACCGCGATCTGGTTCAACGGCCAGTTCCACGGTGTGATCAGGCCGCACACTCCGATCGGTTCCCTGGTCACCAGCGTCTGGCCACGCTGCTCTTCGAACGAGAAGTTCTTCAGCGCGTCGATCGCGGTGACCATGTGGCCGATGCCCAACTGCACCTGCGCCCCGGCGGCCAGCGCCGGCGGGGCACCCATCTCCTCGTGCACCGCGTCGGCGAGATCGCCGCTGCGACGCTGGTATTCGGCGAGGATCGCCTGCATGAGATCCAGGCGCTCGGCGCGGCTGGTCTGCGACCAGCCGCCAAATGCCCGGCGGGCCGCCGCGACCGCGCGGTCGACATCGGCTGCGGAACCGAGGGCGATCTTGCCGCAGACCTGCTCGGTGGCCGGGTTCTCCACGTCGAGGGTCTTCGGCTCGGCCGGATCCACCCACTGCCCGTCGATGTAGAACTTGACGTATTCGCGCATCACAACACTCCTTTGTGCTACCGGGTTTCCTCGGGCTGGCGCCGAAGGCGGCCGGCGTGTGCCAGGCCGAAGCTGTATCGGATGTGGTCGGCATGACCGTCCGGCACCACCGGGAAGATCACCGGCGCACCGATATCCCGGATCTCTGCGATCCGTTCCCCGACCTCGCCGATGGTCCACCGCGGCTGGTACACGCCCGGGCTTTCGGCCACCACCGCCCGGGCCACCCGGCCCGCCAGTGCGATCAGCACTTCGCCGGTGACCGAACAGGATTCGTGGGCAAGCCAGCCCACCACGGGTGCGACCAGCTCCGGCTTCATCGGCGGATAACCGGAGGTGTCGATGCCCTCAGCCATCCGCGTCACCGCCGCCGGCACCACGACATTGCACCTGACACCGGAAGCTGCGCCCTCCAGCGCCGCGACGTTGCTCAGCCCGATCACACCCGCTTTGGCGGCCGCATAGTTGGCCACCTCGAAGTTGCCGTACAAGCCGCCGATCGACGAAGTCAACACGATGCGACCGTAACCCGCATCGCACATCACCGGAAAGGCCGGACGCACGACATGGAAGGCACCGCGCAGATGCACGTCGAGGACGGCATCGAAATCGGTATAGCTCATCTGCCGCAACGAGGCCCGCCGAACGTTTCCGGCGTTGTGGATCACGACGTCGAGTCGGCCGTAGTGCTCCAGCGCGGACCCGATGATGTCCTGCCCGCCCTGCGGTGTGGCGACCGACGCGGTGCAGGCGACCGCGTCGCCCCCGTCCGCCCGGATCGCCGCGGCGACCTCCTCGGCCGGGTCCACGCGCATGCCGTCGCCGGTGAGGTCGGCCCCGGTGTCGTTGACGACGACGCGGGCCCCCCGCGCCGCCAGCAGTTGCGCGTAGGCGCGGCCCAGCCCCCGCCCGGCACCGGTCACGACGGCGACCCGGCCGTCGAACCCGAGGTCGTCAGATCCGCTCAAGCGAAGGGTTCCTCACCGGCGAGCTTGGTCCGGTGCAGCATCCGGCCCGAGGCCGCATCGTAGGGGCGGGCCCGGTGCATCGTGCCGGTGTTGTCCCACATGACCAGGTCACCGACCGACCACTGGTGCCGGTAGACAAATTGCGGCTGGGTGGCCCAGTCGCGCAGTCGCACCAGGGTTTTGGTGCTCTCGGAGTAGTCCATGCCGACGATGTGGCTGGCGGTGCAGCCGAGGATCAACGACTTGCGCCCGGAGCGGTGCGTCCAGACCAGCGGCAGCTCGCACTGGCCGATCGCCATCATCTGTTGCAGCGTAGCGGCGTCCGGCTCGGGGTCGTAGTACAACAGTGAATTCCACGCCGAGTGCATCGCCCGCAGCGACTCCAGCCGCTGCTTGTCCTCGTCAGGCAGCTCCTCATAGGCGGCATAGGTGTTGCAGAACTCGGTGTCGCCGCCACCACCGGCCGGCAGCACCTTGCTGAGCAGCAGCGACGCCAGGATCGGCACCTGGTTCATCGTGCCGTCCAGGTGCCAGTAGAAGGAACCTTTGAGGTAATCGGCCTGCTTGTTGATCTCGGTGTCCAACGTGACGTCGTAGACGGCCGCACCGTCGCGCTCGGGCGCCAGCGTGCCCAACGTCTCGGTGAAGGCCACCTGTTCGGCGTCGGTGAACCCGATCTGCGGGAACACCAGGACACCGCGCTGTTCGAGAAGCTCACGGATCGCCCCGGCATGGTCACCGGACAGCAGCGCGTCCTTGTCGGCGCGGATCTCGGTGGCGATCCGCGGGGTGAGATCGCGGGTGGTCAGCGTCATCGCGGTCATCTACTCCAGAACCAGACCCTTCAAATCGCCGGCCGCGCGCCAATCGCGCAGCAGGTCTTCGAACGCATAGAAACCCGGGCCGTAGGGCTCACCTAGATGCGAACGGATCTTCTCACCGCCCCCGCCGCCCTCGTTGTTGTAATAGCCGGGCGTGCACTGTTGTTCGAACGCTGAATTGTCGACAGCGGTCTCCCGGATGGTGCGGCACCAGTCCTCTTGAGCCTCCGATTCCGGTTCCACCGTGCTCGCTCCCCGCGCCAGCGCTTCGGCGATGATGTAGGCGATGTGTTCACCTTGAAGCTCGTAATTCGCCGCGATGTTGGCCGAGATGCCCACCTGGGTGAAGCCGGTGAAGAACTGGTTGGGGAAACCCCGGCTGGTCATGCCGTGCAACGTCCGGTAACCGTCGCGCCAGTGGTCGTACAGCGACAGCCCATCGCGGCCCTCGATCGTGTCGATCGAGTAGCGGCGGCTGATATCGGTGGTGATCTCGAAACCGCTGGCATAGATGATGCAGTCGACCTCGTACTCGACGCCGCCGGCGACCAGCCCCGTGGCGGTGGCCCGTTCCACGCCCTTGGCGTCTGAGACGTCGACAAGTGTCACGTTGGGCCGGTTGAACGTATCGAGATAGTCGTCGTTGGAACAGGGACGCTTACACAGGAACCGGTAGTACGGCTTGAGCGCTTCGGCGGTCGCGCGGTCGGCGACGATGTCGTCGATGCGGCGGCGCAACCGCTCCATGATCTTGTAGTCCTCGACCTCCCGGATCGCCATGAATTGCTCCGGGGTCATCGCCGCCGGGTCTTCCAGGGCCAGCACCTGCTCAGCAGTGTTGCGGCCCAGCTCGGTCCAGAAATCGCAGACCAGGTCCGGTTGTCCCAGCGCCATGCCTTCGAACGTCCAGGCGTGGAAGTTGCGCTGCCGCTCCCGCTGCCAGCCGGGCTTCAGCGTCTTCACCCACTCCGGATCGGTGGGCTTGTTGCCCCGGAAGTCGACGGTCGAAGGCGTGCGCTGAAACACGTACAGATGCTTGGCATATTCGCCCAGGAACGGGACCACCTGCACCCCGGTGGCACCGGTGCCGACCAGCGCGACCCGTTTGTCGGCAAGCTTGTGCAGTCCCCCGGTGCTGTCCCCGCCGGTGTAGGCGTAGTCCCAGCGCGCGGTGTGGAAGCTGTGGCCGGTGAACTCCTTGATGCCCGGAATGCCGGGCAGCTTCGGCCGGTGGAACGGCCCCGACGCCATCACCACGAAGCGCGCCCGGATGTCGTCGCCCCGGTTGGTGGTGATCTGCCAGCGGCAGGTCTGTTCCTGCCAGCGCAGCTCACGGACCTGGGTGGAGAAGATCGCCGAGTCGTACAGGCCGAAATGCTTGCCGATGCGCCGGCAGTGCTCGTAGATCTCCGGACCGTCAGCGAACTTCTTGCTCGGGATGAAGTCCAGCTCTTCGAGGAGCGGGATGTAGCAATAGGATTCGTTGTCGCACTGGATTCCGGGGAAGCGGTTCCAGTACCACACCCCGCCGAAGTCGCCGCCGAGCTCGATGACCCGGACATCGTCGACGCCGGCCTTTTTCAGGTGCGCCGCCGACAGCAGTCCGGCGAACCCGCCGCCGAGCACCGCGACGTCGATGTCCTCCACGATCGGGTCGCGCGGTGTTACCGGCGTGTACGGATCGACCTCGTAGTAGTCGGCGAAGTCATCCTCGACCTCGATGTATTGACGGGAGCCGTCAGTGCGCAGCCGCTTGGCCCGCTCAGCGGCGTATTTCGCTCGTAGCGCGTCGATGTCGAAATCGTCCGGTGTGTGGGTCGGCGGGCACTCCGTCATCGATTGCTTCCTTTCGGGAGCTCCTGCGGTTCACCGGAGCCCATGTACTTCGCCAGCTGGTGGTGCAGGTTGACGATGGCGCGCTCCCGATATGGGTTGGGCTTCGCACCCTGGTAGCCAAGGGATTTCATGCCCTGTTGAACCGCGGCCATGTTGGAGAAGTCCTGCGGCAGCACCGAGCGCCAGCCCGGATCGCCGACCGGGGTGTACTCCCAATCAGTCGACGGTTCTTCCCCTTTCGGGAAGAGCTCGAACACCGAGACCTCGAAGAGGCACTTATCGGGGTTGTAGCTGGGATGCGGCCGGGCGCTGTAACACAGCGCGCTGGTGAGGCCCTGGCCGATCTGGAAGTTCGGGAAGATCTGCCACGCGGTGCCGGCTTGGCCGAGCACGCCGGCCGGGATTGTCGGCCAGATGACGCCGCGGGCCTCGTCGTCGCGGCGCGCCGAGTCCAGCCAGTGTTGCAGGACTTTGTCGGCCGGGGTGCCCTCGGGAAGCTCGTCGACCAGCCGCTTGGCGGCGTTCACCAGGGTCGTGGTGGTGGTGGCGTTGGTCTCCTCCATGGTGTAGATCTGCATCTCCGCGGTCGACACCCGGGGGTCGGCACCGGTACCCAGGCGAATCTTGGACTTCGTCGTCTCCAGATCGTCCGGGGCGTCGTAGCCGATGTTGCTGTGCTTGCCCTGCACTTTGGCCCAGCCCTTGAATTCGCCGAACCTGTTGAACTCCGGGTGGGTCGTATAGACGTGGTAGGTCTCGTTGAAGGCCTCCATCGCAACCTTCCAGTTGCAGTCGAATTCCAGCCACCTGCGCCACTTGTAGCGCATGTTCTCCAGCCCGAACGGGTCGAGGATCTTGGCCGCGGGAAACAGGAAGTCGGCCAGTGATTCACAGTCCGGATCCATGTTGATCCACAGCCAGCCGCCCCAGGCGTCGACCCGCACCGGCCGCAGATGGGTGTTCGCCGGCGTCAGCGTGCCCTGCCAGTCGTCTTGTTCGCGAATGTGGGTGCATGCCCCGTCCAGGCCGTAGGTCCAGCCGTGGAAGCCGCAGACGAACGACTTGCGGGTGCGCGCGCGGGCGTTCTTCGCCCCGGCCGGGGTGTCGATCAGCCGGCGGCCGCGGTGCATGCAGACATTGTGGTGGGCGGCAAAGGTTTCCGGCCCGGTGCGCACCACGATGATCGAGTCGTCGAGGATGTCGTAGGTCAGGTAGCTGCCCACCTCCGGCAGGTCCTCGACCCGCCCGACCTGCTGCCACACCTTGCGCCACAGCTTGTCGCGTTCGGCGCGGGCGTAGTCGCCGCAGGTGTAGGCCTCGACGCCGATCGTCATCGGTTGCGACAGTTCTTCGGCCGTATCGGCGTTGCGCACCGGATCGGTCATCACATCCTCCTCATCGCCGCGCGGAAGGTTTCGTCCTTGAGAAACAGCGAGGTGTTGTCGGCGCCGAGGTGACTCCATTTGAGGTCGAGCCCGCCGTCGACCAGCAGGGTCTGGCCGGTGATGTAGCTGGACAGCTCCGACAGCAGAAACAGGATCGGCCCGGCCTGCTCCTCGGGCCGTCCCCGGCGCCCCATGGCAATCGCCCGCCGGTCGCGATCGGGGTCCTCGTCGACATAGGTGCCCGACGCCGCGGTCTCGGTGACCCCCGGGGCCACCGCGTTGACCCGGATCCCGGCCGCCGCGAGCTCGAGCGCCATCGTGCGCGTCATCGCGGCGACGCCGGCCTTGGCGGTGCCGTAGGCGATGTGAAACGGCGCGGTGTTCATCCCGCTGATCGAGGAGATCGACACGATCGACCCCGGACGCTGCTGGGCCACCAGTTCGGCGGCGACGGCCCGGCTCATGAAGAACGCGGTCTCCAGGTTGTGCGCGAAGATCTCCCGCCAATCGGAGCGGGCCACCCGGGTGGCGGGCATCCAGGTCGCCGGCGCCGCCCCGCCCGCAACGTTGACCAGCCCGTAGAGCTGCCCGTCGGCGTGCCGCGCCGCATCGAGCACCGCGGCGATGCCCTCGTCGGTGCCGGCGTCGGCGGCCACCGGCAGCACCGGCAGGCCCTGGGCGGCCAGCGGCGCGACGTGTTCGTCGAGGTTGTCCGCCGACCGGCTCACCGCGATCACCGTGGCCCCGGCGGCTGCCGCCATCGCGGTGATGGTGGTACCGATACCGCCGCCACCGGCTCCGGACACCACGACGACCCGGCCCGCGAGACTGAGGTGACTCAGGAGGCTGGAGTGATCCGCCATGACCCGCTTTCTCCTGGCACCGGCAGCAGATCCGCACTGCCCCCGATCGGGATATACGGATTTGTCCGGACAACATACGTCATTCTTCGTTCTGAAGAACACTATTCCGCAGCACGGTGCGCTCAGTCAAGGGCGCACGGGACGGCCCGGCGGTTTTATTGTCTGGACTAACGCAGGAGGCGTTGCGGCACCGCGGGCGCGGGCCCGGCCGCCGCACCGGCGGCTCTGTCCCACATGCCGGGCAGTGGAACGCCACACGCCCGAGCGTGCACCAGGGACTACGATCGTGGTCAAACTGGACCTTAGGAGATTGAAGTGCCGTCCGGTCAACGCCGGGGCCGTTGGTCCGGGGTCCCCCTGAAAGACCGTCAGGCCCTGCGCCGCGACGCGTTCATCGCGGCCGGCGTCCAACTGCTCGGCGGCGAGAACGGGCCCACGCTGACCATCCGGTCGGTCTGCCGCGCTGCGGCGCTGACCGAGCGCTACTTCTACGAAAGCTTCGCCGACCGCGATGAATTCGTCCGCGCCGTGTACGACGACGTGTGTACCCGCGCGATGGCGGCCCTGCTGTCGGCACATACGCCGCGGGAAGCCGTGGAAGGCTTCGTTGCCCTGATGGTCGACGACCCGGTGCGCGGCCGGGTGCTGCTACTGGCTCCGGAGACCGAGCCGGTCCTGACCCACTCCGGTGCGCAATGGATGCCGACGTTCATCGAGATGCTGCAGCGCAAGCTCACCCGAATCGGTGATCCCGGCCTACAGAACATGGTGGCGACCGGGCTGATCGGCGCCCTGACCGCCTTGTTCACCGCCTATCTCAACGGGCGGCTGGTGGCCAGCCGGACACAGTTCATCGACTTCTGCGTCGACATGCTGCTCAACACCGGCCGGGCCGAAGATGCGGACAATGGTTAGCACAACACGCCCCCGCGAACTTGCTGCTACCGGCATACACAGATATATTGCCTGCAACTAGCGGACACAGATACTCAGGAGCTGTTATGACGCGTGAGTGGACTGACCTCGAGTTGCTGCACGAGCTCGAGCCGGTCGTCGAGAACGCGGTCAACCGCCACTTCTCCATGACCAAAGACTGGAATCCCCACGACTACGTCCCGTGGTCGGAGGGCAAGAACTACTACGCCCTCGGCGGGCAGGACTGGGACCCGGAGCAGTCGAAGCTCTCCGAGGTCGCGCGCACCGCCATGGTGCAGAACTTGCTGACCGAGGACAACCTGCCGTCGTATCACCGCGAGATCGCGATGAACTTCACCATGGACGCCCCGTGGGGCACCTGGGTCAACCGATGGACCGCCGAGGAGAACCGCCACGGCATCGCGCTGCGCGACTACCTCGTCGTCACCCGCAACTGCGACCCGATCGAGTTGGAGACCCTGCGGATGGAGACCGTCAACCGCGGCTTCAGCCCGGGGCAGAACCACCAGGTCCAGGACGATCTGTTCGCCGAGAGCCTGTTCGACTCGGTCATCTACGTGACGTTCCAGGAGCTGGCCACCCGGATCTCGCACCGCAACACCGGCCGGGCCTGCAATGACCCGGTCGCCGATCAGCTGCTGGCCCGGATCTCGGCCGACGAGAACCTGCACATGATCTTCTACCGCGACATCAGCGCGGTCGGGTTCGACATCGCGCCGGACCGGGCGATGTACTCGCTGCACCGGGTGCTGGCCAACTTCCAGATGCCCGGATTCGTGGTCCCGGAGTTCCGCCGCAAAGCGGTCATCATCGCCGTCGGCGGTGTCTACGACCCGATCATCCACCGCGACGACGTGGTGATGCCGGTGCTGAAGAAGTGGCGCATCCTCGAGCGCGAGTTCAGCGGCGAGGCGGCCCGCTACCAGGACGAGATCGGCAAGATCGTCGCCGAGCTGGATGAGACGTGCGAGAAGTTCGAGGTGGCCAAGCAGCGCCGGCTCGAGCGGGAGGCCAAGATGGCCGAGAAGCGCGCCGCCAAGAAGGTGCTGGAGCCATCAGCGCCGTAGTCGGCAGCGGCGAACTGCGGCGCCCAGCTCCGCCGCGCTTGCAGTCCGCGCTGAAGATCGGTTCGATCCGGCTGGCCAGCCCGGTGGTGCTGGCCCCGATGGCCGGCGTCACCAACGTGGCCTTCCGCACCCTCTGCCGCGAGCTGGAGCAGGCCCGGGCCGGCACGGTCAGCGGCCTGTACGTGTGCGAGATGGTGACCGCCCGGGCGCTCGTCGAACGGCACCCGGCCACCCTGCACATGACGACGTTCGCGCCGGAGGAGTCCCCGCGCTCGCTGCAGCTCTACACCGTCGACCCCGACACCACCTACGCCGCGGCGAAAATGATCGCCGACGACGGCCTGGCCGACCACATCGACATGAACTTCGGCTGCCCGGTGCCCAAGGTGACCCGGCTCGGCGGCGGCTCGGCGCTGCCCTACAAGCGCCGGCTGTTCGGCAACATCGTCGCCGCGGCAGTGCGCGGCACCGCCGGCACCGATATTCCGGTGACCGTGAAATTCCGGATCGGCATCGACGACGCCCACCACACCCACCTCGACGCCGGGCGCATCGCCGAGGCCGAGGGCGCGGCCGCGGTGGCCCTGCACGCCCGGACCGCCGCGCAGCGCTACTCCGGTACCGCCGACTGGGCGCAGATCGCCGCGCTCAAAGCGCAGGTGCGCTCGATTCCGGTGCTCGGCAACGGCGACATCTTCGAAGCCGGTGACGCGCTGGCCATGATGGCCGCCACCGGCTGCGACGGCGTCGTCATCGGCCGGGGCTGCCTGGGCCGGCCCTGGTTGTTCGCCGAGCTGTCCGCGGCCTTCGCCGGCCGTCCGGCCCCGACCCCGCCCACGCTGGGGGAAGTCGCCGACATCATCCGCCGCCACGGCGAGCTGTTGGCGTCGCATTTCGGCGAGGACAAGGGCATGCGGGAGATCCGCAAGCACGTCGCCTGGTATCTGCACGGGTTCCCGGCCGGGTCGGAGTTGCGCCGCAGGTTGGCCATGGTCACCACACTGGCCGAACTCGACACGCTGCTCACACAGCTCGACGGGTCCATCCCGTTCCCCGCCGCCGCGACCGGGCCGCGCGGCCGACAGGGGTCAGCGGCCCAGGTTGCTCTTCCTGAAGGATGGCTGACCGACCCGGACGACTGCGCGGTGCCGACCGGGGCTGACATTATGCACTCAGGTGGCTGAAATGAGACGTTCTCGACATCGCGTGTCTGGAAAGTTCTCAGTAGAATAAGTAGCTTGTTGCCCCAGGTGGGTTCGTCCCTGCGGGGGCGGAACGGTACGGAGAATCAACGGTGATCATCCGTGCACGCTGACGTGCGAGCGACGCCCGTCAGTCCGAAGACGCGGAGGCCCGTGAAGACATGAGTGACGGCGACAACGCCACTCCTGGTCACTGGCCTGGAGACGGCGGGGACGACGGTGACCATCAGCTGATGACGATGACCCCGCCCGGACCCGCGCCCTGGGAGCGTTGGCAGACCCCGGCCCCGGATGCAGCACCGGCCCCCCGCCGTTCGGCGTCGTCCCGCCGCCGCAACGGTGGTGACGGGTCGGTGACCGTCGCCGACCTGATCGCCAAGGTCAACGGCGGCGTCCCGCCGTCTGGCGGCCGCAGCCGGCGCCGCGCCGCCCCGGCGGCCGCGGAGCCCGCAGAAACCCCAGCAGCCGAAGACCCCGCGGACCCCGCGCCGGAATCGTGGCCGGCCTTCGAAGTCGTGGACGCACCGGCTTTCGACGCCACCGACATCGAGGTCGCCTATCCGTCGGAGTTGCCCGATCTCGACCTGATTCACGGCACCGAGCTGGCCGACGCCGACGACATCGACTGGGGTGTCTGGGACGGGTTCGAGCCCACCACCGAACTGCCGGACGTGGCGGGCGAGATGGTGCGCATCGACGCGCCGGGCACCGACGACGAAACCGACAGCGAATCCGACCAGCCGTACCCGCGCAAGACCCGCCGCCGGGCGATGGCGGCGGGCCGGATGGTGGCGGCCATGCTGGCGGTTCTGGCCCTGGTGCTGACCGGCTCGGCGTGGCAGTGGAGCACGTCGAAGAACCGCAGCCTCAACCACGTCAACGCGCTAGACCCCGATTCGCACGACATCCTCGACGCAGCCGGCCAGTACGGCGACGAGAACTTCCTGATCGTGGGCGCCGACACCCGCGCCGGCGCCAACAGCGACATCGGTGCGGGCACCACCGAGGACGCCGAAGGTGCCCGATCCGACACGATCATGCTGGTCAACATCCCGGCCAACCGTAAACGCGTGGTGGTGGTGTCATTTCCTCGCGACCTGGCCATCACGCCGATCCAGTGTGAGGTCTGGAATCCCGAGACCGGTGCCTACGGCCGGATCTACGACCCCGACACCGGCTCCTACAGCGCCGAGACCGTCTACACCGAGACCAAGCTCAACTCGACATATGCCTTCGGTGGCCCGAAGTGTCTGGTCAAAGAGATCCAGAAGCTGTCCGGGCTGGCGGTCAACCGGTTCATGGCCGTCGACTTCGTCGGCTTCGGCAAGATGGTCGACGCGCTCGGCGGCGTCGAGGTGTGCACCACCAGCCCGCTCTACGACCTCGAGCTGGGCAGCGTGCTGGAGCACAGCGGCCGGCAGCGGGTCAACGGTGCGACAGCGCTGAGCTACGTGCGGGCGCGCAACGTCACCACCGAGGACAACGGCGACTACGGCCGCATCAAACGCCAGCAGCTGTTCCTGTCGTCGCTGCTGCGCTCGCTGATCTCCACGAACACCTTCTTCTCGCCGACCAAGCTCAACAACGTGGTCAACATGTTCATCGGCGACAGCTACGTCGACAACGTCAAGACGAAGGACCTGGTGAACCTCGGGCAGTCGCTGCAGAAGGTGGCGGCCGGGCACATCACCTTCGTGACCGTACCGACCAGTGAGACCGACGAGAACGGCGACGAGGTTCCGCGGTTGGACGACATGCGGGCGCTGTTCGACGCCATCATCAACGACGACCCGCTGCCCGGCGAGAACGACCACAACGCCACGACGATCTCGACCACCACGGCCAGCCCCACCACGCAGTCCCCCGCCCAGTCCTCGACCAACGCCGCCAGCCCGGCCGCCAAGCCGCAGAGCGAGCAGGTGCGGGCGGTCACCACTTCCCCCGGTGAGGTCACCGTGCGGGTGTCCAACGCCACCGACGTCTCGGGCCTGGCCGCCTCCACCTCGGCAGGTCTGCAGCGGTGGGGTTTTGACGTCGACAGCGCCGACGACTACCCGGGCACGGTCAAGGCCACCAAAGTCCTGTTCTCCCCGGGCAACGAACAGGCCGCGGCCACCGTTGCCTCAGCACTGTCCGGCGCGCCGATCGAGCGGGTCACCGGGTTGGGCAACATCGTGCGGGTAGTGCTGGGTTCGGATTTCCGGAGCGTCAGCAAGCCGGCCGCCGTCGGCTCCCAGGTCACCGTGCAGCTCAACCGCGGCGCCAGCGTCGAGCCGACCGAGCTGCCCGCCGACCTGACGGTCACCAACGCCGCCGACACCACCTGCGAGTAGTCGCCGCAGCGCCGTCGGGCGCCGCCCAGGTTAGTCTTGAGGGCATGCGAACCGCCTATCACGAGCAACTCTCGGACTTGGCCGAACAGCTCGGCACGATGTGCGGCCTGGCCGGGATCGCCATGGAACGTGCCACTCAGGCCCTGCTGCAGGCCGACCTGGTGGTCGCCGAGCAGGTGATCACCGACCACGAGAAGATCGCGTCGATGAGCGCCCGTGCCGAGGAGAGCGCCTTCGTGCTGCTGGCGTTGCAGGCGCCGGTCGCCGGGGATCTGCGCGCGATCGTCAGCTCCATCCAGATGGTCGCCGACATCGACCGGATGGGCGCGCTGGCGCTGCACGTCGCCAAGATCGCCCGCCGCCGCCACCCGCAACACGCACTCCCCGAAGAGGTCAACGGATATTTCGCCGAAATGGGCCGGGTGGCAGTGGATTTGGGCAACAGTGCACAGGAGGTACTGCTGTCGCGCGACCCGGAGAAGGCCGCCCGGATTCGCGAGGAAGACGACGCGATGGACGACCTGCACCGGCATCTGTTCTCGGTGATGATGGACAAGGAGTGGCGGCACGGCGTCGCGGCGGCCGTCGATGTGACACTGCTCGGCCGCTTCTACGAGCGGTTCGCCGACCACGCCGTGGAGGTCGCCCGCCGGGTGATCTTCCAGGCCACCGGCAAGTTCCCGGACGAGAACACGCTGCCCTCACCCGGGTAGCACCGGCTCACCCAATGGCGGCGAGCCGCTTCAATCGACTCCGCCGGCCTCGCGCTGCCCGCTAGCCGAAGCGGCCGGAGATGTAGTCCTCGGTTTCCTTGCGGCTCGGATTGGAGAAGATCTTCTCGGTGCCGTCGATCTCGATCAGCCGGCCCGGTTTGCCGACATCGGCCAGGTTGAAGAACGCCGTCTGATCACTCACCCGGGCCGCCTGCTGCATGTTGTGGGTGACGATGACGATGGTGTACTGCTGCTTGAGCTGGGCGATCAGCTCTTCGATGGCCATCGTCGAGATCGGATCCAGCGCCGAACACGGTTCGTCCATCAACAGCACGTCGGGTTGCACCGCGATGGCGCGGGCGATGCACAGGCGCTGCTGCTGCCCCCCGGAGAGGCCGCCGCCCGGCTTGTCCAGCCGGTCTTTGACCTCGTTCCACAGGTTGGCGCCGCGCAGCGAGAATTCGGCGGTCTCGTCGAGGGTGCGGCGGTTGCGGATGCCCTGCAGTTTGAGCCCGGCCACCACGTTGTCGCGAATCGACATGGTGGGGAAGGGATTCGGGCGCTGAAACACCATACCGACGGCCTTGCGTACGCCCACCGGGTCGATTTCGGGCCGGTAGATGTCCTCGCCGTCGAGCAGCACCGAACCCTCGATTCGGGCGCCCGGGGTGATCTCGTGCATCCGATTGAGGGTGCGCAACACGGTCGACTTGCCGCATCCGGACGGACCGATGAACGCGGTCACACTGCGCGGCGCGACCGAGAGCGTCACGTCGGCGACGGCGTGGAACGACCCGTAATAGATGTTCAGGTCGGCTAGGTCCAACCTTTTAGCCACCGTGCAGCACTCCTCTAAACCTCATCGAAATTTCACACCCACCGCTTCGCGCACGCTGGATTGCCGACAGACTAGAACTTCTTGGGCGCCAACAGGCGCGCTCCGAACCTGGCCGCGATGTTGAGGATCGCGATCAGGATGATGAGCGTCAGGGCAGCACCCCAGAGCCGGTCGGTGGGGACGGCGCTGGTGCCCGCGCCCGCCGACGTCTGGTCGTACATCATGCCCGGCAACGACCCCATGAAACCGTGGAACATGTCGAAGTTCATCGCCTGCGAATAGCCGACCAAGATCAGCAGCGGCGCCGTCTCGCCCATCACCCGTGCCAGCGCCAGCAGGATCCCGGTGATGATCCCGGACAGCGCCGTCGGGATCACGATGCTGGTGATGGTCTTCCACTTCGGCGCGCCCAGCGCGTAGCTGGCCTCCCGCAGATCCATCGGAATGATCCGGAGCATCTCCTCGGTCGCCCGCACGATCACCGGCACCATCAGCAGCACCAGCGACAACGACACCGCTAAGCCGGAGCGGTGAAAACCGAGGGTGGCCACCCACAGGGCATAGACGAACAGCGCCGCCACGATCGAGGGCACCCCGGTCAAGA
Organism: Mycolicibacter sinensis; assembly: GCF_001667945.1. Classification (GTDB taxonomy): domain Bacteria; phylum Actinomycetota; class Actinomycetes; order Mycobacteriales; family Mycobacteriaceae; genus Mycobacterium; species Mycobacterium sinense_B. The sequence goes on along the minus strand of NZ_LZJK01000064.1, from coordinate 35,489 downwards.
TGTCGACCATGAAGGTCGCGACCTTGCCGAGGCGGGTCCCGGCACCGTATTCGACCAGGTAGATCGCGACGAAGATGCCGAGCGGGATGGACAGCGCCGCGCACACCAGTCCCTGCAGCAGCGTCCCGACAATCGCGTGGTAGGCGCCGCCTCCCGCCACGAACGCCGTCATGCCGGCCTGCGAGTGCGTCCACCAGGCGCTGGAGCTGATCGCGGTGAACCCGTGTTCGATCACCGAATACATCACCCACACCAGCGGGACCAGCGCCACCGCCATCGCCAGGGTGACCAGCACCGTCGCGACGGCGTTGGCCACCCGGCGCCGCAGGCTGACCGCCGCGAACGTGCGCTCCTTGACCGGCCGGTCCAGCAGGGCGGTCATCAGTGCACCTTCTTCGTGATAGCCGCGCGCGCCAACGCGTTGACCACCAGCGTCAGCACGAACAGCACCAGCCCGGCCGCGATGTAAGCGCCGGCCTTGTACTGGTCGTTGAATTCCGATGCGGTGGCGGCGATCTTGGTGGCGAACGTGGAGCCGCCGTCGAACAACGACCAGTTGAACGCCTTCTGGGTGGCCCGCAGGATGATCAGCAGCGCCACCGTCTCGCCGAGGGCACGTCCCAGGCCAAGCATCGCGGCGCTGATGTATCCGGACCGCCCGAACGGCAACACCACTGTCTTGACCACTTCCCACCGCGTCGCTCCCAGCGCCAGCGCCGCCTCGATCTGGCCGCGGGGCGTCTGGGCCAGCACCTCGCGCGTGACCGCGGTGATGATCGGCAGGATCATCACCGCCAGCACGATCCCGCCGGTGAAGATGGTGCCGCCGCCAGCCACCGATGCGTTGCCCGTCGCGAACAGGAAGAACCCGCCGAGGTGCTCGTTGAGCCATTGCGCGGTGCCACGCAACTGCGGCGCCAGCACATATAACCCCCATGCCCCATAGATGATCGACGGCACGGCGGCAAGAAGTTCGACCATGTACGCGAGCGGCCCGACGAGCCGTCGAGGGGCGTATTCGGCGAGATAGATCGCGACCCCGAGGGCCACCGGCATGGCCAGCAGCAGCGCGAACACCGAGACGAACACCGTCACCCGCAGCATCTCGGCAATGCCGAAATGCATGGCGGAGGTGTCGGTGGTCACCCAGCTGCCGGCGAAGGTGAAGAAATTCTCCTGGTTACGCCGCAACGCCGGAATCGCCCGCAGCAGCAGGAAGCCGCCGACAGCGGTGATCAAGACGATGATCAGCACACCGGAGCCCTCCGCCACCAGGCGGAACAGCCGGTCGGGCAGGCGGCTTCCGGTGGAACGCGTCACCGCCGGCCTGACCAGTGGCCCGGCTAAGCCGGATGACTTCGACGACTCCGACGACGTGGTACCAAACGACTCGGCGACGCTAGACACCTCCCATCGCGTGCGGCACAGCGGCTACTGAATCGCGTCGATCGCAGCGCTCAGGCGCCGCTGGAACTGGTCGGGGAGCCGGACGTATCCCGCACCGGACAAGCCGTCCTGACCGCCGGTCGACGCCGACTTCAGGAAGGACTTCACGGCCGCCGACGTGTCCGGGTCGTAGCCCTTGGAGCAGACGATCTCATAGGTCACCAAGACTAGCGGGTAGGCGGCCGGTTGCCTGGTGCCGTAGAGCGACTTCAGGTCCAGGCGCATGTCGTTGCTGTCCTCGGAGACGAACCCGGCCGACTGAATGGCCACCCCGGCCGCCTCGTCGGTGGCGGCGACCACTCCGGCGCCCGAATCGATCATCGCCGACCGGAGATTGGCCTGGTCGGCGAAGCCCTTCTCGACGTAGCCGATGGCACCGGGCGTGCTCTGGACCGCCTGCACCACCCCGGCCGACTTCTGCGCGCCTTCTCCGACACCGCCCTGGAACTCACTGCCCTCGCCCTTGGTCCAGCTCTGCGGCGCGGCGGCACTGAGGTACTTCTGGAAGTTGTCGGTGGTGCCCGAGGAGTCCGATCGGTAGATCGGCGTGATGGCGGTGGCCGGCAGCTCCACACCGGGGTTCAGGGCGACCAGCGCGGGGTCGTTCCAGCTGGTGATCGCTCCGCTGAAGATCCGCGCCAACACATCGCCGTTGAGCACCAGATGCTCGACCCCGTCGAGGTGGTAGGCCATGCTGACCGGGCCGAAGACCAGCGGCAGGTGCCACGCCGGGTTGCCGCCGCCGCAGCGGGCGGCCGCCTGGGCGACCTGGGCCTCACTCAGCGGGGAATCGGATCCGGCGAAATCGACGTGCCCGGCGATGAACTGTTCGCGGCCCGCGCCCGATCCGGTCGGGTTGTAGGACAGGTTCTTGCCCGCGCACTCCTGGCCCCAGACCTGGTTGAACACCGCGATCGCGTTCTGCTGCGCCGTGGACCCCTCGGCGGTCAGGGTGTTCTTCCCGGCGCACGCGGCCGACCCCGAACCGGCGGCGCCGGCCGAGCCGCCGGTGTTGTCGTCGCTGCCGCAGCCGCTCAGCGCCAGACCCAAGGTCGCCGCCAACAGTGCAAGGCCCGCCGTTTTGGGCTTCATCGTTTCTCGCTTTCCCACGCTCGTTCCGGTACGAATCCCCCCGGAACGTATGCGGCACTTATGGATGGCATCCACCCGGCAGGTGAACGCGTGGTGAATAGATCGCCCGCCAGTCAGCCACGATCAACCGCGGCGTAGGCGGTGTCGACGCTGTGCACAGTGAAACCCAGCTGCTCATAGGTCCGCAACGCCGCGGTGTTGTCCGCTTCGACGTAGAGCAGCACGGTCGGCGAGTCGACGTCGGCGAGCCGGTCGGCCAGGTAGGCCAGACCCACTTCGGTCAGCGCCCGCCCCAGGCCGCGGCCCTGAGCGGCTGGATCGACCCCGACGACGTACACCTCGCCGATGGGTGTCGCGCCGGGGTGGATCTTGGTCCAGTGGAATCCCAGCAGATGCGGCTCGGCGGCCCCGTGGAGCTCGTCGAACGCCAGGAAGAGCCCGTGCGGATCGAACCACCCCTCGGCGCGCCGCTCGGCCACGTCCGCGGCCGTCCAGCCGCCCTGCTCCGGGTGCCAGGCGAAGGCCGCGTTGTTGACCCGGAGCAATTCGGCGTCGTCGGCCTGCCCCGCGTAGCTGCGAATCGAGACCCCGGCCGGCAGCGACGGCTCCGGCACCCCGCGCAGCGACCGGCGCATCTGCAGCAGCTCGCGCAGCGCGGTCAAGCCCAGCGCCGCGGCGGTGGCCCGGGCCGCGGGCAGTGTGCCGTGCGCCCAGAACCGGTTGTGTCCTTCGGTTTTCGCCCATGCGGCGCGGGCCATCGCGGATCCGATGCCGCGCCGGCGGGCCTGCGGCGCCACCACCAGCTCGGCCATCGGCGCGGTGCCATCCGGCGGTGCGCTCAGCTGCAGGTAGCCCAGCACCGCACCGCCGTCCGCCGTGACCAGGTGCCCGACACGATCACCGGTGAGCTCGCGCACCACCTGCTCACCGACCGGGGCGACGCCGTCGTACTCGGTGGCGGCGGTGATCAGCTCCCGGATCTGCCGCTGCTCGTCGTCGGTGAGTGCGGCGCGCCATTGCGGGACGGTCACTGGCTGGCCAGCGACTCGGGCGCACCGCCGTCGGCACCGTCGAGGTCATCGACCGCCTCGTCCTCGCCGTCCCCCTCGTCGGACGCGCCCGCCGGTTTGCCCCGCACCGGCCGGACCGCCTTGTAGCCGACGTTGCGTACCGTGCCGATCAACGACTCGTATTCCGGGCCGAGCTTGGCCCGAAGCCGCCGGACGTGCACGTCGACGGTGCGGGTGCCGCCGAAGAAGTCATACCCCCACACCTCCTGCAGCAGCTGCGCGCGGGTGAAGACCCGCCCGACGTGCTGGGTGAGGTACTTGAGGAGCTCGAATTCCTTGTAGGTCAGGTCCAGCGGCCGCCCCCGCAGCCGCGCGGTGTAGGTGCCTTCGTCGATGACCAGCTCACCGAGTTTGGTCTGGCCGGACGCCTGTTCGGCAGCCGGAGCGCCCCGACGGCCGGTCAACAGTCGCAACCGGGCGTCGGTCTCGGCCGGCCCGGTCCCCGGCAGCAGGATCTCGTCGATGCCCCACTCGGCATTGACGGCGACCAGCCCACCCTCGGTAACCACCGCCACCACCGGTACCGATCCTGCGGTGGTGCTCAGCAGCCGGCACAACCCCCGGGCCCCGGCCAGATCGGTGCGCGCGTCGACGATCACCACCTCCGCCGAACCGGCCTCAAGCAGCGCGGAGACCTCCGGCGACGCTGTCCGCACGGTGTGTGCCAGCAGCGACAGCGACGGCAGCACCGCTTCAGGGTGCAGGTCAGCAGTCAACAGCAGTAGCTCCAACGAGGCCCTCCAGCGTCCCAGGTGATCTAACGATAGCGTGCGACCTGCCAGAATGGCCGGGTGCGCAGGGTGCTTATCGGGATATCGGCCGTGATCGCGGCTCTGATCGTCGCAGCAGCCGGGGTCGATTTCGGCACCAGCGTCTACGCCGAATACCAACTGTCCCGGGCGGTTCGGCGAGCCACCGACCTCGGTTCGGACCCCTTCGTGGCGATCCTGGGGTTCCCGTTCCTCCCGCAGGCACGCCGCGATCACTACGACGAAGTGGAGATCAAGGCCCCGGCTGTCGAGCAGCCGATGATCGGCAAGGCGATGCTGGAGGCCACCATGCATTCGGTCGACCTGAGCGAGGCGTCCTGGCGGTTCCGCCCCGGTGCCAAGATCCCGGTCGCCAAACTGGAGAGCCGGATCATCATCGGCTCGGTGTATCTGGGCCGCTACTTGGGCATTCGCGATCTGATGGTGGAGGCACCACCGAGCGAGACCAACGACGCCACCGGCGGCACCACCGAGTCGGGGATCTCCAGCAGTCACGGCCTGGTGTTCACCGGCACACCGGCCGGCTACGGCAAGCGGGTCAGCGTCGCGGTGGACCTGTCGATCGCCGGCGCCGACCACAGCACGCTGGTGATCACTCCCACCGGGGTGCTCACCGGGCCGGACACCGCCAACCAGCACGTTCCCGACGAGCAGCGGGCGGCGGTGCTGGCGGCCTTCGGCGGCAGCCTGCCCCAACAACGGCTCCCGTTCGGCCTGGTCCCCACCAGCCAGGGGGCGCGCGGCTCCGACGTGATCATCGAGGGCATCGCCGGGGATATGACCATCACCCTGCCCGAATTCCGCCAGCCATGAGCGTGATCGCGATCGTCGCCGGCCTGACGCTCGCGGGCGCGGTCGGGTGGTGGCTCAACCGCCGGGCCGGGGTGCTGCGGGAGACGCCCGACGGCGCCGGACCCGACACCGCCGATCTGGGCCTGGCCCGTGGCGGGCCGACCGTGGTGCACTTCTCTGCGCCATGGTGTGGACCGTGCGCCGGGGTGCGCCGGGTCGTCGAGCAGGTCTGCGGCGAGCTCGGCGGCGTCGCGCACCGCGAGATCGACATCGACGCCGATCCGGGTGCTGCGCGGAGGTTTTCGGTGCTGTCGCTGCCCACCACGCTGATCTTCGATGCCGACGGCCGGCAGCGCTATCGGGCTTCCGGGGTCCCCACGGCCGCTGCCCTGCGGTCGGCGCTGGCGCCGCTATTGGCTTGAACACCTCCGCATTGGGTACGCTGTACGGCGTGTTCGCCCGCCTTGAGCTTGTGCTCACCAAGCGCCGCACAGTCGACCTGTGCCGCACCGCGGGCTGCTGCTGTTGTCGCTGTCGCTGAGTCGCCGCGTTTTCGCGTCGCTCGAGGAGTCGCCCGGACGGAATCCGTGGCATGTCTCCACCAGCCGATTTCCATGACAGCCAGGGAGCAGCAACGATGTCGAACCCCGACACCAGCACCGCGCCGGTAGACGTCCGGGGCCCCCGCTTCGCTGCCTGGGTTACCACCGCGGTTCTGGTGGCCGTCCTGCTCATGTCCGAGCTCAGCCCGGGCGCCGCCACCGTCGTGCTGACGGGCCAGGCCGTGGTGTTCGCGGTCGGCGCGGCGTTGGGCCCCCGCCGCCACCCCTACGGAATGCTCTACGCGCGCCTGCTGGCGCCGCGACTCGGTCCGGTGAGCGCGCGCGAGCCGGTGGCGCCGCTGCGCTTCGCCCAGCTCGTCGGCCTGGTGTTCGCGGTGATCGGAATCGCCGGTTTCGCCGCCGCCCCGGCGGTGGGGCTGGCCGCGACGGCCGCCGCGCTGGCGGCGGCCTTCCTGAATGCCGCCTTCGGCATCTGCCTGGGCTGTCAGCTCTACCCGCTCGTCGTGCGGCTACGCCCGGCACCCGCGGCTGAGCTCGCTACGAAGTCGTTCGCCTCGAAGTAATCGGAAAGGATTCCATCCATGGCCCGCTCCGACGTCCTGGTCTCCACCGACTGGGCCGAGCGCAATCTCGACGCACCCGACACCGTCTTCGTCGAAGTCGATGAGGACACCAGCGTCTACGACACCAACCACATCCCCGGCGCGATCCGGCTGGACTGGCGCAAGGATCTGCAGGACCCGGTCCGGCGCGACGTCATCGACGCCGCCGCGTTCTCCAAATTGCTCTCCGAGCGCGGTATCTCAGTCGACGACACCGTGGTCCTCTACGGCGGCAACAACAACTGGTTCGCCGCGTTCGCCTACTGGTACTTCAAGCTCTACGGGCACGAGAACGTAAAGCTGCTCGACGGAGGGCGCAAGAAGTGGGAACTCGACGGGCGCCCCCTGTCCAGCGAGAAGGTCACCCGGCCGGCGACGTCATACACGGCCAAGCCGTTGGACGAGTCGCTGCGGGCCCGGCGCGACGAGGTGATCGCGGCGATCAACACCAAGAACCTCGTCGATGTGCGCTCCCCGGAGGAGTTCTCCGGCAAGATCCTGGCGCCGGCGCACCTGCCCCAGGAGCAGAGCCAGCAGCGCGGCCACATCCCCAGCGCAATCAACGTGCCGTGGAGCCGCGCCGCCAACGAGGACGGCACCTTCAAATCCGACGAGGAGCTGGCCAAGCTGTACGCCGACGCCGGCCTGGACGGCGAGAAGGAGACCATCGCGTACTGCCGGATCGGTGAGCGTTCGTCGCACACCTGGTTCGTGCTGCGCGAGCTGCTCGGACACCGCAACGTCAAGAACTACGACGGCAGTTGGATGGAATACGGCTCCCTGGTGGGCGCCCCGATCGAATTGGGAAGCTGATATGTGCTCTGGACCGAAACAAGGACTCGCCTTGCCGGCCAACGTCGACCTGGAGAAGGAGACGGTGATCACCGGCCGCGTGGTGGACAGCTCCGGTCAGACCGTCGGCGGCGCGTTCGTGCGGCTGCTCGACTCCTCCGACGAGTTCACCGCGGAGGTCGTCGCCTCGGCCACCGGTGACTTCCGGTTCTTCGCCGCCCCCGGATCGTGGACGGTGCGGGCGCTGTCGTCGGCCGGCAACGGCGATGCGGTGGTCACGCCGTCCGGGGCAGGCATCCACGAGGTCGACATCAAAGTCGCCTGACGGTTCGCGATAGACTGCCCCCGTGGTGCTGTTCTTCGAGTTGATGCTGGTGGCGGCTACGGGCCTGATCACCTGGTTCGCGCTGTACACGCTGTATCGGCTGATCACCGACGAGATGTGAGTGCCCCCGACGGTGGCGCGCCGGGCGGCGGTGACCGTCCGGTCATCCCGGGATCCGGTGACCGCGCGGTAGCTGCCGCCGCGGAACGGGCCAAACAGACCGCGGCGCGCAACATCCCGGTCTTCCCGGTCTCTGCGGACCTGCCGATCCGCGACACCGCCAACCTGCGTGAAGGCCCGAACCTGCACGACGACCTGTTGGCGCTGCTGCCGCTGGTCGGCGTGTGGCGCGGGGAAGGTGTGGGCCACGGCGCGCACGGCGACTACCGGTTCGGCCAGCAGATCGTGGTGTCCCACGACGGCGGCGACTACCTGAACTGGGAAGCGCGCTCCTGGCCGCTCGAGGAGGCCGCCGAAGTCACCGGTCCGGCGCTGCGCGAGACCGGCTTCTGGCGGTTCATCGACGACCCTGAGGATCCAGACGAGACGCAGGCCATCGAGCTGCTGCTGGCGCATGCGAGCGGCTACGTGGAGCTGTTCTACGGGCGGCCACACGGCCCGGCGTCGTGGGAGTTGGTCACCGACGCCCTGGCGCGCAGCAAGTCCGGGGCGCTGATCGGCGGCGCCAAGCGGCTCTACGGGATCGTCGAGGACGGCGACCTGGCCTACGTCGAAGAGCGGGTGGACGCCGACGGCCAACTGGTGCCGCACCTGTCAGCCCGGCTGGCCCGCTTCGTCGGCTGACGGCCCCGCGTCGACTATGGCGGCATCCACCAGGGCGGTGACCTCGGCGTCGGGCACCCGCGGGTGCAGTACCCGGCCGTCCAGGGTGTGTACCCGCGCCGCCAAGGTGATGCTGGAGATCAGCCAGATATCCTGCGCCGCAGCAAGATCGGTGTCCCGCAACGGCGTGTACTCGCACCGGTAACCTGCGCCGCGAGCGGTTTGAAACAGCGCCTCGGCGGTGGTGCCACGCAGGATCGGCTGCGACGACGGCGGCGTGACCATGCGCCCCGGTTCGACCAGGACGACGGTGGAGCGCGGGCCCTCCAAGACGTAGCCGTCGGAGCTGAGGAAGATCACGTCGTCCGCGCCGTGCTTGGCGGCGTGACGCAATGCCGCCATGTTGACCGCGTAGGACAGGGTTTTGGCGCCGGCCAGCAGCCACGGCATCGCCGGTCCCTGCGCCGGTATGCCGCGGTCCAGGCTCAGCGCGGCCACGCCGTGCCGGCGGGCCTCGGCGATGCGCACCGGCAACGGCGTGATCATCACGTATGCCGTTGGCTGCGGGTCGGTTTGGGAACCGCTTTCCCGGCCCCGGCTGTAGATCATCCGCAGCGCACCTTCGCCGGCCGCCGGCCACTGACGCACCGCCGTATCGACGGCGCGCCGCCACTGGTCCAGATCCGGGGCGGGCAGATCCATCAACTCCGCCGAGCGGGCCAGCCGCTGCAGGTGCGCCGCTAGCAAACACGCTCCGCCGTCGCGCACCAACAGGGTTTCGAACACCCCGTCACCGCGCAGCAGGCCCAGGTCGTCGGCATGGACCAGGGGGACGTTCGGCTCCGCCGGCCCGCCACCCACGGTGACGATCGTCACGGGGTGATCGGCGGGCATGGACCCTGAGCGTAGCGGCTCCGTAGAGTTGACCTGTGTCCGCGGTACCCGCTCCCGATCCCGGCCCCGACGCCGGCGCCGTCTGGCACTACGGCGACCCGTTCGGCGAACAGCGAAGTGCCCAAAGCGAAGCCGTGCTGGTGGACCGATCCCATCGGGCGGTGCTCGCCGTCGGCGGCCCGGAGCGCAAGACGTGGCTGCACACCCTGTGCACCCAGCACGTGGCCGAACTGCCCGACGGTGCCAGCACCGAGAACCTGATCCTGGACGCCCACGGCCACATCACCGATCACTGGGTCCAGACCGAACTGGACGGCACCACCTACCTCGACACCGAGCCATGGCGGGGCGAACCGCTGACCGCACACCTGCGCAAGATGGTGTTCTGGGCCGACGTGACGATCCAACCGGCCGACCTCGCGGTGCTGTCACTGCTGGGGCCGCGCCTCGCCGACCCGGCGGTGCGCGACGCACTGGGCGTGGCCGCGCTGCCCGACACCGAGGCGGTGGCGATCGGAGACTCCGGTGCCTTCCTGCGACCCGGGCCGGGTGAGCACACCCTGGAGCTGCTGGTGCCACCCGCCGAGAAGGGCGGCTGGCAGCGCCGGCTGACCCAGGCCGGGGTGAGGCCGGCCGGGGTGTGGACCTACGAGGCCGCGCGGGTGGCGGCGCGACGGCCGCGGCTGGGCCTGGACACCGACGAGCGCAGCATCCCGCACGAGATGAACTGGATCGGCGGACCGGGCGTCGGCGCGGTGCACCTGAACAAGGGGTGCTACAGCGGGCAGGAGACGGTGGCGCGGGTGCATAACTTGGGCAAGCCGCCCCGGATGCTGGTGCTGCTGCACCTGGACGGGTCGGTGGACCGTCCCGCCACCGGCGATCCGATCAGCTCCGGGGGCCGCCCGGTGGGCCGGCTGGGCACCGTGGTGGACCACTTCGAACTGGGCCCGATCGCCCTGGCGCTGCTCAAGCGCGGGCTACCGGCCGACACCCCGCTGTCGACCGGCCCCGGCGCGGAGGTCAGCGCGGTGATCGACGCCGAATCCCTGCCGCCGCCGGACGTGCGGGGCGCGGGCCGCGTCGCCGTCGACCGGCTGCGGGGCCGGGTTTGATGGTGGTCACACCGCACAGGCCAGCTCGGCAGCCGAGCGGACGGCACGGTAAGCTGTCGGCAGGACAATAAACACACTCAGATCGGAGCCGCCTGCTCGTGGGGCCGCTCCGTTATTGCGCGAGGGGGTCCCCCCATGGGCCGCGGCCGGGCTAAGGCGAAGCAGACCAAGGTTGCTCGAGAGCTCAAGTACAGCTCACCGTCGACCGATTTCACCCAGCTCCAACGTGAGCTGGCTGGGGCTGATGTCAACGACACCGACGGTGACGACTCGTGGAACGGTGACGACGACTGGCGGCGCTGACCGCTGAGGGCTGAACCGCGGGGCCCAGCTATGCGGCGGTCCCAGCTTCGCCTCTCCTCCGTCGAGCCTCGCTGAACCGCCGGGTCTATGCGGCGGTCCCAGCTTCGCCTCTCCTCCGTCGAGCCTCGCTGAACCGCCGGGTCTATGCGACGGTCCCAGCTTCGCCTCTCCCCGGGCTAGAACCTCGGGTGCTGCCCGACGAGCTTGGCGCCCGCTCCCGCCTCACCCTGGGCGTTCTTGCCGGCTTTGGCCACCGTGCCGAGCGGCCAGCAGTCGACGTGGCGGGCGGTCAGGATCGCCAGCGCCCGGTCGGTGTCCTCCGGCGCGACCACCGCGACCATGCCGACACCGAGGTTGAACGTCTTCTCCATCTCGGCCCGACTCACCCGGCCGCGTTGCGCAATCATCGCGAACACCGGAGCCGGAGTCCAGGTGCCGCGGTCCACCTCGGCGATCAACCCGTCCGGCATGACCCGGGCCAGGTTGCCGGCCAGGCCGCCGCCGGTGACGTGGCAGAAAGTCCGCACCTGGGTCTCGGCGGCCAGCGCCAGACAGTCCTTGGCGTAGATGCGGGTCGGCTCCAGCAGCTCCTCCCCCAACGTACGGCCGAACTCCTCGACATGGCCGGCCAGATTCATCCGGTCAATGTCGAGCAACACCGCCCGCGCCAGCGAGTAGCCGTTGGAGTGCAGCCCCGAGGAGCCCATCGCGATCAGCACGTCACCGGGGCGAACGCGGTCCGGCCCCAGCACGTCGTCGGCTTCCACCACACCGACACCGGTCGCCGAGATGTCGTAGTGGTCCGGTTCCATCAGGCCCGGGTGCTCGGCGGTCTCGCCGCCGATCAGCGCACAGCCGGCCTGCACGCACCCTTCGGCGATGCCGGAGACGATCGCACTGACCCGTTCCGGCACCGTGCGGCCGACGGCGATGTAGTCCTGCAGGAACAGCGGCTCGGCACCGCACACCACCAGGTCGTCGACCACCATCGCGACCAGATCGATGCCCACGGTGTCGTGCTTGTCCATCGCCTGGGCGATCGCCAGCTTGGTGCCCACGCCGTCGGTGGACGACGCCAGCAACGGCTCGCGATAGTCGTTGCGCAGGGCGAACAGCCCGGCGAATCCGCCGAGGCCGCCCCGCACCTCCGGCCGGGTGGCCCGGGCGGCCAGCGGTTTGATCAGTTCGACGGCCCTGTCACCGGCGTCGATGTCCACACCTGCCGAAGCGTAGGTGACGCCCTGGGCGCTCGAATGTGCTGCGGGTTCCGTCATCGCGGTAAAGGCTACCGTGCTCAGGGCCGGCGCGGTCAGGCCCTGTTGTGTCGCACCTGGTTGAAGGGGACACCCCGGTCGGCGGCGTATTCGCGGGGCAGGCCCAGCACGCGCTCGGCGATGACATTGCGGGCCATCTCATTGCTGCCGCCCCCGAGGGCCACCGTCTGGCGCGACAGGTACCGCTTTCCGACTCTGAGCAGCTGTGCGTCGCCGTCGACGACCCCGAGCGGCCCGGCGACCTCGGTGGCGGTATCGACCTCCAGGAAAGTCACATCGGAGTGGAACAGCCGGATGAGCGAGCCGGCCGCCGGTGGCAGCGCCCCGGTGCGCATGGCGCGTCCGACATAGTCGACGAGACAATCGCGCACCATCCGCCGGGCCAGCACCCGGCCGATCTTGTCCTGGATCAGCGGGTCGTCGACGGTTCCGGCGTCGGCGGCCAGGACCAGGAAGTCGCCGGCGGCCATTTCCGTGCGTTCGGGGCCGCGTCCGCTGGCGAACTCCGAGCCCTGCCCGACGGCGCGGCGCTCGTGGAACAGCAGGCGGGAGGCGACGTCCCAGCCCTTGTTGACCTCGCCGACGACCGCGTCGTCGCCGAGGCGCAGCCCGTCGAAGAACTCCTCACAGAACTCGTTGGTGCCGTCGACCTGTTCGATACGCCGCAGTGTGACGCCGGGAGCGTCGATCGGCATCAGGAACATCGTCAGGCCGTCGTGTTTGGGCACCGTGGAATCGGTGCGGGCCAGCAATAGTCCGTAGTCGGCGGCGAAGGCACTGGTGCTCCAGGTCTTGGCGCCGCTGATCACCCAGCTGTCCCCGTCACGATCGGCGCGGGTGATCAGACCCGCCAGGTCGGACCCGCCGCTGGGTTCCGAGAGCAGCTGGACGAGCACCTCCTCCCCACGCAGCGCGGCATGGATGTGCCGGCGCTTCTGCTCCTCACTGCCGGTGTCGAGCAGCGTCGCGCAGCAGATGGTGAAGGTCGGGACGTTGAGTATCAACGGCATCTCGTAGCCGTCGGATTCGATGTCGAAGGCCTTCTGATAGCGGATGTCCAAGCCCAGGCCGCCGTATTCGCGCGGGAAGCAGATCCCGGCGAATCCGCCGTCATAGAGGCGCCGCTGCAGCTCCCGCGCCCGCTGCCAGGCGCCCTCGTCGTCGCGCCCGTTGCGCGGCGGGTGCTGCGGATCGAGACGCGGCATGTTGGCCGCCAGCCAGCTGCGCGCCCGGGCAGCGAACTCGGTGACGGTGAACTCTTCGGTCGCGGTGGTCTGGCTCATGCGGCCGGCTCCGTGGTGGTCGCGGCCCGGACGATGGCCTGGTGGTGTTCGCCCGCTGTGCCGAACAGGCCGGCATACAAGGTGATCCGGCGCAGGTACACGTGCAGGTCGTGTTCCCACGTGACGCCGATGCCGCCGTGCAGTTGGACGCACTCCTGGACCAGCAACCCGGCGTGTTCGCCCAAATAGGATTTGGCGGCGCTGACCCACATCCCGGCGTCCGGGGCGCGCGCGGCCACCTTATCCACGGCGCCGGCGGCGATCCCGCGGCCGGCGTGCATCCACATGGTCATATCGGCGAGCCGGTGTTTGAGCGCCTGGTAGGACGCCAGCGGCCGGCCGAAGCTGTACCGGTCCCGGGTCCATGCAAGGGTCATCGCCAGTACGGCGTCCAGAATTCCCACGGTCTCGGCGCACGTCAGGGCGATCGCGACCTGGGTCTGGCGGTCGATGAGTTGCGGTGTCTGCGCGGCGCTGCCCACGACTGCCTCGACCTCGACGTCGTCGAGCTCGAGGCGCGCGTACTGCTTCACCAGGTCGATGCAGGGCTGCGGGTGCACCGTCACGCCCGGGGCGTCGGCGCGGATCAAAAACTGCCGCAGCGCGCCGTCGTCGGTGCGGGCGCCGACGAGGATCAGATCGGCCTGCGCACCGGCTTCGACCCGGTCCTTGACGCCGTTGAGCCGGTAGCCGGTTCCGGTGGCGGCGACGGCCGGCTGGTGCGGCCGAAAGCCTCGGCCCGGCTCGTCGGCCGCCCAGGTCGCTACCTGCTCACCGGAGATCAGTGCGGCGATGGTCGCGGCGTGGTCGGCGCGGTTGTCGGCGTCGACCAAGCCGGCCAGCACGGTGCTCACCGGGTACAGCGGCCCGGGCGCGACCGTGCGCCCGATCGCTTCGGCGAGCGCCGCGAGGTCGTGCAGGCCGCTGTCGGAGACGCTGCCCCCGCCGAGTTCCTCGGGCACCAACAAGCCGGCCCACCCCAGTTCGGCGGCCTGCGTCCACCACCGTGGATCGTAGGAGCGGCCCTGGGCATGTAGGTCACGTTGCCCGCTCAGCGGCGCGGTCTTGTCGAGAAACGCGCGGGCCGTGGCGACAAACAGCTCGCTCTCTGTGGACAAGTCGGTCATAGGGTCTCCTTCTGGACGCCAACGGCGTTGACCGCCTTGACCGGCAGGCTATCGCCGCAACCGTTCTGCGGCAGCGGTCCGGGGCGGGTCACCGGATGGGCTCGTCACCGAGCACCGTGGTGCGCAGCATTTCCCGCGGGGAGCCGGGGTCGTACGGGGCGGCGCGATGCAGCACACCCCGGTTGTCCCAGATGACGGTGTCGCCCACCGACCACTTGTGCCGATAGACCTTGTCGGGCACCGTGGCGCGCCTTAGCAGTTCGGCCAGCAGTGCGCGGCCCTCGTCGAGATCCATCCCGACGATGTAGTCGGTGGAGGCGCCCAGCACCAGCGACTTCCGGCCGGTGCGGTGGGTCCACACCAGGGGGTGGGTGTGGGTGGGCCGAGCCCGCCACCGGGCCAGCTCTTCCGGTGTCGGGTCGGGTGTGACCCTGAGCTGGGACGCTTCCAGCGAGTGCACCACCCGCAGCGAGCCGAAGCGCTGTTTCTCGTCGTCGGTGAGCACGTCGTAGGCGGCGTAGGAGCTGGCGAACTCGGTCTCGCCGCCACGCTCGGCCACCTGCACCGCGGAGAGCACGGTGGCCTTCTGCGGGCACTCGTCGCCCATCGGCGTGCAGCCGTCGATATGCCAGTCGAAGGTGGCGCGCAGGTAGCTCGCCGCGGAATTCTTCGCGGTGTTCAACGTGATCGGATAGATGCCGGCGACCTCGTGGTGGCCGTCCGAGGAGAAGTCGACGCTGCCCAGCCGCGTGCAGAACGCCACCTGATCCCGGGGTTTGAGCTGCAGGTCGGGGAAGACCAGCACCCCGTTGTCCTCGAGTGCGTCAAGCACCGCGGCGGCGAGCTCATCGTCGTCGACCAGCCGTTGCGGGTCGACGCCGACGACCTCGGCGCCGACGGAGGAGGTGAGTTTGTTGATCGTGAGCAGACTCATCGGCTGCGTCCTTTCGGGCGATGGATTTCCGGTGGTCACGGAACCGGCCAGCCGGTGCGGATCATGACGGCGTCGGCAGCGTCGACGGGAGCGGGCTGGCCCATGACTTCCACCGCCATCGCCACCATGACCAGCGAATAGATCAGCTGCAGCAGGTTGAGGGCGTCCTCGGGGAGCTCGTCCAGCGTGAACTTGTCGCAGTAGTCGATCGCTTCCTCCAACCGCGGGAAGAACGCGTCGTAGAAGACCCGCAGCTCTGGGATGGTGCTGGCCAGCCTCTGGTTGAAACGTTCGGTTTCGGTTGGCAGACACCAGGTTTCGGTGAACTTCTCCAGTTCGGCGAAGGCGCTGGGCAGCCTCTTGACGGTCATCGGATCGCTCCTGCGCCGGCGGGGTCTTTCCGGTAGTCGTCCACCCAGTCGACGACCACCTTGTGCAGGTGGCGAACCAGGATCTCCTGATCGTTGAGGGGAAAATCGTCGACGATGCCGTACTCCAACGCGGCCTGGGTGCCGCCGAGCATGCCGGCGTCCTGCAGCGCGAACTCTTTGAGCACCACCGCCGCGACCTCGTGCTCGATGCGTTCGCGCACGGTGCGGGCCGGATGGAAGTAGGTATGGGCCTCGAACCGGTGGGTGTTGTGCGAGGTCGGCCAGTACCGGTACAGCAGGTACCAGCCGCCGTAGATGAGGATCTCGGTATTGGGAAAAATCTGGAAGTTGCTGATCCCCCACGGCTCGATACCGCCCGGATTCACCCCGGCCGGCAGCTCGCCGATGTCGGGGGTCTGCCAGGGGCCGACCAGCCCGCTGCGGGTGGCCCGCTCGATCGGGTACATGTACTCCGGGGGCAGCAGCCAGCGGCGCCGGCCGGCGGTGGACACCAACCGGTGCGGCCCGTCGAGCTGGAAGTGACCGCAGGTGAAGCCGGCGCCGGGTACCCGCACCGCAGCGGGAACCTGCTGGGAGTGCAGCGCCGGCACGTGGTAGTACTCCTGGAAGGCGTCGGCGAAGATCTTCCAGTTGCTGTTGTTGTGCGCCACCCAGTCGTAGCGTTCGGTCAGTTTGGCGAACGGGTAGTCGTCGAGACCGGTGATCATCGGCCCGAGAAATTCGCGCAGGCCCTGCCGTGGTTCGCGTGCGAAGTTGATGAAGATGAAGCCGTTCCAGATGTCGCAGTGCACGGCGATCAGGTCCGGGTCGGTGCCGTCGAATCCGTGGCTGCGGCGGCAGCGTTTGCAGGTGAACTCCTGACATTGCCCGGCGGTCTCGCGATCCGGGAAGTCGTCCCAGACCAGCTTCGTCGCACACCGCGGGCAGACATTGTGGAAGGCGCGCATCCCGCAGTCCGCGTGGACCAGGATGACCGACGCCCGGGCCGCTTCGATTTCCTTGGTGGCATAGCTGCCGTGGTCGGGAGCCTCCTCGACGCGGCCGACGTTGAGCCAGGCGCGCTTGAACACCGCCTCACGCTCGATCTCGTAGAACTCGCGCGACGTGGAATCGGCGAACGAGACCGGCCCGGTGCCGAGATCGTAGTGCTCGGTCCACGAACCCTCCGCGGGCCTACCGGATCGTTGCATCTGAACCTCCCTGTTTGCCTGGCGCCGGCGAAATTCGCTGTGTCACATCACTGATCCGCCGTTGACGCCCAGCACCTGCCCGGTGATGAAGCCTGCCTCCTGTGAGCACAGGAATCCGACCGCGGCGGCGATGTCGTCGGCGGTGCCCAACCGGCCCAGCGGGATGTTGGCGGCGATCTGTTCGCTGGGCGGCAGGTAACCGGCTGCCTGCGATTGGTACTGCATGGGCGTCTCGATACCCGAGGGCGGAATGTTGTTGACCGTGATGCCGTGCACGGCGTACTCGCGGGCCAGCGACTTGGTCAAGGTGATCACCGCGCCTTTGGATGCGGCGTAATGGGCGGCGAACGGCGTTCCCCGCTGGGCAGACGACGACGAGATCATCACGATGCGGCCCCAGCCGGCGTCGACCATGTCCGGCAACGCGGCCTGGCAGCAGTGGAAGGTACCGGTGAGGTTGACGTCGAGGATTCGGGCCCACTCCTGCGGGGTGATGTCGGCGAAGGCGGAGTAGCCGAAGACGCCGGCGCTGGTGACCAGGGCGGCGACCGGACCGAGCTCACTGCGCACTTTGGCGAAGGCGTCGTCGACGATGGCGCGATCGGTGACGTCGACGCCGATACCGAGCGCGGTCGCGCCGTTGCTGCGCAGGTCATCGGAGACCCGCTGTGCGGCTTGGTCATTGATATCCAGGACGGCGACCCGATAACCGCGCCGGCCCAGCTCGTGGCAGGAGGCCTCGCCCATGCCCGAGGCCCCGCCGGTGACGACGGCGACCCGCGGCGACACCACTGTGGTTGCATCCATCCCCGGGATATTATCAAGTACTTGTCATTAATCTCAAGTACTGGTTATCGACGCCGGTGACCACCGGTCAGGGCAGCTTGATCATCGAGACGTACATCGCGACCACCGGCCGGTAGAGGTCGATGTCGTCGAGTTGACTGGCCAGCACGGCGGAATCGCTGGTGGCGACGAGAACCTGGGCCAGCGTGCGCGCCGGGATCAGCAGGGTCCCGCCGAGCCGTTCGACGCCGTCGACGATGAACTTCGCCAGCTGCTCGACGACCTCGGCCCGCTTGCCGGCGACCCGCTCGCGGGCTTCGGGATTGCGCAGCAGGTACAGCGCGAACTCATGCCCGAGCGCGGCGTGCTCTGCGCCGCGGTCCTGGCTCAGCTGGCGCCAACGCTCGGCGATGTCGTCGAGCTCGCGCTCCCCGACCTGGCTCGCGTTCGTCATCACCTCGGCGAAATTGTCGAAATAGCGGCGCCAGTACCGGTCGCTGACAGCCAGGAAGAGTTCCTCCTTGCCGGCGAAGTGCTTGTAGATGGCGCCCTTGGTGTACCCGGCGGCCTGGGCGATGTCATCGAGAGTCGCTGTATTAAAGCCCTTTTCGGCGAATACTTCCTCGGCGGCATCCAGCAGCAGCGAACGGGTGTGGGCCAGCCTTCGCTCCCGGGTCCACCGCTCCACCATGGTCGAGATTATCCCACAGAATCTTCGATACCCCTTGGCAGCTGAGATACCGATGAGTATATTTTGCTCCACTGCGCCATCGGGAAGGGGACCGCATTATGAGTAGCGGCGTGTCGAGTCAGAAGAACGTTGTCGCCGAGCCGAAATCGCCGGTCCGCTCCGGCGGCGGGGCGATCCGGATCTGGGCGGCCGTGGGCGGGGCGCTGCTGGCGCTGCAGCTGTATGTGTGGGCGCGGTGGATCACCGGCCCGTTCTTCGAACGAGTCCCGGTAGGGCCGAACGATCCGCCGATGTACATGAAGGTGCCCCTGATCGCCAACGCCGTCGTGTTGTGGGTCGGCCTGCCGTTCGCCATCTGGTGGTTTTTCATCCGGCCCTGGCGCCGCGAGCGGCGAATCACGCTGGACGGCATGCTGTTTGCATCGATGGGCCTGATGTTCTTCCAGGACCCGCTGCTCAATTACTTCAATACCTGGTGCACCTACAACACCTGGCTGTTCAACCGGGGTTCGTGGACGTCGCACATTCCGGGATGGGTGTCACCCGAGGAACCCGGCCGCCAGGTCGCCGAGCCGCTGTTGACGAACGTGCCGGGCTACGCCTACGGGGTGCTGCTGATCACCATCGTCGGATGCGCGGTGATGCGCAAGATCAAGGCGCGCTGGCCGGGCATCAGCAATCTTCGCCTGATCGCCGTCACCTATGCGATCTCGTTCGTCTTCGACTTCGTCATGGAGGGTCTGGTCCTGCTGCCGACCGGCTTGTACACCTACCCCGGGGCGATCCGCTCGGTGTCGATCAATGCCGACACCTACTACCAATGGCCCGTCTACGAGGGACTGATGTGGGGAGCCGTGCAGGCGGCGCTGTGTTCGCTGCGCTACTTCACCGACGACCGCGGCCGCACCGTCGTCGAGCGCGGACTCGATCAGGTCCGAGGCGGGTTCGCGCGGCAGCAGTTCACCCGGTTCCTGGCGATCTTCGCCGGGGTCAGCGCGTGCTTCTTCGCCTTCTACATGGGGCCCGCGCAATGGATCGCCCTGCACGCCGATCCGTGGCCACAAGACCACCAGAAGCGCTCCTACTTCACCGGCGGCATCTGCGGTGACGGCACCGACAAGCCGTGCCCGCATCCCGTTCTGCCGATGCCGACCAATCGCTCCGGCTACGTCAATGTCGACGGCCAACTGGTGATGCCCGAGGGCGTTTCGGTGCCCCCGATCGTGCCGTTCGAGCCCGGGAACTGAGAAGGTGCGGCCCAACAGTCATCCTTCGGCGGTCGAAAGTCCCACCGCGGCGCCGTTTTACCGCGCGGTCGGCGACGAGGTGGAGGTCTTCCGGGCCGCGGCACGTCGCGGATTGCCGGTGTTGTTGAAGGGGCCCACCGGATGCGGGAAGACCCGGTTCGTGGAGGCCATGGCCCATCAGCTGGGCCGCGACCTGATCACCGTCGCCGGTCACGAGGACATGACGTCGGCGGATCTGGTAGGCCGGTTCCTGCTCAAAGGTTCAGAGACGGTCTGGGTGGACGGGCCGTTGACCCGCGCCGTACGCGAAGGAGCCATCTTCTATCTGGACGAGGTGGTGGAGGCGCGCCAGGACACCACCGTGGTGATCCATCCCCTGGCTGATCACCGCCGTGAGCTTCCGGTCGATCGACTCGGTACGACGGTGCCTGCGGCACCGGGGTTTCAGCTGGTGATCTCCTACAACCCCGGATACCAAAGCGTGCTGAAGAACCTCAAGGAGTCGACCCGCCAGCGGTTCGTCGCCATCGAGCTCGGCTTTCCGCCCGCCGAGATCGAGACCGAGATCGTTGCACGCGAAGCCGGGATCGACCCGCAGACTGCACGTGCGCTGGTCGCGCTCGGCAACGCCATCCGGAACCTGGACGGCTCACCGCTGCGGGAAGGATCCTCCACCCGGATGCTGATCCTGGCCGGCGGTCTCGTCGCCGAAGGGCTCGGCCTGCGCAGTGCCGCCCAGTCCGCCATCGTCGAAATTCTCTCCGACGACGCCGACGTCATCCGCGCGCTGCGGGAACTCGTCGACGCCGTTCTCCCCCCGCTGTGACCGAAACCCCGGACCGGCTCAGGTTCATCGCCAGCTACGTCGCGAGCCGGGCCCTCGACGTCTCGCAGGCGCCCGCGGGTGAAGCCGCCTATACGAACGGCCGCGCCGTCTTCGTGTCGGCGGGAGCCGGCTTGGCGACGCAGCGCCGCGAGATGCTCGTCCAAGCCGCTCTGCTCGGTGCCGGGAGCCTGAATCCGCGGCTGGTGAAGGCATTACGGGCGCGCCCGACGGTGGCCCGGCGCTACCTGGCACTCGAAGGCGACCGGGTGCTGGCCGAACTCGCCGACCGGCTTCCGCTGGCAGCGACACTGCGCTCCGGGCCGCGCCCGCGTACGGCGTGTTCCGAAGAATCACTTCAGGCGGCCAGGAGCCGGGTGAAGGTCGACGATCCGCCGGAGTGGTTCGGTGTCATCAAACCCTCGCAGCTGTTGGCGTCACCGTCTGGCGCGAAGGCCACCGATGCGGACCTGCGCGCGGAACTCGACTTCGCCGAGGCGCCCGAGGACGCCGACGGCGACGGGTCGGGCGACAGCAGAATTCTCAAACTCTTCGACAATCCGGTCTTCAATTCGCCAGCGCTCTCGGGCTTTCTGCGAAAGCTGCTCGGCGCCTCGCGTTCGGCCGGGGACAGCAACTCCGGCGGAGAGATGCCGGTGCGCACCCTGCGGCGGTCGCACACGGTGGGTGCGACCGCCCGGCCGCTACCCACGCGGATCCGATTCAGCGACGACGGAAGGCCCGCCGCAACGGTAGGCGTCGGCGGCGCCTGGTATCCCGAGTGGGATGTCTTCAACAACACCTACCGGCCCAACTGGTGCCGGGTGGTTGATTTCCCGTTCACTGTTGCTGCCGATGCCGCGGAAGCCGGTGTGCTCCACGATGAGGTGCTCCGGCGACGTCTGGCGCGTGTCGGGTTGGGCCCCAAGGCGTTACGTCGCCGCGCCGACGGCGACGAGCTCGACCTCGAGGCGCTCATCGAGTTGGTCATCGACCTGCGCTCCGGCTATTCGCCGCCCGAACACATCTACACCGAACGCCGCAAGCTGGCCCGCAATCTCGGCGTGCTCATCCTGCTGGATGCCTCCGGGTCGGCGACCGATACCGATCCGGGTGGCCTGGCGGTACACGACCATCAGCGACGGGCGGCGGCCACCCTGGCCGTCACGCTTGAAGAGCTCGGCGATCGAGTAGCCGTCTACGCATTTCGGTCACAGGGCCGGCACTTGGTTCAGCTGCCGGCGATCAAGACATTCGGGCAACCTTTCGGCGCCCTCGGGCGAGCCCGACTCAACGGCCTTCAACCGTCGGGCTACACCCGGCTCGGCGCGGGAATCCGCGGCGCAGGACAGATTCTCAAGGCCGAGGCGGGTACCCCGAACCGTCTGCTGCTCGTCCTGTCGGACGGTTTCCCCTACGACGTCGGCTACGAAGGCCGTTACGCGCAAGCCGATGTCGGCAAGGCCATCGAGGAACTCCGCGCAGACGGCGTGGCCTGCCTCTGCCTCACCATCGGCGCCGCCGAGGCCAGTCGGCAGGTGTTCGGCGCTGCCAGCCACGCCAGCGCCATGACGCTGGCCGAGTTGAGCCCGCAGATGGACCAGTTGTTCTCGGCTGCGCTCGCCGAACTCGCCGCGCCGAAGCCGGCCCGGTGAGAGCGGCGGTCAGGGGTCTACGTGGTCACCGAACAGGGTATGACCGGTCCCCTGCTCGACCACGCGGGTCAGCAGCGCGCGCAGTGTCTCCTGCTCCTTTGGTGTCAGCACACCGAAGACCTTGTCGTGCGCGGCGATCGCGTCGGCGACAACCTCCGAGGCCACCGAGCGCCCCTCGTCGGTGAGATACGCCCGCAGAATCCGGCCGTGCCGCGGATCCTGTTTGCGCTCCACCAGACCGCGGCCCTCGAGCGCACTCAACGCCAGTTGCACCCCTTGGGGGGTGATCAGCAGCCGGCGGGCCAACTCGGCGCCGGACAGCCCGGGTTCACCGGACAGCTGACGTAACAACCCGATCTGCGCGGTGCTCACCCCGTGATCGCTGATCGCCTCGTTCACCGTCGTCAGCGAATAGTAGAAGGCCTGCTTGAGCAGCCACAGGGTATTGCGGGTGGGATCCATGCCCCTCCGATCAGCTGCGCTTGTAGATTCGGCCGTCCTTCATGACGAAACGCACGTCACCGGTGGTGCCGATGTCCCGGGTCGGATCTCCCGGTACCGCGATGATATCGGCGCGGTAGCCGGGCGCCAGCCGCCCCAGTTCGTCCGCGGCGTCGATCAGCTCGGCGCTGGTGACGGTCGCCGCGCGCAGTGCCTGCAGCGGTGTCATGCCGCGCTGCACCAGCGCGGACAGTTCCTTGGCGTTCTGGCCGTGCGGGATGGCCGGCGCGTCGGTGCCGCACGCGATGCGTACGCCCGCCTCGATCGCCCGGGGCAACATGGCCTTGGCTTGCGGGAACACCTCGGCGGCCTTCTTGCGCAGTTCGGGCGCAATCCGATCGACGGCCATCGCGTCGGTCAAGTAGGTGGTGGAGACCAGGAACGTACCGTGCTCGACCATCATCTCCAAAGTGGCGTCGGTGGCCAGGAAGCCGTGCTCGATGCAGTCGATGCCGGCCCGGATACACGCCCGGATCGCGTTGTCGCCGATGGCATGGGCGGCCACCCGCACCCCCGCACGGTGCGCCTCGTCGGCGATCGCCGCCAGCTCGGCATCGGAGTACTGCTGGGCTCCCGGAGACGTGCTGTGCGACATCACCCCGCCCGAGGCCGACACCTTGATCAGCTTGGCGCCGTGGCGGATCTGGTAGCGCACGCAGGCGCTCACGTCGGGAACGCCGTTGGCGATGCCCTCGGCGACCGACAGCGGCATGACACCCGGCGCGAGCCGTTGGAAGACCGTCGGATCCAGGTGCCCGCCGTACGGGGTGACGGCATGACCGGCGGGATAGATACGCGGACCGACGTGCCAACCCTGGTCGATGGCGCGCTGCAGGGCGACATCGAGCAGGTACCCACCGGTCTTGACCATCAGGCCCAGGTTGCGCACGGTGGTGAACCCGGCTTCCAGCGTGGTCCGCGCATTGACCGCGGCCCGCAGCGTGCGGTAGGCCGGGTCATCCTGCACCCCGTGCAGCGGCGTCGGAAGCCCTTCGGGGCTGCCCGGGCCGCCGATGAGCAGGTTGAGCTCCATGTCCATCAGGCCGGGCAGCAACGTGACGTCGCCGAGGTCGATGTCGTCGGCGGAAACGTCTACGGGTGCTTCGGAATTGATTGCGGTGATCCGGCCGTCCTCAATCACGACGACGGCCGGTGAGCGCACCATCCCGGCGTCGATGTCGAGCCACCGGGCGGCTCGCAGCACGGTGGTTTCGGTCATGCTCACGGGAACGGCTCGGAGACGCACTCGATGACAGCGGCACCCGAGTCGGGGACTCGCGGCTGCTTCCAGGATTCGGCCGGAAACGCCACCGTGATCATGGAGTACAACAGGTGCATCAGGTTCAGCACATCCTCGGGCATGTCGTCGAGGCTGAACTTGTCGCAGTAGGCGAGTGCATCTTCGGCGCGGGCCGTGATGGCGTCGTAGAAGGCCTGCATGTCGGCCATGGAACTGTTCATGCGCTTGGCGTAGCGCTCTGGTTCAGTACCGAGACACCAGTCGCTGAACGGCTCGAGGTCGCCGAATTCTCTCGGCAGCATAGTGGTCATCAACACTCACACCTTCACGTTCGCCTGTTCGTATTCGGCGATCCACTTGGCGGTTTCGCAGTGGAAATGCCGGATCAGCACCTCCTGATCGTTGAGCAGGAAGCGGTCCACCGCGCCGGTGCCGAGCATCGTGTGGGTCGCCTCCAAGGTACTGGCATCCTGCAACCCGTACTCCTTGAACGACACCGCCGCGAGTTCCTGGGCGACCCGCTCGCGCGGCGTACGGGGCTGCGGAAAGTACAGCGTGCCTTCGAAAATGTGCGAGTCGTGCGACGTCGGCCAATAGTGGTAGGTCAGGTACCAGCCCTGGCCCCAGAACAGAATGGTGAAGTTGGGGAAGATCTGGAACGAATCCAAGCCCCAGGGATCGCATTTCGCCGGGTTCAGGCCCTCCGGCATCGGCCCGATGTCCGGCGCGTCCCATGGGCCGAACAACCCGCTCTGGCAGATCTCCTCGATAGGCTTGCGCATCTCCGCGGACATCTCCCAGGCCCGCACCCCCGAGGTACTCACCAGCCGATGCGGCCCTTCCAGACGGTAGTGGGGTGCTTCAAAGCCGGCTTCTTCGGCGGCCACCCGGAAGGCCACCGGCGTCTGGTTCCCGTGCAGTACCGGCGCGTGATAGAACTCCTGGAACGCGTCCAGGAACAGCTTCCAGTTGGAGTTGACGGCCGATCGGTACTGCCACCGTGACGTCATCTTCCCGAACGGGTAGCCATCCAATGCCGTGACCATCGGCCCGAGGAATTCGCGCAGCGGTTGTTCGGGCTCTCGCGCGAAGATGACGAAGATGAAGCCTTCCCAGACTTCGCAGTGCACGCCGACCAGCCCGTAGCGGCTCTTGTCCAGGTCGAAGAACTCCTCTTCCTGCTGCACGTAGGTCAGGTTGCCGTCGAGGTCGTAGCGCCAGCCGTGGTATTTGCAGGTGAACTGGCGGCAGTTCCCGCTGGTCTCCTCCAGCGGCATGGTGTCCCAGACCAGCTTGTTGCCGCGGTGACGGCAGACGTTGTGGTAGGCCTTGACCTCGTCAGATGCCGTGCGCACCACGATGATTGAGGTGTTGACGACCTTGAGTTCCTTGGTGTAGTAGCTGCCCTTTCGCGGAAGCTGTTCTACCCGACCGACATTCAGCCAGGCCCGCCGGAAGATCGCCGCCCGCTCCTTCTCGTAGACCTCCGGCGTGACGGAATCCCGGTACGACACGGGTCCGGTACCGAGTTCGGGATAGTGCTGGGTCCAACTGCCCTCGGGCGGCTTCGGAAAACGCGCCACAACCACTCCTGTCCTAGCCGACTCAGCTCACGAGCCTCGATGGCGCCGACGCTATCGACTACCCCGTTCAATGTCAAGTAGTTGATACTGGCGGCGGTATCGCCTCGTGGGGCTCCGGGAAAGGAAGTTCGGCCTTTAGGGCTGGCTCAGCGCCGGATCATTGCCGCTCTCGGCCTGCAATGCGGTGGTGGCCAGCATCTGCTCGACCACGTTCTTGCCCAGGGCACTGTCGCCGGGCAGCTCGATCGGATAGTTGCCGTCGAAGCAGGCACTGCACAGCCGCGAGCGGGGCTGCTCGGTGGCCGCGATCATGTCTTCCAGCCCGACGTAACCCAGGCTGTCCGCGCCGATGGCGCGGCGCACCGCCTCGAGCATCTCGGCCTCGTCCTCGACGACGTTGGCGATCAGCTCGGCGGGCGAGGCGAAGTCGATGCCGTAGAAGCACGGCCACTTCACCGGCGGGGAGGCGATCCGCACGTGCACCTCGATCGCGCCGGCCTCCCGGAGCATCCGCACCAGCGCCCGCTGGGTGTTGCCCCGCACGATCGAGTCGTCGACGACGATGAGCCGCTTCCCGCGAATGATCTCCCGCAGCGGGTTGAGTTTGAGTCGGATACCGAGCTGGCGGATGGTCTGCGACGGCTGGATGAACGTCCGTCCGACATAGGCGTTTTTGGTCAGGCCCTGCCCGTAGGCGATGCCGGACTCCTGGGCGTATCCGACCGCGGCCGGGGTGCCGGACTCCGGCACCCCGATGACCAGGTCGGCGTCGACCGGATGCTGGCGGGCCAGCCGCCGGCCGATCTCCACCCGGGTGGCGTGCACCGAACGGCCACCGATGGTGCTGTCGGGCCGGGCCAGATAGACGTACTCGAACACACAGCCCTTGGGGGTGGGGTTGGCGAACCGGGTGGAGCGCACCCCGTCGGCGTCGATCGCCAGCAGCTCACCGGGCTCGATGTCCCGGACGAACGAGGCGCCGACGATGTCGAGCGCGGCGGTCTCGGAGGCGACCACCCAGCCGCGATCCAGCCGCCCCAGCGACAACGGCCGCACCCCCCACGGGTCACGGGCGGCGTAGAGGGTGTTCTCGTCCATGAACGTCAGGCAGAAGGCGCCGCGCGCCGTCGGCAACAGCTCCAGCGCCGCCTGCTCCAGGGTGATATCGGCGGCCCCGTGCGCCAGCAGCGCACCCAGGATGTCGGAGTCGGTGGTGGCGACGCCGGGACGGCGGGTGTCGAGCAGGCCCAGTTCGCGGGCGCGGCCGGCCAGTTCGGTGGTGTTGACCAGGTTGCCGTTGTGGCCCAGCGCCACCCCGGTGCCGGCCGCGGTGTTGCGGAACACCGGCTGGGCGTTCTCCCAGGTGGTTTCGCCGGTGGTGGAATAGCGGCAGTGTCCGATCGCCACGTGGCCCGACATCGCCGCCAGCGTCTGCTCCTCGAATACCTGGCTGACCAGGCCGAGATCCTTGAACACCAGCACCTGCGAGCCGTCGCCGACCGCGATCCCGGCGGCCTCCTGGCCGCGGTGCTGCAGCGCATACAGGCCGTAATATGTGAGCTTCGCTACTTCTTCACCGGGAGCCCAGACACCGAAGACACCGCATTCTTCGCGGGGCGGGTTTTCAGGGTCTTCCGCCTGCTGGTCAAGCACGTTGTGTCTGCTCCCGGGGGCGCGCGTAGATGACAGCGTTCAGTCTACGGTCAATCTGCGCCGAGTTTCACCAACGGCAGCCACTCGGCGATCTCGCCGGCCCGCGAGCCCGACAACCGCAGCTTTCCGGCGGCGGTCGCCGCGCCCGGCGAAAGCAGCCCGGCGACCAACAGCAGCCAGCTGCGCGGATCGGTTTCGACGACGTTCGGCGGGGTGCCGCGGGTGTGTCGCGGCCCGGCGATGCACTGCACGGCCACGAACGGCGGCACCCGCACTTCGACGCTGGCGCCCGGGGCCAGCGCGGCCAGGGTGCGCGCGGTCAGGCGGACCGCGGCGGCCAGCGCGGGGCGGTCCGGGGCGGGCAGGCGCTCGTCGCGCAGCCACTCGGCGAGCGCCAGGACGGCTTGGCGGGTCTGCGCCGGGTCGACTGCTGCGGGCATGTGCCTCAGGGTATGCCGGGCCGCCTAGGACACCGGGCCTTCGGTTCCCCGGGCCGCACGCAACGCGGTCCGGATCCGCTCGGTGTCCTGCGGCTGCCACCCGTCCGGCGGCAGCACGGCCACCCAGCCGTCCAGGATGGTGTCCGCGTAATTGTGCCCGTGCCCGGTCGGCATCGACTCGCCGTGCGCCAAGTCGGCGCTGACCTGCCAGAACGTCACCACCGGATACCAGCGCATGGACGCGGTACGGTCCGGGCCGGGCGGCTCGGTCAGCCAGTCCGGCCGGGCGAACAGCAGGTCCGGCGACCACCAGACCACCGGGTCGGAGGCGTGCTGCAGGAACAGCACCCGGGTGCCCAGCCACGGCGGCGCGGCGATCCGGGCGATCTCAGCGGGCAACGTGCCCTGGGAGAACCGGACGGTACGGCCGTTGTCGTAACGGGGCAACGTTGCGGTGCTGCCGGGATCGCGCCGCACCAGCAGCGCGTGCCATAGTGGGCTGGCCTGCGGGGGGCCCACCCACAACACCGCCTCGAACCCCATCTCGGCGATGTCGGGCAGCCAGTCGAACGCGGCCTGACCGGCCATCGCCCCCAGGCTTTCCCCATAGAGCACCAGCTTGGGCCGGTGCTCGGCGGGCAGACGTTGCCAGCGTTCGGCGATGGTGTGCACCAGCAGCCGGCCGGAGTCCATCGACTTGCGCTGGTCGGCCAGGAACGAGATCCAGCTCGGCAGATAGGAATACTGCACAGCGACGATCGCGCTATCGCCGTTGTAGAGCATCTCCAGCGCGTCGGCCGCGGCCGGATTGACCCAACCGGTGCCGGTGGTCGGCACCACGACCAGCACCTGGCGGTCGAAGGCGTGCGTGCGTTCCAGTTCGTCGACCAACAGCTCCATCCGGGCCTGGTCGTCGCCGGCGCTGTGCAGCCCGGCGTAGACGCGGATGGGTTCGCGGGCCGGCCGCCCGTTGATCCGGCTCAGTTCGGCAGCGTGCGCTCCCCCCGAGACGAAGCTGCGGCCCTGGCTGCCCAGGGTCTCCCATGGCGCCAGCGACGCCGGGCTGCCGGAGCGCTCCGGCTGCTGGGGCTGGATAGCCCAGGGCTGCGTGGCGCTGTTCTCCGGCTGAAACACCGCGCTGGCACCCGCGAAGAACCCGCGGATCAGCACCCCGTTGATCAGGGTGATCAGGACGACGACGACGATCGCGGTGCCGATGAACAGGGCGACCTCGCTGTGCAGGTGCCAGCGCCGGATCAATGCGCGCGCCACCAGCCGGCTGGCGTCGATCAGGGTGCGCACCGCCGACACCAGGGCGGCGGCGACACCGATGGCGAGACCGAGGGTGCGCAGGTAGCCCAGCGTCGCCGGGCCCTCGATGCCCAGCAGCTCCGACACCTGCCGTTGCCAGCCGGCGGCCGGAATCACCATCAGCACGCATGCGGTCGGCGCCGCCACCACCACGGCCGCCTTCAGGGCGAACAACACCCGCTGCGACGGCGGCCACCACCGAGCACCGCGCAGCACGAGCCGGTCGACCACCGCCCCGATCACCACGCCCAGCCCGTACCCGAAGGCAGCGTTGATGCCGCCGATCAGCCCCTGGAACAGCCAGTCGCGCGGCAACAGCGACGGAGTCAGCGACAGGCAGAAGAACAAGGCGCCGAACGCCACCCCGACGAACTTCAGCCGCAGCAGCCCCCACGCCCACACCAGCAGCGGGTGTCTGCCCCGCGGTGCGACCGTGGTCCCCATGCCGGTGCGGCTATCCGAAGATCCCCGGCAGCACCGCCTCGGATGTGCTGCGCAGTTCCGCCAGCGACACACTGAACTGGCCCTGAACCTCCACCTCCGCGGAGCCATGGTCGACCACGCCGACGCGCGTGATCGGCAGCCCGCGGGCCTCGCACATCGCCGTAAACCGGCTCTCCTCGGTGCGGGGCACCGCGACCAGTGCCCGCCCCGCCGACTCGGAGAACAACAAGACGAACGGATCTGCATCTTCGGGAAGCACGATGCGGCAACCGGTTTCGCCGGCGATCGCCGATTCGACCACGGCCTGGATGAAGCCGCCCTCACTCAGATCATGCGCCCCGGAGACCAATCCGTCGCGCGATGCCGCACACAGCACCTCGGCGAGCAGCTTCTCGCGCTCCAGATCGACTTTCGGGGGCAACCCGCCCAGGTGGTCGGCGGTGACCTGCGCCCAGATGGAGCCGTCGAACTCGTCGCGGGTGTCACCGAGCAACATCAGCGTCTCACCCGGTTCGACGCCGAACGCCGACGGCAGCCGGCGTTCCACGTCGTCGATGACACCGAGCACCCCGACCACCGGGGTGGGGTGGATCGGCGTCGCGCCGGTCTGGTTGTAGAAGCTCACGTTGCCGCCGGTGACCGGAATCCCCAGGGCCGCACAGCCATCCGCCAGCCCGCGCACCGCCTCGGCGAACTGCCACATCACCCCGGGATCTTCCGGGGACCCGAAGTTCAAGCAGTTGGTGACAGCGATCGGGGTGGCACCGGTGACGGCCACGTTGCGGTACGCCTCAGCCAGCGCCAACTGGGCACCGGTGTAGGGGTCCAGCTTGGTGTAGCGCCCCGAGGCGTCGGTGGAGATGGCGATTCCGCGCCGGGATTCCTCGTCGATGCGCAGCATCCCGCCGTCGGCGTGCTCGGCCAGCACGGTGTTGCCGCGCACGTAGCGGTCGTACTGCTCGGTGATGAACGCCCGGCTGCACAGGTGCGGACTGGAAAGCAGCGCAAGCAGCGTCGCGCGCAGCTGCTCACCGGTGACCGGCCGCGGCAGCGTGTCCGAGCGGTCGGCGTTGAGCGCGTCCTGGGTGGTCGGGCGGGCCACCGGGCGGTGATAGATCGGGCCCTCGTGGGCCACCGTGCGCGGCGGGACGTCGACGACGGTCTGGCCGTGCCAGGTGATCTGCAGCCGGTCGCCGTCGGTGACCTCACCGATCACGGTGGCCAGCACATCCCACTTGGCGCACACCGCCATGAAGGCCTCCACGTTCTCCGGGGCCACCACCGCGCACATGCGCTCCTGCGACTCACTGGAGAGCACCTCGGCCGGGGTCATGTTCGCCGCGCGCAGCGGTACCTTGTCCAGCTCGATCGCCATGCCGCCGTCACCGGCGGACGCCAATTCGGAAGTGGCGCAGGATAACCCGGCGCCGCCGAGGTCCTGGATACCGACCACCAGCCCGGCTGCGTACAGCTCCAGGCAGCACTCGATGAGCACCTTCTCGGTGAACGGGTCGCCGACCTGAACCGACGGCAGTTTCTTTCTGCCGGAACCGGTTTCATCCCCGCCGAAGGTGTCCGACGCCAGCACCGAGACCCCGCCGATGCCGTCCAGGCCGGTGCGCGCCCCGAACAGGATGATCTTGTTGCCGGTGCCCGACGCGAACGCCAGATGCAGGTCTTCTTTCTTGAGCACACCGACACACAGCGCGTTGACCAGTGGGTTGCCGGCGTAGCAGGCGTCGAAGACCGTTTCGCCGCCGATGTTGGGCAGCCCCAGGGAGTTGCCGTAGCCGCCGATGCCGCGCACCACCCCGTCGAGCACCCGGCGGGTGTCGGGTGCGTCGGCGGCGCCGAAGCGCAGCTGGTCCATCACCGCTATCGGGCGGGCGCCCATCGCCATGATGTCGCGCACGATCCCGCCCACCCCGGTGGCCGCGCCCTGATAGGGCTCCACATACGACGGGTGGTTGTGCGACTCCACCTTGAAGGTCACCGCCCAGCCGTCGCCGATGTCGACCACGCCGGCGTTCTCCCCGATGCCGGCCAGCATGGCCTTGCGCATCTCGTCGGTGGTGGTCTCACCGAAGTAGCGCAGGTGCACCTTGGACGACTTGTAGGAGCAGTGCTCACTCCACATCACCGAGTACATGGCCAGCTCGGCGTCGGTGGGACGGCGGCCCAGGATGTCGCGGATGCGCTGGTACTCGTCGTCTTTGAGGCCCAGCTCGGCAAACGGTTGCGGGTGATCGGGGGTGGCCGCGGCGTGTTCGACGGTGTCGAGCGTGGTCGGGGACGTCACAGGCATGAGTGTATGGCACCGATTTCGGCTCAGTCGGGCGCCAGGAAGGCGGTCAGGGCGGCCGCGTAGGAGGCGACGTCGTGCGCACCCATCAGCTCGCGCGCCGAATGCATGGCCAACTGCGGGGCGCCCACGTCGACGGTGGGGATGCCGGTGCGCGCGGCGCTCATCGGACCGATGGTCGACCCGCACGGCAGGTCGGCCCGGTGCTCGTAGCGCTGCAGCGCCACTCCGGCCTGGTCGCAGGCCAGCGCGAAGGTGGCGGCGGTGCGGCCGTCGGTGGCGTAGCGCAGGTTCGGTTGCACCTTGAGCACCGGCCCGGCATTGATCGCGATCTGATGGCCCGGTTCGTGACGGTCCGGGTAGTTGGGGTGGGTGGCATGGGCCATGTCCGCCGACGCCAGCGTCGAGCCGGCCAGCCGGCGCAGAAAGTCCTCCCGATCCCCGCCGGCGGCCAGCGTGATCCGCTCCAGCACGGTCAGCAGCAGCTCCGAGCCGGCGCCGTGATCCGACGTCGAGCCGACTTCCTCGTGGTCGAACAGCGCCAGCACCGGCAGGTAGCGGCCGCCCCGCGCGGACAGCAGCGCTTCCAGGCCGGCGTAGCAGCTGGCCTGGTTGTCCAGCCGCGGCGCGCTGACGAAGTCCTGGCCCGCCCCGGTCACCGCCGACGGCGCCAGGTCGTGGGTCATCAGGTCCAACCCGAGCACGTCGCGCCGCTGCACGCCGGCGCGTTCGGCCACGTAGCCCAGGAAGTCCCGGGGCGCGCCGCCGGCGGCCCAGACCGCGTTCAGGTGCCGCTGGGGGTCCAGCTTGACTGCTGCGCGATCCTCGGCCAGGTGGATCGCCAGCTGCGGCACCCGCAGGATCGGCTCGTCGACGCGGACCAGCTGGTGAGACCCGTCACGCACCGACAGCCGCCCGCTGACGCCCAGGTCGCGGTCCAGCCAGGAGTTCAGCCAGGCACCGCCGTACGGCGCCAACGCCACCAGCTGCCAACCGGCCACCTCCCGGGCCGGATGCTGCTTGACCCGCAGGTTCGGGCTGTCGGTGTGCGCGCCGATGATCCGGAACGCGGCATCGGTGCCACCCTGCTCAGAACTGTCCCAGGCCACCACCGACCCGGCCCGGATCGTGAAGTACCGCCCGGGCTGCTGCGGCCAGCGGTCGGTCTCTGCGACCGCGGTGTAGCCGGCGGCGCGCAGCCGTTCGGCCACGGTCACGCAGGCGTGAAACGGCGACGGTGAGGCGTCGATGAACTCGCATAATCCGGTTGCGGTGGCCGCCATGGGCTCAAGTCTTTCGCATCTGGACGTCGGTGGGGGCGTTAGGGTCGATACCGTGCCGTCCGTTCAGCCCGTCACCGCTCCCCTGACCTGTGCGGCTATTTTCCTGGTCGCCACCATCGATGAGGGCGGTGAGCCCACCGTCCACGAGGCGTTGCCGGAGCTGGCGGGTTTCGCCCGGGCGATCGGCTTTCGTGACCCGAGCAAGCGGCTGTCACTGGTGACCTCGATCGGCTCGGACGCCTGGGACCGGTTGTTCACCGGTCCCCGCCCGGCGCAGCTGCATCCGTTCGTCGAGCTGGTTGGCCCCCGGCACACCGCGCCGGCCACCCCGGGGGATCTGCTGTTCCACGTCAAGGGCGAGACGTTGGACGTCTGCTTCGAGCTCGCGGGCCGCATCGTCAAGGCGATGGCCGGTGCGATCACCGTGGTCGACGAGGTGCACGGCTTCCGGTTCTTCGACAATCGCGACCTGCTCGGCTTCGTCGACGGCACCGAGAACCCGGTCGGCGACGAGGCGCTGGCCGCCACCGCCGTCGGCGACGAGGACCCGGACTTCGCCGGCGGGTCCTACGTGCACGTCCAGAAGTACCTGCACGACATGGCCGCCTGGGAAGCGCTGCCGGTCACCGAACAGGAGCGGGTGATCGGCCGCACCAAGGCCGACGACCTCGAGTTCGACGACGCGGTGAAGCCGGCCAACTCGCACATCGCGCTGAACGTGATCACCGACGAGGACGGCAACGAGCTGGATATCGTGCGGCACAACATGCCGTTCGGCACGGTGGGCGACGGCGGGTCCGGCACCTACTACATCGCCTACGCGCGCAGCCCGGAGATCACCGAGCAGATGCTGCGCAACATGTTCTTCGGTGACCCGCCCGGCAACACCGACCGGATCCTGGACTTCTCCACCGCGATCACCGGCGGACTGTTCTTCACCCCCACCGCCGACTTCCTCGACGATCCGCCGCCGCTCCCCGGCTCGGCGGCTCCGACCCCGGCTGAGCCCGTCGAGCCCACCGTTGACGGCTCACTGAATATCGGCAGCCTGAAAGGAAATTCGCAATGAACAACCTGTATCGCGATCTGGCCCCGGTCACCGACGCGGCCTGGGCCGACATCGAGCAGGAGGCGGCCCGGACATTCAAGCGGCACATCGCCGGGCGCCGGGTCGTCGACGTGAGCGAACCGGCCGGTCCGACGGCCGCCGCGGTGGGCACCGGTCGGCTGACCGGGATCGGCGCCCCGGCCGATGGGGTGGAAGCGCACCTGCGCGACAGCAAACCGCTGGTGCGCCTGCGGGTTCCGTTCACGCTGTCGCGGGCGGAGATCGACGATGTCGAGCGGGGCTCACAGGACGCCGACTGGGACCCGGTGAAGGACGCGGCCAAGAAGCTGGCATTCGCCGAGGACCAGATCATCTTCGGGGGCTACCCCGCCGCTTCGGTGGAGGGCATCCGCAACGCGAGTTCGAATGCGCCGCTGCCCCTGCCGGAGGATCCGCGGGACATCCCGGACGCGATCAGCCAGGCGCTGTCGGCGCTGCGACTGGCCGGGGTGGACGGCCCGTATTCGGTGCTGCTGTCGGCCGATGCCTACACCAAGGTCAGCGAAACCTCCGATCACGGCTACCCGATCCGCGAGCACCTGCGCCGGCTGGTCACCGGCGACATCATCTGGGCGCCGGCGATCGACGGCGCATTCGTGCTGACCACCCGCGGCGGCGACTTCGACTTGCGCCTGGGCACCGACGTGTCGATCGGTTACCTGTCGCACGACGCCGAGAACGTGCAGCTGTACCTGCAGGAGACATGTACGTTCCTGTGCTACACCGCCGAAGCCGCGGTCGCCTTGACCTGCTAACCCGGGAGGCCGGCCCGGCCCGGGGCGCCGCCGGCTCCCGGGGCGCCGGTCTGGCCGTCGGGTTCGCCGTGCGCGCCACTGCCGGCCTCGCCGCCGGCACCACCGGCGCCGCCCTGCGGCCCGCTGCCTGCGCTGCCGCCGGTCACCCCGGCTCCGCCGTTGCCGCCGTCGCCGCTGGCGCCACCGATCCCACCGGTCCCACCGTCACCCCCCGCGCCGGGGAAGAGGGTGCCCCCGTAGCCGGCACCGCCGGTGCCACCGCCACCGCCGGTGCCGCCCTTACCGCCGTCGCCGGCGTTGCCGCCCACCGCTCCGGTTGACGCCCCACCGTCGCCGCCATTGCCGCCGGCACCCCCGGTGCCCCCGCTGCCGCCGGTGGTACCGGACTGGTTGACCACGGCGCCCCGGGCACCGACGGCACCGTTGCCGCCCACGCCGCCGCCACCACCGGTGCCGCCCCGGCCGCCGTTGCCGTCGGTGCCGTGGGCGGAGATACCGCCCTGCCCACCCGCGCCGGCATTGCCGCCGTGGCCCCCGCTGCCGCCGTCACCGGCGGAAACCACTGTCGAACCGACGCCGCCGGCACCACCGGCGCCACCGGTTCCGCCATTGCCGCCGGCGCCCCCATGGCCGGCGGCGCCGGAGGCGCGGGCGGCGCCGGCGGAGACGGCTCCAACGGTCTGACTGTCGGCGTCGGCGGGGCTGACGGCGGTAACGGCGGTGCCGGGGGTGCGGGCGGCGCCGGCGGTAGCCATTCCGGCAACGGCGGCGTGGGCGGCGCCGGCGGAAACGGCGGTCGTGGCGGTGCCGGGCATGAGGGCGCCGGGGGCATCCCCAACGCCGGAGTGGGTGGGGACGGCGGCGGTGGTGGCCATGGCGGCACCGGCGGTGCCGGAGGTGCCGCCGGTGCCGCCCACTGC
>NZ_LZJK01000063.1 GCF_001667945.1 Mycolicibacter sinensis | reverse complement strand
ACACCCTGGTAGCAACCGTGATGAGCAATCTCGGGCTGCATCTGGCGATGCGCGAAGCGGGCATCGAGGTGCGCACCACCGACGTCGGCGACCGCTACGTGCTCGAGCAGCTGCGGGCTGGCGGCTTCACCCTCGGCGGTGAGCAGTCCGGTCACATCGTGCTGCCCGGCCTGGCCACCACCGGCGACGGCATCATCACCGGGTTGCGTCTGATGGCGCGGATGGCGCAGACCGGCACGCCGCTGGCCGGTCTGGCCTCGGCGATGCGCACGCTGCCGCAGGTGCTGATCAACGTCGAGGTCACCGACAAGGCCGAGGCGGTGGGCCGCCTGGCGGTGCGCACCGCGGTGCGGCGTGCCGAGGAAGAACTCGGCGACACCGGACGAATCCTGTTGCGCCCCTCGGGAACCGAGCAGCTCGTCCGGGTCATGGTGGAAGCCGCCGACGAGGAAACCGCGCACCGGATCGCGCTCGGTGTCGCCGAGACGGTGCGCGCTCGCTGAGCTTGCTCCGGCGTCCCGTCCGCCACGTGCGTTTCCGAGTGGCTGGCTGGCGATCTTCTCGGAAACGGTCGCGTCGGCGCTAGCACCGGCGGCGTGTGGAATTGCCGGGAACCGTTGCAGCGCCCGCACCGTCATACCCATATGGGACGACAACAGCTCGATCTTGATCCCGCCGCAGTGCGCTCGGTGGCCGACTCCTTCGACGCCACCGCGATCGATATCGACACCGCGATTCGAACCCGGTTGGGCAGCTTGGCATTTGACGGCGGTGTTGCCGGGCGTGACCATGTTGCGGCGGGGGAGGTGCTGCGGCGGACGCTGGATAGCTGGGCGCCGGAGCTGACGCGCTGGTCGCGGGCCACAACCGAGATCACCGCGGCGCTACGGGCCACAGTGCTGCGCTACGGGCACGCCGAGTCCTACGCCGCGGACCGGGTCGGCTGAGGTGGCCCAGCAGTACGACGTGGCCGGGCGGCTCGGCGAGGGCCGAGAAGCAGTGGCGCACACCCAGGCCTACGTCTCGGCGTGTAGCCGGCTGGGCTACCGGTATCCCGATCTCGCCGGCTACGACGGGCAGCTCGCCGATCGCTACGACAGTGACGCCGGCCTGGATCTGCGGGCGCTCGACGGCGATTGTGCGGCGCTGGATGCGCTGGCGGCGGCGGCCGAGGATGCGTTGCGCCGCCAGCGTGCACAACTGGTCGATCTGGCTGCGGCGTGGCGCGGTCCGGGTGCCGAGGCCGCCGCGGAGTTCCTGCGCCGACACTGCGAGGCCGGTGCGCAACTGACCGCCCGCTTGCGGGCAGCCGCCACCGGGTGCGCGGTGCTGCGTGACGAGCTGTGGCGGCTGGTCGACGCCAAGGTGGCGGCGGTGCTGGCGGTCGATCAGCAGGTCGGTGCCCAGCGTCCGGCATGGCTGGCCGCCGCGCATGCGGTGAGCTCCGGTGCCGCCGACAAGCACGCCGCCGAGGTCATCGAGAAACAGGTGATGCCCTACGTGGACAACGACGTTCGGGCCGCGTGGGCCTCGGCCGTGTCGCCGGCGCGGGATGCGGCCGAGGCCGCCTACCGTGCCGCGGTGGCCGCGGCCGACCCGAGGCCGGGGACGGCTTTCGCGCTTCCGGGTGACCTCGGGGCGGCTGCACCACTCGACGACCCGGCGCCGGTCGTTCCGGCAGCCCTGGCCCCCGTCGCGGCAGACCTGGCACCGGCGGACATACCGGCGGCGCCGGGGGAGCGGCCGAGCGCCGCCGTACCGGAACCCGCCGCAGCATTCGACGACCCGCCTGTCGATCCGGGTTTGCCGGCCGGCCTCGGGCTTCCCGGCGATCTGGGTTTGCCCTCGGGCGGGTTGCCGGGCGGTGGTCTCGGTGGGTTGGGCGGCCTCGGTGGGCTGATTCCCCGTTTGGCCGACGCCCTGGCTGATCCCGGCTCCGGGCAGCCATTCGGCGAGCCGTTCGATGACGACGGCTGGGAAGACGATCACCCTGACGCCGGCGTGGAGCCGAACGAATCCGAGGACGACCCGGATCCGGAAGCCGAGGCCGCCGACGACACCGCGGAACCCCAGGAGGCCGAACTGGCTGACGAGACAGCGGCGGTAACCGAACCGGAGTCGGGCCCGGCGGTCGAAGATCCCGTACCGCAAGCCGAATCCGACGAGACGGAACCGGCTCTCGCGCCGCCAGTTCCGGACACCTCGCCCAAGACCCCATGTGAGATCGCTGCGGAAGAGTTACCGCAGGTGGGACAGTGAATGAGCCGGCAGGCATGTCCATGCCGAACTACGCGCATCATGATGCGCAAGGCGCATGATGCTGGCTGGGAGGACGACTGTGGTGATCAATAGCGATGCCGCCGCCGAGGTCGAACGGCTCCGGCGAAACGGACTCGGTGTCAGTGAGGCGCTGAACCTGCTTGCGCGCCGCGGCATGGCGGCGCAGACCAGTGCCCCGTGGCACGGTACCTGCATCGCACAGCGCGGATCGGCTTGAAGGTTGACGTCACCAACATCGGCGACGTGCTTGACCTGTCCGACGACGACCGATGATCGTCGATGCGTGTACGCCGTCGATGAGGACAGCAAACACAATCCAGCGACGTCACCGGCAACTTGGTGGCCGGTGCACAACCTGCAGCTCTCACGATGGAACACGGCGTTGAACTCGCCTCCGCCGACCCCGATTTTCAGCGATTCCCCGGCCTGCGTTGGATCAACCCGCTGAACCCCGGCTGAACCTCACCCCTGGCGGGTGCCCCAAGTCTGCAGCGCCGAAACGATTTTGGCCGCCGCCTCCAGCTGCTCCAGCGACATCTCATCGGCCGACGTGCGCCATTCGGCGACCACCGCGAGACCACCGTCGATGAACTGCTGGCGGGTCTGGCCACGCTGAATCTTGCCGCTCGAGGTGGTGGGCATCGATACGTGGTGCACCAGAACCACGGCGTCGGCCGCGATTCCGTGGTGGGTGGCGACTGCGGTCCGGATCCTGTCGATGACGTCGTCCAGGTCGGTCTCGCCGGCCCGCGCACTGTCGACTTCGTGCACGACGACCAACTGCTCGACGCCGCCGGGCGGCGCGTCGGTGGCGAACGCCGCGCCCCGGCCGGACACCAGCACCGGGTCGCACTGCTGGACGGTGAACTCGATGTCGTTGGGGTAGTAGCGGTGCCCATCGATGACGATCAGGTCCTTGCAGCGCCCGGTGGTGAAAAGCTCACCGCCACACAAGAACCCGTAGTCGCCGGTGCGCAGGAACGGTCCCCGGTTCGGGTCGCCCGGCGCGGCCAGCCGCGCTCCGAACGTCGCCGCGGTCTCCTCGGGCCTATTCCAGTAGCCGAGCGCGACGTTGGGCCCGGCGACCCAGATCTCGCCGACCTCGTCGGGTCCGCAGGGCTGGTGAGTCACCGGATCAACGATCGCCACGTCGGATTCGCGCGGCTGACCGCAACCCACGAACGTCGCGGCAGCCGGATCGTCCGCTGCGATGTCGACAATGCGGTCCTCGGCCAGCGCGACCCGATCGACGTAGCGCACCCCCGGCATCCCGGTGGGGCAGCCCGCCGACACCTGCAGGGTGGCCTCCGCCAGCCCGTACACCGGGTAGCACGACGAGATCTGGAAACCCGCCGGCGCGAAGGCATCGGCGAAGGCCGCCAGCGACGTGGCGCGCACCGCCTCGGCTCCGTTCATGGCGACGGTCAAGCAGGAAAGGTCAAGGGCCGCACGCTCTTCGGGCGTACTGGTTTCCACGCACCGGTCGTAGGCGAAGTTGGGCGCGGCGGTGATCACGCCGCGATGCGCCGACACCAGTTCCAGCCAGCGCATCGGACGTTTGATGAACGCGGTCGGCGACATCAGCGCCGTGCTGGCCCCGATGTAGAGCATCGACAGGATCCCGCCGATCAGGCCCAGGTCATGGTGCGGCGGCAGCCAGAAGACACCCTTGGCGTTCTCATCGCCGTTCCACGCCTGACGGATGGCGTCGACGTTGTGCAGCACGTTGCCGTGGCTGAGCAGCACACCTTTGGGTGAACGGGTCGAGCCCGAGGTGTACTGGATGGCGGCCGGGGAGTTGATGTCGATGTCGGGGGCGACCCAGGTGTCGGGATCGGCGCCGGCGTCGGTGAAGAACCAGTGCTCCGGTTCGCCGGGGATCCCGGCGACTGCGCTGCGGGTGGCCTGCTGGGTCTCACCGGCGGTGAGCGCGAAGCGGGCCTGCGCGTCCGGGACGACCACCGCCAGGCGCGGCGCCAGCTTCTGGTGTACCGGCACCGCGACCGCACCGGCGTAGAGGCAGCCGAAGAACCCGGCGATGAAGTCCAGCCCCGGGCGCACCAGCACCAGCACCCGCTCTCCGACAACGTCGTGGCGCTGCAGGTTCGCCGCAATCGCGCGGGCCCGGCGGTCCAGTTCGCGGAACGTCAGCTCACTGCGGCCTTCGTCGTCGCCGTTGTAGGAGAAGCTGAACGCCACCTTGTCGTTGAACCGCTCGGCTTGGCGTTGCAGCAGCTCAACAAGGGTTTCTGCGATGGGCGTCGTCACCGTGGGCGTGAAATCCATGGCCCTATCTTGGCCCGCGGGGTGTCGTGGGACACACCCGGCCCACCCTCGGCCCGCATCCGGCGGCGGCGACTGGGGTCAGGCCGGCGCCAACGCGCGCAGCTCCTCCACAAAGCGCAGCGCCTCACCCGGCTCGTGGGCCAGCGGACCGGCCAGCAGCGTTGTGACGCCCGCCTCGGCGAGCGCGGCGACGCGCTCGGCGACGAATCCGCGTGACCCGATCAACGACGTGTGCCGCACCAATTCGTCGGGTACGGCGTTGATCGCCTCGGTCTTGCGCCCGGACAGATACAGCTCCTGGATACGGTCGGCCACTTCGCCGAAGCCGTATCGGGTGGCCAGATTGTGGTAGAAGTTGCGGCCCTTGGCGCCCATGCCGCCGATGTAAAGCGCCAATTGCGGTTTCGCCCACGCCAGCCGGTCGTCGACATCGTCGCCGATCGCCAGCGAGGCGCCCACCATGATGTCGAGCGGGCCCAGCTCCGGATCCCGTTTGGCTGCACCGGCTTTCAGTGCGTCACCCCACACCTCGGCGGCGCGCTCCGGGTAATAGAACACCGGCTGCCAGCCGTCGGCGATCTCCGCGGTCAGTTCGACGTTCTTCGGGCCCAGTGCAGCAATGGAGATCGGAATCCGCTCGCGCACCGGGTGGTTGATCAGCTGCAACGGCTTGCCTAACCCGGTGCCGCGGCCCGCCGGCAGCGGCAGCTGATAGTGCTTGCCGTCATGGCTCACCCGTTCCCGGCGCCACACCGCCCGGCAGATCTGCACCACCTCACGGGTGCGCTCCAGCGGGGCGTCGAACGGCACGCCGTGGAAACCCTCCACCACCTGCGGCCCGGAGGTCCCGATGCCCAGCCGGAACCGGCCGTCGGAGACGAAATCCAGGCCCGCGGCCGTCATCGCCAGCAGCGCGGGCGTTCGGGTGTAGATCGGCAGCACCCCCGAGACGAGTTCCACGCGCGACGTCTTGGCTGCCAGGTAGCCCAGCTGACTGACCGCGTCGAACGAATACGCCTCGGCTACAGCGACCACGTCGATTCCGGCCCGCTCCAGCTCGATGACCTGCTCCGCCGCCTCTTTGAATCCACCTGAATAGGACAGCTGTACACCGATTCGCATCTCTGACAAATACCAGTGTCGGCCGGCTACCGCGTGGCAGAAAGTGCACAGCGTTCCACCGGATTCTTAGCAAGCGCATAGGTTAACGATGGGTATCGCAGCCCGAGGGCGATCATCTTCCGAAAAACCGGGACAAATATTTGACGAAGATGCTTGTGTCTTAGCTTCCTCACGGATAGTGTCCTATTTCACATCAGTTAATAAGTGTGAATTCAGGAGCAACACGGCGGCGTCCGGCCCCTTGAGACGCTCGCCGAGGGCGGCACCTCACAAAAGGAGATGGCTGTGCAGCAAACCCTTCGCCCCTACGTCACCGCCGGCATCGCGATCGTCGGCTCCGGCCTGATCGCTGCCACGCCGGTAGCGGCACCTGTGGCCAGCGTTCCCACCATCCGAGATGTCGCCCTCACCGCGGGCGGTCTGCCCGACCTGATGGCGCCATGGACGGAGGTGTTCAACAAGGCCTCGGAGAACGCCACGATCTTGACCCAGAACTTCTTGCTGGCCCCCGGCGTGGGCTTCCAGCAGTTCCTGGCCAACCAGACCCAGTTCTGGCAGTCGATCCTCGATGACCCGTCCAAGATCCCGGACGTGATGCAGCAGATGCAGAGCAACCTGGACGCGGTGCTGACCGGCTACACCCTGCAGAACGCCGACGGGACTTTCGGGTTGGGCGACTTGAGCGGGACCCTCGGGACGGTGGGGGTGCATACCCTCAGCGGGTCGGATCTGAACACCTTCGCCCTTGGTCACGATGCGCTCTTCGCGTTGCTGCCGCAGTTCCTGCCGGCCGACATGTCCGACATCGCGACCCCGATCGTGAACTTCATGGCCTCGCCGCTGAGCGCCATCATCATCGGCTCGCTGGGACCGTCGCTCGCCCCGTGGGTCGCGATGATGAACAGCATCCAAGATGGCGACAGCTTCAA
Source organism: Mycolicibacter sinensis (assembly GCF_001667945.1). Lineage (GTDB taxonomy): Bacteria > Actinomycetota > Actinomycetes > Mycobacteriales > Mycobacteriaceae > Mycobacterium > Mycobacterium sinense_B. Next base: position 66,556 of record NZ_LZJK01000063.1, on the reverse strand, counting down.
CCAGATCATGGCCAGCTGGATGGACGGCTACCTCAACGGCGCCACCCTCAACCTGGACAGCCTCATCCCGATGATCAACAGCCTGGGCCTGCTGCCGGAGGGCACCAACATCACTCACCTCGAGTTCGCCTTGGGCGGCATGCTGACCCCGGGTGACGTCGCGGTGGGCCCGTACCAGGTGGACGTTGACGGCACGACGGTCGACGTCCCGGCGGTCGGCGGATCGATGTTCAACAGCCTCGGCATCACCCTGACGACCGGCATCCTGCCGGGGATTCCCCTGGCAATCAGCGGCCATGCCGTCGGCCCGATCGCGGCCATGGAGGCGTGGGGACAGACCGTCGGGGCGCTGCTGGGCTCCGGCTGGGACGGCAAGGGCCCGGTCCACGTCGACCCGCCGTGGCCCGGGATCGACTTCCCGACCATCCCGGACGGCTTGTTCGACGACGGGGGCGCAACTCCGGACGCGGGCGACGCTGTGGCCAGTCCGCTCGCCGGCATGGACCTTGGTGACGTCCTCAACGCGTTCTTCGGCGTCGACATCTGAGCCGGCTCGCCCGCTATTCCGACAGTCCCCTGACAACCTTCAACACTGCTTTTTTGAACCGCTTCACAGGAGAGGTGTTCGCAAATGAGTCGTCGTCACAGCACCAACCAGCCTGATAACACCGGAGCGCGGTACCGCAAGCGGGTGATCGGCGCCACCAGCACGGTGGGCGCGTTCCTGGCTTTCGGGATGGCGCCGTTAGCCGGGGCACCCGCCGCGCACGCCGACGCCGATTTCGACCTCGGCGACATCTTCGGCGATCTGTTCAGCTCGTGGACGTCGACCGACACCGGCGCCGCCACCTGGGACTTCGACGCGCTCTTCGGCGGCGCGGGCAGCGCGGCCGGTGACCCGTTCTCATGGACCGGAATCATGGACCAGTGGTTCTATGAGCCGCTGCACACCATGACCCAGCTCTGGATCACCAGCCCGTTCGGCCAGCAGATCGACGGCATGATCAACGACTGGTCGGGCATGTACCTGATCGGTAACGGTGTTGCCGGCACCGAGGACTCGCCCGACGGCGGCGACGGCGGGCTGTGGTTCGGAGATGGTGGCGCCGGATGGAGCAGCGACGAGGCCGGTGTGGCCGGCGGTAACGGCGGCGACGCGCTCGGCTTCCTGGGCAACGGTGGTGACGGCGGCGCCGGCGGCGCCGGTGCGGCCGGTGGTGACGGCGGTGCCGGCGGCTGGTGGATGGGCAACGGTGGTAACGGCGGCGCCGGTGGTGCCGCGACCGCTGACGGTGGTGCCGGCGGCGCCGGCGGTAACGGCGGCGCAGCTGCGGCCTGGTTCTTCGGCAACGGTGGCGCCGGTGGCGTCGGCGGCGCCGGAATGGACGGCGCGGCGGGAACCCTCGCCAACGGCGGCAGCGGTGTTGGCATGGCGGGCGGGGCCGGCGGTAACGGTGGCGCCGGCGGCCGCAGCGGCTTCATGTTCGGCGACGGCGGCAAGGGCGGCGCCGGCGGCACAGCCGGCAACGGCGGCAACGGCATCACTGGAGCCACCGACGGTATGAGCGGCGGCACCGGTGGTCAGGGCGGTAGCGGTGGCGCCGGCGGCGCCCGCGGCTCGGACTACTACGCCGGCTCGTTCTACGGCAGCGCCGGGGCGGCCGGTGACGGCGCGAACGGCGGGAACGGCGGTAACGGCGGCGGCGCAGCCATCGACTCGGTCACCGGCGATTACCTCGGGCAGGGCGGCGGCGGCGGCACCGGCGGCGCCGGCGGTAGCGGTGAGCACGGCGGCAACGGCGGCACGGGCGGTAACGGCGGCGACGGCAACGGCCTCAACAAGTCCGACCCCACTTCGCCGTACAGCACCGGCGGCAGCGGTGGCTACGGCGGCCATGGCGGTAGTTCGCTCGGGGCCAACCCCGGCGGCGCCGGCGGCGATGGCGGCAAGGGCGGCCTAGGCACCCTGGGCTGGGGAGGACAGGGCGGCAGCGGCGGCCAGGGCGGCGACAGCGACAGCGGCACCGGCGGTGCCGGCGGCAACGGTGGCCTGGGCGGTAACGGCGCCACCGATGACGCTACGGTCGCGACCACCGGTGGCCAGGGCGGTTACGGCGGCCAGGGCGGTAACAGCAACAGTGGCACCAGCGGCGCCGGTGGCAACGGCGCGGCCGGCGGCGACGGCACCCTGCGCGGCGGTAACGGCGGCGGCGGCGGTACCGGTGGCTACAGCACCACCGGGGATGGCGGCGCCGGCGGCAATGGCGCCGCGGGAGGCAAGGGCCTGGGCTGGAACGACGGCACCACCACCTGGAGTGCCGGTGGCTACGGCGGCCAGGGCGGTGGCGGCGGTAGTAGCGGCAGCGCCGGCACCGGCGGCACCGGCGGCCAGGGCGGCGCCGGCGCCGACGGCGCGACCGGGGCGGGCGTGGTCAGCATCGGCGGCCAAGGCGGGGCCGGCGGACAGGGCGGCTCCAGCAGCGGCGGGGCCAGTGGAACCGGCGGTAACGGCGGCAACGGCGGTAACGGGACCGCGTCCGGCGGAGACGGTGGCCAAGGCGGCATGGGCGGTGACGGCTTCTCGGGGCTGTCCACCCACAGTGACGGCGGTGCCGGCGGCAACGGCGGCACCGGCGGTAACAGCGGCGGTGTGGCCACCCCGGCCGGCGGACCCGCTGGCTTCGGGGACAGCCACGCGGGCACCGGCGGTGCCGGCGGTGCCGGCGGCCATGCCTATGGCGGTGGCGCCGGTGGCAACGGAGGTACTGGCGGCGGCGGCGGTAACGCCACCGGCTCGGTCGACGGCGGCACCGGCGGCGCGGGTGGCGCCGGCGGCGGCGGTGTCATCGCGGGCAACGGCGGCAACGGTGGTGCCGGTGGCACCGCGGTGGCCGGCAACGGTGGTGACGGTGGGGCCGGTGGAGCCGGTGCTACCGCCGACCAAGGCGCTGCGGGTACCAGCGGCATCCCGGCGCTTCCCAGCCAATCTCCCTCGGCCGGTGGCAACGGCGGCAACGGCAACACCGGTGGCACCGGCGGTAACGGCGGCGTCGGCGGTGCTTCGACCTCCGGGACCGGTGGCAACGGTGGAGCCGGTGGCACCGGCGGTGACGGCGGTGCTGGTGGGGCCGGTGGTGCCGGTGGCACCAACCCCGACACCGGCAACGGCTACAACGGCGGCAATGGCGGCAACGGTGGCAACGGCGGGACCGGCGGCAACGGTGGCGCCCACGGCACCGGCGGCGCCGGCAACGGCACCGGTGGGGCGGCCGGTGACGGTGGCAACGGCGGAGCGGCGGGTGCCGCTGGACCGGGTGGTGCCGCTACCGGCACCGGCACGCCGGGTCAGGACGGCAGCGCCGGTACCGCCGGCAGCGACGGTGCGGCCGGCAAGCCCGGCACGTAGCCGATCATTCGAAAGCGACCACGGTCGCCGGGCTCTGGCTCGGCGACCGTGGTCGTTTCAGCGGCTGACCACTCAGCCCTGCCGATTCTTCGCATAGTGCTGCGCCACCGCCTGCTGGATGAGCGCAGCCCGCTCCGCTGCGGCCTTCGGATCCCTGTCGGCCGCCGGGGCGGTCCACTCGAACAGCGTCGCCAACTCCCCGTCGAGGAACATCTCCCGGCACCGGCTGCGCTGGATCTTGCCGCTGGAGGTGGTGGGGATCGTCAATTGATCGACGAGCAGCAGCTGCTGCGGCACGATGCCGTGGTGCTTGGCCAGCGCGGCGCCGGCGGCGGCAACCAGATGCGGTAGGTCGGTCTCGCGGATGCGCTGGCCGGCCACCTCCTGCACGACCACGAGCTGTTCGTCGGTGCCGGACTCCGAGGTGACCGCGAACGCGGCGCCGCGCCCGGCCAGCAGCACCGGGTGACATGACTGCACGCTCGCCTCGAGGTCGGCGGGGTAGTAGTGATTGCCCGTCAGGATGATCAGATCCTTGCAGCGCCCGGTGATAAACAACTCGCCGTCGTGCACAAAGCCCAGATCCCCGGTGCGCAGGAACGGGCCCTCTCGGGTCTCGGCCAGATACCCCCCGAACGTCTTCTCGGTGTCCTCGGGCTTACCGCGATACCCGGTCGCGACGCTGGGCCCGGCCACCCAGATCTCACCGACCTGGTCGGCGCCGCGCGGCCGACGGCTCTCCGGGTCGACGATGACGATGCGCTGGCCACCCCGCGGCCGGCCGCACCCGACGATGCTCACCGTGCCGTCGGCACCGGGATCGGCGTCGGCGACGCGGTCCTCGCCCAGGGCGGCGCGGTCGATCCAGCGGATCACCGGGGCGTCGCCGGACGAACCGCCCGACACCAGCAGGCTGGCCTCGGCCAGGCCGTACACCGGCATCAGAGCCTGCGGGCGCAAGCCGGCGTCGGCGAACGCCTCGGTGAACCTTCGCAGCGTCTCGGCGTGCACCGGCTCGGCGCCGTTCATCGCCGTGGTCAGGCAGGACAGGTCCAGCGCGGCCCGTTCGTCGCCGGTGCTGCGCTCGACGCACAGGTTGTAGGCGAAGTTCGGCGCGACGGTCGCCGTGGCGCGGTAGCGCGAAACGGTCTCCAGCCAGCGGAGGGGGCGGGCGATGAAACCGGCCGGTGACAACAGCACCGTGCTGCAGCCGACGTAGACGGTGCCCAGAATCCCGCCGATGAGCCCCATGTCGTGGTGCAGCGGCAGCCAGGACACCGCGAGGTCGTTCTCATCGCCGCCCCAGGCTTCCTCGATGGCACCCAGATTGTGCAGCAGGTTGGCGTGGCTCAGCACCACCCCCTTGGGCGCCCGGGTGGAGCCGGAGGTGTACTGCATCATCGCGGTCGTGGAGCCGTCGACATCCGGGGGTGCCCAGTTGTCGGCGTCCTCCAGCGGCGCATCCGGCAGCGCCCACTGCGGTGGCCGGCGGACCATGCCGTCGACGGCGGCCTTGAACCGGTTCTGCGTCTCGGCGTCGGCCAGCACGAAACCGGCGCGGGCATCGGGAACGATCGTCATCAACCGGGCCAGCTGATCCTGCACCGGGACCGCGACGGCGCCCGCATACAGGCAACCGAAGTAGGCGGCAATGCTGTCCAGGCCGGGGCGGCAGATCACCAGCACGCGCCGTCCGGCCGCGCCCCGGCGCTGCAGCCCCGCGGCGATCGCCCGCGCCTTGCGGTCGAGTTCGCAGTAGGTAAGCCGGCCGGCTTCCGTCTCGCCGTCGACGGTGAACGCGAACGCGAGCTTGTCGCCGTATCGATCGGATTGTCGACGAAGCAGATCCACCACGGAAGCCGGGTTGGGAGGCACGGGCTCAAAGATATCCGCCGCGACCGCGAGGGCAGCACCGGCAGGGCTTCGCGGACACGAAAAGGCGTTCTTCTCAGTATTTCCCTACTCTTACAGCCAGTTTCACTAAAGTGGACGAATGCGGATGTAAACGTAATGTGATTCTGCGTGACGCTGGGAGTTCAGAAAACGGCAGGTCAATGCGCCTGTCGGGCATCGGAGCGCTCACCCGGCCGGTGCGGTGCGTCACATCCACGCCCACTTGTGCCCTGAGTTGCTTCTAAGGTCTGTATTAGCTAACTTCACTTACGCCCTGCACGCGCCTGAAGGTGCGGCGACCCTTTCCGAGGAGATTGTTGATGCACCAAGCACTTCGTCCCTACGCCACCGCGGGTGTCGCGATCGTGGGCGCCGGCCTCGTCGCCGTCGTGCCGACCGTCGCGCCGGTATACACCGGCAACATCGCCCGAGACGTGGCGTTGACCGCCGACAGCTTCGGTCTCGCCGACTTCTTCACCCCGTTCGAAGCGGCCTACAACACCGCGCAGGACAACGTCGCGCGGATGATGGCCTCCTACAACGCGGCGCCCGACATCGGCTTCACCCAGCTCTCGTCCCGCATGTCGGAGTACCTGCAGAGCATGATCGACGACCCGTCGACCATCCCCGCGATGACCAACGCCATGCAGACCGACTTGAAGAACGCGTGGTCGTCGCTGACGCTGATGAACGCCGATCAGGACACCATCAACGACGTCATCCGCCACACCATGGACAGCAGCTATCTGCTCGGCAACCTGGCCGGTGGGCACGAAATCATCTTCAGCCAGGTCCCGGGCTTCCTGCCCGCCGACCAGGCCGAGACGCTCACCCCGATCATCAACTTCCTCGGGTCACCGATGAGCGCGGTCATGCTCGCCTCGGTCAGCCCGTTCATCGCCCCCGGCGTCGCGCTCGCCAACAGCCTGCAGGAGTTCAGCGACGCTCTGAAGGACGGTGACACCACTGCGGCGTTCCAGGGCCTGCTCAACATCCCGGCGAACATGTTCGACGCCTCACTCAACGGCGCCACCCTCAACCTCGACAGCCTGCTGCCGGCGATCAACGACGCCGGTCTCCTGCCGGGCGGTATGGAGATCACCCACCTGGACTTCGCCTTCGGCGGCTGGTTCAGCACCGGCGGCCACGTCACCGCCGACCCGATGCACGTGCTGGACCCCGACGGCAACGAGATCGCCCAGGCGCCCGCCTCGGGTGGGTCGATCTTCAACAGCATCGGCTTCGACATCTCCGGCATCCCGGTGGTCGGCGACCTGCACGCGCCGAGCGATGCGATCGGCCCGCTCGGCGCCTGGCTGGGTGTCTCGCAGGTGATCGGCTCGCAGCTTGGCTGGGGTTCGTGGAGCGGCAAGGACCCGGTCTTCAGCATCCCGGCTCCGGAGGGCTTCGTCGTCGATGACGGCACCGACGACGGCGGCGCGGGCAGCTCGATGGCCGACAGCTTCGCCTTCGGCGACCTGCTGGCTGACCTCGGGCTGCTCGGCTGATCCCGCCCCTCCCGCCTGAAATCCCCATAGCCGAACTTTTCACCACGAAAGGTCTTCCCATGACTCGTCGTTACACCCGCAACCAGACCGGTGCAGGAAAACTCCGGCACCGCAACCGAGCGATCGGTGCCGGCGGTGCGGCAGCAGCGTTCCTGGCCCTCGGGATGAGCCCGCTGGCCGGCGCGCCGCAGGCCCATGCCGACGTCGAGGACCTGTTCAATCTCGATTGGCTCACCGGCATCTTTCCGGCCGACGCCGACGCCGGCGCCGACGTCGACCCGGGGCTCGCGGCCTTCGACTTCTCCGGCTCGGCGGCCGCCTTCGACATGGGCAGCATCCTCGACCAGTGGTTCTACCTGCCGCTGCACGCCGGTATCGAGGCGTGGATCAACAGCGACTTCGGCGCGATGGTCAACAACTCCATCAACGAGATGGCCGGGCAGTACCTGATCGGCGACGGTGCCGCCGGAACCGCGGACAACCCGGACGGCGGTGACGGCGGTCTGTGGTTCGGCGACGGCGGTGCCGGCTGGAACAGCGACCAGGACGGCGTTGACGGTGGCAACGGCGGCAATGCGCTCGGCTTCTTCGGCAACGGCGGCGACGGCGGTTCGGGTGGCCTCGGAGCCGCCGGCGGAAACGGCGGTACGGGCGGGATCTTCATGGGCCACGGCGGCGACGGTGGCGCCGGGGGCGTCGGCGCCGAAGGTATCGCGGGCGGCACCGGTGGTGCCGGTGGCGACGCGGTGGCGTGGCTCCTCGGCACCGGGGGCACCGGCGGCGCCGGCGGTAACGGCGTCAACGGCAGCTTCGCCAACGGCGGCAGCGGTAACGGATCCAACGGCGGTAGCGGCGGCGCCGGCGGACGCGGCGGCTTCACCTACGGCAACGGTGGTGACGGCGGGCAGGCCGGGGCCGGCGGTGACGGCGCCGCCGGCACGGCTGACCACGTCAACGGCGGCAACGGCGGTTCCGGCGGCACCGGCGGTGCGGCCGGCAGCAACTTCTGGGAGCACGGCCAGGCCGGCATCGGAGCCAATGGTGGCGCGGCCGGCAACGGTGGCGACGGCTTCAAGGATGAGAACGGCAACTACCTCGGTAACGGCGGGGCCGGCGGGGCCGGCGGCGCCGGCGGCGGCAGCGGCGATCCCATGAGCAGCACCAGCGGCGGTGTCGCCGGCAACGGTGCCGCCGGCGGTGTCGGTGGCGACGGCCTCAAGGGCGGTAACGGCGGTGCCGGCGGCGCCGGCGCTAACGCCGGTGATGGCAGCGGGGGCACCGGGGGTGTCGGTGGCGCCGGTGGCGCCGGTGTCACCAACGGTGGCAACGGTGGCGTCGGTGGTGCCGGCGGCGCCTCGACCGGATCCCACGTCGGAGCTGCCGGTGGTGACGGCGGCCGCGGCGGTGACGCCAGCGGCGCTGTCGGTGTCCAAGGCGTTGCCGGTAACGGCGGCAACGGTGGTACCGGCGGTGCCGGCGCCAGCGGGCCCGCGGGCGCGGGCGGCAACGGTGGCGCAGGCGGTAACGGAGCCACCGATGACGACACCATCCAGACCTTCGGCGGCAACGGCGGTAACGGCGGCACCGGTGGTGCGCCCGGTAGCGGCGTCGGCGGTACCGGCGGCAACGGCGGCGCCGGCGGTAACGGCACCGTCGGCGCCGGCGGGGGGCTGCTCTCTGGCAACCACGCCCAAGGCGGTAACGGTGGCGCCGGGGGCGGTACCGGCCTGACCGGTGCGGGAACGGCCGGCAACGGCGGTGACGGCGGTGCCGGCGGTAGCGGCACCGGGTGGCGAGACGTCAACGGCGACCACTTCACTGCGGGCACCGTCTACAGCGTCGGCGGCAACGGCGGCAACGGCGGAGCCGGGCCGTCCTCCACCGCCGGTACTGGCGCTACCGGCGGCGACGGCGGTGCCGGCGGCAACGGCGCGACCACCGGCGTGAGCATCGGCGGTAACGGCGGCAACGGCGGTAGCAGTGCAGTCGGTGTCGGCGGTTCCGGCGGTAACGGCGGCAATGGCACCGCGAGCGGCGGTAACGGCGGTAATGGTGCCGGCGGTGGCGCCGGTGCGGCCGGCGGCGCGGGTGGCAACGGTGGCAACAGCGCCGGAACTGCCGTGCCGACCAACAACATCGGGGTTGCGCCCAGCCACGCCGGTAACGGCGGCAACGGCGGTACCGGCGGTAGCGGCGGGGTCGGTGGCGCCGGAGGCAACGGCGGTAACGGCGCCCTCGCGGCCGACGGCGGTAAGGGCGGCAACGGTGGAACCGGTGGAACCGGCGGCGGCACCGGCGGGGCCGGCGGTAACGGCGGCACCGCGGAGGCCGGCAACGGTGGACAGGGTGGCACTGGCGGCACCGGCGGTAGCGGTACATCCGGCAGCGCAGGTGAGTCCGGCAAGACCGCCACGGACACCGTCGCCGGGACCGCGGGCGGCAACGGCGCCAACGGTGGGGCCGGCGGCACCGGCGGCGCCGGCGGTAACGGCGGCGCGTCGAATACCGGCAACGGCGGCAACGGCGGCGCCGCGGGTAAGGGCGGCAGCGGCGGCACCGGTGGGGCCGGCGGTGCCGGCGGTGTGGACAGCGCCGGCAACGGCCTGGCCGGCGGCAATGGCGGTGACGGCGGAGCCGGCGGTGCCGCGGGCACCGCGGGCCAAGGCGGCGCCAGCACCAGCGGCACGGCCGGTCAGACCGGAGCCAGCGCCGTCGACGGCAACGGCGGCACCGGTGGCCGGGGTGGCGCCGGCGGGGCGGGCGCGGCCGGGACCGCCGGCAGCACCTCGGCGGGTGCCGGCGACGGTACCAACGGTGGCGCCGGCGGCGCGGGTGGCAATGGCGGTACCGGCGGCACCTCGGGCACCGGTAACGGCGGCACCGGCGGGGCCGCTGGCGCCGGCGGTAAGGGCGGCGCCGGTGGCGCCGCGACCGGCGCGGGCAACACCGCGGGTGACGGTGGCACTGGCGGTACCGGGGGCACCGGCGGCACCGGTGGTGCCAGCACCGGCGGCGGTACCTCCGGCAAGGGCGGTGCCGGGGCGGCCGGTGGGGCCGGCGGTGCCGGCGGGACCGGTACCGACGGCGCCGCGGGCGGTGACGGCGGTGACGGCGGTCATGGTGGCGACGGTGGGTCCGGCGGTGCCGGGGCGGCCGGCGGGGCGCTCGGCAAGGGCGGTGCCGGGGGTGCGGCCGGCACCGGCACGCCGAATGGCACCTCGGGCACGGCCGGAGCCGACGGCAGCGTCGGCGCGGCCGGGTAGTCGCCGGCAAACAACGACACGGCCGTCGGGTCTGAACAGGACCCGGCGGCCGTGGCCGTTTGCAGCTGCCCTACTTGAGCAGCGCGGCGATCTTCTCCTCGTGGCTCGCCGGTTCCGGCAGTGCGTCGAGCGGCTCGGTATGCGGCAGCCGCACGTCCGGATCGGCGAACGGTCGGTAGGTCTTGTCGCCGGCCAGCTGGGCCAGCAGATATCCGGTCAACAGGGCGCGCACCCGCCGCTGGGTGCGCCGATCCGAGGTCGGCAGCCCGAAGAACCCGCTCAGCCGACCACCCTGCGGCAGCCCGGCCGGCGACGCCTTGGTGATCACCCGCAGCGTCGCCGACCGCCAGGCATGCGCCAGCTCGACCGCGTTGGAGCGCAGTGCCGTCGAGTCGCCCGGGCCGCTGAACACCACACCGGGCACCTCCAGCGCCGCCGCGGCCTGCTCGGCAGCGGGGCTGGTGACCGTCGGGAAAATCGACACCACCGCTTGGGGTTTCAGCGATAACCCGGCGGCGGCGAATACCGCCGCTGAACCGCCGAAACCATGGCCGGCCACCGCGAGCCGGCCGCGGTCGATGCTGATCCGGCCCGGCCCCAACCGGATATCGGTGGCGATATCCAGCGCACGGCCCAAGTCGGCGGCCGATTCCAGCACCGACGGCGCCAGGCCGCGCCCGGTGTCCGGGGCCGCAGCCACAATGCCCCACGACGCCAAGTGCTCCAGCAGGCCGGCGTAGCGGTCGGCGCGGGTCAGCCAGTCATGGCCGAACGCCACCGCGGGAAGCCGGTACCCGGACGCCGGGGTGTAAACCACACCGGCCAGCCCCGCATAGGCCAGATCGCCGCGCAAGACGCGGTGCGGGCCCGGACGGTTCAATGCGCTGTACAGACGCTTGATGCTCGCCACTCGATGACGTTAACGCAAGAACGTATCGCGGAGCGGCTCGACGGTCATGGCCTGGCGAAAGTCGTGGAACTCCCCGTCGCCGTCACGGCCGGGCAGCGAGGAATATAGAGATACCCCAGCCCTGCACTACCCTGAACAGCTATGTGCGGAATCGTCGGCTACGTCGGGCAACGGCCCGCCCGCGAGGTCGTCGTCGAGGCACTGCGGCGCATGGAATACCGCGGCTACGACTCCGCCGGAATCGCGGTCGTCGACGGTGTCGGACAGCTCACTATCCGCCGCCGCGCGGGCCGGCTGGCCAACCTCGAAGCCGAACTGGCCGCTACCGATCCGGTCCTGTTGACCGGCGGCACCGGGCTGGGCCACACCCGCTGGGCCACTCACGGCCGCCCCACCGACCGCAACGCACACCCGCACCGCGACGCGGCCTCGAAATTCGCCGTGGTGCACAACGGCATCATCGAGAATTTCTCCGCGCTGCGCGACGAGCTGGAGCGCGAGGGCGTGGAGTTCACCAGCGAGACCGACACCGAGGCGACCGTCCACCTGTTGGCCCGCCAGTACCGCCACGGCGACACCGCCGGGGATTTCGTGGCCTCGGCGCTGGCGGTGCTGCGCCGGCTGGAGGGGCACTTCACGGTGGTGTTCGCCCACGCCGACGAGCCCGGCACCATCGTGGCGGCGCGGCGCTCCACCCCGCTGGTGGTCGGCATCGGCGAGGGCGAGATGTTCCTCGGTTCGGACGTGGCGGCGTTCATCCCCTACACCCGCAACGCGATCGAGCTGGGCCAGGACCAGGCGGTGGTCATCACCGCCGAGAGCTACCGCATCACCGACTTCTCCGGCCAGGACATGACCGGCACTGCTCGCCCGTTTCATATCGACTGGGACCTGTCGGCCGCCGAAAAAGGCGGCTACGAGTACTTCATGCTCAAAGAGATCGCCGAGCAGCCCACCGCGGTGGCCGAGACTCTGCTCGGTCACTTCGAGGACGGCCGGATCGTGCTCGACGAGCAGCGGCTCTCCGATCAGGACTTGCGTGAGGTCGACAAAGTGTTCGTGGTGGCCTGCGGCACCGCGTATCACTCCGGCCTGCTGGCCAAGTACGCGATCGAACACTGGACGCGGCTGCCGGTGGAAGTCGAGCTGGCCAGCGAATTCCGTTACCGCGACCCGGTTCTGGACCGCAGCACCCTGGTGGTGGCGATCAGCCAGTCCGGCGAGACCGCCGACACCCTCGAAGCCGTCCGGCATGCCAAGGAGCAGAAGGCCAAGGTGCTGGCGGTCTGCAACACCAACGGCTCACAGATCCCGCGCGAGTGCGACGCGGTGATCTACACCCGGGCCGGACCGGAGATCGGCGTCGCGTCGACCAAGACGTTTCTGGCCCAGGTCACCGCGAACTATCTGGTCGGGCTGGCACTGGCCCAGGCCCGGGGCACCAAATACCCCGACGAGGTCGAGCGCGAGTACCGGCAACTGGAGGCGATGCCCGACCTGGTGGCGCGGGTGCTCGACGGGATGGAATCGGTCGCCGAGCTGGCGCGGCGGTTCGCGAAATCGAGTGCTGTGCTCTTTTTGGGCCGGCACGTCGGCTACCCGGTGGCACTGGAAGGCGCGCTCAAACTCAAGGAACTGGCCTACATGCACGCCGAGGGCTTTGCCGCCGGTGAGCTCAAACACGGCCCGATCGCGCTCATCGAGGACGACCTGCCGGTGATCGTCGTGATGCCCTCGCCGAAGAACGCCGCGATGCTGCACTCCAAGCTGCTCTCCAACATCCGCGAGATCCAGGCCCGCGGCGCAGTCACCATCGTGATCGCCGAGGAGGGCGACGAGACGGTGCGGCCCTACGCCGATCATCTGATCGAAATCCCGGGAGTGCCAACGCTTTACCAGCCGCTGTTGTCGACCATCCCGCTACAGGTGTTCGCCGCCGGGGTGGCGCAGGCCCGGGGTTACGATGTCGACAAGCCGCGCAACCTGGCCAAGTCGGTCACCGTCGAATAGGGGAACTCTCGGTGTTGGGACGATTGCTGGCGGTGGTCTGCGCCGCGGTGGCGATGCTCGTGCCGGTACCCAATGCCGTTGCCGCAAACGAGGTTCCCGACCTCAATCCGCTCATCGATGACAGCGGACCGCTGCCCGGCACTGTCAGCGACCTCACCGGCATCCCGGATCTGGCGTTTACCACCCCCTCGGGCCTGGCCTGCCGGAAGAGTCGTGGGAAAGTCACGCACAGCGTGGCGTGTGCCGGGAATTTCGTGGGAGCGCCGCCGGGAACCCGCAGCGTGAGCCTGGGCACCGTCTATGCGGACGGCAACGGTCCGGCGCAGTTTCTGCCGATGGCGCCCGCCGGGCTCCTCGGCGATCCGGCCAAGGTTCCGTCGATCATGCTGGTGCCCGGCCACAAGATCGTCTTCTGGGATTTCTCGCCCACCCAATCGCTGGTCTGTGGGAGTCCGCTGGGCACCGAGGTGGTCTGCGTGCTCCAGGCCGCACACGAGAACGGTGCCAAGAACGGTGCCCCGGCGGTAACGCACGGATTCGTCATCGCGGCACCGCACAGCGAAGTCTTCTAACGCGGCACAGATTCGGCGGCAGCGCCGGAATTCGATTGCAGCCGCTCGATTCGGGTCGTGTGTACTTCGAAAACTCGGCGGCAAGCACGGCCGCGATGAGACGATGCAGCCGTTGTCGTCGACCATCCAGAGTGAGGGAGAGCAGCCTTGCCCAATGGCGATCCGGTTGTTCACGTCAACCGGCCCAGGCTACTTCTGATCCTCGGCATGACGGTCTTCTTCGTCGCGTCCTATCTCGTCACCCTCGCGCTGTATGAGAGAGCGGGATGCGGCTGCCCGCGCCAACTCACCGACGGCCAGGCGGCGGCCGACGGAACGACGGTGACCATCGACATCGACGATCTGCAGACGGTCAAGGGCACGCTGACCGGCAAGGTCACCATCACCCCCGGACCTGACCTGGTCGATCCAGCCACCCATGGGCTCCGGGACAACCTCAGCATCGCCGTGCACTCTGCGGTCACCCCGACCAAGCGCACCTGGACGAAAGGCATGGTGCCCGGGGTGTTCCCGGTCCCGTTGACGGTCTCCGGCAACTCAGCGAATTGGCCGTTCGATCACTACCAGACCGGGCCGATCACCGTCGACGTTCTCCGCGGCGATGCCACGACGCCGGAACGGATGTCGGTGACGTTTGTCGACCATATCGCCGGCTGGAAGAACGAGATCGTCAGCGACCGTGACGGCGGCAGCGGCCCCTACCGGGTGACGCTGCACCGGTCACCGAGCACCATGGCTTTCGGTGCCGTGCTCGTAGGCGTCTTGATCGCCCTGGCCGCGGTGGCTGTCGTCGTTGCAAACCTGACATTCCTGGGCTGGCGCAAATTCCAGCCGCCGATGACGACGTGGTATGCGGCAATGCTTTTCGCGGTGATCCCGCTGCGCAACGCCCTGCCGGACGCGCCGCCGATCGGATCCTGGATAGACGTCACGATCACCCTCTGGGTGATCGTTGCGCTGGTGATGTCGATGCTGCTGTTCATCTACTGCTGGTGGCGTGACCTGAAACCCGAGCCGGCCACGGGCGTCGTCACGGATGCCGGGCAGTGACGCCACCGTCGACGACGATCTGGGTGCCGGTGACGAACGACGCCCGCGGCGACATCAAAAACGCCACCGCCTGGGCGACCTCCTCCGGTTGACCGATGCGTCCTAGGGGCGCGGCGGCGACGAACCCGGCCGCGACCTCTTCGACGTCGAGGGCGATCTGCAGCATCGGGGTTTCGATGAAGCCCGGGCACACCGCGTTGACCCGGATGCCGGCCGGGCCTAGTTGCGCGGCCATGGACCGGGTCAACCCCAGCAGGCCGGCCTTGGAGGCGCAATAGGCCGGGATGAACGGATTCGCGGTCAACCCCTCGATGCTGGAGATACCGACCACCGCCGGATGGCCGCCGGCCCGGGCTACCGCCTCCAGGTGCGGCAGCATCAGCTGCACCAGCATGGCCTGGGCACGCAGGTTGACATCCATGACGGCATCCCAGGAGTCACCGGTGTAGGCGCCGACCGGTTCCGGGGCCACCCGCCCCGCGGCGTGTACCAGCCCGTCGATCCCGTCGAGCGCCTCGGCCGCGGCAGCGACCGCCGCAGGCATCCCGGCGTCATCGCAGACGTCGACCACCGCGCCGGGCATGCCCAAGCCGTCGGCCACCTCCTGGACGCCAGGTGCGATGTCCCATAACGCAACCCGGCGCCCCTCGGCGATCAGCGCCTGCGCGCACGCGCGGCCGATTCCCGATGCCGCACCGGTGATGACGACTCCGCTCAACTCTGGTCTCCTTTGGCGATGATGAACTGCGTCCAGTCCGGTTCGCGCACCGCCGACCAGTATTCGTCGAGCCGCCAGGGGCTGACGGTGTGGATCTCGCCGTCGGCGTTCTTGAAGTAGGAATGCTTGACCGCCGGGTGCGCCCACACGGTCTTTTTGATCTCCTCCTGGGTGGCCCGATGCCATTCGGCGGCGGCCTGGGCGGTCGGCTCGATCGAGTGCAGCCCCTCGCCGGCGATCTTGGCCAGGCAGGCATCGATGTAACGCATCTCCAACTCGGAGTTGAAGATCAGGCTGCCGCCGTGTGCCAGGTGGGCGCCGGGGCCATAGAGCAGAAAGAAGTTCGGGAAGCCGGGCACGGTGATACCCAGATAAGCATACGGCCGGCTGCCCCACAGCGTGTGCAGATCGGTGCCGCCGCGGCCGGTGACGCGCATCGGCCACAGCACGTCGGTGTGCCGAAACCCGGTGGCGTAGACGATCACATCCACGTCATGGTGGACACCGTCTTCGGTCTGGACACCTTGAGGCGTGATCCGCTCGATCCCGGTGCGCACCAGGTCGACGTTGTCGCGCTGCAGGGTCTGCAGCCAGGTGCCGTTGTCCTGCAGGGTGCGTTTGCCGGTGGCCGGATAGTCCGGCAACACCTTGGCCAGCAGCTCCTCGTCGTCGCCGACCTGAGCGGTGATCCAGCCGGTGAACATCTGCCGGGCCATGGCGTTGATCTCGCTGACCGCGTAGTCCTGGTCGGGATAGGTCGGGTCCACCCGGGCGGCCTCCAGGCCCTTGTCGGCGCCGGGCCACAGCAGCAGGAACCGGTACCAGCGGCCGTAGAACGGCAGGTGCTCCAGTGCCCAGCGCACGCCGTCGCCGACCGCGTCGTGATACATCGGGTTGGGGAACATCCACTGTGCGGTGCGCTGAAACACCGTGAGGTGCTCCACTTTTCCCGCGATCGCCGGCGCGATCTGGAAGCCGCTGGCGCCCGCGCCGATCAGCGCCACGCGTTTGCCGGTCACGTCGACGCGGTGATCCCAGGCCGCGGAGTGAAACGCCGGGCCGGCGAAGCTGTCGGCGCCGTCGAACTCCGGCAGGTGCGGCCGGTTGAGTTGGCCGACCGCGGTGATCACCGCTCGTGCCTGCAGCTGGTCGCCCGCTGCGGTGGTCAGCGTCCAGGTGCCGGCGTCGTCGTCCCAAGCCGCCGCGGTGACCTCGGTGTTCCACCGGATGTGGGCATCCAGGCCGTGTTTGGTGATCAGGTCGCTGAAATAGGCCTGCAGTTCCGGCTGTTCGGCGAAGTAGTGCCCCCAGTTGTTGTTGGGCGCGAAACTGAAGCAGTAGAAGTGGTTGGCCACATCCACCCGGGCGCCCGGGTAGGTGTTCTCCCACCACGTCCCGCCCGGGCCGGCGTTCTTCTCGACGATGGTGAAGGGAATACCCGCGTGTGCCAGCCGGATTCCGGCCAGCACACCCGATTCCCCGCAGCCGATCACCACGACCGGCAACTGCGCCGCGCGGTCTCGATCCAGCGGTGCGGGCCGCCGCGGGTCGGCCCCCTCCAGATCGAGTTCTTCGGCGAGTAGGCCCAGGTAGGCATCCGGCACGGTTTCGCAGGCCGCCCAGTCCATCATCTCTTTGATGAGCGCGGCGGGCAGCGGAGCGGGCTGCGGACAGCCCCGGTCGCGATAGTCGACGATCACCGGCAACGCCTCGGCGCGGGCGCGTGCCTTGTCCTCCTCGGACATGAAGCCCTGGATCTCGTTGAGGAAGATGCCGTTCTGCTTGAACTCCCGGATGAAGCGGGGATCGCCGGTGATGTGCACGCACGACAGCAACAGGGTGGGGATACTGACCTGCTCCAGCGCGGCGGCGATCTGCGAAGTCGGGGTGGTGAACGGTTCCCCGGCGTAGCGGTTGCGCACCAACTGAAGCCCTTTCCATCGATCCGCTACTGTGCGTCGCGAAATTGAATCGGACGATACGCCAGGGATCGTGGCCGATCAAGGGTAGGGGTGCCCTTTAAGCTGCCGCGTCGATCTTCGCCGTTATCGAGTCGAGGATCGTCTGCGCTGCCGCTGCTGGACCTGTGCGGGCGCACGTCGCGACGCGGACGACAATGTTGTTGCGTACGGCCATCATGGATCGGCACGACCAGTCGTTCTGCTCGGCGTTGACCGCGGTGGCAGCGATTGCACGATCGGAGGCGGTGACTTCGGTGATGACCCAGAGTTGGCCCGTGTATTCCGTCGCGCTGGCCGGTTGGCCGTTGACGAGATCTCCGGCGCATTTCCGCCACGCATCGCTCTGCTTGACGTAAAAGGTACGGGCAGCGTTGGCGTGCGGATAGGCGGCTACCGACAGCGAAACATGATTCATCAATTTCACCGAATTGGCGGTTTCGGGCGGGTTGTTCCAGTGTTGCCAGCGGATAGCAGTCCAGCCGGAGCCCACGTAGGCCCGCGAGGAAACGGCGACGACTCCTTGGCAATCGGCGTCCACCAAGTCTTCGACGTCAATGCCCTCGCCGTGAGCGACGAGGTCGACGCCGGGGGCAGCCGCCGCGGAGGCGACGAAACCCTTGTCCGGCAACAGGCCTTCGAGGGCGGAGACGGGGACCGGCGCACGCTGATGCGACGTTGCCGGCGTCGATGTCGTGCTCGGGGATTGCGCAACGATCTCGTGCCCGTCGTGGCGGGGGAGGATCACGACGAGCGCCACGACTACTGCCGTCAGCACGCACACCAACCCCAGCAGCGCCCAGAGCAGTCGACGGTTGCCGTGGGGCGGCCGACCCGGCGGCATCGGTGGCCAGGACGGCGGCACGTGACCGCCCGACCACGGTGGGACTGGCCCGTTCCAAGGCGTAAACCGCGTCGGGTCGTAGGGGCTGGGAGTCGGACCGTGCGGCTCGTTCATCGCTGAGCCCGCGCTACCGGGGCCGGCCGGACCGCAGGACTTGATGGACTGGCGGCGATCTCGGGGGACTGCTCGGGCGAACAGTGCCGCGGCGTTGCGGTTGCGCTCCTTCTCACGCTGCCGCGTCGATCTTTTGGTTGACCGCGTCGAGGAGCGTCTGCGCTGCCGCTGCTGAATCTGTAAACCCGCACACGCTGATGCGGACAACGATGTTGTTGCGTACGTTCAGCGTGTGCTGGCACGACCAGCCACCGCCGCCTTCCCTGGTCAAGGTCGTTTTGAGCACCCCATCGGCGTCGGTGACGACCCCGACCGACCAGAACTGGTCGGGCGCGTCCTTGACAGCGGATATGCGGAAATTGATATTGCGGCCGGAGCACTTATGCCACGCTGCGCTCTGCTTGGTGTAGAAGGTGCGGGCCGCTTCGGCCTGAGGATAGGTCGCTACCGACATCAGGACTTCGTGCACCCACTCGGGTGGATCAGGTTCGGCGGGACTGTTCCACCGCTGCCAGCGGATAGCGGTCCAGCCGGAACCGGCATAAACCGGCCCGGCAACAGAGGCAATCCCTTGGCAGTCGGCGTCCACCATGACGTCGGTGTCTATAGCCGCACCGTCGTTGACGAGGCCAATGCCCGGGTCGCTCACTGCGTCGCGGACGACGTCCTTGGCAGGGAGCAGGCCGTCGAGGGCGGACACCGGCAGCGGTGGCTTGTCGCCGGACGTCGCCGATGAGGCTATCGCGCTGGATCGCGCAGGCTCGTGCCGGTCGCGGCCGACGAGCGTCACGGTGAGTACCACGGCGGTCACGGTCAGCACGCAGACCAGCCCCAGCAGGACCCATATCAGCCGGCGGTTGCCGTGCGGTGGCGGGCTCGGCGGCATCGGCGGCCAGGGCGGCGGCATCTGACCGCCCGGCCCCGGCATCATGGGTCCGCCCATCGGCGCAAACTTCGTCGGGTCGTGCGGGTTAGGAATTGGCCGGTGCGGTTCGTTCATCGGTGCACCCCATCCCGTCGGTGCCGGTCGCAAACGGACGGCCTGATTCAGGAGACGGTAGCAGTGGATGGCCCACAACAACCGGTCATGTAACGCTGTACGCCGTGACCGACGTGAAAAGCCGCCTGTCGGCGGCGTGGCATTTCGTGCACAACGCCCCGCTGACCTACCTATGGTTGGCGGTGCTGGGGGTCACCACCGTCATCCAGCACATGGTCGGCCGGCGACTGCACACCATGCTCGTCGAGCAGTCCACCAACCTGCACCACCTGGCCACCGACCCACTGGAGGTGCTGGTCTCCAGCCTGCTGTGGATCGACGGCAAGGACTGGTCGCCGTATCTGGTGCTGTTCACGCTGTTTCTGGCGCCCGCCGAGCATTGGCTGGGCCACCTGCGCTGGCTGATGGTCGGGCTGATCTCCCATGTCGGTGCCACCTACGTCAGCGAGGGCGCCCTGTACGTGCTGATCCACCTGCACGAGGAATCCGAACGGCTGACCTACGCCCGCGACATCGGCGTCAGCTACTTCCTGGTGGGCGTGATGGCGGTGCTGACCTACCGGATCCGGCGGCCATGGCGCTGGGGCTATCTGGCCGCGCTGGTGGTCATCTTCACCGTGCCGCTGGTGCTCAACCCCGATTTCACCGCGATCGGTCACGCGGCGGCGGTGCTCATCGGATTGGCCTGTTATCCGATAACGCGACACGCGGCGCGGTAGTTACCGTTGTAGGCACATGTAGGTACTTTCTCGGGAGGCGCTGATGGCGACGGTGTCGATTCGTGAGTTCTCCTACAACCCCAGCGCGATGTTCGCCCGCGCCGAGAACGGCGAAACGCTGGAGATCACCCGGCACGGCAAGGTGATCGCCACGCTGAGCCCGGCCCCGCCGAAGAAGCGCAGCCGGATCGAGGAACTGGAGGCGTCCGGGGCACTGCATCGGTCGGGGAAAACGCTGGCGGACCTCGATACGTTCACCCGGATCAAGCTGCCGGAAGGTGCCCCCGATCCTCTCCACGCCTTGCTCGAAGATCGCTACAGCGAGAGCGACTGGGAGCGCGACTTCCGGGAGGAAGTGGAGGCCAGGGGTAAGGCGTCCGGCGAGAGCAAGCCGTGATTTATCTGGATGCGTCGGCTCTGGTCACTCTCGTGACCGAACGTCCCAATGCGGCCGAGCTCGGTGAGTTTCTTTCGGCTCACGCCGAGTTTCGCGGGGCCACCAGTACCGTCGGTCTCATTGAGACGGTGCGCAACTGCGATCAGATGGGCAGCTTCCCAAGCCTGATGGACGAGCTTCTGCGTGACTACGACGAGCTGGAGGTCACGTCCGACATCCGCGACCGGGCCGCGACTCTGCCTGGCCGCCTGAGAGCCCTCGACGCCATCCATGTCGCGTCAGCGCAGGCGCTCGGACCGGATCTGATTGCCCTCGTCACGTACGACCAGCCGGTGGCAACCGTCGCCCGCTCGCTCGGCCTTCCGGTCGCCTCGCCGGGTATGGAAGTCTGATCGGTAATGCGGCACTACTACAGCGTCGAGGCGATCCGCGCCGCCGAGGCGCCCCTGCTGGCGAGCCTGCCTGACGGCGCCCTGATGCGCCGGGCCGCCTTCGGCCTGGCCACCGCGATCGCCCGGGAACTCACCTCCCGCACCGGCGGGGTGGCCGGCCGCAGCGTTTGCGCGGTGGTGGGGTCCGGCGACAACGGCGGTGACGCGCTGTGGGCGGCCACGTTTCTGCGCCGGCGGGGCGCGGCGGCCACCGCGATCCTGCTCAACCCGGAGCGCGCCCACGCCAAAGGGCTGGCGGCCTTCAAGCGGGCCGGCGGCCGGATCGTCGAAGCCGTGCCGCCCGCAACGGATCTGGTGATCGACGGGGTGGTCGGGATCTCCGGGCGCGGCGCGCTGCGCCCGAACGCCGCCGAGGTCTTCGCCGGCGCCGAGGGCATCCCGGTAGTGGCCGTCGACCTTCCCAGCGGCCTGGACCCGCACACCGGCGCGGCCGATGGCCCGGCGGTGCACGCCGCGCTCACCGTCACTTTCGGCGGCCTCAAACCGGTGCACGCACTGGGGGACTGCGGCCGCGTCGAACTGGTCGATATCGGCCTGGACCTGCCGGCCACCGATATCCACTCGTTGACCGCGGCCGACGTCGAGGCGTGCTGGCCGGCGCCGGGCCCACGCGACGACAAGTACACCCAGGGCGTCACCGGGATCCTGGCCGGCTCGGCGACCTACCCGGGCGCGGCCATCTTGTGCGCCGGCGCGGCGGTGGCCGCCACCTCCGGCATGGTGCGCTACGCCGGAAGTGCTGCTACCCAAGTGGTTTCGCACTGGCCCGAGGTGGTCGCTGCGCCCAGCCCGGCGGCCGCCGGGCGAGTGCAGGCCTGGGTCGTCGGGCCGGGACTGGGCACCGACGAGGCGGGCGCCGCGGCGCTGTGGTTCGCCCTGGGCACCGACTTGCCGGTGATCGTCGACGCCGACGCGTTGACCATCCTGGCCGCCCACCCGTCACTGGTGGCCGACCGACAGGCCCCGACCGTGCTCACCCCGCATGCCGGCGAATACGCCCGGCTGGCCGGGCACCCGCCCGGGCCCGACCGGGTCGGCGCGGCACAGGAGTTGGCCGAGAAGTTCGGTGCCACCGTGCTACTTAAGGGCCACGTCACCGTCATCGCGGACCCCGGCGGTTCAGCGAGGCTCGACGGAGGAGAGGCGAAGCTGGGACCGCCGCACCAACACCGCGGCCCGGTCTATCTCAACCCGGCGGGCGGATCCTGGGCGGCCACCGCCGGCTCCGGCGACGTGCTGTCCGGGATGATCGGCGCTCTGCTGGCGTCCGGACTGCCCGCCGCCCAAGCTGCTGCCGCTGCCGCGTTCGTGCACACCCGCGCTGCTGCGGCCGCGGCCGCCGACCCCGGACCCGGCGACACCCCGACGTCGGCGTCGCACATCCTGGCTCACATCCGCACCGCCGTCGCCGAGTTATAGGAGTCTCCGTGACCCATTCGCACCCGTCCGTACCCGCGCACACCGTCGCCCCCGCCTACACCGGCCGGATGTTCACCGCGCCGGTGCCGGCGTTGCGGATGCCCGACGACCCGATGGATCCGCAGGCCGCCTATCGCTTCATCCACGACGAACTCATGCTGGATGGCAGCTCCCGGCTGAACCTGGCCACCTTCGTCACCACCTGGATGGACCCCGAGGCGTCCACGCTGATGGCGGAGTCGTTCGACAAGAACATGATCGACAAGGACGAGTACCCGGCCACCGCGGCCATCGAGCAGCGCTGCGTGTCGATGGTCGCCGACTTGTTCCACGCCGAGAACCTGCGCGACGACGACCCGGCCAGCGCCATCGGGGTGTCCACCGTCGGGTCGTCCGAGGCGGTGATGCTCGGCGGGCTGGCGCTGAAATGGCGCTGGCGGGCCAAGACCGCGGATTGGCAGGGGCGCACCCCCAATCTGGTGATGGGCTCCAACGTCCAGGTGGTGTGGGAGAAGTTCTGCCGCTACTTCGACGTCGAACCGCGGTACCTGCCGATGGCCGAGGGCCGCTACGTGATCACCCCGGAGCAGGTTATCGACGCCGTCGACGAGAACACCATCGGGGTGGTGGCGATCCTGGGCACCACCTACACCGGCGAGCTGGAGCCCGTCGCGGCGATCTGCGCGGCCCTGGACAAGCTGGCCGCGGGGGGCGGCGTGGACGTGCCCGTGCACGTGGACGCGGCCAGCGGCGGGTTCGTGGTGCCGTTTTTGCACCCGGACCTCAAGTGGGACTTCCGGCTGCCACGGGTGGTGTCGATCAACGTCAGCGGCCACAAATACGGGCTGACCTACCCCGGCATCGGGTTCGTGGTGTGGCGTAACGCCGAGCAGCTGCCCGAGGAACTGGTGTTCCGGGTGAACTACCTGGGCGGGGACATGCCCACCTTCACGCTGAACTTCTCCCGGCCGGGCAACCAGGTCGTCGGCCAGTACTACAACTTCCTGCGGCTGGGCCGCAGCGGCTACACCGAGGTGATGCGGACCCTGTCTGACACCGCCCGCTGGCTGAGCCACCAGCTGGCCGCGTCCGAGCACTTCGAGGTGATCAGCGACGGTTCGGCGATCCCGGTGGTGAGCTGCCGGCTGGCCGGTGACCGCGGCTACACCGAGTTCGACGTCTCCCATGAGCTGCGCACCTTCGGCTGGCAGGTCCCGGCCTACACCATGCCCGAGGGTGCCGAGGACGTCGCGGTGCTGCGGGTGGTGGTCCGCGAGGGGCTGTCGGCGGATCTCGCCCGGGCGCTGTTCGACGACATCATGAAATCGGTGACCGCCCTGGACCGGGTCAAACCCGGCGGACACTACGACGACGAGCAGCACTTCTCGCATTGATCCCTTCGCCGAACGTCGGGTTGTGTTACGCAAAACCGTCGACGATGTGCATTAACGCGACATTCGACGCGGATGAAAGAATGGCAGTGACATGACTGCCACATCCCGAACGGCCGGACTGCTCGGCGAGGCGCTGGTGGACCTGGACGCCATCGCCCACAACGTGCAGGTGCTGTCCGAGCAGGCCGGTGCCGCCGAGCTGATGGCGGTGGTCAAAGCCGACGGCTACGGTCACGGCGCGGCGCAGGTGGCCCGGGCTGCGCTGGCCGCCGGTGCCGCCGAACTCGGGGTCGCCACCGTCGATGAGGCGCTGGCGTTGCGGGCAGCCGGCATCACCGCACCGGTGCTGGCGTGGCTACACGGCCCCGACACCGACTTCGCGCCCGCCTTGGCCGCCGACGTGCAGATCGCGGTCTCCTCGGTGCGCCAGCTCGACGAGCTGCTCGACGCCGTGACCCGCACCGGCCGCACGGCGACGGTGACGGTCAAGGCCGACACCGGGATGAACCGCAACGGTGTCGGCGCGGCCGGTTACCCCGAGCTGCTGAGCGCCCTGCGCCGCGCTGTTTCCGAGGACGCGATCCGGGTGCGGGGCCTGATGTCGCATCTGGCCTGCGCCGACGAAGCCGCCAATCCGGTCAACGACCTTCAGGCTGAGCGGTTCTCCGACATGTTGCGCCTGGCCCGCGATCAGGGCCTGAACTTCGAGGTGGCGCACCTGGCGAATTCGGCCGGGGTGATGACCCGGCCCGACCTGGCCTTCGACATGGTGCGGCCGGGAATCGCCGTGTACGGTCTGAGCCCCATCCCGGAGCGTGGCGCCATGGGACTCGTTCCCGCGATGACGCTGAAATCCGTTGTGGTGCTGGTGCGCTCGATCCGAGCGGGGGAGGGTGTCTCCTACGGGCACACCTGGATCGCCGAGGCCGACACTACCGTCGCGCTGGTCCCGATGGGCTACGCCGACGGGGTGTTCCGCCCGCTGAGCGGACGGTTCGACGTGTTGATCAACGGCCGGCGCCGGCGCAGCGTCGGGCGGGTGTGCATGGACCAGTTCGTCGTCGACCTCGGCCCCGGGCCGGTCGACGTCACCGAGGGCGATGAGGTCGTCTTGTTCGGGTCCGGCGCGGGCGGCGAGCCGCTGGCCCAGGACTGGGCCGACCAGCTGGGCACCATCCACTACGAGGTGGTGAACAGTCCGCGCGGGCGGGTCGCCAGGACGTATCGGGGCGGCGATGTCAGCTAAGCGGCGCGCCAACCTGCGAGCCGGTGGCTGGCTGGCCGGTGCGGCCGGATTGGCGGCCGTCGGAACCATCGCCGGATCCACCGTCGCGCGGTCGGTGACCCGTCGCACCACCATCGAAGACCCTTACGCCGCCGAGGATTTCGACATCCTCGCGCACGACCACAGTTCGGTGGTGGTCACCGACGACGGTGTCGAACTGGCGGTCCGCGACGTGGGCCCGCGCAACGCGCCGCTGACCGTGGTGTTCGCCCACGGATTCTGTTTGCGCATGGGATCTTTCCACTTTCAGCGGGCCCGCCTGACCGCCGAATGGGGCGACCAGGTCCGGATGGTCTTCTATGACCAGCGCGGCCACGGCGACTCCACCGTCGCCTCGCCCGCCACCTACACCGTGCCGCGGCTCGGCCAGGACCTGGAGGCGGTGCTGCAGGTGGCCGCGCCGCGCGGTCCGGTGGTGCTGGTCGGGCATTCGATGGGTGGCATGACCGTGCTGTCGCACGCCCGGCAGTTCCCCGCGCGCTACGGCAACCGGATCGTCGGCGTGGCACTGATCTCTTCGGCGGCCAAAGGGGTTTCGCGTTCCCCGTTGGGGGAGATCCTGCGCAACCCGGCGTTGGAGGCGGTCCAGTTCAGCGTGCGCTACGCGCCGAAGCTGGTGCACCGCGGCCGGGGCGCCGCCCGCCGGGTGATCGCGCCGATCCTGCGGGCGGCCTCCTACGGCACCGACGAGATCAGTCCGAGCGTGGTGGCGTTCTCCGAGGAGATGATGCACACCACCCCGGTCGCCACCATGGTGGGTTTTCTGCACGCCCTGGAGGTGCACGACGAGAGCGCCGCGCTTGCCACCCTGGCCAAGATCCCGACCCTGGTCGCCTGCGGTGACCGCGATCTGCTGACCCCGCCCGGCTATTCGCGGGCGATGGCGGCCGCGCTGTGGGATTGCGAGCTGGTGATCGTGCCCGGTGCCGGCCATCTGGTGCAGTTGGAGGAACCCGACGTCATCGACGACGCGCTGGTGCGGTTGGTCGAGCGGGCCACGCCGCGCCGCGTGACCCTGACCCGCCGGCTGCGCCGGAAGGCGGGGCGCAGTGGCTGAAACGCAGACCCTGGCGACAGTCGAAGACACCATCGCGTTGGGAGCGCTACTCGGCGCCCAGCTGCGCGCCGGCGACGTGGTGGTGCTGTCCGGGCCGCTCGGCGCCGGAAAAACGGTGCTGGCCAAGGGAATCGCCCAGGCGCTCGACGTCGACGGGCCGGTCACCTCGCCGACATTCGTGCTGGCCCGCGAACATCGGCCCCGCCGGCCCGGAACCCCGGCGATGATCCACGTCGACCTCTACCGGCTGCTCGACGAGTCGGGCCTGGACCTGTTGGCCGAGTTGGACTCACTGGACCTGGACACCGAACTCGACGACGCCGTCGTCGTGGTGGAGTGGGGCGAGGGCCTGGCCGAGCGGCTCTCCGAACGGCACCTGGACATCCGGCTGGAACGGGGCGCCGAATCCGAGACGCGTACCGCGACCTGGCGGTGGTACGCGCCATGACGGGGGCGATCCTGGCTATCGACACCGCCACGCCCGCGGTCACCGCCGGCCTGGTGGCCCCAGACCGATGCACGGTGCTGGCCGAGCGGCTCACCGTGGACGCCCGGGCGCACGCCGAGCGGCTCACCCCCAATGTGCTGGCCGCCCTGGCCGATGCTGGGTTGGGCATGGCCGATCTGGCCGCGGTGGTGGTGGGCTGCGGGCCGGGGCCGTTCACCGGGCTGCGGGTCGGGATGGCCAGTGCCGCCGCCTACGGCCACGCCCTGGGCATCCCGGTCTACGGCGTATGCAGTCTGGACGCGATCGGGACGCACACCACCGGCGCGGCCCTGGTGGTCACCGACGCCCGGCGCCGCGAGGTCTACTGGGCCCGCTACCGCGACGGGATACGGGTGGCCGGCCCGGCGGTGAGCGCCCCGGCCGATGTCGACCCCGGCGACGCCGTCGCGGTGGCCGGCTCGCCCGCACACGCCGGACTGTTCGGCCTGCCGACACTCGACGTGCCCTTCCCGACGTCGGCGGGACTGGTTGCCGCCGTGGGGGATTGGGACGCCGAACCGGGGCCGCTGGTGCCGATGTACCTGCGCCGGCCCGACGCCAAGCCGGCGGCGTCCGCCACGCCGCTGGTCACCCTCGGCCCGTTGGTCGAATCCGACGCGGCGCGCTGCGCCGAACTGGAGGCGCAGCTGTTCGGCGGCGACGACCCGTGGCCGGCCGCGGCCTTCCGGCGAGCGATCGGTGCCCGCGACCACCATTACGTCGCAGCCCGCATCGGCGACACCCTGGTCGGCTACGGCGGCATCGCCCGGCTGGGTCGTACCCCGCCGTTCGAGTTCGAGGTGCACACCATCGGGGTGGCCCCGGCCCACCAGGGCCGCGGGATCGGCCGCCAGCTGCTGGCGGACCTGCTGGCCTACGCCGATGGCGGCGTCGTGCACCTGGAGGTTCGCACCGACAACGCCGCGGCGATCGGGCTCTACCGCGACGTCGGCTTCGTCGAGACCGCAGTACGCAA
Source organism: Mycolicibacter sinensis (assembly GCF_001667945.1). Classification (GTDB taxonomy): domain Bacteria; phylum Actinomycetota; class Actinomycetes; order Mycobacteriales; family Mycobacteriaceae; genus Mycobacterium; species Mycobacterium sinense_B. The sequence goes on along the minus strand of NZ_LZJK01000063.1, from coordinate 39,124 downwards.
GCGCTACTACCGCAATGGCGCCGACGCCTACATGATGCGGCGGGAGGCCCGTTCATGACGACCATCGTGCTCGCTATCGAATCCTCCTGCGACGAAACAGGTGTCGGCATCACCAAGCTGAACCCCGACGGCACACTGGAGCTGCTGGCCGACGAGGTGGCCTCCAGCGTCGAAGAGCACACCCGTTTCGGCGGGGTGGTGCCCGAGATCGCGTCGCGGGCGCACCTGGAGGCGCTGGGCCCCACCATGCGCCGGGCGCTGGCGACCGCCGGCGTGCAGCGTCCCGACGCGGTGGCGACCACCATCGGACCGGGGCTGGCCGGCGCGCTGCTGGTGGGCGCTGCCGCGGCCAAGGCCTACGCCGCCGCCTGGGACGTGCCGTTCTACGCCGTCAACCACCTGGGCGGGCACCTGGCCGCCGACGTCTATGCCCACGGGCCGCTGCCCGAATGCGTGGGCCTGCTGGTCTCCGGCGGCCACACCCACCTGCTGCACGTGCGATCACTGGCGGAGCCGATCGTCGAGCTGGGCAGCACCGTTGACGACGCCGCCGGGGAGGCCTACGACAAGGTGGCCCGGCTGCTCGGGTTGGGCTACCCGGGCGGGCGGGTGCTCGACGAGCTGGCCCGCACCGGCGACCGTGAGGCGATCACTTTCCCGCGCGGAATGACCGGCCCGCGCGACGCGCCCTACGCGTTCAGCTTCTCCGGGCTGAAAACCGCGGTGGCCCGGTACGTGGAGCGCAACCCCGACTTCGTCCCGGCCGATGTGGCGGCCGGCTTCCAGGAATCGGTCGCCGACGTTTTGACGGCCAAAGCGGTGCGGGCTGCCACCGACCTCGGGGTCGGCACGCTGCTGATCGCCGGCGGGGTGGCCGCCAACTCCCGGCTGCGCGAGCTGGCCGAACAGCGGTGCACGGCAGCCGGTCTGACGTTGCGTATCCCGCCGCTGCGGTTGTGCACCGACAACGGGGCGATGATCGCATCGTTTGCGGCGCACCTGATCGCAGCCGGGGCGCCGCCGTCGCCGCTGGACGTGGCCACCGATCCGGGGCTGCCGGTGGTCCAGGGCCGGGTCAGCGGGTGACGAGCCGCAGCTTGTCGCAGGCCCTCCTTGAGTGCTAGCACTCTCATGTATAGAGTGCTAGGTGGCAGTCGGTCGATTCCTTGCTCGGCACCCGCGACGACGATGCGAGGGCTCGCACGAATGCCGAACACCTTAAGTAAGTACGTTCCGATGGGCCCGGCCGACGCCGGGTCACATCCAGACAATGTGGAGGGCTCCAATCGTGGCGAGCGTGAACATCAAGCCACTCGAGGACAAGATCCTCGTTCAGGCCAACGAGGCCGAGACCACGACCGCTTCCGGTCTGGTCATTCCGGACACCGCCAAGGAGAAGCCGCAGGAAGGCACCGTCGTTGCCGTCGGCCCCGGCCGCTGGGACGAGGATGGCGACAAGCGGATCCCGCTGGACGTCAAGGAAGGCGACGTCGTCATCTACAGCAAGTACGGCGGCACCGAGATCAAGTACGCCGGTGAGGAGTACCTGATCCTGTCCGCGCGCGACGTGCTGGCCATCGTCGGCAAGTAGGTCGGCAAGTAGCCACAAGCAACCACCGTGCCCGCCCCGGAGATCCCCGTATTACGGGTGATGTCCGGGGCGGCACGCGTGAAGGAAAGGGTTGAACATTCGTGAGCAAGCAGATTGAGTTCAACGAGTCCGCCCGTCGGGCAATGGAGACCGGCGTCGACAAGCTCGCCGACGCGGTCCGGGTCACGTTGGGCCCGCGCGGCCGCACCGTGGTGCTGGCCAAGGCGTTCGGCGGCCCCACGGTGACCATGGACGGCGTCGCCGTGGCCCGGGAGATCGACCTGGAGGACCCGTTCGAAAACCTCGGCGCGCAGCTGGTGAAGTCGGTGGCCACCAAGACCAACGACGTGGCCGGCGACGGCACCACGACAGCCACCGTGCTGGCCCAGGCCATCATCTCCGGCGGCCTGCGCAATGTCGCGGCCGGCGCCAACCCGATCGCGCTGGGCGCCGGGATCGCCAAGGCCGCCGACGCGGTGTCGTCGGCGCTGCTGGCCGCGGCCACCCCGGTCGCCGGCAAGGAGTCGATCGCGCAGGTGGCCAACGTGTCCTCGCGCGACGAGGAGATCGGCGAGCTGGTCGGGGAGGCGATGACCAAGGTCGGCAGCGACGGTGTGGTCAGCGTGGAGGAGTCCTCGACCCTGTCGACCGAGCTGCAGATCACCGACGGCGTCGGCTTCGACAAGGGCTTCCTGTCGGCCTACTTCGTCACCGACTTCGACTCGCAGGAGGCCGTCCTGGAGGACGCGCTGATCCTGCTGCACCGGGACAAGATCAGCTCTCTGCCCGACCTGCTGCCGCTGCTGGAGAAGGTCGTCGAGGCGGGCAAGCCGCTGGTGATCATCGCCGAGGACGTCGAGGGCGAGCCGCTGTCGACGCTGGTGGTCAACGCGATCCGCAAGACCCTCAAGGCCGTCGCGGTCAAGGCGCCCTACTTCGGCGACCGACGTAAGGCGTTCCTGGAGGACCTCGCGGTCGTCACCGGCGCCCAGGTGATCAACCCCGACGTCGGGCTGACGCTGCGCGAGGCCGGTCTCGACGTGCTCGGCTCCGCCCGCCGGGTGGTGGTGTCCAAGGACGACACCGTCATCGTCGACGGGGCCGGCACCCCCGAGGCGATCGCCGCCCGGGTCAAGCAGCTGCGCGCCGAGATCGAGGCGACCGACTCCGACTGGGACCGCGAGAAGCTCGAAGAGCGGCTGGCCAAGCTGGCCGGCGGCGTGGCCGTGATCAAGGTGGGCGCAGCCACCGAGACCGCTTTGAAGGAGCGCAAGCACCGGGTCGAGGACGCGGTGGCGGCGGCCAAGGCCGCGGTCGAGGAGGGCATCGTCCCCGGCGGCGGCGCCGCCCTGGTGCAGGCCCGCGCGGCGCTGTCGGAGCTGCAGTCCACGCTGACCGGCGACGAGAAGCTGGGCGTGGAGGTGTTCGCCGCTGCGCTGAGCGCGCCGCTGTACTGGATCGCCACCAACGCCGGCGTCGACGGCGCGGTGGTGACCAGCAAGGTGGCCGAGCTGCCGTCCGGGCAGGGCTTCAACGCCGCGACGCTGTCCTACGGTGACCTGGCCGCCGACGGGATCGTCGACCCGGTCAAGGTGACCCGTTCGGCGGTGCTCAACGCCGCCTCGGTGGCGCGGATGGTGCTGACCACCGAGACCGCGGTGGTCGACAAGCCGGCCGAGGAAGCCGCCGACGCCCACGGGCACCACGGGCACGCGCACTAGTCCCGGCGACGAACGGTCCCCCGCACGCGGGCGGTACCCCTAGCGAGCGCCCCCATTTCGGAGCTGAAATGGGGGCGCTCGCGTCCGCTCGGTGGTGTATTCCGAGTTTGTAACCGCGCAAAACGGGTATTGATCCATCGCGTCGTCGAACAGGACGGTGTATTGAAGGCGCGGTAAAGGAGATCACCATGGACCCAGTGGCGGCTACTGAATTCCTGGCTCGCTCTACAACGTTGACCAGTGTCGGATGGATCGGTTACATAATTATCGGCGCTATTGCCGGTTGGATCGCGGGCCTCATCATGAAGACCAAGTTCGGCCTGCTCACCGACATCGTCGTAGGTGTCGTCGGTGCGCTCATCGGCGGATTCCTGCTCAGCTTCGTGGTCGACACGGCGAGCGGGGGCTGGTGGTTCACCTTGTTCACCGCAATCCTGGGCGCGGTCATCCTGCTGTGGCTGCTGCGCCTGGCCGGTCGCGACGCGTGAGGAGCGGGATGATGAAACACGTTGCGCTCATTGCCTTTGCGCTCGGGATTCTTCTTTCCGGCGGGTGCTCGGCATCGAAGGTGATCAACACCGGTGGCGACACCCGGTGTAAGGACTTCGTCGAGCAGGACGAGAAGAAGCAGGACGACGAGATCAGCAAGATGCTCAAAGACAAGAGCGGCGCCGATCCCTCCAATCTGGAGATTTCTGCGACCCGCTTGTCCGTCTCGACCTACTGCAAGACAGTGGGGACTCCGGACAGCAAGATATCCGAGGCCCCGCACGGCTAATCGAGAATTTGCGGGCCCCAACACGATTCGTTCCAGGCTGTGCACGGCTCAGAAGAAGTTGCTGAAAAGTAGATTCATCGAGTCGAACAGAGCCTGGAACGGATCGCTGGTGGCGACCCCGTGGAACAGTAGGGCGCTGAGCCAGGCGTCGAAGGCGTTGATCTCGCTGTTGTCGATGTTGATGTAGGTCAGGGCGCCGTCGACCGTGGCGCTGGCGTTGGCGATCTGCTCCGGGGTCAGCCCCAGATACTCCACGTGCGGCCCGAAGATGCCGCCCAACGCGGCCCACAGGCCGTCGGCGGCGTAGACGTCGGCGAAGTTTGCGACCGGATCATCGGGCAGACCGTAAATGGTGGCCGCGTACAGGTCGTTGGGTGTCAGGTTACCGAGGACTTCGGTCATGCCGAGCAGCTTGAGCAGGTAGTCCGAGAGGTCCTTGCCCAGCGTGGCGTACATGGCGGCTTCCAGGTATTGCCAGACGCCGTCCGGTGCAGACGGATTGCCGATGAACACGAAGTGCAGCGAGTCCAGCGGGATGCCCGATTCGGCGAGTCGGGTCATCGCGATGGATTCGGCGGTGGCGCTTTGGGAGTAGCCGAAGATCGTCAGCGGGTGTTCGGCATCGTAGGCGCCCGGGTTGGCGGCGAAGGCGTTCTGGACCGCGAGCACGATGAGCCCCGCGCCGGTGAGGCTGCTCGGCCCCTGCTGGAACAGTTCCGGTGTGGTCAGCACCTGTAGTGGGGCACTGCACGGGTCGGTGCCGTCCATGTAGCAGACCGTCGAATCGGTCGAGCCGCCATTGAAACCGAGCGGGTTGAGATAGAGATTCTCGGCGGATCGCGCGAATTCGGGTGAGGGCGTCGGCTGGCCGGTTCCGCCGAGGATGAGCGCGGTCTGGCTGCCGGCCAGCGGGCCGGTGGAGGCGAGCAGCGTGGCCGCGGCGCTGACCGTTTGGCTGACCCCCACGCCGGCCGCGGCGACTAGCAGCCCGGCGACCGCGAGCTGAGCGACCGCCTTGTACGCATTTCGTGACGTGACCTGAGTCATCGCATCCTCCCCGCTGTGTGCTGCATGAGAGTATCCCGTTCTCATATTTGAGTCTAGGGTTCTCACTGTCTTTCTCGGCGGGGTGCAGCCCCGCAGACGGCGCCAAAGGAGAACCATGGACCGACCCACCTACGAGCGGGGCCGCGAGATCCGCGCCGCGGTGCTGGGCAACGCCTATGTCGCCGCCGCCGGTGATGACTTCTCAAAGCCCTTCCAGGACTTGGTCACCGAATACTGCTGGGGCGCGGTATGGGGCCGCGAGGGGCTGTCGCGTAAGACGCGCAGCATGCTCAACCTGGCGATGCTCGCAGTGCTCAACCGGCCCAACGAACTTCGCACCCACGTCAAAGGAGCGCTCACCAACGGCGTCACCCGCGACGAGATCCGGGAGGTCTTCATGCAGGTGGCGATCTACGCCGGTGTTCCCGCGGCGGTGGACAGCTTCCGGATCGCCCGCGACGCCTTCGCCGAATACGAGACGCAGCAATGATCGGCTTCATCGGTTTGGGCAATATGGGCTTTCCCATGGCGCACCGGCTGGCGGGGGCGGGACGCGAACTGATCGTCTACGACACCCGCGACGACGTGGTCGAGCGCGCAACGAGATTCGGCGCGTCCGGTGCGTCCTCGGTGCGGGAGGTGGCCGACCGGGCGCAGATCGTGCTGGCCAGCCTGCCGTCGTTGCCGGCGTCGGCGGCGGTCGCCGACGAGGTCGCTGAAAGTGCGACGGCCACGCTGTTCATCGACCTGTCGACCGTCGGAAGCGAACTGGCGCAGCGCAATCACGACACGCTGGCCGCCCGGGGAATCGCCGCGCTGGATGCGCCGGTCAGCGGCGGCGTGAGCGGGGCGCAGCAGGGCGGCCTGGCGATCATGGTGTCGGGGCCCCCGGCCGCGTTCGACACCGCCAAGCCGCTGCTGGACGAACTCGGCCGGCCGTTCTTCGTCGGTGAAAAGCCCGGCGCCGCCCAGACGATGAAGCTGGTCAACAATCTGATGGCGGCCGCCACGCTGGCCGCCACCGCTGAGGTCATCGTGATGGGCGTCAAGGCCGGTCTCGACCCGCAGGTGATGCTCGACGTGCTCAATGCCGGCTCCGGCGGAACCCACGCCAGCCGCGACAAGTTTCCCAAGGCGGTGCTGCCACGCACCTTCGACTACGGGTTCGCGACCGGCCTGATGGTCAAGGACGTCCGGCTCTACCTCGACGAAGCGGCAGCCCTCGGCCTACCGCGGCCCCTGGCCGACGCGGTGGCCGGCATGTGGGAGTCGACGCTGCGCGAACAAGGCCCCGAGTCCGATTTCACCTCGATCGTCAAAGTGTTGGAGAACGCCGCCGGCGTCACCGTCGGGGCGGTCAGAAGAAGTTGTTGAACAACAGTTGCAGAGAGTCCCACAGGCTCTCGAAGATGCCGCTGTTGGCCGCTCCACCGACGAAGACCGCGTTGAGCCAGGCGTCGAGACCGTTGATGTCGTCGGCGTTGATGTCGACGTAGGTCAGGGCGCCGTCGACGGTGGTGGTCGCGTCGGCGACCTGCTCCGGTGTCAGCCCCAGGTACCACACGTGCGGCCACAGCACATCCAGCAGCGCACCGAAGAGACCCTTATCTGCGTACACGTCGGTGAAGTTGGAGACCGGATCGCCAGGCAGCCCGTAAATCGTTGCCGGATACAGGTCATTCGGGGTCAGGTTGCCGAGCACTTCGGTCATGCCGAACAATTTGAGCAGGTAGTTCGTCAAATCGGGGCCCAGCGTCGCGTCCATGGCCGCTTGGATGTGTTGCCAGATGCCGTCCGGGGTGGACGGGTCGCCGATGAACACGAAATGTAGTGCGCTGCTGGGGATTCCGAGTTCGGCGAGCCGGGTCATGGCGATCGACTCAGCCGTGGCGCTCTGCGAATACCCGAAGATCGTCAGGGGGTGCTCGGCGTCGAATGCGCCTGGGTTGGCGTTGAATTCGTTCTGCACGGCGAGGACGATCGCCGAGGCGGCGGTGAGGCTGCTGGGGCCCTGCTGGATCAGTTCGGGCGTGGTCAGCACCTGTAGGGGGGCGCTGCACGGGTCGGTTCCGTCCATGTAGCAGACCGTCGAGCCGGTGGCACCGCCGTCGAAGCCCAGCGGGTTCAGAAACAGGTTCTCGGCGGATCGCGCGAATTCCGGTGACGGCGTCGGCTCGGTGGTTCCGCCCAGGATGAGCGCCGTCACGCTGCCCGCCAGCGGACCGGTCGAGGCCAGCAGTGCGGCCGCGGCGCTCACGGTTTGGCTGATCCCCACGCCGGCCGCGGCACACAGGACGCCTGCGACGGCAACCTCGGCAACTGTCGCTTTTAGTGCTGCACCCCGCGTTCTCATCGACTGTGCTTATCACACGCTGAGATTGAGTTGGGCGTTTCAGTGGATGTCTGACGTGCCAGTCAAATCGCGGGCGGGCGTTTCGCCGCCTGTCCCGGGCCGGTCAGAGCGTGTCCGGGCACAGGTGGTGCTGGGCGGCGTTGAGCAGCATGCGGCCCTTGTCGACGTCGTTCGGGTTCAACTGGGCCAGTGTCTGTTCGGGCTTCTCACCCAAGTGCAGCCGGTTGCAGGCCATCCAGCCGTTCGCGACTACCACCCCGTCGGGCATCTGGGCGTCGCCGATGGACAGACCCGGGAACCCGTTGGCGCGCAGCTCATTGAGGAAGCCCGCCTCATCGGCGCTGGCGATCGGTGCGCCGATCAAACCGACGGTGAATCCTGCCGCGATGGTTCCGAACAGAAGCTGTTTGCGCACGTTGTTCCCCTCGCTTTCGACGGCCTGGACCGTTTGGAAGCGTAGCGGGGCGGTGGCCGGCGATGGGGGATAACGCGGCAATCACCCCAGCGGGGACAAGCCGTCGTTGGGCCGCAGGCCGCCGGGCGCATAGGGGCCGGTCACCAGCGCGGGGCAGGCCCCGAACGGGCCCACCACCGCGCCGGTGTCGGGGCAGTAGTAGACGTCGCTCAGATCGCCGCAGAGCCGCTGGTCGAAGCAGCTGGCCGGTGCGGCGCTGGCCGGGGCGGCCAGGCCGATGCCGACCGAGGCGACAAGTACTGCCAGGAATGCCGGTGCAGATCGCATGCCCGGGATTCAACCCGACGGGTCTGACATTGCGTGCAATAGCGAACAGCCCCCGCGAGCGGGGGCTGTTCGGATCCACGGCCGCGGATGTGACGCCGTCGGCCGGTGGTCTGGCGGGGCTAGCCGCTGCGCCGCAGATTGCACCGCAGCGCGGCGTGCCGCTCGGACTCCGACATGCCGCCCCAGATGCCGTAGGGCTCCCCGACGGCAAGGGCGTGCTGGCGGCACTGCTCCATCACCGGGCAGTTGCGGCACCACTTCTTGGCGTTCTGCTCCCGCTGCGCTCGGGCGCGGCCGCGTTCGCCGTCGGGTGGAAAAAATACCGACGAATCGACGCCCCGGCACGCTCCTCGGAGTTGCCAATCCCATACGTCCGCATTGCGGCCGGGCAGCTGCTCAACCAGTGGCATGGGAACCCCTCTCAAAACGCCGGTCGGCCGGATCGGTTGCGGCCGTTCAGGTGTTTGGTGGTGCGCGTAAAACAGCGCCGGCTGTTTCCGGCGCTGTGGGGACCGTAGCCAAAGCGTCTGAAGTTAGGCCTACGTAACGGTTAAGAAAGGCTGGCCTAAGACGGTGGACATTCCCTGAGGGTGGATATTTTTCCGGGCGGACGGCGAGGGCGCTGAACCGGCCGCGTAACGTCGCGCAGCGATGATCCAGGACCCCGAGGCGGTGCTGGCTGCTGCCGCGTTCGGCGAGGAGCCCGGCCGCTGGCCATTGCCGGCCGCGACGACACCTCGGCAGCGGTGGCTGCGTGCCGTCGCCGCAGGCGGGCAGGGCCGGTACGCCAGCGCGGACGCTGACCTGGCGGCGCTGCTGCGCGAGGCGCCCAAGGGCCCGCTGGCCTCGCTGGCCTACAGCACACGGGCGTCGTTCGCCCGGCAGCTCGGCGGGCACGATCTGGCCCGGGGCCTCGACGGCCGGGCGCTGGCCCTGGCCCTCAACGACCACGAAGTCGACCCGGAGGCCGCCGCCGATGCCCTGGTGGGGCTGGCCGCCGATGCCCTGGGGGTGGGGCGGTTCGCGGCGTCGGCGGCGCTGCTGGGCCGCGCCCGGCAGGCACCCCAACCGCCTGGTCCGGCGCGGCTGGCGGTGCGCCACAACTGGGTGACGGCCGAGCTGGCGATGGTCACCGGCGACGGCGCCACCGCGGTGCGGCACGCCGAGCAGGCCGTGGAGCTAGTCTCGGGCGCCGGGGAAGACATGGTGCGCCACCGGGTGAAAAGCCAGGTGGTGCTGGCCGGGGCGCTGTGCTGTGCGGGGAAGCGGGAGCGGGCGCGCACGGTTGCCGACGCCGCGTTCGACGAGGCCGGACGGGCGGGACTGGTCCCGTTGCGGTGGGCGTTGGCGTGCCTGCTGATCGATGCCGGCAGCGCGACGCGGACGGCGCAGGAGCTACGCGACCTGCGTGATGAAACTGCTGAGCTGGTGCGTTACCGCGGGGGAAGCTGGCGGGGCCGCTGATCAGCGGTAGCCGTCGGCCTCCGAGGTCGCCCCGTTGAGCGACGCGTCGGCGTAACCGCGGCAGTAATCCCAGGTCACGTAGCTGTCCGGCTCCGGGTCGTAGGCCGGTTCGTGCGGGCGGACGGTGCCGTCGATGAGCAGCTGCAGCAGGTTGGCACGCAGCATGTCCCAGTCGTGGTAGTGGTCCTGATTGCAGTCGTCACAGCACACCACCAGGCCGCGGATCCCCCTGCGCGCCAACAATGCTTCGTAGACCGCAAGGTCGGCGAGGTCGGCTTCGACCGCCGTCCGCTCCTGCGGATCCAGCGGCTGGCCCGGGTCGACGGCGTCCAGCGCAGCAGACGGGTCGTGGGGATCGTCGGCGAACGGGTCGGGCGGCAAACCGGGTGGTAGGTGGTCACGCACGCCCATCAGGGTACGCAGACCCCATGACAGAACGCCAGCGGCCGGTTCTGCGGCCCGCATAATCACCCCAAGGGTGGTGGGGAACGAAAGCCGCTGTCCGCCGCGATTAGGATGGGCTTCTACCCCGGCTGCGTAGTGGAGGCTCCCCATGTCCGTTGGTGATGCCAGCGCCCCGACGATTTCCCACCCCGCGGGTGCCATAGGCCCGCACGACGATGCGGCGCCGGCCGGCGGCCCCGCTGGTGGGCACCCGGCCAAGATCGCGATGCTGGGCCTGACCTTCGACGACGTTCTGCTGCTTCCGGCGGCCTCTGACGTGGTGCCGGCCAACGCCGACACCTCCAGCTGGCTGACCCGCAAGATCCGGCTCAAGGTGCCGCTGGTCAGCTCCGCCATGGACACCGTCACCGAGGCCCGGATGGCGATCGCGATGGCGCGCGCCGGCGGCATGGGCGTGCTGCACCGCAACCTGCCGGTCACCGAGCAGGCCGGCCAGGTCGAGACGGTGAAGCGCTCCGAGGCCGGCATGGTCACCGATCCGGTCACTTGCACCCCGGAGAACACCCTGGCCGAGGTGGACGCGCTGTGCGCGCGGTTCCGGATCTCCGGGCTGCCGGTCGTCGACTCCAGCGGCGCGCTGGTCGGGATCATCACCAACCGGGATATGCGCTTCGAGGTCGACCAGAACAAACCGGTCGCCGAGGTGATGACCAAGGCGCCGCTGATCACCGCGCAGGAGGGGGTCTCCGCCGACGCCGCGCTGGGCCTGCTGCGCCGGCACAAGATCGAAAAGCTGCCGATCGTCGACGGCCACGGCAAGCTGACCGGGCTGATCACCGTCAAGGACTTCGTCAAGACCGAACAGCATCCCCACGCCACCAAGGACAGCGACGGCCGGCTGCTGGTCGGTGCCGCGGTCGGCGTCGGCGCCGATGCCTGGGTGCGGGCCATGACGCTGGCCGATGCTGGGGTCGACGTGTTGGTGGTGGACACCGCGCACGCCCACAACCGGGGAGTGCTCGACATGGTCGGCAAGCTCAAGGCCGAAGTGGGGGAGCGGGTCGAGGTGGTCGGCGGCAACGTGGCCACCCGCAGCGGCGCCGCCGCGCTGGTCGAGGCCGGCGCCGACGCGGTGAAGGTCGGGGTCGGCCCCGGCTCGATCTGCACCACCCGGGTGGTCGCCGGGGTGGGCGCCCCGCAGATCACCGCCATCATGGAAGCGGTCGCGGTCTGCGCGCCGGCCGGAGTCCCGGTGATCGCCGACGGCGGGCTGCAGTACTCCGGTGACATCGCCAAGGCGCTGGCCGCCGGCGCGTCGACGACCATGCTCGGCTCGCTGCTGGCCGGCACCGCCGAGTCGCCCGGCGAGCTGATCTTCGTCAACGGCAAGCAGTTCAAGAGCTACCGCGGCATGGGCTCACTCGGCGCAATGCAGGGCCGCGGCGGCGCCAAGTCCTACTCCAAGGACCGCTACTTCCAGGACGACGCGCTCTCCGAGGACAAACTGGTGCCCGAGGGCATCGAGGGCCGGGTGCCGTTCCGCGGCCCGCTGACCACGGTGATCCACCAGCTCACCGGGGGGCTGCGGGCGGCGATGGGCTACACCGGCTCCGCGACGATCGAGCAGCTGCAGCAGGCGCAATTCGTGCAGATCACCGCGGCGGGTTTGAAGGAAAGCCACCCGCACGACATCACCATGACCGTCGAAGCGCCGAACTACTACGTGCGCTGAGCAGGCGTTCGTCCAGCGCATTCGCGCGCAGTGAAACAGAAACGAGGGCTGACCCGTCATGCGTGACATGGTTGAGATCGGCATGGGCCGCACCGCCCGTCGCACCTACGAGCTCGACGACATCAACATCGTGCCGTCCCGGCGCACCCGCTCCTCCAAGGACGTCTCCACGGCGTGGCAGCTGGATGCCTACCGGTTCGAGATCCCGGTGCTGGCCCACCCCACCGACGCCCTGGTCTCCCCGGAGTTCGCGATCGAACTGGGCCGGCTCGGCGGTCTGGGAGTGCTCAACGGCGAAGGGCTGATCGGCCGGCACGCCGACATCGAAGCCAAGGTCGCCCAGGTCATTGAGAAGGCAGCGGTGGCGTCCGCTGAGCCGGAGGCGGCGATCCGGCTGCTGCAGCAGCTGCACGCCGCGCCGCTGGACCCCGACCTGCTCGGCGCCGCGGTGGCGCGCATCCGCGAGGCCGGCGTGACCACTGCGGTGCGGGTGAGCCCGCAGAACGCCCAAGCACTGACCCCGGCCCTGGTGGCCGCCGGAGTTGACCTGCTGGTCATCCAGGGCACCATCATCTCCGCCGAGCGCGTCGCCAATGATGGCGAGCCGCTCAATCTCAAGACGTTCATCTCTGAGCTCGACATCCCGGTGGTGGCCGGCGGGGTGATCGACCACCGCACCGCACTGCACCTGATGCGTACCGGCGCGGCCGGGGTGATCGTCGGCTACGGCTCCACCTCGGGGGTGACGACCTCCGACGAGGTGCTGGGCATCAGTGTGCCGATGGCCACCGCGATCGCCGACGCCGCCGCGGCCCGCCGGGAATACCTCGACGAGACCGGCGGCCGGTATGTGCATGTGCTGGCCGACGGCGACATCCACACCTCCGGGGATCTGGCCAAGGCGATCGCCTGCGGCGCCGACGCGGTGGTGCTGGGCACCCCGCTGGCGGCGGCGGCCGAGGCGCAGGGCGACGGCTGGTACTGGCCGTCGGCGGCCGCGCACCCGTCGCTGCCGCGCGGTGCGCTGATGCAGGTCGCCTACGGGGAGCGCCCGGGCTTGGCGCAGGTGCTCGACGGCCCCTCGGATGACCCGTTCGGCTCGCTGAACCTGGTCGGCGGGTTGCGCCGGTCGATGGCCAAGGCCGGCTACTGCGACCTCAAGGAATTCCAGAAGGTCGGACTGACTGTCGGGAGCTGAGGCAGGTAAGGGCAGCCTATCTGGCAAGTTACCAGTGAGTAGGGCCATACTTGCTGGCTATGGAGCCGGATTACCAACCTGACTACGACGTCCTGATCATCGGTTCGGGTTTCGGGGGCAGCGTCAGCGCGCTGCGGCTGACCGAGAAGGGTTATCGCGTAGGCGTTCTGGAAGCGGGCCGCCGGTATGCCGACGCCGACTTCGCCAAGAATTCCTGGCACCTGCGCGAGTTCTTGTGGGCGCCGAAGCTGGGTTGCTACGGCATCCAGCGCATCCACCTGCTCAACAACGTCATGGTGCTGGCCGGCGCCGGGGTGGGCGGTGGTTCGCTGAACTACGCCAACACGCTCTACGTGCCGCCGGAGCCGTTCTTCGCCGACAAACAGTGGGCCCACATCACCGACTGGCGGGCCGAACTCATGCCGCACTACGAGCAGGCGCAGCGGATGCTCGGGGTGGTCAAGAACCCGACGTTCACCGACGCCGACCGCATCGTCAAACAGGTCGCCGACGACATGGGGGTCGGCGACACGTTCGTGGCCACGCCGGTCGGGGTGTTCTTCGGTGAGGGCGGAAACAAGACCCCGGGCAAGACGGTGCCCGACCCGTACTTCGGCGGCGCCGGCCCGCAGCGCACCGGCTGCCTGGAGTGCGGCGAGTGCATGACGGGTTGTCGCTGGGGCGCCAAGAACACCCTGGTGAAGAACTACCTGTATCTGGCGGAATCAGCTGGCGCACAGGTGCATCCGATGACGACGGTGACCGCCTTCGAGCAGGGTGCCGACGGGCTGTGGCAGGTGCGCACGGTGCGCACCGGTCTGCGGGCGCGCCGGCACCGCAAGACCTTCACCGCGCGGTATCTGATTCTGGCCGCCGGCACCTACAACACCCAGCGGCTGCTGTTCAAGATGCGGGACAAGGGCAAGCTGCCCAAGCTGTCCGACAAACTGGGGGTGCTGACCCGCACCAACTCCGAATCCATTGTTGGCGCAGCCACTTTGGACGTCAAGCCGGGCCTGAACCTGACCCACGGCGTGGCGATCACCTCCTCTATTCACCCCACCGCCGACACCCATGTCGAGCCGGTCCGCTACGGCAAGGGCTCCAACGCGATGGGCCTGCTGCAGACGTTGATGACCGACGGCGCCGGCCCGCAGGGCACCGACGTTCCGCGCTGGCGGCAGCTGTTGGATCAGGCCCGCGAAGACCCCGGGCACATCCTGCGGCTGCTCAACCCCAAGCAGTGGAGTGAGCGCACGGTGATCGCGCTGGTCATGCAGCACCTGGACAACTCGATCACCACCTTCACCAAACGCGGCAGGCTCGGTATCCGCCGCTATACCAGCAAGCAGGGCCACGGCGAACCGAACCCGAGCTGGATCCCGGTCGGCAACGAGGTCACCCGTCGCATCGCCGCCAAGATCGACGGCGTGGCCGGGGGCACCTGGGGCGAGCTGTTCAACATCCCGCTGACCGCGCACTTTTTGGGCGGCGCGGCGATCGGGGACAGTCCCGAGCACGGTGTCATCGATGCCTACCAGCGGGTGTACGGCTACCCGACGCTGGCGGTGATGGACGGCGCAGCGGTCTCGGCCAACCTCGGCGTCAACCCGTCGCTGTCGATCGCCGCCCAGGCCGAGCGGGCCGCGTCGCTGTGGCCGAACAAGGGCGAGGCCGACCAGCGGCCGGCCCAGGGCGAGCCCTATCGGCGGCTGGATCCGATCGCGCCGAAGAACCCGGCGGTACCCGATCAGGCCATCGGCGCGCTGCGCTGGGCCTCCGGCATCGCCTGAGGCCTCACCGCGCGACGTGGTGCCGGTGGCTGGGTGCGCGCCCGGGCGGCTGGTGCGGTGGCGGCAGCAGCGGTTCGCGCCGGCGCGCCGGCACCGTCGTGGGTGATTGTGTGGTCAGTTCGAGTTCCTTGCCGGCATGGTGGATCGTCAGCCGGCCGTCGGGCCCATCACGCAGCGCATAGGTGACCTCATGGTGGGTGGCCGCGACCGTGACGCGGAAACCCCTCCAACGCAAGCGGAATCGGAGACGTGAGATCCCATCCGGCAGCGCCGGATCCAGCGCCAGCACACCCTCGTCGTCACGCAGGCCGCCGAACCCGGCCACCAGCGCGAGCCAGGTTCCGGCCAGCGCCGCCAAGTGCAGTCCCTCGCGGGTGTTGTCGTGCAGATCGCGCAGGTCGACGAACGCCGTTTCGTAGGTGTAGTCGTGGGCCAGCTCCACATGCCCCACCTCGGCGCACATCACCGCCTGGGTGCAGGCCGACAGCGAGGAGTCGCGCACCGTGCGCCGCTCGTAGTAGTCGACGTTGCGGGCCTTCTCTTCGGGGCTGAACGCGTGGCTGCGCCAGTGCATGGCCAGCAGGACATCGGCCTGCTTGACCACCTGAGCCGGGTAGAGCCGTACATAGGGTTCGTTGAGCAGCAACGGGTAGGTGGTCCGGGCGTCGAAGTCCCACTCCGCGGCGGAGGTGAAGCCCTCGCACTGCGGATGCACGCCCAGTTCCTCGTCGTAGGGGATGTGCGCCGCGTCGGCGGCATCGCGCCAGCCGGCCATCTCCTCGGTGGTGACCCCCAACTCGTGGGCGGCGTCGGGATGGCGGGCGCACGCCTCGGCCGCGGTGCGCAGATTGTGGGCGGCCATCAGATTGGTGAACACGTTGTCCCGGACGATCGCGGTGTACTCGTCGGGGCCGGTCACCCCGGACAGGTGCCACACCCCGTGCCGGTCGTGGTGGCCCAGCGACCGCCACAGCCGGGCGGTCTCGACCAGCACCGCCAGGCCGCATTCGGCCTCCAAAGAGCCGTCCCCGGTGACGATCCGGTACTGCTCGAATGCCGCCGCGATGTCGGCATTGATGTGCCAGGCGGCCGTGCCGGCTGGCCAGTATCCCGAGCACTCCTGGCCACGGATCGTCCGCCACGGGAAAGCCGCCCCCGCCAGCCCGAGTTCGGTGGCCCGGTCGCGGGCCAGATCCAGTGTCGACGACCGCCAGCGCAGCGCGTCAGCCGCCGCGTGCGGAGCGGTGTAGGTCAGCACCGGGATGATGAAACTCTCACTGTCCCAAAAGGTATGGCCGTCATATCCGGTGCCGGTCAGTCCCTTGCTGGGGATCGCCCGGCGTTCGGCGCGCGCGCTGGCCTGCAGCAGGTGAAACAGCGCGAAGCGGACCGCCTGCTGGCAATCCGGATCGCCGTCGACCTCGACGTCGGCGCCGTCCCAGAACTCGTCGAGGTAGGACCGCTGGGCGTCGACCAGCCCCTGCCAGCCGCTGTAGCGGGCACCGGTCAGCGCGGCGACGGCCTGATCGCGCAGCGCGGGCCGGGACCGCTCGCTGGACCAGCCGTAGGCCAGGTACTTGACGATCCGCAATTTCTGCCCGGGGCGCAGCCCGCACACCACCGTGGTCGCGGCCACATCGGGAATCGCGATGGTGTTGACCTGGACCCGGCCGGGCACCTCGATCTCGTGGTGCATGGCCGCGGCCATCATCAGCCCACTGGCCCGCGTGCGGTGCACCAGCACCGCCCCGCGGTCGGTGTTCTCCCGCTCCACGGCCTCCAGGGGGTTGTCCAGGATCGCCGCCACCCGCGGGTCGCCGGAGGTCGTCGGTTGGTCCTCGTTGGCGACCAGCTCGGATTGCACTGTCACACGGACGAATTCGTCGATCGCCTCGACGACGTACTCGATGGCCGCGACGCTGCGCTGGGCCAGTGAGACCAGCCGGGTCGAATGCACGTTGACCTGTTTGCCGGCCGGGGAGCGCCAGTGCACCCGGCGGACCAGGGTGCCGGCCCGCAGGTCGAGGGTGCGCTCGTGGTCGATCAGCTCGCCGTAGCGGACGTCGAACGGTTCGTCGTCGACCATCAGCCGGATGATCTTGCCGTTGGTCACGTCGACGACGGTCTGCCCGGCCTGCGGATAGCCGAACCCGGCCTCGGCGTAGGGCAGCGGCCGCACCTCGTAGAACGAGTTCAGGTAGGTGCCGGGCAGGCCGTAGGGCTCGCCCTCGTCGAGGTTGCCGCGCAATCCGACGTGCCCGTTGGACAGCGTGAACAGGGATTCGGTCTGCCCGAGCAGATCCAGGTCGAGCCGGGTTTCGCGGATCTGCCAGGGGTCGATCGGAAAGTAGTCCTCAGGGATCATCGGCCTGCCTTCACAGAAGTTCCTCCAAATCGGTGACGACGACGTCGGCGCCATGGCTCAGCAGGTCTTGGGCCTGACCTACCCGATCGACGCCCACCACGAAACCGAACCCGCCGGCCCGTCCGGCCGCCACCCCCGAGAGCGCATCCTCGAACACCGCGGCCCCGGCGGGAGCGACACCGAGCAGCTGCGCCGCCCGCAGGAACGAGTCCGGGGCCGGCTTGCCCGCGATGTGTTCGGTGCGCAGCGTCACGCCGTCGACGCGCTGCGCGATGAACTTGTCCAGGCCGGTGATCGCCAGCACTTCGCCGGCGTTGGCGCTGGCCGACACCACCGCGGTGGCCAGGCCCGCCGCGGTGACCGCGGCCAGGTAGCGCCGCGAGCCCTCGAACACGTCCACCCCGTCGGTCTGCAGCGCGGTGAGGAACGCCGCGTTCTTGCGGTTGCCCAGGCCGTGCACCGTTTCGGCCTCAGGCGGGTCGTCGTTGCCGCCGTCGGGCAGCACGATGTCGCGGCTGGCCAGAAAGGTGCGCACCCCGTCGTCGCGTTTGCGGCCGTCGACGAATCGCAGGTAGTCGTCCACCGGGTCGAACGGCACGAACGGCGTACCGGTGCGCTCGGCGCGCGCCGACAGATACCCGTCGAACATGGCCTTCCACGCCCGGGTGTGCACGCTGGCGGTGTCGGTGAGCACGCCGTCGAGATCGAACAGGCAGGCGCGCACCGTTTCGGGCAGGCCCAGCACCATGGATGACCCCCTTCCGGCTCTCGGGCTGATGTCCACTCCACCATGCCCGCCGTCGGATCGGGGACAGTTTGCGGCCACTACACTCTCTGCGGTGTCGTCCCCATCGTCGCGCCCCGTGTTGGTCATCGACTTCGGTGCGCAGTATGCCCAACTGATCGCCCGCCGGGTCCGCGAGGCGCGGGTGTTCTCCGAGGTCGTCCCGCACACCGCGACCGTCGAGGAGATCGCCGCGCGCAACCCGCGGGCGATCGTGCTGTCCGGCGGGCCGGCCAGTGTCTACGCCGAGGGTGCCCCGCAGCTGGATCCGGCGCTGTTCGACCTCGATGTGCCGGTGTTCGGCATCTGCTACGGCTTCCAGGCCATGGCGGCCGCGCTCGGCGGCACCGTCGAGCGTACCGGAACCAGTGAGTACGGCCGTACCGAGCTGAAAGTGACCGGCGGCGAACTGCATTCGGGTCTTCCGGGCACCCAGCCGGTGTGGATGAGCCACGGCGATGCGGTGACCGACGCACCGGACGGGTTCGCGGTGGTGGCCGCCACCGCCGGCGCCCCGGTGGCCGCGTTCGAGAACCGGGCGCGTCGGCTGGCCGGGGTGCAGTACCACCCGGAGGTCATCCACACCCCCTACGGGCAGCGGGTGCTCAGCCGGTTCCTGCACGAGTTCGCCGGTATCGACGCGGTGTGGACGCCCGCCAACATCGCCGAGGCGCTGATCGAGCAGGTGCGGGCTCAGATCGGTGACGGTCACGCCATTTGTGGGCTGTCCGGCGGGGTGGATTCCGCGGTCGCCGCGGCGCTGGTGCAGCGCGCCATCGGGGACCGGCTGACGTGTGTATTCGTCGATCACGGGCTGTTGCGCTCCGGGGAGCGCGAGCAGGTGCAGGAAGACTTCGTGGCCGCTACCGGGGCACGGCTGGTCACGGTGGACGCCGCTGAGGTCTTCCTCGACGCGCTGGCGGGGGTCTCTGACCCCGAGGGCAAGCGAAAGATCATCGGCCGGCAGTTCATTCGCGCCTTCGAAGGCGCGGTGCGTGATCTGGCCGCTGCGGAGCCGATCGACTTCCTGGTGCAGGGCACGCTGTATCCGGACGTGGTGGAATCCGGCGGCGGAGCCGGCACCGCAAACATCAAGAGCCACCACAATGTGGGCGGGCTGCCGGAAGATTTGAAGTTCACCCTCGTCGAGCCGCTGCGATTGCTGTTCAAGGACGAAGTGCGTGCGGTCGGGCGGGAATTGGGGCTGCCCGAGGAGATCGTTGAGCGCCAACCGTTCCCGGGGCCGGGATTGGGGATCCGGATCGTCGGCGAGGTCACTTCCGAGCGGTTGGCGACGCTGCGGGCGGCCGACGCGATCGCTCGCGAGGAGTTGACCACCGCCGGCCTGGACCACCAGATCTGGCAGTGCCCGGTGGTGCTGTTGGCCGACATCCGCTCGGTCGGGGTGCAGGGCGACGGCCGCACCTACGGGCATCCGATCGTGCTGCGGCCGGTGTCCAGTGAGGACGCCATGACCGCCGACTGGACCCGGGTGCCTTATGAGGTGCTGGAGCGCATCTCCACCCGGATCACCAACGAGGTGGCCGAGGTCAACCGGGTGGTGTTGGATATCACCAGCAAACCGCCCGGAACCATCGAGTGGGAGTGATTTCCAGGCCGCGCTGGCCCCAAACCCGCGAGTAACAGCCGTCACTTGCGTACCCGCGGAGCGGGGGTGTGGTGAGTTCGAATCGGATTGCGCCGGCGATATCACCCTCTTCTGTGAGGGGGCGCATGCCGCCTCGCCGCGTACTATGACGAAGTGCGCGTGTTCGTCACGGGTGGCACCGGCGCGATCGGTAGCCACACGGTGCCCGCGTTGATCGCCGCCAGGCATGAGGTCACGGCGATGGCCCGAAGTGACGCGAAAGCGTCGGTTCTGATCAGCCAGGGCGCCAAGCCAATTCGGGTGTCGTTGTTCGACCGGGACGCACTTGCCGAAGCTTTCCGTGGCCACGACGTGGTGGTGAATTTGGCGTCCGCGCTTCCTTCTCCGCAGCGGTTCGTTTTCAAAGCCGCCTGGGCCGCATGCCAGCGGATACGTACCGAGGGGTCGGCGGCAGTCGTCGACGCCGCGCTGGCCGCGGCGGTCCCGCGAGTGGTGCAGGAGTCGGTGGCGATGGTTTACCGCGACGGCGGCGACCGCTGGCTCGATGAGGATGCGGCCGTGGACCACTACCCGATCGCCGCGGGGAACCACGCCGCAGAATCCAGCGCCCGGCGATTCGCCGAAACCGGCGGCGGCTCAGTGATTTTGCGCTTCGGCCTGTTCTACGGGCCGGGCGCGGCCCACAGCGAACAGATCATGGGCATGGCCCGACATCACGTCGCTTTCCAGCCCGGCCGCCGCGAGTCCTACCTGTCGTCGATATACCTCTCCGACGCGGCCAGCGCCGTGATCGCCGCTCTGGCATGCCCCGCCGGCACCTACAACGTCGTCGACGACGAACCCGTCACCAAAAAGCAGCACACCCAAGCGCTGGCCGCGGCCGTCGGCGCCGCCCCGTGGATCACCGGGCCGGGCCGGCTGGCCCTCCTGCTCGGTGATCGGGCCACATCGATGACCCGATCACTGCGTGTCAGCAACGCCCGTTTCCGCGCGATCGCGGGCTGGGCACCGCGGTACCCGAGCGTGCGGGAAGGGTATCGGGCGATGGCGGCCGGTACCCCTTCGCGATAGCGCATGCGCTAGCCATTTCGGAAAGATCTCATACCTCCTGACGCGGTGCGGATGTGACTCCCGGGGCCGGTGATACCCCCTGAGGCGGCCCGGCTTGACGGTTGTCGGTGGGGAAGTGTTCACTCGGGCATATCGAACATAGTTTCGAACCGATGCGAGGTTTCCCGGAGGCGATCATGACGGCGGCGGTGGACTTGGGGCAACGTCCTAGCGCCCCTGAAAATCGTGCTGAACAGCTGCAACAGCTGCGCCGGCAAATGGCGGCGGTGGCCGGGAAAGTGGGCGCCGGGCGGCGGGGGCTCGGCGTCGCCCCGGTCTCTGAGTCGGTGCTGCCGGTGCCGCCGCTGCTGGCCGGGGTGCTGCCCGCGGGGTTGCCGCGGGGCACGGTGGCGGTGCTGTCGGGGGCCCGCTCGCTGGCGCTGAGCATGGTGGCCTCGGTGACGGCGGCCGGCGGTCACGCGGCCATCGTCGGCCAGCCGGACACCGGGCTGCTGGCCGCAGCGGAGATGGGCGCCGACCTGAGCCGGCTCGCGGTGATCCCCGACCCCGGCAACGATCCGGTGGAGGTGGCCACGGTGCTGATGGACGGCATGGATCTGGTGGTGCTCGGCCTGGGCGGCCGCTGCGTGCCGCCGGCGCGCACCCGGGTGGTGCTGGCCCGGGCTCGCCACCGGGGGTGCGCGCTGCTGATCTCCGGCGGTGACTGGCAGGGCGCGGCGCTGCGGCTGGACGCCCGGGTGAGCGGCTACGAGGTGACAAGCGGCGAGGCGACAAGCGGCGAGACGGCGGGCTGTGCGGCGCGCCCCGGCTTCGGGCGGATCGGCGCGGTGCGACTGGAGGTGCAGGCCCGCGGGGGCGCGGCCGGGCGAACCAGGGCCGGGTAGTGATGGCCGCATCCCGGGTATTGGCGCTGTGGTGCATGGACTGGCCCGCGGTTGCTGCGGCGGTCGCGGCGGGCCTGCCGGCCACCGCACCGATCGCGGTCACCCTGGCCAATCGGGTGATCGCCTGCTCGGCGGGTGCCCGCGCGGCCGGCGTGCGGCGCGGGCTGCGGCGCCGCGAAGCGGCGGCCCGCTGCCCGCCCCTGCACGTGGTGACCGCCGACACCGACCGCGACGCCCGGCTGTTCGAGCCGGTCCTCGCCGCGGTCGACGAACTGGTGCCGGCCGCCGAGGTGCTGCGGCCCGGCCTGCTGGTGGTCTCGGTACGCGGCGCGGCCCGGGCGTTCGGTTCCGAGGAACACGCCGCCGAACGCCTCGTCGACGCGGTGGCCGCAGCCGATGTCGAATGCCAGGTCGGGATCGCCGATGGGCTCTCCGCCGCGGTGCTCGCCGCGCGCGCCGGCGTCGTGGTGCCGCCCGGAGCCGACGCCCGATTCCTGTCGGCGCTGTCGATCCGGCAACTGGCCGCCGAGCCCAGCCTGTCCGGTCCCGGGCGCGACGGCCTCGTCGATCTGTTGTGGCGGTTAGGGATTCGTACCATCGGACAGTTCGCCGCGCTACCCCGCCCGGACGTGACCTCGCGGTTCGGGCCCGATGCGCTCATCGCGCACCGGTTCGCCCGCGGCGAGCCGGAACGCGGGCCGTCCGGGCGGGAGCCGCCCCCGGATCTCGATGCGGTGCTGCACTGCGACCCGCCGATCGAGCGGGTCGACGCCGCGGCGTTCGCCGGCCGCTCGCTGGCCGGGGTGCTGCACCGGACGCTGATGGCCGCCGGCGTCGGCTGCACCCGGCTGGGCATTCACGCCGTCACCACAGGCGGGGAAGAGCTGACCCGGGTGTGGCGCTGCGCCGAGCCGTTGACCGAGGACGCCACCGCCGACCGGGTGCGCTGGCAGCTGGACGGCTGGTTGAACAGCCGGGTCAGCAGGGATCGGCCCACCGGTCCGATCACGCTGCTGCGGCTGCAGCCGGTGGAGGTGCTCTCGGCGACCGAGGCGCTGCAGCTGCCGCTGTGGGGAGGGCTCGGCGAGGAGGATCGGTTGCGTGCCCGCCGGGCGCTGGTGCGGGTGCAGGGCCTGCTCGGCCCGGAGGCGGTGCGGGTGCCGGTGCTCTCCGGCGGCCGCGGCCCGGCGGAGCGCATCACCTTGACCCCGCTGGGCGATGAGCCGGTGCCGCTGGCCGACCCGCGCCAGCCGTGGCCCGGCCGGCTGCCCGAGCCGTCCCCGGCGGTGCTGCTCGACGATCCGGTGGAACTGCTTGACGCCGAACGTAATCCGATCCGGGTGACCGGCCGGGGGCTGTTCTCCGCCGACCCGGTATGGCTGGTCGCCCGGGGCCGTGACGACCGGCTGCGCTGGTGGGCCGGGCCCTGGCCGGTCGACGAGCGGTGGTGGGACCCGCAGCGGGAAGGCCCGGGATCGGGGCGCACCGCCCGGGTCCAGGCGCTGCTGGAAGGCTCGGCGGATAGCGGCGCGCCCGGTGCGGCCCTGCTGCTGTGCTACCGGTCGCGGCGCTGGTACCTGGAGGGCAGCTATGAGTGAGGAGGCACTCCGCCCAGCCGGTCGGCCAACGCGCCGACTCGCTGCACGAACCGGTCGAAGAACGCCGCCGGGTCGACACCGGCACCGATCAGCGCATTGGGCCGGCGCGCGTCCCAGTCGGGAATCGTGCGCCCGCGCGCCGCCGTGGGCGCGAGCTCGATATGTACTGCGGCCGGGCGGGTGCTCACCAGGTCGGGTTCCAGCGCGATCGCCGCGGCCAGCGGATCGTGCAGATACGCCAGGTAGCCGTGGCCCCGGGCAATGTGCGCCTCGAAATAGAACCGCAGCGCGTCGTCGAGCAACCGGACCACCGGATGGTCCGCCGGTTCCGGCAGCAGCCCCAGGATCGCCGGGGTGATTGCGATGTGACGGGTCAGATCCAGTCCGCACACGATCGGGAGTCGTTGCGGTGCAGCGGTTCCCCAGGCCGCGAATACCTCCGCGGCGGCCACCGGATCGAACCCGATGTTGAACTCGGCCCAGCCGGACCGCTCGCCGGAGAACGCGCCGCCCATGATCACCAGCCGGCGCAGCAGCGTGGGCAGTGCGGGTTCGGCCCGCAGCGCCAGGGCCAGGTTGGTCAGCGGGCCGGTGGCCAGCCCGACCAGCTGCCCCGGGTGCGCCCGCGCGGCGGCGACCCACGCCGCGGCGGCGTCGTATCCGGTGAGTCGGCCGGTACCGGGCGGCAACTCGGCATAGCCCAGCCCCTGCGGCCCGTGGATGGTCTCGGCGGTGTGGGCCGGTCCGTCCAGCGGTGCGTCGGCGCCCTTGGACACCGGAATGCCGGGTGCCCCGCATAGTTGCAGCACGGCCAGGTTATTGCAGCAAACCTGGTGTACCGCAACGTTTCCACCGGTGCAGGCGATACCGACAAGTTCGGCATCCGGGCTGGCCAGCAGATACACCAGCGCCACCGCGTCGTCGACGCCGGTATCGAAGTCGGCGAAGACGGGCAGTGTCACGACGGCCCGGTCACCAGTAGACGCCCGGCACCAGCCGTACCGCCCGCTTGACTGGGCGGGGCACCCGCTTGACCTGCCGAGGCACCCGCACCCGGGTGATCGCCCGGACCGGACGCTTCGGGCGGCGCCGAGGGGAGTGTGCCGCAACGGGTTCGGCCGTCGCCACCCCGCGCGCGGCGGGGGAGTCCGGGTAGCCCAGGTAGAGCTGGTGCAGCAGCCGGCGTGCCAGCCCGGGGGTGAGGTAGTTGCCGGTCTCGGCCAGGGTGCCCAATGGGGTGTCGATCCGGTCCGGCTTCTCGATCAGGCCGCGTACCACCATGGCCGCCGCGTGTTCGGCGCTGATCGCCCCCACCGGCAGCAGCTTGCGCGATGGCGCGATCATCGGAGTGGCCACCAGCGGCATGTGGATGGTGGTGAACGTGATGTGGTCCGACAGGGTTTCGGTCGAGATCACATCGGCGAACGCGTCCAGCGCCGCCTTGGTGGGCACATACGCGCTGTAGCGCGGGCTGTGCGCCAGCACCCCTTCGCTGGAGACGTTGACGACGTGGCCGAACCGTCGTTCCCGCCAGTGCGGCAGCAATGCCAGCACCATCCGCACCGCACCGAAGTAGTTGACCGCCATGGTGCGCTCGTAGTCGTGCAGGCGGTCGGTGGAGTTGACCACTGAGCGGCGGATCGACCGGCCGGCGTTGTTCACCAGGTAGTCGACATGGTCGAACCGGCCCAGGATGTCCTTGATGGTGTGCTCCACCGACGCCGAGTCGGTGACGTCGCAGGTGAAGGCGTGCGCCTGCCCGCCGGCGGCGCGGATCTCGGCCACCAGATCGTCGAGCGCCTCCCCGCTGCGGGCCAGCGCGAAGACGACACCGCCGCGCTCGGCGACGGCGATCGCCGAAGCCCGGCCGATGCCGCTGGAGGCTCCGGTGATGATGACGTGCCGCCCGACCAGCGGACCGGCCGGATCGTCCCGGCGGGCCCGGTCGGGATCCAGGTGTTCCGCCCAGTACCGCCACAGTCTCGGTGCGTAGTCAGCGAACTCGGGCAGCCGGACGGCGCCGTTCAGCGCCGCACGGGTGGCGTCGGCGATGAATGTCGGCCGCAGGTTCACCAGGTCGAGCACCTCGGCGGGCAGGCCCAGCTGGGCGGCGATCATGTTGCGCCACACCCGGGCGCGCCCACCGACGTTGAGCACCGGGGCGGCCACGGCGCCGGGCAGCTTGGCGCGCAGTCGCGGCAGTCCGGCCTCCCGTGCGACTGCCCGATAGATCTCGGGCAGCCCGATGGATTTCGGCGCGGTCAGGTGGAAGGTACGCCCGTCATACCCGTCGGCGTGCATCAGCTCGACCAGCGCATCGACCACGTAGTCGACCGGCACCACGTTGGTGCGCCCGGTGTCGGGCACCGCCATCGGGGTGAGCCGGGGCAGCGCCGCCAGCTTGGCCAGCAGCGGAAAGAAGTAGTACGGCCCGTCGACCTTGTCCATCTCACCGGTGCGGGAATCGCCTACCACCACCGCCGGCCGGTACACCCGGTACCGCAGCCCCGGCGTCGAGCGCACCAGTGCTTCGGCCTCGAACTTGGTCTGGTGATACGGGGTGGGCAACCCCTGGCCGATGTCGAAGTCGTCTTCGGTGAACTCACCGGCGTAGTCGCCGGCCACCGCGATCGAGGACACATGCGCCAAGGTGGCGTCGAGTCGCTTCGCCAGGCCGATCACGGCGCGGGTGCCCTCGACATTGGCCGCCTGTTGTTCGGCCGCGCCGGCGGTGATGTCGTAGATCGCCGCACAATGCAGCACGTGATCGATACTGCCGAGTTCGGCGATCACCGCCTCGGTCAGCCCCAGGTTCTCCGCCGTCAGGTCGCCGACCAGCGGTTTTACTCGCTCGCCCCACTCGGTCGCCAGGCGTTCGAAGCGGCCCAGCGAGGAACGGCGCACCAGCACCCACACCTGCGCGTCGGGCCGGGTCTCCAGCAGGCGAGACACCGCCCGCCGCCCAATGAATCCGGTACCGCCGGTAACGACATAACGCATTCGGTCATGGTCGCCGGTCCCGGCGGCCACGTCAACCGGTCGGGCTGAGCGGTTTCAGAACGCGCGAATGCCGTCCCACTCCACCAGCTTCCAGCCGGTGCCCGGGCTGCCCTTGATCACCACCCGGCCGATGTTGGGCAATGGGTGGTCGGTCATCAGCTCATCGCGCGGATTCTTCACGTTCATCAGGGTCCACGTCATGATCGACGCGGCGTGGGAGAACGCCACCGGATTGGTGTCGCCGCTGTCGTAGATCCGCTGAACCGCGGCGCCGAACTCGTCGTTGAACTGGTTGCCGTCGATCGAGCCGGGGATGGCGGTGGTCCGGTAACCGTGAATCCAAGCCTGCGGGGCGAGCAGATACGCTGCGTTGACCACCGACCCGGGCTTGTCGCCGAACCAGCCGGCGCTGATCTCACGCAGTCCGGGCAGGATCTGCACCTGACGGCCGAGCTCGCGCGCCAGCGGGGCGGCGGTCTGCTGGGTGCGTGCCATCGAGGAGGCGTAGACACCGTCATAGTGGTTGCGCGAGAGCTGATCCGCGATCTCCTGAGCCTCGGCGCGGCCCTTCTCGGTCAGCCCCGGACCTGGCACCGAGGTGTCGACGATCCCGGCGGCATTGGCTTCGGATTCCGCGTGCCGGACCAAGGTCAAGGTGATGGTGCGCGGATGCGGTGTGGATGAACAACCGCCCAGCACCAGCGCCACGGCGAACGCGGCCGACACCAGTGCGATCAACTTTCTGCTGCGGTTCCCCATGCGCGTCCCCATGGCGACAGCCTGCCGTGTCGGCGGCACCGACGGGGCCGGTTCTGCTGAAATGGTGAGGCGAATCCCCTTCGACGACCGCCTGAGGAGAACCCATGGCACTGGACCCGACAGCCATCGGCGTAACCACCGATCCGGTGCTGGTCGAATGGACCGATCGCGACACCATGCTCTATGCGCTCGGGGTCGGCGCCGGGACGGCCGATCTGGCGTTCACCACCGAGAACAGTCACGACATCACCCAGCAGGTGCTGCCCACCTACGCCGTCATCTGCTGCTTGGGCTTCGCGGCCGCCGGCAAGATCGGCACCTTCAACCCGGCGATGCTGCTGCACGGCTCCCAGGAGGTGCGGCTGTTCGCGCCGCTGCCCGCCGCCGGAAGTCTGCAGGTGGTCGCCGAGGTCGCCGACATCCAGGACAAGGGGGAGGGCAAGAACGCCGTCGTGATGCTGCGGGCCCGCGGCACCGACCCCAAGACCTCCGAGCCGATCGCCGAGACGCTGACGACTGTGGTCATCCGCAAGGCCGGCGGCTTCGGCGGGGAGCCGGGGCAGCGGCCGGTCGCCCCGCAGATCCCGGACTCCGAGCCGGATGCGCGCATCGCCTATCCGACCCGGGAAGACCAGGCGCTGCTGTATCGGCTCTCCGGCGACCGCAACCCGCTGCACAGCGACCCCTGGTTCGCCACCACGCTGGCCGGGTTCCCCAAGCCGATCCTGCACGGGCTGTGCACCTACGGCTTCGCCGGACGGGCGCTGGTCGCCGAACTCGGCGGCGGCGACGCCCACCGGGTCAGCGCGATCGCGGCGCGCTTCACCGACCCGGTGTTTCCGGGGGAGACGCTGACCACCTCGATCTGGCGCACCGAGCCGGGTAAGGCGGTGTTCCGCACCGAGGCCTCCGGGCCCGATGGCGGTAACGCGCGGGTGGTGCTCGACGACGGGGCGGCCGAATACCGGGGCTGAGGCCCATTCTCTTCGCCGAGCGTGCGGTTTTATCCGTGACGCGCCGCAGGGGGCGGATGAAACCGCACGCTCAGGCCAGCCGCTCGGCCAACCGCGCGGTGAACTCGGCCACCCGGGCCGGGCTGTCCAGGGCGAACCGGGCGGCGGTGGCGCGGTCGCCGTCGTCGGTGTGCCGCACCACGATTCCGGCGCCGGCCAGATCGGCCACCGCGTCGAAGGCGTCCTCGTCGGTGATGTCGTCGCCGAGGAACAGTGGCGTCACCGGGTCCAACTGCTCCAGAATCCAGTGCAGCGTGCGGCCCTTGTCCCAGTCGATCTCCGGGCGCAGCTCGATCACTTCGCGGCCGGTTGTCACCCGCAGCCCGCGGCGGCGCCCGGCATCGCGCACCGCCGCCGTCGCCTCGCCGACTCGGTCGCGGGCCGCGTTGCGGTAGTGCACCGCGACGGCGTATCGCTTGTGTTCCACCATGACTCCCGGTATCGGCCCGAGCCGGTCACGCAGCGACGCGGCCGCAGCGGCCAGTACCGGCACCGCGTCGGCGGCGGCGTCGTTCTGGTGGTGGGCACCGTCCGGGCCGGTCAGCTCGAAGCCGTGGCTGCCGGCGTACCAGATCCCGTCCACACCGACGCGCGCCCGCACGTCGGCCAGATCGCGCCCGGACAGCACCGCGACCGGGCACCGGGCGGCCAACGCCGCCAACGCCTCCACCGCACCGGCCACCGGACGGGCCGCGTCGGGATCGTCGACGATCTCCGACAACGTGCCGTCGAAGTCGAAGAACACCGCCGGGCGGGTCAGCGCGTCCAACTGCAACTCGGTCATCGCGTCGGGCAGCGCTGACATCGGCCGATCCCCGGTGCGCACCGCGAGCTGATCCGGGTCCGCCACGGCCGCGTCGGCGCCGTCAAAGCCGACCCCGATCACCAGCGCGAAACCCGCACTGCGAGCGGCGATTACGTCCGCTTCGGAGTCGGTGAGCACCACACACCGGCCCGGGCGCACCCCCAGCTCGGCGGCCGCGGACACCAGCTCGGCGCTGGAAGCCACCGGCCGCACCCGCACCCCGGCCTGCTGCAGCCGCGCCGCCAGCGCCGCCGTGCCGTCGCCCACGCCTAACAGCACCGCGTCGTGCCGGCGCGGGTCGATCATGATCGGCACCTTACGGCCCGCCTTCCTTACAGTTGAACGGTAGCTACCACGGTGTCACACCGCTTAGCGTGGAGGGGTGAGCCCCGGAATCCTGGTCGGTGTCGACGGGTCGCCGTCGTCGAACGCTGCGGTCGAGTGGGCGGCCCGCGACGCCGCCCTGCACAATCTGCCGTTGTCGCTGGTCCACGTGCTGGCCCCACCGGTGGTGATGACGTTCCCCGAGACGCCGATGCCGCCCGGCTACACCGAGTGGCAGCACGAACAGGGCGAACGCCACCTGCGGGAAGCCGTCAGGATCGCCGAGACCCACGGCCCGAATCTGCGGGTCGACGCCGAGATCGTGGTCGGCTCGACGGTTCCGATGCTGGTGGACGCCAGTCGCCGGGCCGCCCGACTGGTGGTCGGCTCCCGCGGGCACGGGCTGCTGCGGCGCAGCCTGCTCGGCTCGGTCAGCTCGTCGCTGGTCCGGCATGCGCACTGCCCGGTGGTGGTCCTGCACGAAGAGCAGCAGCGCTCCGACACTGCACCGGTGGTGGTCGGCATCGACGGCTCCCCGGTGTCGGAGGCGGCAACAGCGGTGGCGTTCGAGGAGGCGTCGCTGCGCGGGGTGGAACTGGTGGCGGTGTACGCCTGGCACGACACCGGCGTGCTCGACTTTCCCGGGATCGACGCGGCCGCAATGGCATCCGACGGCGAACTGGCCCTGGCCGAGCGGCTGGCCGGCTGGCGGGAGCGCTACCCCGACGTCACGGTGCGCCGGGTGGTGGTCTGCGACCGGCCGGCCGACCAACTCGTCGAGCAGTCCCAGCAGGCCCAGCTGGTGGTGGTGGGCAGCCACGGCCGCGGCGGCTTTACCGGCATGCTGCTGGGCTCGGTCAGCCAGGCGGTGGTGCAGTCGGCGCATGCGCCGGTGCTGGTGGTGCGCCCGGAGGCGTGACGGCTGCGCTCAGACGCGGCCGACGGACACCGCGCCGGTGGCCGGGGCTGGCGTAACCTGTTGGGCCACCGGACTCGGCCGTGACCACACTCGCTGCGGCCACCAGAACCAGCGGCCCAGCAGTGCGGCGATCGACGGCGTCATGAACGAGCGGATCACCAGGGTGTCAATCAACAGACCCAGCCCGATGGTGGAGCCCACCTGACCGATCACCCGCAGATCGGAGACCAGCATCGACATCATGGTGAACGCGAACACCAGGCCCGCTGAGGTGACGACGGAGCCACTGCCGCCCATGGCCCGGATGATGCCCGTCTTGATCCCGCCGGGCAGTTCTTCCTTCATCCGGGACACCAGCAACAGGTTGTAGTCCGAGCCGACGGCCAACAGGATGATCACCGACATCGCCAGCACCATCCAGTGCAGGTCCAGCCCGATGATGTGCTGCCAGATCAGCACCGAGATCCCGAACGAGGTGCCCAGCGACAACAGCACGGTGCCGACGATCACCGCCGAGGCCACCACGGCGCGGGTGATCAGCAGCATGATGATGAAGATCAGGCACAGCGACGCGATACCCGCGATGATCAGGTCGTAGGCCGAGCCGTCCTTCATGTCCTTGAACACCGACGCGGTACCGGCCAGGTACACCTTGGAGCCTTCCAGCGGGGTGCCCTTGAGCGCCTCGTGCACGGCGTGCTTGATCGGCTGGATGTGCGAGACGCCTTCCGGCGACATCGGATCACCCTCGTGGCTGATGATGAACCGCACCGCGTGGCCGTCGGGCGACAGGAACATCTTCATGCCGCGCTTGAAGTCGGGGTTGTCGAACGCCTCGGGTGGCAGATAGAAGGAGTCGTCGTTCTTGGAGTCGTCGAACGCCTTGCCCATGGCGTTCTGGCCCTCCATCATCTTCTCCATCTGCAGCTGCAGCCCCTCCATGGTGGACTGCATCTTCAGCTGGGTCTCCCGCATGTTCTCCATGGTCTCGATCATCGGCGGCATGATCTCGAGCATCCGCGGCATCAGCCGGTCGAGGTTGTCGATGTCGGGCAGCACCTTTTCGAAATCCTCGGTCATCTGGTCGAGGCCGTCCATCACGTCGAAGATCGACCGGATCGACCAGCAGATCGGGATATCGAAACAGTGCGGCTCCCAATAGAAGTAGCTACGCATCGGGCGCCACATGTCGTCGAAGTCGGCGATCTCGTCGCGCATCCGCTGGATGTCGTCGAGCATCTGGTGCATCTTGAGATCCATGCTGTGGGTCGTCGCGGACATCTCACGGGTGACCTGGAGCATCTGCTTCATGCTCTCGATGGAGACCTGCATGTCCTCGCCCATTTTCAGCATGTTCTTCATGCTGTCGAGCTGGTACTTCATGTTCAGCTGCTGGGTGGTGCCCTGCATGCTGATCGCGAACGGGATCGTGGTGTGCTCGATCGGCGTGCCCAGCGGCCGGGTGATGGTCTGCACCCGCCCGATGCCGGGGACCTCGAAGACCCGTTTGGCGATCCGGTTGATGATCAGGAAGTCCGCCGGGTTGCGCATGTCGTGATCGGCTTCGATCATCAACAGCTCCGGGTTCATCCGGGCCTGGGAGAAGTGCCGATCCGCGGCGGCGTAGCCGATGTTGGCCGGCACGTAGCCCGGCAGGTACTGCCGGTCGTTGTAGTTGGTCTTGTACCCCGGCAAGGTGAGCAGCCCGACCAGGCAGACCGCCGTGGTGGCCACCAGCACCGGCCCCGGCCAGCGCACGATCATCGCGCCGATCCGCCGCCAGGTGCGGATCCGCATCGCCCGCTTGGGCTCGAGCATCCCGAAGCGGCTGGCCACCGTCACCACCGCGGCGCCGAACGTGAGCGCCGCGAAGACCACCACCAGCATGCCGATCGCCAGCGGGATACCCAGCGACCGGAAGTAGGGCAGCCGGGTGAAGTGCAGACAGAAGGTCGCGCCGGCGATGGTCAGACCCGAGCCCAGGATCACGTGCGCGGTGCCGTGATACATGGTGTGGAAGGCCGACTCTTTGTCCTCGCCAAGCGCTCGGGCCTCCTGGTAGCGGCCGAGCAGGAAGATCGCGTAGTCCGTCGAGGCGGCGATGGCCAGCGTCACCAGCAGGTTCACCGCGAACGTCGACAGGCCGATGATGTTGTAGTAGCCGAGCACGGCCACCACGCCGCGGGCAGCGCTCAGTTCGAACACCACCATGCCCAGCACCAGCAGCACGGTGCCGATCGACCGGTAGATCGACAGCAGCATCACGATGATCACCACGAACGTCAGCGCGGTGATGATCTTCAGGCTCTTGTCGCCGGCGATGTGCTGGTCGGCGTTGAGCGCGGACCCACCGGTGACGTAGGCGTGCACGCCTTCGGGGGCGGGGGTGTCGGCGATGATCTGCTGGACGGCTTCGACCGACTCGTTGGCCAGCGTCTCGCCCATGTTGCCGGCCAGGTAGACCTGCACATAGGCGGCTTTGCCATCCGGGCTCTGCGAGCCCGCCGCGGTCAGCGGGTCGCTCCAGAAGTCCTGGATGTGCTCGACGTGGGCGTGGTCGGCCTCCATCTTGGCGACCAGTTCGTCGTAGTACTTGTGCGCGTCGTCGCCGAGCGGCTGGTCGCCTTCGAGCACCACCATCGCCGAGCTGTCCGACTTGAACTCGTCGAAGACCTTGCCGATGCGCTTCATGGCGATCATCGACGGGGCGTCCATGGGGCTCATCGACACCGCGCGCAGCTTCCCGACCTCGTCGAGTTGCGGCACGATGACGTTCACCAGGACCGTGATCGCCACCCACGCCAGGATGATCGGCACCGCGAGCCGGCGGATCCACACGGAGATCCCGCTGCGGTGCGGTGATTGGACGGCCGGCATCGAGTCGGTCGGGGTGTTGTCGCTGATGTGTTTGCT
This sequence comes from Mycolicibacter sinensis, assembly GCF_001667945.1. GTDB lineage: Bacteria > Actinomycetota > Actinomycetes > Mycobacteriales > Mycobacteriaceae > Mycobacterium > Mycobacterium sinense_B. The sequence goes on along the minus strand of NZ_LZJK01000063.1, from coordinate 6,256 downwards.
CATGCGGATTTCACAATGCAGAAGGTCTGGGCGCTCACGGGGCTGTTGGCGATGCGTTCGTCTTTGACCACGCCGTCGATGGTGACCCGGCAGCCGATGGTGCTGCCGTCACCTTGGGCGACGATGTTGGGGCTCACCGCCGGGTTGGTGGTCGACAGGGTCAGCGACCACGGCAGGCTGGCGCCGTCGACCCGCTGCGGCGTGGCGTCTAAGTCCAGATAGTTGATGTCGGCGTAGGTCCCGTCCGGGCTGAAGATGTCATAGACGACGACCTTGGGATGAAACGGCTTGGTGTCCTCGAACGGGACGGTCCCGCTGCCGCTGTCGTCGGCACCGAAATAGCCGCGGACCCGCTGCACCGTGAACCCCCCCACGAAGAGCACAGCCACGATGAGCAACGGTAACCACGCGCGTCTGAGAACGCCGAACATGAAAGCTGTGGCCCCTTCGGATCGTGCCGGAATCTGACACAGATTAGTGCATCAAAGTTCTTTTTCACACCCAGCCTAAGTGTTTCGTACGTATGTTCGATATGTTGTCGGGTGTGGGCTGGGGCAGCGGGCCGCCGAGCTGGGCGGAGATGGAGCGGGTGCTCGATGGTAAGCCTCGTCACACCCGCGTCGCCGCCGGTGTGTCGGCCGATCGGGGCCGGTCAGCGCCGCGACCCGAGCGGCCCAGGCCGGCCGGCTCGACGGTTCCTTATGCCGAATTGCACGCGCATTCGGCGTACAGCTTCTTAGACGGGGCCAGCACCCCGGCCGAACTGGTCGTCGAGGCCGCCCGACTGGGCCTGCGGGCGATCGCGCTGACCGACCACAACGGTTTGTACGGGGTGGTGCGGTTCGCCGAGGCGGCCGCCGAGCTGGCCGCTGAGGGGCAGGAGATAGCGACGGTCTTCGGCGCCGAACTGTCGCTGGGGCCGCCTTTTTCGCGGGCCCGCACCGACGACCCGGACCCGCCCGGCCCGCACCTGCTGGTGCTGGCCCGCGGCCCGGAGGGCTATCGGCGGTTGTCGCGCCAGATCGCCGCCGCGCACCTGGCCGGCGAAAAAGACAGGCCCCGTTTCGATCTCGACACGCTGGCCGACGCGGCGGGCGGACACTGGCACATCCTGACTGGATGCCGCAAGGGCCACGTCCGCCAGGCACTGGCCACCGGCGGCCCGGATGCGGCCGCGACGGCACTGGCCGGCCTGGTGGACCGGTTCGGGGCCGAGCGGGTCAGCATCGAGCTGACCCGGCACGGCGATCCCTGCGACGACGAGCGCAACGCGGCCCTGGCGGCACTGGCGCCCCGGTTCGGGGTCGGCCTGGTGGCCACCACCGGCGCGCACTTCGCCGGCCCGGACCGGGGCCGGCTGGCGATGGCGATGGGGGCGATCCGGGCCCGGCAGTCGCTGGATGCCGCCGCCGGCCGGTTGGCCCCGCTGGGTGGCTCGCATCTGCGTTCCGGCGCGGAGATGGCCCGGTTGTTCGCGGCACACCCGTCGGCGGTGCCGGCGGCGGCCGAGCTCGGCGAACAGTGCGCGTTTTCGCTGGCGTTGATCGCCCCGCAGCTGCCGCCGTTTGCCGTCCCGGACGGGCACACCGAGGACAGTTGGCTACGGCAGCTGACCCTGACCGGCGCCGCGAAACGCTACGGCCCGCCCGGGAAAGCGCCGCGCGCTCGAAAAGCGTATGCCCAGATCGATCGCGAACTGGAAGTCATTGCCCAGCTGGGGTTTCCGGGCTACTTCCTGGTGGTGCACGACATCACCCAGTTCTGCCGGCGCAGTGACATCCTGTGTCAGGGCAGGGGATCGGCGGCCAACTCCGCGGTCTGCTACGCCCTCGGGGTCACCGCGGTGGATCCGGTGGCCAACGGGCTGCTGTTCGAACGGTTCTTGTCCCCGGCCCGCGACGGCCCGCCCGACATCGACATCGACATCGAGTCGGACCGGCGCGAAGAGGTGATCCAGTACGTCTACGACACATACGGCCGCGACCACGCCGCCCAGGTCGCCAACGTCATCACCTACCGGGGCCGCAGCGCGGTACGGGACATGGCCCGCGCGCTGGGCTACTCACCCGGCCAACAGGACGCCTGGAGCAAGCAGCTGGGCCGGTGGGGCGCATTGAGCCGCGACGACGCTGATGTCGAAGGCATCCCCGAGCGGGTGATCGACTTGGCCACCCAGATCGCGGATCTGCCAAGGCATCTGGGTATCCACTCCGGCGGCATGGTGATCTGTGATCGCCCGATCGCCGACGTGTGCCCGGTGGAATGGGCTCGGATGCCCGGCCGCAGCGTATTGCAGTGGGACAAAGACGACTGTGCGGCAATCGGTCTGGTGAAGTTCGACCTGCTGGGGCTGGGCATGCTCTCCGCGCTGCACTACGCGATCGACCTGGTGGCCGAGCACAAGGGCATCAAGGTGGACCTGGCCGCGATCGACCTGTCCGAACCGGCGGTGTATGAGATGTTGTCGGCCGCCGACTCGGTCGGGGTGTTCCAGGTGGAGTCGCGCGCGCAGATGGCCACGCTGCCGCGGCTGCGCCCGCGGGTGTTCTACGACCTGGTGGTGCAGGTGGCGCTGATCCGCCCCGGGCCGATCCAGGGCGGGTCGGTGCACCCCTACATTCGCCGCCGCAACGGCATCGACCCGGTGACCTACGAGCACCCGTGCATGAAGCGGGCATTGCGAAAAACCCTGGGAATTCCGTTGTTCCAGGAGCAGTTGATGACCCTTGCGGTGGACTGCGCCGGATTCACCGCGAGCGAAGCCGACCAATTGCGCCGCGCGATGGGCTCCAAGCGGTCACCGGAGCGGATGCGCCGGCTGCGAGACCGGTTCTACGACGGCATGGCCGAGTGCCACGGCATCACCGGGGCAGTGGCCGACCGCATCTACGAAAAGCTGGAAGCCTTCGCCAACTACGGGTTTCCGGAGAGTCACGCGATGAGCTTCGCCTCGCTGGTGTTCTATTCGTCCTGGTTCAAGCTGCACCACCCGGCCGCATTCTGCGCCGCACTGCTGCGGGCGCAACCGATGGGCTTCTATTCGCCGCAGTCGCTGGTCGCCGACGCCCGCCGGCACGGGGTCGTGGTGCACGGTCCGGACGTCAACGCCAGCCTGGCGCACGCCACCCTGGAGTGCGACGGCACGCAGGTCCGGCTCGGGCTGGGCGCTGTCCGTGGTATCGGTGACGACCTCGCCGAGCGGCTGGTGGCCGACCGCCAGGCGCACGGGCCGTTCACTTCGATGCTGGATCTGACTGCCCGGGTGCAGCTTTCGGCTCCCCAGGCCGAGGCGCTGGCGACCGCCGGGGCGTTCGGGTGCTTCGGCACGTCGCGCCGCGAGGCGTTGTGGGCGGCCGGGGCGGCGGCGACCCAGCGGCCGGACCGGCTGCCCGGGGTGGGGGTGGCGACGCAGACTCCGGCGCTGCCCGGGATGAGCGAGATCGAGTTGTCCGCCGCCGACGTGTGGGCCACCGGGGTGTCCCCGGACAGCTTCCCAACCCAGTTCCTGCGCGCCGATCTCGATGCGGCCGGGGTCATTCCGGCCGGGCAGCTCACCGCCGTCCCCGACGGCACCCGGGTGCTGGTGGCCGGGGCGGTCACCCACCGGCAGCGGCCGTCGACCGCCCGCGGGGTGACGTTCGTCAACCTCGAGGACGAGACCGGGATGGTCAACGTACTGTGCACGCCGGGGGTGTGGACGCGGCATCGCCGGTTGGCGCAGACCGCGACGGCACTGCTGATCCGTGGGCGGGTGCAGAACGCCAGCGGGGCGGTCACCGTGCTGGCCGAGCGGCTGGGCGCCCTCGAGCTGGTGGTGGGCTCGCGCTCCCGGGACTTCCGGTAGCACCGGCGGTAACCTCCTGGCATGAACCTCAACTTGTCCGCAGACGAAGTCCTGACCACCACCCGATCGGTTCGCAAGCGACTCGACCTCGACAAGCCGGTTCCCCGCGAGGTGCTCATGGAGTGCCTCGAGATCGCCCTGCAGGCGCCGACCGGTTCCAACGCCCAGGGCTGGCAGTGGATGTTCGTCACCGACCCGGTCAAGAAGCAGGCGATCGCCGACATCTACCGCGCCAACGCCGAGCCCTACCTGGACCGGATGAAGCCCGACTACGGCGACGGCGACGTGCGCGGTGAGCGGATGCAGTTCGTCAGCGCCTCGGCCAAATACCTGGCCGAACACATGCAGGACGCGCCGGTGCTGATGATCCCGTGTCTGGAAGGGCGGCCGGAGAAGGCGCCGCTGGGTCTCAGCGCGTCCTTCTGGGCGTCACTGTTCCCGGCCGCGTGGAGCTACTGCCTGGCGTTGCGCTCCCGCGGGTTGGGCTCCTGCTGGACGACGTTGCACCTGCTCGAAGACGGCGAGAAGCAGACCGCCGAGGTGCTCGGCATCCCCTACGAGGAGTACAGCCAGGGCGGGCTGTTCCCGATCGCCTACACCAAGGGCACCGACTTCAAGCCGGCCAAGCGGCTGCCGGCCGAGCAGGTGGCGCACTTCGACACGTGGTGACACCTGCCCTCAGCAGGCCATCCCGCCCCACATCGCCTCAGCGCCGGTATGACCGATGCGGACCACCAGCCAGGTCGACGTGGCCGCGCACAGCAGTGTGCCGGCCCCGGTGAGGCCGACACCGATGCGACGGACCATGGGCGACAGCATGCCCACTTCTGCTGCGAAAAGCGGGGTGTGCAGCGCCCACCAGCAGATCATGGCGATGGTGAGCAGCGCCGACCACACGACGAGCTGGCCGCCCAACGCGGCGTGATGGCGCAGGATCGCGCTACCCATCACCCGGTGCTGCAGCCAGCTGCCGGCGGTCGTGGCCAGCGGGATCGCCAGCAGTGTGCCCGCGGCGACGAACGCCGTGGCGCCACCGATGCGTCGACGTGCGGCCGGCCAGAGCACGACAAGTACCGCCAGCAGCGCGGTCACCGGCACCAGGACCGCGACCAGGTGCGCCAGCAGGGGATGCGCCGGCAGGCCATTGATGGTCTCAAGCATGAGGATTCTGCTCCGGGTCGCAGATCATGACTTGTCGCAGCACGTTTTATCCGACTTCGGCATGGGCTTGTGCGGTTCCATGGGCCTGCCCGGTCGCATCTTGCCGGCGCCCATCCCACCGTGCTTGTGCATGCCCGGGCCCATCTCGCCGGCCGGCATCGGCATGTCGCAGCACGAGTCATCCGAGCCCGGCGCATGGTCCGGCGGCATGTTCGTACCGTGGGACGCCAAGGCCGGAGTCGGCCCGAGGGGGAGCATCCCGGACGATCCCGCCCAGGCGCCGGCGAAGAAGATCGCCACCGCGATACCGGTGAAGGCCAAGGTGCCGGCGACCCTGCGCTTGCGGGAGATTTCCATCAGACATTCCTTTCGGTGGTGGTGAGATATGTAGCGAGATCAGGCGTTGCACTGGCACTGCGAGTGGCTGCCGACGTCCGGGCCGGCCTCGAGGTGATCGGTGTCCGGCCGCCAGTCGAACGGGAAGTGTTTGCTCGAGCCGCCGCGGTATTCGTGGGAGAAGTCGAAACCCTCGGCGTGGTCGCGTTTGACCACGCCCCACGTCGCCACCTGGCCGGGGCCGATCTCCGCGCCCGGTGCGTTCACGGTGGTGACTCGCCGGTTCGGGTCCGCCGTCGGGCCGGTGAGCGCCTCGACGCGCACGTCGACCATTCCGGGAATCTCCGCACGCCAGTAGGCCAGATCCTGGGCCGCGTCGAAAGTGATGGGCGCGTACTCGATCCGGTCCAGCCTGCCGATGAGGCTGCCGAATGCAGCCGGCCAACCGCCTTCTTTCCCGGTGAAGATGCGCTCGAGGGCGTACCGCTGATCCGTGTCGGCCTTGGCGTCGACGTAGAACATCAATTTCATCGTGGCGTCGGGATCGTCGACCCACATGTTGCCGGCGAATTCGCCGAGCGCGACCACGCCCAGACCGGCAAGGCCGGTGTCGCCGTAGTGCCCGTCGTGGATCTGCCAAACCAGGGTGAACAAGCAGTCACCGTGGGTGGGTTGCTGGGCGAACGTGCACGGGCAGGGCAGCTTGCAGCTGCACACGTCGAACCACTCGCCTCGCAGGTGCCAGTCCGCTGCCGTCGATGTAGCCATCAGAGCCTCTCCTTCTTTTCTACCCATACGGGGTAGGGGTATATACGGACGGTACACGGTTGCCTCGGGTGACGGCAAGCGGCCTAGCCCGCCGATTGCCCTGCGCGGCACCGAGAGTCAGGGAGGTGTCGAGCAACGCGGCCGGTC
>NZ_LZJK01000062.1 GCF_001667945.1 Mycolicibacter sinensis | reverse complement strand
GCGGTGCACCCCGACCTCGGCACCATCGACGACTTCGACGACTTCGTGGCGGCAGCCCGGCGGCTGAACCTCGAGGTCGCCTTGGATCTGGCGCTGCAGTGCGCACCGGATCACCCCTGGGTCGGCCAGCATCCGGAGTGGTTCACCGCGCTACCCGACGGCACCATCGCCTACGCCGAGAACCCGCCGAAGAAGTATCAGGATATCTACCCGCTGAACTTCGACAACGATCCGGCCGGGCTCTACGCCGAGGTGCTACGGGTGGTCCGGTTCTGGATAGCTCACGGGGTCAAGGTCTTTCGGGTCGACAATCCGCACACCAAGCCACCGGACTTCTGGATCTGGCTGATCGGGGCCGTCAAGAACATCGACGCCGACGTGCTGTTCCTATCCGAAGCCTTCACCCCGCCCGCGCGCCAGTACGGACTGGCCAAACTGGGCTTCACCCAGTCCTATACCTACTTCACGTGGCGGACGACGAAGGCAGAGCTGACCGAGTTCGGCCAGCAGATCGCCGAACTGGCCGACTACCGCCGACCGAATCTGTTCGTCAACACCCCCGACATCCTGCACGCCAGCTTGCAGTCGGGCGGGCCCGGGATGTTCGCCATCCGCGCGGTGCTGGCGGCCACCCTGGGACCGGCGTGGGGGGTGTACTCCGGCTTCGAATTGTTCGAAGACCGCGCGCTGCACGCGGGCAGCGAGGAGTACCTGGACTCGGAGAAGTACGAACTGCGTCCTCGTGACTTCGCCGCCGCTGTCGCTGAGGGCAGGTCACTGGAACCGTTTATTGCCCGGCTCAACGAGATCCGCCGGATGCATCCGGCGTTGAGTCAGCTACGCACGGTGCATTTCCACTCGATCGACAACGACGCGTTGCTGGCCTACAGCAAGTTCGATCCGCACACCGGCGACACCGTGCTGGTGGTGGTCACCTTGAACCCGTTCACGCCCGAGCACGCGACGCTGCGGCTGGATATGTGGGCGCTGGGAATGCAGGACTACCAACGGTTCTGGGTCCGTGACCAGATCAGCGGTGAGGACTACCACTGGGGGCAGGAGAACTGGGTGCGCCTGGACCCGGCGCGGGCGGTCGCCCACATCGTCAACATGCCGCCGATCACGGCGCAGGCCCGCACCGAACTGCTGCGCCGCCGGTGAACATGATGACCCGACACCTCGCGCCCGAACGCGCGGACTTGGCGCGGCTGTTCGCCGGTGAGCACCACGATCCGCATGCGGTCCTGGGCGCTCACGAATATGGTGACCACACCGTGGTTCGGGTGCTGCGGCCCCGCGCACGCCACATCGTGGTGCTCGTCGGTGCTGACCGGTTCCCGATGCGCCACCTCGGTTCCGGACTGTTCGCGGCAGCCCTGCCGCTGACCGACCTGGCCGACTACCGCCTCGAGGTGCATTACCCCGACGCCGCGCAGTTCGCCGAGCCCACCGGAATCCACACGGTCGCGGACGGTTACCGCTTCGCCCCGACCCTGGGCGAGATCGACCTGCACCTGTTCGCCGAAGGCCGCCATGAACAGCTCTGGGAGGTGATGGGCGCTCATCACCGCACGGTCGCAACGCCCCGCGGCGAGGTGTCCGGCGTGTCGTTCGCGGTGTGGGCGCCCAACGCCACCGGCGTCGGCCTGATCGGTGACTTCAACGGCTGGGACAGCAATGACGCACCGTTGCGGGCGTTGGGGTCTTCCGGAGTCTGGGAAGTGTTCTGGCCCGACTTCCCCGCCGACGGCTTATACAAGTTCCGTATCCACGGCGCCGACGGCACCGTCAGCGACCGTGCCGATCCGTTCGCCTTCGCCACCGAGGTGCCCCCGCGAACCGCGTCGCGGGTAACCCGCAGCGACTACTCCTGGAACGACGCCGACTGGATGGCGCAGCGCGCCCGGCGAGACCCGGTGACCGAGCCGATGAGCACCTACGAGGTGCACCTGGGCTCCTGGCGGCCGGGCCTCGACTATCGTCGTCTCGCCGTAGAGCTGACCGAATACGTTGTGCAGCATGGTTTCACACACGTAGAGCTGTTGCCGGTTGCCGAGCACCCTTTCGGCGGGTCGTGGGGCTACCAGGTGACGTCGTACTACGCCCCGACGGCACGCTTCGGCACGCCGGACGATTTCCGGGCGTTGGTCGATGCCCTGCACCGTGCCGGTGTCGGTGTGATTGTGGACTGGGTGCCGGCGCACTTCCCCAAGGATGACTGGGCACTCGGGCGCTTCGACGGCACCCCGCTCTACGAGCACGCTGATCCGCGACGCGGTGAACAGCTCGACTGGGGCACCTACGTCTTCGACTTCGGCCGGCCGGAGGTGCGCAACTTTCTGGTGGCCAATGCGCTGTACTGGCTGACCGAGTTTCACGTCGACGGGCTGCGGGTGGACGCGGTGGCATCGATGCTCTACCTGGACTATTCCCGGCCGGAGGGCGGCTGGACCCCCAACGTCTACGGCGGCCGGGAGAACCTGGAGGCGGTGCAGTTCCTGCAGGAGCTGAACGCGACGGCCCACCGGGTCGCGCCGGGCATCGTGACCATCGCCGAGGAATCCACCTCTTGGCCGGGCGTCACCCGCGACACCAGCCTTGGCGGCCTTGGCTTTTCGATGAAGTGGAATATGGGCTGGATGCACGACACGCTGGCCTATCTCGGTCATGACCCGGTGCACCGCAGCTACCACCACCACAACATGACGTTTTCCATGCTCTACGCCTACAGCGAGAACTTCGTGCTGCCGATCAGCCACGACGAGGTAGTGCACGGCAAGGGCACGCTGTGGTCGCGGATGCCCGGCGACGACTATCGCAAGGCGGCGGGGCTGCGCACCCTGCTGGCCTATCAGTGGGCACACCCCGGCAAACAGTTGCTGTTCATGGGTCAGGAGTTCGGGCAGCGCAGCGAATGGTGCAACGAGCGCGGCGTCGACTGGTTCCAGCTCGACCCGGAACGCGAGGCCGACGGCTACTCCGCCGGCATCTTGCGCTTGGTCGGCGACATCAACGCCCATTACCGTGCGCTGCCCGCCCTGTGGAGTCAGGACGCCGACCCGCGCGGCTACTCCTGGATCGACGCCAACGACTCCGCCAATAACGTGCTGAGCTTTCTGCGCTATGGCTCCGATGGTTCAGTGCTGGCTTGCGTGTTCAACTTCGCCGGGGTTGAACACACCGACTACCACCTGGGGCTACCGAGCGCGGGCCGGTGGCGGGAGGTACTCAACACCGATGCGGTCGCCTACCGGGGGTCGGGGGCGGGCAACCTGGGCGGGGTGCAGGCCACCGACGACCCGTGGCACGGCCGGCCCGCCTCGGCAGTGCTGGTGCTGCCGGCCCTGTCCGCGGTGTGGCTGGCGCCGGCCTAATACAGCGCGTTGGCCAGGTTGCGCCGGCCGGCGACCACTTCCGGGTCCGCCGGGTCGAATAGCTCGAACAGCTCGACCAGCCGGGTCCGCACCGTGCTGCGCTCGTCGCCGGAGGTCCGTCGCACCAATCCGATCAGCCGATCGAAGGCCGCGGTGACGTCCTGGTTGAGGATCTGCACGTCGGCGGCGGCGAAGGCGGCCTCGATGTCGTCCGGGGCGGCGTCGGCCAGCGCGGGCGCATCCGGCTGGCGGGCGGTCGCCCGCTCCAGGAAGGTGAGCTGGCGCAGCGCCGCCTTAGCTTCGCCGTGGTTGGGGTCGGCATCCAGCAGCGCCTGATAGGAGTCGCGGGCCGCACTGAAGTCACCGGCGTCGAGTTGTTCGCGGGCCTGCGCCAGCGCCGGGTCGACCTGGGCCGGCTGCTCGGCATCGCCGCCGCCGGTGAGCTTGCCCGCGGTGGCGGACACCAGCGAGTCCACCCAGCGGCGCAGTTGGTCGGGGGGCTGGACGCCCTGAAAGCTGGTGATCGGCTGGCCGGCGGCCAGGGCCACCACGGTGGGCACCGCGTCCACACCGAACACCTGGGCCACCCGCGGAGCGACGTCGACATTGACGGTGGCCAGCGACCACGTGCCGCCGTCGCTGGTGGCCAGCCCGGCCAGGGTGTCGGCTAGCTGGACGCAGGCGTCGCTGCGCGGCGACCACAGCAGGACCACCACCGGCACCTGGTTGGATCGGACCAGGACTTGCTCTTCGAAATTGGCCTCGGTGATCTCGGTGGCGCCCGGCGGAGCCGAACCGTCCGCACCGGCACCGCTGGTCTGCGCCGACTGCTTGAGACCGGACAAATCCACTGCTCCGGCCAACGCGGGGCCGATCGGGGGTCGAGGACGAGTCACGCCGTCAAGTGTGTCACGCCGCCGCGGCCACGGCGCCGATGGCTGATTCCGGGCCGGTGCAACCACTGCTCGCGCCTAGTATGACCAAAATCACACCCCGATTTCGGCGGCGCGAATACCGCCGCTCCAGCAACCTACGCAACCGTAGGGACACCGTTATCCGGCACGCAGAATCAGCGCGTCACCCTGGCCGCCGGCACCGCACAACGCGGCCACCGCGTAGCCCGAGCCGCGCCGCTTGAGCTCGAGGGCGGCGTGCAGCGTGATCCGCGCGCCGGACATCCCGATCGGATGCCCGACCGCGATCGCCCCGCCATGGGTGTTGACGACCTCGGGATTCACCCCGAGCTCCCGGGTGGAGGCCAGCGACACCGCAGCGAACGCCTCGTTGATCTCGACCACGTCGAGCTGGTCGACAGAGATGCCCTCGCGGGCGATGGCCTTCTTGATGGCGTTGGCCGGCTGAGATTGCAGGGTCGAATCCGGCCCGGCCACCACGCCGTGTGCGCCGATCTCACACAACCAGTCCAGTCCCAGCTCCTGCGCCTTGGCTTTGCTCATCACCACCACAGCGGCCGCACCGTCGGAGATCTGCGACGACGAGCCCGCGGTGATGGTGCCGTCCTTACGGAACGCCGGCTTGAGCCCGGCCAGCGAGTCGGCCGTGGTGTTGGCGCGAATGCCTTCGTCCTCGGTGAACTCCAGCGGATCCCCCTTGCGCTGCGGGATCTTCACGGGCACCACCTCGTCGGCGAACACGCCGTCCTTCCACGCGGCAGCGGCCTTGCGGTGCGATTCGGCCGCGAACTCGTCCTGCTCGGCGCGGGTGAACTTGTCGGTGTCGTTGCGCTGCTCGGTGAGCGCACCCATCGGCTGGTCGGTGAACACATCATGCAGGCCGTCGTAGGCGAGGTGGTCCAGCACGGTCACGTCGCCGTACTTGTAGCCGGACCGGCTGTCCATCAGCAGATGCGGGGCCTTGGACATCGACTCCTGGCCGCCGGCCACCACCACGTCGAATTCGCCGGCGCGGATCAGCTGGTCAGCCATGGCGATGGCGTTGATCCCCGACAGACACATCTTGTTGATGGTCAGCGTCGGGACGTCCCAGCCGATGCCCGCACCCACCGCCGCCTGCCGGGCCGGCATCTGGCCCGCTCCCGCGGTCAGCACCTGGCCCATGATCACGTACTGCACCAGCGAGGCCGGCACCTTCGCCTTCTCCAACGCCCCGGCGATGGCGATCGCACCCAGGTCACTGCCGGAGAAATCCTTCAGCGAACCCATCAGCTTGCCGATCGGGGTCCGTGCTCCAGCAACGATCACCGATGTCGTCATGACTACCTCCCAGGCGGGTGTGGGTGGCCGATCTAGGCGGATCGGCGCAGCGCGATATTTCCGCTCAGGTTACCGTTGCTCTTATGACGACCGAATCCGTCGCTGACTCTTTCGAGGTCCGTCCCGCCCTGGCTTCGGCGCTGGTGACGGCGATCGACCACGTCGGCATCGCCGTGCCGGACCTGGAAGCGGCCAAGAAGTGGTACCACGACCAGCTCGGCATGATCGTGCTGCACGAGGAGGTCAACGAGGAGCAGGGCATCGTCGAGGCGATGCTGGCGGTGCGCGGCGCCCCGGTCGGCAGTGCCCAGCTTCAGCTGATGGCCCCGATCGACGAGACGTCGACGATCGCGAAGTTCCTGGACAAGCGTGGCCCGGGGCTGCAGCAGCTCGCCTATCGGACCAGTGACATCGACGCGCTCTCTGAGCGGCTGCGTGAGCAGGGTGTGCGGCTGCTCTACGACGCTCCGCGGCGGGGCACTTCGAACTCCCGGATCAACTTCATCCACCCCAAGGACGCCGGCGGGGTGCTGGTCGAGTTGGTCGAGCCGGCCTCCGACGCCAAGGCCGCCGCAGCGCACTGACCCCCGGCGATCACGACCACTTGCGGGTCGGAGCCCGGGTGGCGCGATGCGCCCAGCACGGCGTGTGCCAGTGCCGTCGGTCCTCTCCCTGGGTGGAGTCGGCGCGCCACACCGCCACGTGCGCGATGCCGGTGCGAATCTCGTGATCGCATCCGGGACACCGGTAGACCTTGACGGCCCGCGAGCCCGCGATCGCAGCCACGACGTACTCATACCCGTCGGGTCCGGTCTCGATGCGCTGCGAGAGCGGCAACGGCCGGGGTGACGGGCTCCGGCGACGAGCCATACCGGTCAGGCCAGCCCAGCCAGGGCGACAGCGGCGTCGTACCCGCCGAACCCGTCCAGCTCCCCCCGGCGAAGACGGTTGACCCAGGTCGGGTCGGCAAGCAGGGCCCGTCCGATCGCCACAACATCGAACTCCCCGGCTTCGAACTGCTCGACCAGTCGGTCGACGGGAGCAGGTTGGATCACCTCGCCCCGTTTTTCGCTGCGGAACTGCGTCTCCAGCCCGACCGATCCGACCGCGATGACCGGCACCCCGGTGACCTTCTTGGTCCATCCGGCCAGGCTCAGGTCCGCGTCATGGTCGGGGAACGCCGCAACGTAATGCCGGCGCGTTGAGGGGTGCAGCACGTCGACACCCGCCTCGACCAACGGCGTCAGCAGTTCCTGCAACTGGCTCGGGTCGTCGGCGATAGTCGCGCTGTAGTCGGTGCCCTTCCACTGCGAAAAGCGCAAGATGACCGGATACTCCGGACCCACCGCGGCACGTACCGCGGCGATCACCTCGGCCGGGAACCGGGTCCGCGCGGCCAGCGATCCGCCATAGCCGTCGGTGCGCCGATTTGTTCGCTCCCAGAGGAATTGGTCCAACAGGTAGCCGTGCGCCCCGTGGATCTCGACCGCGTCGAAGCCGATGTCTCGCGCGGTGGCGGCACTGCGCGCATACAGCTCCGAGACCACGGGGAGTTCGTCGGTCCGCAGCGCCCGGCCGCGTGGCTCACCGCGCCCGTCGATACCCGACGGGCCGACCGGCACCACACCGTCAGCGTCGTCGCGCTGCACGCCCTGGTGCCACAGCTGGGCGGCGATCGTGGCACCTTCGGCGTGCACGGCATCGACCACCCGGGTCCACCCGGCGAGCACGTCGTCGCCGGCGATCGTCGGCACGCTGAACGGGTAGCCGGCGGCCGGGTCAGGCAGCCGGATACCTTCGGTGATGATCAGGCCGACACCGCCGGCGGCGCGCCGCCGGTAGTACTCGGCGACGTCGGGGCCCGGGATTCCGCCGGGCGATGCCTGCCGGGTCATCGGCGCCATCGCGAAGCGATTCGGCACGGTAAGCGCGCGCACCGTCAGCGGCTGGAACAGATCATCGATTGCCATGGACGGCTCCAACGTGCACGTTTTGCCCTCTATTCCGCCCGGTAATCAGAACAGGCGGTATTCGTCGCTGTTCATGCCGCGCATCGCATCGTAATCCAATGTCAGACAACGAATACCGCGATCGGTTGCCAGCGTGCGGGCCTGCGGTTTGATCTGCTGGGCGGCGAACACACCGCTCACCGGCGCGAGCAGCGTGTCCCGGTTGAGCAGTTCCAGATAACGGGTTAGCTGCTCGACACCATCGATCTCGCCGCGCCGTTTGATCTCCACAGCGACCGACCGTCCCTGGGCGTCCCGGCAGAGCAGATCCACCGGGCCGATCGCGGTCATGTACTCCCGGCGCACCAGGGAGTAGCCCTCGCCGAGCAGCTCGACGTGCTCGGCGAGCAGCGCCTGCAGTTGAGCTTCCACACCGTCTTTCACCAGTCCCGGGTCGACACCGAGCTCGTGGCTGGAGTCGTGTTCGATCTCTTCGATGGTGATCCGCAACTGGTCACCGCTCTTATTTGCCACCACCCACACCGGGAACTCGCCGCCGGCTTCCTCGGTGAGCCGGCATGGCGGGCTCATCCAGTTCAGCGGCTTATAGGCACGGTCGTCGGCATGCACACTGACCGATCCGTCGGCCTTGAGCAGCAGCAGCCGGCGAGCCGACGGCAGGTGCGCGGTGAGCCGGCCGACGTAGTCGACGGTGCATCGGGCGATCACGAGTCGCATCCGAACCACCTTAGGCGCAGCCCCGAGGAATTATTCTTACGCCACGATGAAGCCGCCAAAGACGACCGCGCAACGGCTGGGCCGGATCCTGGAGCTGCTGACCCGCCAGAGCGGCCGGCTCCCGGAGACACCCGAATACGGCTCCTGGTTGCTGGGCAGGGTCTCGGAAAGCCAGTACCTGCGCAGGATTCGCATCCAGTTCATCATGACGGTGGTCATCGTGGTGACCAATCTGCTCGGGATCGGCGTGGCGGTAATGCTGGTGACGGTGGCCTTCCCGACGCCCAGCGTGTTCGCCGATGCCCCGGCATGGCTGACCTATGGGGTCGTTCCGGCCTACGTGGTGATCGCGATGGTCTTCGGCACCTACTGGATCACGCGGCGCACCATCATGATGTTGCGCTGGGCGATCAAGGAGCAACAACCCAGCCGGGTGGATGAGCGCAACGCCTTCCTGGCGCCCTGGCGGGTGTCGCAGGTCGTGCTCGCGCTCTGGGGCGTGGCTGCGGTGCTGTTCACCTTGCTCTACGGGTTGGAGAACAGCATCTTCATTCCGATCGTGGCGTTCACCGTGGGCATCTGCGGCATCCAGGTCGCCACGGCCTGCTACTTGTTCACCGAGTTCGCGCTGCGGCCGGTGGCCGCGCAGGCACTCGCCGCCGGGCGGCCGCCGCGACGGTTCGTCTCGGGCATCATGGGCCGCACCATGATGGTGTGGTTGCTCAGCTCGGGTGTTCCGGTCCTGGGCATCGCACTGACGGCGATGTTCGCGTTGGTGTTGAAAAACCTCACCATGACCCAGTTCGGCATTGCGGTACTGATCATTTCGGTTGCGACCCTGGTGTTCGGATTCCTACTGATGTGGATTCTGTCCTGGCTCACCGCTGCTCCGGTGCGGGTAGTGCGGGCCGCGCTCAAGCGCGTCGAACAAGGCAACCTGCGCGGCGATCTGGTGGTGTTCGACGGCACCGAACTCGGTGAGCTGCAGAGCGGTTTCAACGCGATGGTGCACGGGTTACGCGAGCGCGAACGGGTGCGTGATCTGTTCGGGCGCCATGTCGGGCGCGAGGTCGCCGCCGCCGCCGAACGCGACCGAATCCAACTGGGCGGCGAAGAACGCCATGTCGCAGTCCTTTTCGTCGATATCGTCGGCTCGACGCAGATCGTGACCGCCAAGGCGGCGACCGAGGTCGTCACCTTGCTCAACCGGTTCTTCGCGGTGGTCGTCGACGAGGTGGATCGCCATCGCGGACTGATCAACAAGTTCGAGGGTGATGCCACCCTGGCGATCTTCGGCGCGCCGAACCACCTCGATCAGCCCGAAGATGAAGCGCTGGCCGCCGCTCGCGGGATTCTGTATCGACTGGCCGATGAGGTGCCGGAGATCCGGGCCGGTATCGGCGTGGCGTCCGGACAGGTCGTCGCCGGAAATGTCGGCGCCAAAGAACGTTTCGAATACACCGTCATCGGCGAACCGGTCAACGAAGCCGCTCGGTTGTGTGAGTTGGCCAAAACCCGGCACCTCCCGCTCTTGACCACGGCGCAGACGATGTTGGCCTCCAGCGTCGGTGAGCAGGCGCATTGGGTGCTGGGCGATTCGGTGGTGCTGCGCGGATATGACCAGCCCACCCTGCTGGCCGGTCCGCTGTAGCCGGCGCTATCCGGCCCGCTGCTCCGTCGAGGCGAGCGCATCCTCGATCGTGGCGAATACCAGCGCGTCGTAGGCTGCCGGGTCGGGTGTGACCGCGCCGGCGGGATCGACGAGCAGACCTTGCTTGCCGAGGCCTTGCAGATCGTTGGCCAGCCCGGCGAGCAGGGCGCGGGCCGGATCGCTGATCGTATGCAGGCGCGAGACGTCCAGGATCGCGGTGTCGAAGTCGGCGCATTCGCGGGTGGCGGTGCGGGCCACCTGTTCGGCTCCGGCGAACAGCAGATCGCCGTGCACCTCGTAGACGCGGACGCCGGGTCGCGGCGTGTACACGCCGCGAATCGCTGCATGGGCTTCGCTGCTCACGGTCAGAAAGTGCAGACCCAGCTGTTGGGAAAGGCTGCGGCACACCAGTACCCCACGCACACTGTTGCCCTTGGCATCGATCCGCGGCGAATAGACGCCGATCCCGAGCTGGCCGGGCAGCACCGCCACAATGCCACCGGCCACACCGCTCTTGGCCGGCATACCGACCGCGCTGACCCACTCGCCGGCGGCGTCGTACATCCCGCAGGTCACCATCACCGACAGCGTGCGCCGCACCACCGCCGCGTCGGTCACCTGCCGGCCGGTCAGCGGGTTGAACCCGCCCCGCGCCAGCGTCGCGGCCATCCGGGCCAGATCGGTGCTGGTCACCTTCAGCGAGCACTGCCGGATGTAGACATCAAGGGCGTCGTCGGGGTCAGCGCCGAGCGCGCCGAAACTGTCCAGCAGATAGGCGATCCCGCGATTGCGGCTGCCGCTGGCCTTCTCGGAGCGGTAGACGTCCTCGTCGAAGTCCAGGCCGCGACCGGCGCAGGCGCTGTAGAACTCGCGGATCAGCCCGAATCGGTCGTCGGCGGATTTGCCCGGGATCAAGGAGCACGCCACGATCGCGCCGGCGTTGATCATCGGGTTTTTCGGAACATTGGTGACCTGATCGACGCTGATCCTGTTGAATCCCTCACCGGAGGGCTCCACCCCGACCCGCGCATCGACATCCGCTTGCCCCAGCTGGTCGAGCGCCAGGGCGTAGGTGAACGGTTTTGATATCGACTGCATCGTGAATTGCACACCGGCATCGCCGGATTCGTAGACGTGACCGTCCGAGGACGACAGTGACAGTCCGAAGCCCGTCGGGTCGACCCGGGACAGCTCGGGAATGTAGCTGGCCAGGGCGCCGACACTCACGTCGGCATGCTCGGCGAGGATCCCGTCCAAGTACCGCTGTACCAGTGCCGTCACGCCCAGATGGTAGCCCCGGGGGCGCCGCCGGTCGGGCACTATCGTGTCGCATTTCCGCTAGTGTCATCGGCCGGCGCGTGCCATGGTTACAACGTGCACGAGGACTTCGACCGCTGCTACCGTGCCGTGCAGTCCAGCGACGCCCGCTTCGACGGCTGGTTCTACACGGCCGTGCTGAGCACCGGGATCTATTGCCGGCCCAGTTGCCCGGTGCGCCCGCCCCTGGCGCGCAACGTGCGGTTCTACCCCAGCGCGGCGGCGGCGCACCGGGCCGGCTTCCGGGCCTGCAAACGTTGCCGACCGGATGCCGCGCCGGGTTCTCCGGAATGGAACATCCGCGGCGACGTCGTCGGCCGGGCGATGCGCTTGATCGCCGACGGCACGGTCGACCGGGAGGGGGTGGCCGGCCTTGCCGGCCACCTCGGCTACTCCGCCCGCCAGTTGCAGCGCCTGCTGCAGGACGAGGTCGGGGCCGGGCCGCTGGCCTTGGCCCGTGCTCAACGGGCGCAGACGGCCCGGGTCTTGATCGAGACCACGGGGCTGCCGTTGGGCGACGTGGCGTTCGCGGCGGGCTTCGCCAGCATCCGGCAGTTCAACGACACCGTCCGCGCCGTGTACGCCGCCACCCCGACAGCATTGCGGCAACGGGCAGTCACCCGGCCGAGCATCGTGTCCGACCAGAACGCTCCGGGAGCCCTGACGCTGCGGCTGCCGGTGCGCACCCCGTTCGCGTTCGAAGGCGTCTTCGGCCATCTGGCGGCCTGCGCGGTTCCCGGTTGCGAAGAGGTACGCGGGGGTGCCTACCGGCGCACGCTGCGCTTACCGCACGGCAACGGCATAGTCGGCTTGAGTCCGGCCGCCGACCATGTCCGATGCCGGCTGGTGCTCGAGGATTTCCGGGACCTCACCGCCGCCATCACCCGCTGCCGGCGGCTGCTGGATCTCGACGCCGATCCCGAAGCGGTCGTCGACGCCCTCACCGATGACCCCGCATTGGCGCCGCTCGTGAAAAGGGCCCCGGGTCAACGTATTCCACGGACGGTCGATGAGGCCGAACTGGCGGTGCGGGCTGTGCTCAGCCAGCAGGTGTCGATCAAGGCAGCCCGCACCCACGCCCGCCGGCTGCTGCTTGCCCACGGGGAGCAGATCGACGATCCAGCCGGCGGACTGACACACGTCTTTCCGTCGGTGGAGCGCCTCGCCGGCATCGATCCCGACCAGCTCGCGCTCCCGGGGGCGCGTCGGCGCACGCTGCTTGCCCTGGTCGCGAAGCTGGCCGACGGCGACATCGCCCTGGGCGCGGGCTGCGATTGGGACCGGGCCCGGCACACGCTGCTGGAAGTTCCCGGGGTGGGCGCCTGGACGGCGGAGGTCATCGCCATGCGCGCCCTGGGCGATCCCGATGCGTTCCCGGTAACCGACCTGGGCGTGCAGGTGGCCGCCCGGCAGTTGGGGCTGCCGGAACAGCCGCGGGCGCTGACCCGCCACGCTGCCCGCTGGCGTCCGTGGCGGTCGTATGCCACCCAGCAGCTGTGGGCCGCGCTCGATCACGCCGTCAACGACTGGCCCCCGACGTCCAAGGAGATCGCATGACCTGCCAACGCACCATCGACAGCCCGATCGGGCCGCTCACCCTGGCCGGCAAGGACGGCAAGCTGAGCCATCTGCTGATGCTCGACCACTCCCACGCCCCCGACCGCACCGGCTGGCGACGTGACGACGCCGCATTCCCCGACGTGGTCGAGCAACTCGCGGCGTACTTCGCCGGCGAACTCACCGAGTTCGACCTGACCTACGAGATGGCCGGAACGGAGTTTCAGCGTCGGGTGTGGACCGCATTGCTGACGATCCCCTACGGCCAGACCCGCTCCTATGGGCAGTTGGCCATGCAGATCGGCGCGCCGACGGCCTCGCGGGCGGTCGGGTTGGCCAACGGCCGCAACCCGATCTCGATCATCGTGCCGTGCCACCGCGTCATCGGCAGCAACGGCAGCCTGACCGGCTACGGCGGGGGGATCGACCGCAAACGAGTACTGCTGGATCTGGAGCGACAGCACAGCTGCGCCACGCTGTTCGATTGAGACCGTCGGTGAATTGGCCCGACGTTCCGATACCGTTAGCCTTCTTTCGTGACTACACCGGGGCTTCGCGTCGTGCCCGAAGGGCTGCGCGCGCGGGCGCAGCGCTGCGACGTCCTGGCCGGTCAGGTCGCGGTGACGCTACCGACGGTGGCGGCGCCTTCGTGGCAATCCAGCAGCGCGGCGGCGACGGCCGTCAGCGCCGGTGCGAACCGGGTCGGCATGGTTCTCGGCAGCCGGATGCACGCGACAGCGGCCGAGCTCACCGCGGCGGCGCGCGATTACGAGGCGATGGACGACGGCGGTGCAGCGGCGTTGGCCGCAGTGGGCTCGGGTGCGCCAGGCGGTTCCCCGAGCGGCGACGGCGGAGCCGGCGGGCTTGGCCTACCGAGGTAGCCACCGATGACGCTGAGCAAAACGGTTGGCCGTCGCTTTCCGTGCTAAGAGCGGCGAGCTGGGAATTCCTCAAGACGTGCGGTGAGAACTGGTCCCGGCTTGCCGACGGCTGGGAGAGTGCGTTCGCCGAAGTTCGCACGGCGTCGATGCGCCCTGGAGGAACAATTTGGGAGGGCAGCGCCGCCCACGGCATGCAGGACCGCACCGCGGCCGATGCGGTCAAGGTACGAACGCCGGCGGATCAGTTGCGGGCAGCCGACGAGATAGCCCAGCGGTGTTACGGCCAGCAGGAGGCGAACAAACAGTCGGTGCTTGCCGCGGTGGAAGCCGCCCTCTCCGACGGTTTCAACGTCGACGACGACTACACCCTCACCGACACGCTGACCTGCTACAGCTCCACCGCGGAACGCGACGCGCGCGAGCAGGCCGCCGACGGCCACGTCAGCGCGCTCCGCAGCCGCCTCAACAACCTGGTCAACGCCGAGGCCGGGATCGCCCGCGATCTCGCCGCCGCCACCGCCGGGCTGGAGCGCCTCAGCTTCCCAGAAGAAGGTGCTGACGGTGGCGCAGCTGCAGCCGGCCTGCCCCACACGACACTGCCGCGTGACCGTCAAGCGACTTCGCCGCGCACCGAGCCGCAAAGCAGCGCCGCGGGCGAGATACCCGGGTTCGTCCCGCCGCTGAAAGACGTACTGATCGCAGGGGAAGGTGCCATCGCCGGCGGTACTGCCGACGGCGTGCGCCAGGCCGCGCTCAATGTGATCGCAAAGGGGCCCACCACGGGCCCCGGTGCACCTGATCCCGGCTTGTTGAAGTGGTTTAAAGACCCGACGGTCGGCGGCGTTGAGCTGAAGGGCTTCTCCCGAGTTGCTCGGGTGGTTGGAGTGGCCAGTGCGGTCCCGGCGGTGATGTCCGACGTTCAGGACGGAAACTCGGTTGCCGAGGCGGTCACGCGCGAGGGTGTCGGCGTCGCGGCGGGTCTCTGGGCGGGCGCTCAACTCGGTGGGTTGGCCGGTTCCGTAGTCCCGGGGGCGGGAACGGCCACCGGAATGGTGGTCGGCGCCGTTGTCGGTGCTGGCACCGCCATGCTGGCGTCCAAGAGCGTCGAAGCGGTGTGGCATCCGGTCACAGATGCGGTGGGTAGCGTCGCGCGTGACGCGAAGTCACTATTCGGATTCGGATAGGCGCGCGGACCGTGCGATTCGATGAGTTTATGGCCCAGAACCGCGTTGCGGTGGCCCCGGTCGACCGGTTCGACGGCTTTGCCGTGGACGTGGACGTCCCGCCGAACTGGGAACCGTTCGATTCCGCCGTCGGTATCGGCGTATGGGTCTGCCGCAGCGATCCGCGCATCGACCGGTTCTGCGCCAACGCGGTCTTGACGCTGCATCACGTCGAGGCATCACTCGACGCCGGTGAGGTATTCGCCATGTTGTCCGAGCAGCAGCTGCAGTCGGTACCCGGGTCTCATGGACTGCGCCGGGAGCTCGCTGCCGCCACCGAGGGACCCGGTGCATCGGGATTACTCGCGATGCAGATCAGCCACGAACTCGGGATTCTCGACAGCATGTCCCGATCCCGGATCATTACAACCGAACAGGAGACGCTGATCGCGCAGCTGACGGTGACCGCCCTACAAGACTCACCGGTTCCGCGGGAGGACATCTGGCTAGCGGTCCGACCGGTCGCCGCTGGTCGCGCACCCAGCGGCAATGAGGGCGGCGCTCCGGTGGGCAGAACTGGAGACGGCTGCTGATGGCGGCTAGCGGGACGAAAGGTCGATGGGCACGGGTAGTCCGCTACGCCTTCGGCGGTTTCCTCCTGCTATTAGCAATAGCGGACGTCTGGGTCGGATTCCCTTGGTACGGAACGCTTGGCATTGTGTGCGCGGCGCTCGCCATCATCATCCCCCAGCGGCGGATTTTCCGGCCGGGACTTAACCGCACAGGCAGCGAGATCATCTGCCGCTACACCCCCTGGTTCGAGGGAAACGCCTACATGGCCGGCACCGTGATTCCGCTCATGGGTGTGGCTATGGCTGCGGCGGGCCGAGATCCCGGCTATCCAGCGTGGTTTCAGATCGGTGGCATCCTCCTGATGGGTGTCATGCCGTTGGTGTTATTCAGTGCCCTACGCATGTGGCGCCGCTGCCCGCTGCGCATTTCCCCATCGGCGTTGGCTCTGCGGCCGGCCACGCCGGGCTCTAAGTGGACGGAAATCCGGCGCGAGCAGGTCGAGTCGATCACCCCCAAGATCGTCCCGAATCCGGTGAACGGCCAGTCGTTGCAGACCGAAATCGCCTACCGCACCGGAGGTTCGGAGCGCACTGACATCCAGACGGTTCTACTCGGCCTGCACCTGACCGTCCAGCCGATCAACCTCGCCAACGCACTTGTCGCATGGAAAGACGCCACCGACGACGACCCCGACGCACTCCTCGACCGAATCGATCAGATCCTCCGCGGTCACTCGGACGTTGGCGCGTAACCACATGGCACACTCCGCTCTGGAATCGGACGTACTGATCATGCCGCTGAGCATGCCTCAGCGTCGCGCGCCGACCGGCGACCATGGCTACACCCCGATGGGGAGAACGCGGGAGGACCGGCCGTGACAACTTGCGAGACAAGGGGCCCATGGGGGCCGGCGCTGCGATACGCCTTTGCAGCAGCGCTGTGCCTATTGTTGCCGGTGGCCATGTGGGCGGGACTGCAGTGGTATTGGTCTGTTGTCAATCTCTGCACGGCGCTACTTATTGCATATGGTCAGCGTCGGATTTTCCGTCCAGGGCTCCGCCGCACAGCCGACGAGATCATCTGCCGCTACACCCCCTGGTTCGAGGGAAACGCCTACATGGTCATCGTCGTGATCCCGCTCATGGGGGTCGCCGGGACTGCGGCCGGACGCGAGCCAAGCAATCCGGCATGGCTTCGGTTCGTCGGCGTCCTACTGATGGGCGTCATGCCATTGGCGGTAGTCAGCGTGCTACGCATGTGGCGCCGGTGCCCGCTCTGCATCAGCTCGTCGGCGTTGGCCCTACGGTCAGCCCTCCCCGGGTCAAAGTGGACCGAAATCCGCCGCGAGAACATCGAGTCGATCACTCCCAAGACCGTCCCAAACCCGGTCAACGGCCAGTCGCTACAATCCGAGATCGCCTACCACACCGCGGATTCGGACAACACCGACGTCCAGACGGTCCTGCTCGGCCTGCACCTGACCGTCCAGCCGATCAACCTCGCCAACGCACTCGTCGCCTGGAAAGACGCCGCCAACGAAGACCCCGACGCGCTGTTGGATCGGATCGAACAAATTCTCCGAGGCAAAACCGCTTAGCCGAGTAGATCGACCGGCTCAGGCATCTCGTACGGGGTGGTGTCGGTGAACGCCGTCAGGAAGTTGAACAGGCCGGTCAGGGCCTCCTCCAGCGACGGGTGCGGGGAGTCGAGGTAGCCCGCGAGGTATCCCTCGTTAACGATTCCGGCCAGCGACGGGTTCTCCTGCAGCGAGTAAATCGTGTAGGTGTCCGGGTCGAACAAGCTGGCGATGGAGTTGTTGATCCCGTCGACTACACCCTTGCCCAAGGCAGTGAGCAGCTCACCGAAATCGATGTCGGGCGGGAACAGCCCCGAGCCCGCCGCCACGTCGACGTCCCCCGGCGGCCAGCCATGGTCGATGCTGCCGTAGCCGAGATTCACCAGGATCCGGGTGACGGGCTCCAGAAGCTCATAGAGCGGCATTCCGACAATCGGCAGCAACTGCAGCGGCGCCAGCAGCGGCAAGATCTCGGAGGGCAGCATGTGGAAGGTGGTCAGCGAGTCAGGGTCCGAGGTCGGCAGCTCGATCGCGTTCGCGATCTGCTCGGGTGTCGCGCTCAGATACACCGAGTGCCCGTAGATGAAGCCCAGCGCGGAGTTGAGGTCCGCCAGCGGGTTGAAGTAGGTCGGCTTGAAAGCGACCGGGTCGTATTCGTAGTTGTAGACGTCGGTGTGATACAGGTCGGTGGGGATGGCGCTGGTAGCCGGCGAGCCGATCAAGACAAACCGCACCAGATCGTTCGACACCTCGTGCTCGGCAAGCCACTGCATCAGCCCCACGGAGATCGAGGAGCTCTGCGAGTAGCCGAACACCACGATCGGATGGTCGGCGTCGACCTCTCCGCTGTTGAGTCGCTCAGCCACCGCATTCTCAAGCATCTGCAGGCCGACCGCGCGCGAGGTGTCGCTGACGTTCTCCGGGGTGAACAGGGACACCAACTCGCCACCGAATCCATGCGGGCTAAAGAACAGATCGTTGACGGCATCGAGGTAGGTCTGCGGCGGCTGCGGGATTCCCGTTCCGCCCATGAGGAACGCCACGCCGTCCCCGAGCGACGTACCGTTGCCCGTCAGGGAGACCGCGGCCGCGTGCGCGCTGGCCACCGGCGATACCGTCGGGGCGCCTCCGATCAGGGCGGTTGCGAGGCCGGCGATGACGGGAACGCATTGAAAAGCGCGCACTTGGGATCCTCCTGTTAGCCCCCTTAGCCAAGGCTTAACGGTAGAGTCCAGCGGCGGATCCCGCAGCAGAATTGGTCTTTCGACGCCGGACGGCGACGCCGTGCGGGCCTCAGGGCCCACAGCAGCCCGCTCACGATACAAATGCCTGTGGCCCCCAAGTTGTTTGGGGGCCACAGGGCTTTTAAATTGTGTTCGGCGGTGTCCTACTTTTCCACC
>NZ_LZJK01000061.1 GCF_001667945.1 Mycolicibacter sinensis | reverse complement strand
ACAAGTGCCGTTATGTCAAGCGCCCGCGGCTGACATAACCATCGTTGTCGCTGAGAGGCGGGCAACACCCACATACCGACCCCGCGGTTGCGCGTGGGGCCGAAGTTGTTCGCGGGGCTCAGCCGGGCCGGGCCGCCCGGTTCACCGCCGAGACCACCGCCCGCAGCGACGCCGTGGTGATCGACGACGCGATCCCGACGCCCCAGACGGTCCGGTCACCGATCTGGGCCTCCACGTACGCCGCGGCCTGGGCCTCCTCGCCGGCGCTCATCGCGTGCTCGGAGTAGTCCAGCACGTGGACGTGCACTCCGACGTGGCTCAGCGCGTCGACGAACGCCGCCAACGGGCCATTGCCGGCGCCGGCGATCTCGGTCTCCACACCGTCGACCTTGACCACGGCCTCGATGCGGTCGGTGCCGTCATCGGTCTCGGCGGCGATCAGCTTCTGCTGCATGCGCTCCAGCGGCCGGACCGGGTTCAGGTACTCGTCGGCGAAGGCGTCCCACATCTCCTTCGGCGTGACCTCTCCGCCCTCCCCATCGGTCAGCTGCTGAATCACGCGGGAGAACTCGATCTGCAGCCGGCGCGGCAGCACCAGCCCATGGTCGGTCTTCATCACGTAGGCCACGCCGCCCTTGCCGGACTGCGAGTTGACCCGGATCACCGCCTCGTAGGTACGGCCCACGTCGCGCGGGTCGATCGGCAGGTAGGGCACCTGCCAGAGCATGTCGTCGACATCCGCGTCGGCGGCGTCGGCATCGATCTTCATCTGGTCCAGGCCCTTGTTGATGGCGTCCTGGTGGCTGCCGGAGAACGCCGTGTAGACCAGGTCGCCGCCGTAGGGGTGACGCTCGGGCACGCCCAACTGGTTGCAGTACTCCACGGTGCGGCGGATCTCGTCGATGTTGGAGAAGTCGATCTGCGGGTCCACCCCGCGGGAGAACAGGTTCAGACCCAGTGTCACCAGGCAGACGTTGCCGGTGCGTTCGCCGTTGCCGAACAGGCAGCCCTCGATCCGGTCCGCGCCAGCCTGATATCCCAGTTCGGCTGCGGCCACGGCGGTGCCGCGGTCGTTGTGCGGGTGCAGGCTCAGGATCACCGAGTCCCGCCGCTTCAGGTTGCGGTGCATCCACTCGATCGAGTCGGCGTAGACGTTCGGGGTGGCCATCTCCACGGTGGCCGGCAGGTTGAAGATGATCGGGTTGTCCGGTGTCGGCTCGATGACGTCGCCGACGGCGTCGCAGACTTCCTTCGCGTACTCCAGCTCGGTCCCGGTGTAGGACTCCGGTGAGTACTCGTAGCGCCACCGGGTGCCCGGATACTTGGCCGCCTCCTGCAGGCACTTGCGCGCCCCGGCCACCGCGATGGCCTGTACCGCCGCCCGGTCGGCGCGGAACACCACCCGGCGCTGCAGGATCGACGTCGAGTTGTAGAAGTGCACGATCACGTTCTTCGCGCCCGCGCAGGCCTCGAAGGTGCGCTCGATCAGCTCGTCGCGGCACTGGGTCAGCACCTGCAGGGTGACGTCGTCGGGGACGGCGCCGTCGGTGATGATCTCGCGGACGAAGTCGAAATCGGTCTGGCTGGCCGACGGGAACCCGACCTCGATCTCCTTATAGCCCATGGTCACCAGCAGGTCGAACATCCGCCGCTTGCGGGCCGGGCTCATCGGGTCGATCAGCGCCTGATTGCCGTCACGCAGGTCGACCGCGCACCACAGCGGGGCCCGGTCGATGACCCGGTCCGGCCAGGTGCGATCCGGCAGGCTGATCTTTTCGACTTCGTCGGCGAAGCTGCGGTAGCGCTTGACCGGCATCGCCGACCCGCGCTGCGTGTTCCAGGCGGGCTGGCCCGGATTGGGCGGGCCGGCGGGTTTGGTGAGGCGGCGGCCCGACGTGAACGCGTCGGGAGAAGACTGAGAAAAACTGGTCACGGTGATTGCTCCGGGGTTCTCGAATGGAATTCAGACCGGCGCATCGCGAACACCCGCGACGGGAAGCCGGTCTGGATCAGACCCCGTCGCGGCGTCCGAGGAGGAGCACCCGCTGCACACCGTGGAGTTTACGCGCCCAGCTGGCTGTCACAGAAAACGGGCCCGGGCGCAGCGTCAACGCCGCGAGGGGCTTCCCCTATCCTGGGACAAGCCCACCCACGGAAGGGACGAAAAGTGGCGCTCGTCGTGCAGAAATACGGCGGATCGTCGGTGGCTGATGCCGACCGGGTCCGCCGCGTCGCCGAGCGCATCGTCGAGACCAAGAAGGCCGGCAATCAGGTCGTCGTGGTCTGCTCGGCGATGGGCGACACCACCGATGACCTGCTGGACCTTGCCCAACAGGTCTCCTCCGCCCCGCCGGCCCGCGAGCTCGACATGCTGCTCACCGCCGGGGAACGGATCTCCAACGCCCTGGTGGCGATGGCTATCGAGGAACTGGGCTGCAACGCCCGCTCCTTCACCGGGTCGCAGGCCGGGGTGATCACCACCGGCGTGCACGGCAAGGCCAAGATCATCGACGTCACCCCGGGCCGGCTGCAGGCCGCGCTCGGCGAAGACCAGGTGGTGCTGGTCGCCGGCTTCCAGGGCGTCAGCCAGGACACCAAGGACGTCACCACCCTCGGCCGCGGCGGCTCGGACACCACGGCGGTGGCGCTCGCAGCAGCGCTGCACGCCGATGTCTGTGAGATCTACACCGACGTCGACGGCATCTTCAGTGCCGACCCGCGCATCGTGCCCAACGCCAAGCGGCTGGACACCGTCACCTTCGAGGAGATGCTCGAACTCGCCGCCTGCGGCGCCAAGGTGCTGATGCTGCGCTGCGTGGAGTACGCCCGCCGCTACCACCTGCCCATTCATGTCCGGTCCTCCTACTCGGACAAGCCCGGCACCATCGTTTCCGGATCGATCAAGGACATCCCCATGGAAGACGCCATCCTGACCGGGGTCGCACACGACCGCAGCGAAGCCAAGGTGACCGTGGTCGGCATCCCCGACCTGCCCGGCTACGCCGCCAAGATCTTCCGTGGCGTCGCCGACGCCGACATCAACATCGACATGGTGCTGCAGAACGTCTCCAAGGTGGAGGACGGCAAGACCGACATCACCTTCACCTGCCCACGCGACAACGGCCCGGCCGCGGTGGCCAAGCTGGAATCGCTGCGGGCCGAGATCGGCTTCACCGAGGTGCTCTACGACGACCGGGTCGGCAAGGTCTCGCTGATCGGCGCCGGCATGCGCAGCCACCCGGGCGTGACGGCCACCTTCTGCGAAACGCTGGCCGACAACGGCGTCAACATCGACCTGATCTCCACCTCCGAGATCCGGATCTCGGTGCTGTGCGCCGAAGCCGACCTGGACAAGGCCGTCCGTTCCCTGCACGAGGCGTTCGGGCTGGGCAGCGATGAGCAGGCCACCGTCTACGGCGGGACGGGGCGCTGACATGGTCGCCATCGGAGTAGTCGGCGCCACCGGCCAGGTCGGCCAGGTGATGCGCACCCTGCTCGAGCAGCGCAACTTCCCCGCCGATGAGGTGCGGTTCTTCGCCTCGGCGCGCTCGGCCGGGCGCAAGCTGGAGTTCCGCGGCGCTGAGATCGAGGTCGAGGATGCCGAGACCGCCGACCCGACCGGGCTGGACATCGCGCTGTTCTCCGCCGGTGGGGCGATGTCGAAGGTGCAGGCGCCGCGCTTCGCCGCCGCCGGGGTCACGGTGATCGACAACTCGTCGGCGTGGCGCAAGGACCCGGATGTGCCGCTGGTGGTGTCCGAGGTGAACTTCGACCGCGACGTGCGCGGCAAGCAGTTGGCCAAGGGCATCATCGCCAACCCGAACTGCACCACCATGGCCGCGATGCCGGTGCTCAAGCCGTTGCACGACGAGGCGGGGCTGACCCGGCTGATCGTCTCGACCTACCAGGCTGTCTCGGGCAGCGGGCTGGCCGGCGTGCAGGAGTTGGCGGCGCAGATCCGTGCGGTCGCCGACGGTGCGGAGCAGTTGGTGCACGACGGTGGCGCGGTCGACTTCCCGGCGCCGAACAAGTACGTCGCGCCGATTGCGTTCAACGTGGTGGCGTTGGCGGGCAGCTATGTCGACGACGGTTCCGGTGAGACCGACGAGGACCAGAAACTGCGGCACGAGAGCCGCAAGATCCTCGGCATCCCAGAGCTTTTGGTCAGCGGCACCTGCGTTCGCGTGCCGGTGTTCACCGGGCACTCGCTGTCGATCAACGCCGAATTCGCCCGGCCGATCTCCCCGCAGCGGGCCGCCGAGTTGCTCAAGGCTGCACCGGGGGTGACGCTGACCGACGTGCCCACCCCGCTGGCCGCCGCCGGCGCCGACGACTCCCTGGTGGGCCGGATCCGGGTCGATCCCGGGGCTCCCGACGGCCGTGGTCTGGCGTTGTTCGTCTCGGGGGACAACCTGCGTAAAGGCGCAGCGCTCAACACGATTCAGATCGCCGAGCTGCTGGCGGCGTCCTAACCCTCGCTTAGGGCGCCGAACGTGCAACGCCTGCGAAAAATCGCCGGAAATTTCGCACTGGTTGCACGCTCGGCGGGATCCATGGCGGCAGTGGCGCTAGTGGCCGTCCCGTCGGTTGCACACGCCGAACCGCCCGCGCCGATCCCACGCCCAGTGCTCTGGCCGCTCGCCGAAGGCCAGGTGGTCCGCATCGGACCGAGCGCTGGAACCGGCACGCTCACCGGCGATTACGGCATCGGCGCCACCGATCTGTGCGAGTTCATGGAGTTCCCCAGCGCGGTGCTGCAGATCTGCGGAGACAGTTTCGCCGGTCAAGGCGTGGGGTTCGGCGGCTGGTATTCCCCGATCGCGCTGCGGCTCGACCCGGACTCGGTCGACGACTCCGCCGGCATCCGCTACACCGGTGTGCTCGGGGTGGACAAGCCACTGCTGGCCGACCCGACACCGGCCGGTTGCACGCAGCTGCCGGCCGGGATCGTGTCGATCAACCGGACCAACTACCTGATGGTGACCACCGCCAAGATGCTGGTGCCGCAGACATCGCGGCTGGTGAAAGCCGATCCGGCGCAACCGGGTTGGCAGACCGTACCGGGCTCGGTGCGAGCGGCTTCCTACCAGGATTTCGGTCAGTCCCAGATCAGCGGCTACTACGATCCGGTTCCAACACCGGACTCGGTCACCGGCTGGGTGTACGTCGTCGCCAACAACTTCGACCGCAGCGCGTCGGTGACGCTGTACCGGGTCACCCCGGACAAGTTCACCGACCGGTCGGCCTGGCAGGGCTGGTCGGCCGAAAAAGGCTGGGGTTACCCGCCCACGCCGCTGTGGAACGACCAGATCGGCGAGCTGAGCCTGCGCCAGGTCGACGGCAAGCCGGTGCTGTCCTACTTCAACGGCACCACCGGAAACATGGAAGTCCGGGTGGCCTACGAGCCGACCGGGCTGGGGACCGCGCCGGTGACCACCGTGGTGCAGCACACCGAGTGGCCCGACCCCCCGGTGCCGGTCGAGACGCTGCCCTCGCCGTTCGACAACCGGCTGGCGCAGCCCTACGGCGGCTACATCTCGCCGGGGTCGACGCTGGATGAGCTGCGGGTGTTCATCAGCCAGTGGAACACCGAGCCACGGCACCGGGCGCCCTATCGGGTGATCCAGTTCGCGGTCAACCCATTCAAGCCCTGGTCAGCGGGCTAACGAGCCTAGGCTCATCGGCTCATAGCTGACGCATAGCCAACACCTAGCGATGCCGGGTGGTTGGCCCCGCACCATTGCAACCATGAGCCAAACACCCGAACCCACCACACCGCCGGCCGCACCGCCCGTCGAGCAGAAGCCGTACTGGGTCTACCGGCTGGCCGCCTGGGTCGCGATCGTCGCCGGGGTCGTCTTCATCGTCTCGTCGATCTTCGTCGCCGGCGTCTACGCCAGTGGCGGCATGCGCGGGCACCACTGCCACCGCGGACACCACGGCCCCCATCACGGGGCGATGTTCCACAAGGGCTTCCACGAGGGGTTCCACCATGGCCCCCACCGGGGACCGGGCCCGATGGCGCCTCCGCCAGGGCCGGAAGGCGCGGGGCCTAGCGACGTTCCGCCATCGGTCACCCGCCCCCCGGCGCCGACCCCGGGCCGCTAGCCGGCCCGGCCACGAGCACCCAGCCGCCGCCCCACCCGAAGGGCGGCGGCTGGCGTCGTTCTCCGGCATGATTGGGCGATATGACCGAGACACCAGCCTCCAAGCCACCGCCGCCTCCACCACCGCCACCACAACCGGCCAAACCCAACCGGTTGTATCAGGCCGCGGCGTGGGTGGTGATCATCGCCGGGACGGTCTTCATCGCGGCGGTGATCTTCAGCGCAGGCGCCTACCTCAGCGACGGCGGATGGCACGGACCTCGCCACCACGGGCCGTGCATGATGCATCACGGTCCGCCGATGGGTCCCGGCTTCGGGCCCGCCGGCCCGGGCAACGAACCGGGTTGGCCCGGCTTCCGGCCTGCCGGTCCCGGTAACGGCCCGGGTGGCCCGGGCAGCCCACCGCCGCCTCCGCCGCCCGCGCCCCCGTCGGCCCCGCCCCCCTCGGCCCCCCCGCCGCCCCCACCGCCCCGTTAGCCGGACTGAGCACGCGAATGCCCCCGGATTCCAAGGGGATTCGGGGGCAACTCACGGTTGCGCCCACCTGAACGGAGACCCATCGATGACCGAGCACTACACCACCACCGAGGCCGGTGCGCCGGCGCCGAGTGACAGCCAGTCGCTGACGGTCGGCCCAAACGGCCCGATCCTGCTGCAGGACCACTACCTGCTCGAACAGATGGCGATGTTCAACCGGGAACGCACGCCGGAACGCCAGCCACACGCCAAGGGCGGCGGGGCATTCGGGCGGCTGGAGGTCACCGCCGATGTCAGCGCCTACACCAGGGCGGCGGTATTCCAGCAGGGTGCCGAAACCGAGATGCTGGCCCGGTTCTCCACCGTCGCCGGCGAACGCGGCAGCCCAGACACCTGGCGCGACGTGCGGGGGTTTGCGCTCAAGTTCTACACGTCCGAGGGCAACTTCGACATCGTCGGCAACAACACGCCGGTCTTCTTCCTGCGCGACCCGATGAAGTTCCAGCACTTCATCCGATCCCAAAAGCGCTTGGCGGCAAGCAATCTGCGTGACCATCACATGCAATGGGACTTCTGGACGCTCAACCCCGAATCGGCGCACCAGGTGACCTACGTGATGGGGGATCGGGGCCTGCCGAAAACCTGGCGGCACATGAACGGTTACGGCAGCCACACCTACAGCTGGATCAATGCCGCCGACGAGATCTTCTGGGTCAAATACCACTTCATCAGCGACCAGGGCGTGCAGTGCCTCACCCAGGACGAGGGAGAGCGCCTCGCCGGCGCCGACGCCGACTATCACCAGCGCGATCTGTACGACGCGATCGAGCGCGGCGAATATCCCAGCTGGGCGGTGAAAGTGCAGATCATGCCGTTCGCCGACGCCAAGACCTATCGGCTCAACCCGTTCGATCTCACCAAGGTGTGGCCGCACGCCGACTATCCGCTGATCGACGTCGGACGCTTCACGCTGGACCGCAACGTCAGCGACTACCACGCCGAGATCGAGCAGGCGGCGTTCGAGCCCAGCAATACCGTGCCCGGCACCGGGCTGAGCCCCGACAAGATGCTGCTGGCCCGCGGTTTCTCCTATGCCGACGCGCACCGCGCCCGGATCGGGACCAACTACAACCAGTTGCCGGTCAACGCGCCGAAGACCGACGTGCGCAGCTACTCCAAAGACGGGGCCATGCGGTTCCGCAACGCGAGCGACCCGGTGTATGCGCCGAACTCGACCGGCGGACCGGTCGCCGACCCGGCTCGCGCCGCCGAAGTGCGCTGGCACGTCGACGGTGACATGGTGCGCGCGGCCTACACGCTGCGCGCAGACGACGACGACTTCGGCCAGGCCGGAACCCTGGTCCGTCACGTCTTTGACGACGAGCAACGAAAAAGGTTGGCCGCCAACATCATCGGGCATGTCTCTGCCGGTGTGCGCGAGCCGGTGCTGTCGCGGGTGTTCGAATACTGGCACAACGTCGATAAGGATCTGGGGCGCACCGTGGAGGCCGGGGTGCGGGCCAATCTCGCCTGACGGTCGGGCGCCGGCCTGGCATGATCGAGCCATGAGCATCCACGTCGTTTTCGCCACCGAGTCGACCGCGACCGGCGGGGGCCGCGACGGCCACGTCCGTTCGGCGACCGGCCGCATCGACCTGGACACCCGCCCACCCCGCGAGCTGGGCGGCAACGCTGAGGGCACCAACCCCGAGGAGTCGTTCTCCGCGGGGTACGCGGCCTGTTTCCTGGGCGCGTTGCGGCTGGTGGCGCGCCGCTCGGCCGTCGCACTGGAAGACGCCACGAACGTCACCGTCCAGGTAGCCCTGGGCAAGGACATCGCCACCGAAGAATTCGGCTTGACCGGAACCATCATCGGGAACCTGCCGGGGCTGTCGCAGGCCGTCGCCGAC